>NZ_LGDG01000073.1 GCF_001279775.1 Streptomyces sp. MMG1533 | reverse complement strand
CCTCCGGCCCCCTCCGGCCTCTCCCGGGCCCCCGGGCCCCGGCCCCTCCTGCCCTCGATCCCGGACCTGCTCCCTCCCCGAACCCGCGACGATCACGGCCGAGGGCGGATACGCCCCGCCGCTCAGCGTGCCGTCAGGATCCGCGGTCCCGCGTCCGTGATGGCCACCGTGTGCTCGACGTGCGCCGCGCGCGAACCGTCGTTCGTCCGCAGGGTCCAGCCGTCCGGTGCCTCGTGGAAGCCGTCCGTGCCGCCGCCGATCAGCATGGGCTCGATCGCGAGGGCCATGCCGTGGCGCAGCGGGAGCCCGCGCCTCGGACGGCCCTCGTTGGGGACCGGCGGGTCCTCGTGCATGCGGCGGCCGATGCCGTGGCCGCCGAAGCCGTCCGGGATGCCATACCCCGCCGCCCGGCACACCGTGCCGATCGCGTGCGCGATGTCGCCGATGCGGTTCCCCACGACCGCCGCCTCGATGCCGGCCGCCAGCGCCCGTTCGGCGGTCTCGATCAGGCGGACGTCGGCCGGACGCGGCTTGCCGACCACGAAGCTGATCGCCGAGTCGCCGGTCCAGCCGCCCAGTTCCGCACCGCAGTCGATGGAGACGAGGTCGCCGTCGCGCAGCCGGTAGGCGGTCGGGATGCCGTGCACGATCGCGTTGTTCACGGAGGCGCAGACGACCGCCGGGAAGGGGGTGGGCGCGAAGGAGGGCCGATAACCGAGGAAGGGCGAGCCAGCGCCCGCCCCGCGCAGCACGTCGTGCGCCACCTCGTCCAGCTCCAGCAGGGAAACGCCGACGTCAGCGGCCTGCCGTACAGCTGTCAGGGCTCGCCCGACGACCTGGCCGGCCTCGTACATGGCGTCGATCGATGTGTCCGTCTTCAGCTCTACCATGCCAATTACTATACCGGTATTACAATGACGGTATGGTACGCACCCCTCTCACCCCCGAAGAGCGCGAACGCGGCGAACGGCTCGGCCGGCTGCTGCGCGAGGCCCGCGGTGGCCGCAGCATGACGGAGGTCGCGGCCAGTGCCGGAATCTCCGCGGAGACCCTCCGCAAGATCGAGACGGGCCGTGCGCCGACCCCGGCGTTCTTCACGGTGGCCGCGCTGGCCCGCGCGCTGGGGTTGTCCATGGACCAGATCGCGGTGAGCTGCGCCCTGCTGCCGGTCTGAGGGGCGAGGCGCTGCGACGGTCGACCCGGCGGACCGGGTTTCCCGCGCCGGTCCGGCCCGTGCCGCTCCGCACTTCCACAGGAGCCCCATGCTGTATCTGACGCTGCTCCGACGCCCTTATGTCATCAGGCTGTTGACGGGCTCCCTGGTCGGACGGATGCCGAGCGCGATGGCCGCGCTCGCCATCGCCCTCGCCGTGCGCGAGGCCGGCGCCGGCTACCGCCTCGTGGGCGTGGCCACCGGCGTGTTCGCCGTCGCCGGGGCGATCGGCGGCCCGTTGCTCGGCCGCGTCGTCGACCGCACCGGCCAGCCACGGGTGCTCGTCGTGTCCGCCGTGGTGTCGGGGCTCGGGTACGCACTGCTCGCGCTCGCCCCGGGATCCGCGTACGCCATCGTCGCCGGAGCCGCGGTCGCGGGCGCGGCGGCGCCGCCTCTGGAGCCGTGCCTGCGCGCCCTGTGGCCCGAACTGGTGGACGCGGGCCAACTGCAGTCGGCGTACGCCGTGGACGCGGGAGCGCAGGAGGTCATCTTCATCGCGGGCCCGCTCGCCGTCGCCGGCGTCGCCGCGCTCGGCCCCGCGCCGCTCGCCCTGTGGCTGGCCGCCGGGCTGGGACTGCTCGGCGCCCTGGTCATGGCCACCGCGGAGCCATCGAGGGCCTGGCGGACCGAGACCCGCGACGCGCACTGGCTCGGCCCCCTGCGCAGCCCCGCCCTGCTTCTGCTGCTCATCGCCCTGTTCGGCGCCGGCTGGGCGGTCGGCGGGTTCAACGTCTTCAGCGTCGCCTACGCCGAGCAGCACGCCGTGCCGGGCGGTGCGGGCCTGCTCATGGCGCTGTCCGCGTTCGGCGCACTGCTCGGCGCCGTGACGTACGGAGCGCTGCGGTGGACCGCCGCCGCACCGCTCAAGGCCGCGCTGCTGTGCGCCGGGATGGCGGCCTCGTACTGGCTGGTGGCGCTCGTGCCGGGGCCGGTGGGTGCCGGTCTGGTCGCGGTCGGCACCGGCGTCTTCTTCGCACCGCTGCTGACGGTGTCCTTCGGGATGGTCGGCGAGCTCGCCCCGGAGGGGACGGTGACCGAGGCCTTCGCCTGGCTGGTGACGCTGATCGGCGCGGGAATCGCCGTGGGCTCCGCGCTGTCGGGCCTGGTGCTCGCGGACACCACGCTGACCGCGGCCGCCGTGCCCGGGGCGTGCGGGGTGACGGCGGGCGCCGTGGTGCTGGCCGTGTCGAGGGGGCGGCCGGCCCGGGTTCGGGAGGTGCGGGTGGCCTCCTGAACGCGCGGCGCACAGCCCGGGGATCCCGATCCGGGGATCTTCGCGTCCGGCTCGAAAAGCGTCTGTAGCCGCGCCGTAACACAACTGGTGTTTTCTACGGACCGGAGTACTCCGGTCTGGCAGGAGTTGAGCGATGGCAGTGGATCAACTCCCGGCTCGGGTGCGGGAGTTCGCGAACTACTTGGAAGGGCTGCTGGCGCGCCTGGATCCGGGCGCCGGCTGGTGCGGCGTGTTCTGGCAGCGCGACCCCGACGGTATGCAGGCATGCCTCGACGGGCGTGAGATACCGCCCTGGGACGTCGTCGAGGCGCTCCTCCACGACCTCGCCACGGAATACGGCCCCGCCGTCGCCGGCCCGGAGGCCGACCGCGCCCGCGCCGTGCACGCCGCCGCACTCGTCGCCCACGACGCCCGCCCCGGCGGCCGGGACGCCCTCGGCGACCGCTTCGACGTCATGCTCCGCGAACAGCGCTACGCCGCCGAACGGCAGGCCGAACTGGGCCGGTTCCTCGCCTCCGCGACCACCCGGCAGGAGGCCGACGCCATCCGTCTCGACCTCGCCTGGGCCCGCGACGACCACGAACGTGCGACCCGCCGCTGCGCCGAACTCCGGGCGCGGATGGAGGACCTGGAGCGCCGGTCGGTGGGCGGACGGGCGGAGGAGATCCGGCGCGGGCGGACGGCGGACGGCGGCACCGTGTTCCGCGTGGACGACGGGGGAGCGGGGGCGGACGGGCGTGGGGCGTATGACTCGCGGCCGGGCGGCCGTGACGCGTACGGGGCGTCGTCGGGCGCTGACGCGTATGCCGCGCGTTCGGATGGTCGTGCCGAGTACGCCGCGCGCTCCGACGGGCGTGATGCGTACGGTGCTTCCTCGGACGGTCGTGACGCATACGCCGCGCCCTCGGACGGTCGGCACGCGTACGCGGCACCCTCGCAGGAGCGCGACGTCTCGTACGGCGCCGGTTCCGCCGTGGAGACCGGCGCCGGCCACGGCGAGTACGGCGAGCACGAGGAGCACGGCGAGTACGAAGGGCACGGCGAGTACGGCGAGTTCGACCGCCGGCCCGCCACCCCGGAACAGCAGGCCCCCGCCCCGCAGGAGCA
>NZ_LGDG01000072.1 GCF_001279775.1 Streptomyces sp. MMG1533 | reverse complement strand
GGGTGGCGGTGGCGGCGAGGGTGGCGAGAAGGCCGCGGGTGGCCTGGTCGCCCTTGCGTTGTCGCAGTATGCGGAGCGTGCGTCGAAGGACCTGCAGTACGTGGCGGCCCGGGCGGGCAAGTCCCTGCAGGGTGCGGTGGACGCGACGACGGCGTATCTGAACGGCGACCAGGAGATGGCCACGGAGGCGCAGCGCAATGCGTTGGCCGAGCCGAAGCTGGACATGCCGGGAGTGGGCAAGGCGTGATCAAGCCGGATCAGATTCCTCAGTTCACGGGCGACTTGGCCCAACTGGAGACCGACCACGCGGACCTGAAGAAGGACGCGGGTGAGGTCCGCAAGGCCGGCGGGGACGTGCACTCCCAGTTCCAGGGCCTGTCCGCGTACTACACGGCTCCCGAGGCCGAGAAGCTGTTCGCGACGACCAAGCCGGTCAAGGACCGTGCGGACACGTTCGGGGACGACCTGGAGACGGTGTCCGGGGCGTTGTCGTCGTACGCCACGGAGATTCGTCCCCTTGTCGACAAACTGAAGCAGTTGAAGGCGGACGCGACGACGTTCATCGCGTCGGTCAAGGACGACGACGAGTGGGAGTACGACGGCGACAAGGTCGACGAGCACAACCAGATCCGGGACGACATCACCGCGACGGTGGCGGCGTTCTGGGCGGCGGAACGCACCTGCCACAACAAGATCACCGCGTTGTGGGGCGGCACGCAGATGGTCGCCGGTGACGGCTCCGACCGCAAGGACCAGTACGGCTTCAACGCCGAGGACCTGAAGGACGCGAAGCTTCCCTGGGGTGACCCGGTCGAGGAGAAGCACCACTGGTGGGAGATCGGCCACTGGCTGAAGTCGTTCTTCTGGGACGGCCTGATCGTCGACGGTATCTGGGGCACCATCAAGGGCCTGGGCACGCTGCTCGGTTTCAACGGCTTGGAGGCGATGGGCCAGGCATGGAAGGGCCTCGCCCAACTGGCCACGGGTCTGGTGGTCTCCGTCATTCCCGGTGCGGGCACGCTGTTCTGGACGCTGCCGGACGACAAGATGCCCTCCTGGCTGCGTGATTCGCGTACGGCGATGAAGGAGACCGGCAAGGCCCTGGTGGCGTGGGACCAGTGGGGCGACAACCCTGCCCGGGCGGCCGGCGCGGTCACCTTCAATGTGCTCACCACTGTCTTCACCGGTGGTGCGGGTGCCGCCGCAGCGGGCGTGAGCAAGGCCGGTGCGGTGGCCAAGGTGCTGTCGGTGGCGGGCAAGGCGGGCCGGATCATCGACCCGATGACCTACATCGCCAAGGGCGCGGGCGCGGGTCTGTCGAAGATCGGCGACATCGTCAGGGGCCTCAGGGGCGTCGGCAACGTCGACATCCCCACCCTCCCGGACAACGCCGTCACCCTGCCCGAGGGCTCGCTGACGCTTCCGGACGGTACGGTACGGCTCCCGGAGGGCGCGGCCGTCCCCGAGGGTGCCACCAGACTCCCCGACGGGACCGTGCGGCTGCCGGAGCAGGCGGTGGCGCTGCCGGAGGGCACGGTCAACCTGCCGACGTCCGAAGGCGTCCCCGCCCAGTACCTGGACGGTGACGGGAACCTCCTGGACAGCCAGGGCAGTGTCGTCCAGCATGCCGACCAGGCGCCCGCGGAGACGGTCGTCAACACGGCCGACACCACGCCGACGGCAAGTGCGGGAGTGTCGCAGGTCGACGCCCCGCTCAAGGAACCGGCTCTGGTCGGCGCCGGCGACAACACGGCGAGCAGTGCGGGCCACTCCTCCGGCAGTGAAGGCGTACCCGCGCAGCCTGGCGACGGCCTGCCCGGTGGCTCACCCTCCAGCGACCCGCCCGTCGGCGGACACGGGGACGATGTGCCCTCGCGTGGCGAGGACGTGGCCCCGTCGCACGGTGACGATGTGCCCTCGCGTGGCGAGGACGTGGCCCCGCACGGCGATGACGCACCCCCGCACGGTGACGGTGCGGACAACCCCGCCGAACACAACGCCGACGGCGGCTCTTCCGCTGCGGATCACGCCGACGACGCGCCAGGCGGGGCGGACGGCGGGGCGGACGGCGACGGCGTGGCATCAGCCACGGACGAGACTCCGCCCAAGGCCCCGGAGGAAGACGAGCCCCCTCTCATCCGGCAGGACGACGACTTCAGCGCCACCCACAACCAGTACGGGCTGCGCAAGTCGCGGTTCGATCCGGACACCGGCATCGTGCCGGCCAATCCGGACGGAAAGATCACGCCACTCGAGCACGTGCTGGGCGGCGCGAACCCCAAGGCCAAGGAATCGAGCCAGTTCACTTCCTTCGCGCCGAAGGACGGGACCGGAAAGGTCTACGGGGCCCAGGAAGTCAGCATCGACTACCGGCGGCTGCAGGCGGACATCGAGGCCGGCAAGGTCCACAACGTGGAGATCCTGCGTCCTGAGCAGATCCAGCGGAGCATCAACGACGAGATCACCAAGACGGCGGGCAAGGATGTCGAGGTGCCGGCGACACTCAAGCCGACGGACACCGACGCGGTGACCAAGTTCGTCAACGACCTCGGTCTGAGCAAGGGCAAGACCAGCAAGGTGCACCGCAGGGTCATGGCGCTGCTCAACACCCGACGCGACGGCGAATGGTTGATCAGCGGGGTCGTCCCGAAGGACTACGTGACGGGGCCCTACCCGACGACCAAGACGCCGTGACCAGCCGGATAACGTGATCCGGCGAGCCGACCTGAGCACAGGAGTACCGATTGTCCGACAGCCAAGGTTCCTGGGAGCCGAGCGCCAGAGTCGCCGAACTGCTCTTCGTGGACTTCGACGGTACGGCCGCCGATCCCGATGACGTCATCAGCGACGGGCTCGACGGTGGCTACCAGGAGCGTTCCGAGGCACTGAAAGAGGTTCTGCGGGATCCGGACGAGGATCCGGCAGGGCGCTTTCTGGCCTGTGTCGCGCTCACCCGATGGGCGGACGCGGTCGGGTACGAAGCGGTGGTCCAGGCTGCTCGGTCGCCGGAATCCGCCGCATGGCGTGGAGCCTCGTACGACCGGCTGCACGGCCAGGACGACACCTTCGGGGTGCTCGCCGACGCCGTGGGGGACAGTGCCGACATGGTCGAGGAGCGCGGCACGGCGACCGGGCGACGGCAGGCGGCCGAGGCTCTGCTGAATGTAGCGGACCGCGTGCAGTTCGACCGGCACGTCAGTTCGTTGCTGCGTCGGGAACTCGTCGCTGTTCTTCTGCCTGCCGTCAAAGCCCCGGTGGAGCGCGGCATCGCGAGGCTCGCCGAGGAACAACCGTCGTACGACCTCGGCCTGCAGCTGGCGCTGATGATCGCAGCGGCCCATCGCGTCGACGCGACGTGGGCCCTGGATGCCGCCCGCCGCCTCCTCGCGGTCAAGCCCGGTGAACGCGCTGTGACGGAGTTGCATGATGCGATTCCGGAGACTCGGGAGACGTAGTCCCCGGCGGCGGACGTCGGCAGGTAACGGGATCCCGGCCGAGTTGTGGTGCTTCTGTGAGTGACGGGGACCTCGATTGCACAGGCAACTACGGGGTTGATAGAGATGGAAGGGAGTTATGAGGTGGATCGGGCACGGTCCGCCGTAGCAACCCGACGGGGGAGGCTTGATGAAGTTCGACATGGGTGCGCAGACGCTGTCGCAGCTGCAGCGTGATTCGCGGGGGTCGAGTGATGATCTCGGGACGTTGATCCGGCAGTTGGTGC
>NZ_LGDG01000071.1 GCF_001279775.1 Streptomyces sp. MMG1533 | reverse complement strand
ACCGGATGCGTCCCGCGGGGATGTCGAGGACGGCGGAGACCGGGGCGGGGGTGTCGAACTTCTGCATGGTGTTCTCCTGCGGCTCGTTGTTTCTGATGCCGGAAACGCTACGTTGCATTCAAGGATCCTTCAACGTATTCGTTGCGCCTATTCATCATCGGTGCAGCTCAATGCTGGAAAAGTGTTGCAATCGTCTTCGGGGTTAACGCAACGACGGTCACCTGTTCGTTGCAATGAATTGAAGGTGAACGCTATGGTGGACGCACCACGCACCACGCAGCGCGCACCACGGACAACGCGCCACGGACAACGAAGGAGACCGCGATGCCGGGAGGCAGGCTCACCCAGACCGAACGCCGCCAGATCGCGCTGGGACTGGCCGACGGCCTCGCCTACGCGGAGATCGCCAGACGCCTCGACCGCCCGACCTCGACCGTCACGCGGGAGGTGATGCGCAACGGCGGCCCCACCGCCTACCGCGCCGACCTCGCCCACCGCGCCACCGAACGCCGCGCCCACCGCCGCAGGCAGACCACCCCCCGCGGGGCGGGGGCGCCCGAGCAGGTCCACGGACGCGATGCCGAGGCGGTGCGCGAGTACGAGGAGGTGTTCACCACCGTCCTCATGGCGTCGGGCATGCCCACGATGACGGCCCGGGTGATGGCCTGCCTCACCCTCACCGACGCCGGCAGCCTCACCGCGTCCGAACTCGTCGAGCGACTGCAGGTCAGCCCGGCGTCCGTCTCCAAAGCGATCGCGTTCCTGGACAGCCAGGGCCTGGTCCGCCGGGAGCGCGACGCACGCCGCCGCGAGCGCTACGTCGTCGACGACGACATCTGGTACCAGTCCATGATGGCCAGCGCCCGCTCCACCGCCCAGATCGTCGAGACCGCACGGCAGGGCGTCGGCGTCCTCGGCTCCGGCACCCCGGCCGCCACCCGCCTGGAGAACGTCGCCCGCTTCCTCGACTTCGTCTCCGAGAGCATCGCCCGCGCCGCGGAACAGGCCCGCGAGATCCTCCACACGAAACCCGAAACGCCCCCGGGCGGCACTGCCGAGCCAAGTTCAGATCGCGGATAGACCCCTCGGAAAACGACCCTCTCAGCCGAACGCCACCGGCCCCCGGGGGGTGTCCACGGTGAAGGAGAACCCGACCGGCCCCGCGGTCAGGGGGAGCGACGTGTCGAGAGCGGCGAGCAGGGGCCGGATCTCGTCCGGGTCCGGGGTGCTCGCGGACAGTTCCAGCAGGGGCGTGGTGGGCAGCCCCGAGGCCGACGGGTGGAGTGAGGAACCCCAGTCGATGAGGAAGGGGACCAGGCCGGACGGGTGGGCGGTGTCGCCGTCGGTCAGGCGCCACTCCAAGAGGGTGCCGTCGGGTCGGCGGCGGCTCATGGGGCGGATCGAGCCGGGGTTGTAGCCCTTTGCCCGGGCCGCCGCGACCGCCGCGTCCAGGTCGGGCGGGCTGATCGCCCACGTCACCGTCCGGGGGCCGGCGAGCTGGTCGGCGTCGAAGGGGCGTGGCCCGTCGTACGCGTGCTGGTCCGGATCCGGGCCGATGATCTCCAGGTAGCGGGTGCCGCCCAGGGACACCAGATGGTTCCGGGTGCCCAGCCCGACATGCGCACCGCCGAGCGCGGGGGTCACGCCGGTGCGCCGGGCGAAGTCGGCGACGGTCGCCGCCAGGTCGGGGGTCGCGAGGACGAGGTGGTCCAGCGTGGAAGGGATGGCATTCATCGCAGCGAGGCTACGCAGACCGACCCTGGGAATGGAACACGCGTACGGCGACTTGCCGCCTCACTCGACCTGAGCGTGCCGTTTTCGTCCATGGACGGGCGGTTCTTTGCGGGGCCGTAGGGTCGTGCGCATGGCCCGCCGACTCCTCGTCCACACCCGCACCACCGCCTACCGGCACGATTCCATCCCGGCCGCGATCGTCGCCGTACGCACCCTCGGCGACTTCGACGTGACCGCCACCGAGGACCCCGCGGCGCTCGAAGCGCCTCTGGACCCGTATGCCGCCGTCGTCTTCCTGTCCACCAGCGGCGAGATCCTCACCCGGGCCGGGCGCGAGCGGCTGGCCGGGTACGTGGAGGCGGGCGGCGGGTTCGTCGGGGTGCACGCGGCGGCGTGTACGGAGTACGAGTGGCCGTACTACGGCGAACTCCTCGGCGCCCGCTTCGACCGGCACCCGGAGTTCCAGCCGGGCAGGGTCGTCGTGGAGGACCGTACCCATCCGGCCACCCGACACCTCCCGGCCGTATGGGAGTTCACCGACGAGTGGTACGACTTCCGCGCCAACCCCCGTGACGCGGTGCGGGTGTTGGCCTGTGCCGACGAGTCGTCGTACGACGGCGGCGGCATGGGCACGGACCACCCGCTGGTGTGGTGCCGGGAGCAGGGGGCGGGGAGGGTCTTCTACACCGCTCTCGGGCACGCTTCCGAGGCCTACGAGGACCCGGACTTCCGCGCCCATCTGCTGGGCGGGATCAGCTGGGCGGCCCGGCTGGAGAAGGGCTCGGCCTGAGCGACGGCTGTCGACCGGGCCCCGTCCCGTCCCACCCCGTCCCACCCGGTCCCCGTACGACCCGCCCTCGGTGGGGACGTCGCCGTACGCAGCGTGGATCGTCCCCTGCCGGCCCACGTATGCCGTCAGGCCTCGCCGTGCCGCCTCGCGGCCGTGACGCTTTGTCGTGCCAAGCGAGGCGAGCCGCCCCAGGGGGGAACCACGGGGGTCGGCGGTTCGGAAAGGAAGACCGTATGAGCAAGCGCAATCGGGCTGTCGCAATGGTGTCGGCCGCGTTGCTGGTCGCCGGGGGTGCCGTAACGGCCCTGGCGCCGGCGGCGAACGCCGCGGACTACCACGGCATCGACGGCAGCAGCTTCGTCTACGACGACTGGCAGGACGAGGAGAACCTCGGCGTCGACGACTACGCCCAGAGCAACGCCACGGCTCTGTGGGAGACCGTCCTGTGGGCGGACGGCGCCATGTACGAGGACGAGGACGGCGACTGGCACACCTTCACGAAGAACAAGATCGACGGCTCGTTCGGCCCGGAGACCGAGTCGGCCACCCAGTGGTGGCAGAACCACTACGGCCTTCCGGAGGACGACGGCGTCGTCACCGACGACTGCTGGCAGTCCGCCCAGAACCGACTCAACGGACCCTACGCCGGTGGCACCGTCCAGTACTGGGGCAGCGCCCGGACCGTCACCTTCAAGCGGGTCAGCGGCAAGTACCGGGTGAAGCTCAGGGGCACCGGATCCTGGAAGATCGCGTACTACGACAAGGTGGGCTGACCGTACTGAGGAGGGGGGCGGGTGGCCGTAGGGTCATCCGCCCCCCTCCGGCAGTGCCCACAGCAGCCCCGCCGCCAGCAGCACGATGACGGCGAACGCGACCAGCGCGGCCGTCCGCCAGTGCCGGTACTCGGCGGCGGGCGGCAGCGGCGCGGCCGCGGGCGACCCGGTCGGTACCGCCGGACCGGGCACCATCGCGCCGCGCGGCCAGGCCGGGTCGGCGAGGTCCCACAGCGCCAGCAGCCGCGCCGGGTCCGCTCCCGCGACCCGGCACAGCGCCTGCACCGCCCCCCTCGGCGGCTGTTTGGTCCCGCTGAGATACCGCTGCCAGGACGACTTGCTGTAGGCGGTCCGCCGCGCCAGTTCGGCCAGGCTCAGGCCCGTACGGTCCTTCAGGCCACGCAGTTGCTCGACCAGGTGCCGTGCCTCCCTCGGCAGCGCATCCGGCAGCGGCCGCCAGCGTGTCATGGTCGCCCCCCCCAAGCCCTCGCC
>NZ_LGDG01000070.1 GCF_001279775.1 Streptomyces sp. MMG1533 | reverse complement strand
GGGGGGGGGGGGTTTGCGCGGCCCGGCGCTGACAGGGTGCCGCCTGCGCCCACCCGTGCCGCCCCGGCGGCGCGACTGCCCGCAGGCTGACGGGTGGCCCCGGAGGCATCACTGATCGCAGGCTGACGGGGTCGGGGTCGGGGTCGGGTTCTGGCGGGTGGGTCAGTTGACTGTGTGGCCCTCCGCGTCCGCGCGCGCCAGGCTTCTCGCTCTGCGGGCCGGGCCGCGCCAGCCGCAGGTGCAGCGGGCTGTGCAGAAGCGGCCTTGTTCGACTGTCGTCGTGCGGTGGGTCGGTCGGTCGGAGGGTGGGGGGACCCTGTCCTGCTGCGCCACGCCCACAACGTTACCCAGGCCGGGTAAAGGGCCGGTATGCGCGTGACGACGCCATCTACTCGTCGTTAACCGGAACGACAGGGGGCCCGTGACGGACGTACCGGCTGGGGGTAGGCAGGCGATGGCGGAGCGGCAGCGCAGGCGGGCGGGTGGCGGGGTCGTCGCCTTGGGGTTCTTGGTCTGTTCGTGCTTCGGGGCCGTGGGGTGTTCCGGAAGTGGGGCCGCCCTTGGCGAGGACGCGCGGGGCGGGGATCCGGTCGAGATCCTGCACGGGGCCGCCGACGCCCTGGTGGATGCCGGAAGTTCGAAGGCCCGTACGTCCATGGAGATGGCCACCGGGGGGACCCGGGTGACCATTCGAGGACGAGGTGTGTACGACTACCGGCGCCAGTTGGGGCAGTTGAAGGTGATGCTGCCGCAGGATCCGGCGGGGACCAGTGACCATCGGCCGATTACCGAACTCCTCGCTCCCGGCGCCCTGTTCATGAAGAACCGGGGGGCCGGGGTCCCCGCCGACAAGTGGGTGCGGGTCGACACCGCCACGCTGACCGACGGGAACCTCGTGACCGGCGGGGCCACCGATCCGTTCGCCGCGGCCGAGGTGCTGCGCGGGACGCGGACGGCGACGTACGTGGGGAGGACCGAGGTCGCGGGGACCGGCGTACGGCATTACCGGGGGATCGCGGATCTCGGGCGGGCGGCCCGCGACGCCTCCGCCGGGAACAGGGGGCCGCTCGCGGCGGCGGCGAAAGGGTTCGCCACGGCCCGCGTTCCGTTCGACGTCTACCTCGACGACGAGGGGCGCATTCGCAAGGTCAGGCACCGGTTCAGCTTTGTGAACGGGCAGCAGGAGGGGGCCGTGGCGGTCGCTTCCACGACGCTGTTGTACGACTTCGGGGTCCCCGCCGACGTACGGTTGCCGACGGCTGGTGACATCTACGCCGGCAAGATCGCCGAGCAGTGAGGTCAGGACAGGTGCCGGGCGCCGTGTCGTGACCGGCGTCAAGAACTAGCCCTTCCGTGCCATGCGCGGTCTGTAGCCGCTGCCTACTCTAGGAAGTCGGTGACGGCAGAGAAGAGGTGATGCGCGTGGCTCCGGTCGGCGGTACGGCAGTTCAGGACCACGTGGCCCTCGCCGAGATCGAGCTGTGCGGAGAGCTGATCATCGCGGCCTCGGCCGCCGACGAGGACCGGCTCAGCCTGGAGAGCATCGACGAGGTGCTGAAAGTGGCCGAAGAACGCGCGGACGCCTCCGGTTACTGAGCCGGGGGCGCCCCCACTTCACCTCCGGTGAGCGGGGTTCACGTCCGCAGCAGGCGGCCGATCGCCTTCGTCGCCTCCTCCACCTTCGCGTCGACCTCGGCGCCGCCCTTGACGGCCGCGTCGGCGACGCAGTGGCGCAGGTGCTCCTCCAGGAGCTGCAGGGCGAACGACTGCAGGGCCTTGGTGGAGGCCGACACCTGCGTGAGTATGTCGATGCAGTAGGTGTCCTCGTCGACCATCCGCTGCAGGCCCCGGATCTGGCCCTCGATGCGGCGCAGGCGCTTGAGGTGTTCGTCCTTCTGCTTGTGGTACCCGTGCACGCCGCGGTCGTGGTCCGTCACGACTTCCGGCTCGACGTCGGCGGAGGGCGCTTGCGCGCCGGCCTCGGTGGTCGTCATCGCGTCCTCCACATCATGGGCAGACATATACCCCTACCGGGTATATCGTACCGAACTTTGCGGGGTATGTGGCCTGCGGAAGGCCCCCGTGCCGAACACTCTGCCCGATGGGCGACACTGGGGGACGGCCCATTAGCCGTGGCCGGATGATGCGCCTAGCATCAGCCTGACCGAAACCGATGCACCCCGAGGACCCCTTGTGCGCTTTCGTCTGACCCCCAGGGAGACGAGCTTCTACGACATGTTCGCCGCATCCGCGGACAACATCGTCACGGGCTCGAAGCTCCTCATGGAACTGCTCGGGGCGGACACCGCCGGCCGGGCCGAGATCGCAGAGCGTATGCGGGCCGCGGAACACGCAGGTGACGATGCCACGCACGCGATCTTCCACCAGTTGAACTCCTCGTTCATCACGCCGTTCGACCGTGAGGACATCTACAACCTCGCGTCCTCCCTCGACGACATCATGGACTTCATGGAGGAGGCCGTCGACCTGGTCGTCCTCTACAACGTGGAGGAACTGCCCAAGGGCGTCGAGCAGCAGATCGAGGTGCTGGCGCGGGCCGCCGAGCTCACCGCCGAGGCGATGCCGAACCTGCGGACCATGGACAACCTCACCGAGTACTGGATCGAGGTCAACCGGCTGGAGAACCAGGCCGACCAGATCCACCGCAAGCTGCTCGCCATGCTCTTCAACGGCAAGTACGAAGCCATCGAGGTGCTGAAGCTCAAGCAGATCGTGGATGTGCTGGAGGAAGCGGCCGACGCGTTCGAGCACGTGGCGAACACGGTGGAGACCATCGCCGTCAAGGAGTCCTGAACTCTTCATGGACACCTTTGCGTTGATCGTGACCATTGGGGTCGCGCTCGGATTCACGTACACCAACGGCTTTCACGACTCGGCGAACGCGATCGCCACGTCCGTTTCGACGCGCGCGCTGACGCCTCGGGCGGCGCTGGCGATGGCCGCTGTGATGAATCTCGCCGGTGCCTTTCTGGGCAGCGGGGTCGCGCACACGGTCAGCAAGGGGCTGATCGAGACGCCTCAGGGCGACAGGGGGATGGGGATCCTCTTCGCGGCGCTGATCGGTGCGATCGTCTGGAACCTCGTCACCTGGTACTTCGGGCTTCCGTCGTCCTCGTCGCATGCGTTGTTCGGCGGCATGGTGGGGGCGGCGCTCGCGGGCGGGACGGACGTCATCTGGTCCGGTGTCCTGGAGAAGGTCGTCATCCCGATGTTCATCTCGCCGGTCGTCGGTCTGATCGCCGGCTATCTGGTGATGTGCGCGATCATGTGGCTTTTCCGCAGGGCAAATCCGCACAAGGCCAAGCGGGGTTTTCGGATAGCTCAGACTGTGTCGGCGGCCGGTATGGCCCTCGGGCACGGTCTTCAGGACGCGCAGAAGACCATGGGCATCGTGGTCATGGCGCTGGTCATCGGTGACGTCCAGGGGTCGGACGACCCGATCCCGGTGTGGGTGAAGATCGCCTGTGCCGTGATGCTGTCGCTGGGGACGTACGCGGGTGGCTGGCGGATCATGCGGACGTTGGGGCGGAAGATCATCGAGCTGGATCCGCCGCAGGGGTTCGCCGCCGAGACGACCGGTGCGTCGATCATGTTCGTCACGGCGTTCCTCTTCAAGGCGCCGATCTCCACGACTCATGTCATCACGTCGGCGATCATGGGTGTGGGCGCGACGAAGCGGGTGAACGCCGTGCGCTGGGGGGTCGCCAAGAACATCGTCCTGGGCTGGTTCATCACGATGCCGGCTGCGGCGATCGTGGCGGCGTGCAGCTTCTGGGTCGTGAACCTGGCGTTCCTGTAAGTCGGCCGGTTGCCGTGCGGGTGTCCGGCGTTGGCGCCGACGCCTGCCGGGGGCTCCGCCCCCAGACCCCCGGCCTGTGCCCACCCCACCCCCGACTCGGTCGGCCAAGAAGTGACCGTCGACCTGGGGGCTGCGCCCCCAGACCCCGCTGTCGGCCCTGAACGGCCCTCGTCCTCAAACGCCGGACGGGCTGGATGATGCCGACCGGCATTGCAGGGGGTGCCCCCAGCGGGTGGGTGGGGGTTTGGGATGGTTGATCCCGTCCTCCAGCATCGGGCGGGCCGCGGGATGTGGCGCCGGAGGGGCTGGATGATGACGGCCGGCGTGGCAAGGGG
>NZ_LGDG01000069.1 GCF_001279775.1 Streptomyces sp. MMG1533 | reverse complement strand
CAGCTGGACAAGAAGATCCGCTTCAGCCGGGTCTACCAGACCGCGTTCTTCCTGCCGGTCGTGATGTCGCTGGCGGTCATCGGCTTCGTCTGGCAGCTGATCTACAACCCCGACACGGGCCTGATCAACAGCGTCATCGGGGCCAACAAGCCCGGCCACTACATCGACTGGATCGGCGACCCGAACCTCAACCTGTGGGCCATCCTGGTCGCCGCCTCCTGGCGGCACACCGGCTACATGATGATCCTCTACCTGGCCGGCCTCAAGGGCGTGGACCCGTCCCTGCGGGAGGCCTCCGCACTGGACGGCGCGAACGAGTGGCAGACGTTCAAGAACGTCATCTTCCCGACGCTGCGTCCGACGAACACCGTCGTCCTCGTCGTCACGATCATCGAAGCGCTGCGCGCCTTCGACCTGGTCTTCGTCTTCAACAAGGGCGCCCAGGGCACCGAACTGCTGTCGATCCTCGTCACCAACAACATCATCGGCGAGTCCAGCCGCATCGGATACGGCTCCGCGATCGCCGTCGTCCTGCTGGTGATCTCCCTTGCGGTGATCATCCCGTATCTGATCGCGACCTTCCGGAAGGAGCGGCGCGCATGAGCACCGTCACCGGCGCTCCCCAGCAGCGCACCCCCGTCCGCCCCGCCCGGATCCTGCTGCACACCTTCCTCGTCGTCACGGCACTGTCGTGGCTCGCCCCACTGCTGTGGGCGCTGTTCGCGGCCCTGCGGCCGTACTCCGAGACCAGCACCAAGGGCTACGTCTCCTGGCCGGACAAGCTGAGCCTCGCCAACTTCACCAACGCGTTCGAGCAGTCCGACATGCTGCACTACCTCGGCAACACGCTGATCATCGCGGTGCCGGCCGTGCTGGTGACGCTGTTGTTGTCGTCGATGGTCGCGTTCTACGTCAGCCGCTTCGACTTCCGCGTCAACCTGTTCCTGCTGCTGGTCTTCACCGCCGGCAACCTGCTCCCGCAGCAGGTCATCATCACCCCGCTGTACCGCATGTACCTGCTCATCGACCTGCCCGGCATCACGATGAGCGGCAAGCTGTACGACTCCGCGCTCGGCCTCGTCCTCATCCACGTCGCGTTCCAGTCCGGCTTCTGCACCTTCGTGCTGAGCAACTACATGCGCTCCCTCCCCCACGAGCTGACCGAGGCCGCCCTGGTCGACGGCGCCTCCGTGTGGCGCCTGTACTGGCAGATCGTGCTGCCGCTGTGCAAGCCCGCCATGGCCGCCCTGGCCACCCTGCTCTCCATCTGGATCTACAACGACTTCTTCTGGGCCCTCGTGCTGATCTCCACCGGCGAGAACATGCCGATCACCTCGGCCCTGAACAACCTCTCCGGCCAGTACTTCACCGACCCCAACCTGGTCGCCGCCGGCGCCCTGCTCACCGCGATCCCCACGCTGATCGTGTACTTCGCACTCCAGCGACAAGGGCTGACGCTCCCTCAAGCCACCTGTTTCTGCTATCTCGGAGCACCACCAGTGAGCACTCAACGCCGCCTTCGCATCCCCGGCATCGCCTACGGCGGCGACTACAACCCCGAGCAATGGCCCGAGGAGGTCTGGGCCGAGGACATGCGCCTCATGCGTGAGGCCGGCGTCACCATGGTCAGCGTCGGCATCTTCTCCTGGGCGCTGCTCGAGCCGTCCGAGGGCGTGTACGACTTCTCGCGTCTGGACCGGATCCTCGACCTCCTCCACGAGAACGGCATCGCCGCCGACCTGGCCACGCCGACGGCGGCCCCACCGGCGTGGTTCTTCCGCGCACACCCGCAGGCGCTGCCGGTGGACCGGGACGGCCGCGGGCTGTCGTACGGCAGCCGCCAGACGTTCTGCCCGAGCAGCCCCGCCTACCGCGAGGCCGCCCTGCGGATCACGGGTGAACTGGCCGCGCGGTACGCCGATCACCCGGCCGTGGTGATGTGGCACGTCCACAACGAGTACGGCTGCCACAACGCGGAGTGCTACTGCGAGGTGAGCGCGCAGGCGTTCCGGCGCTGGCTGCGGGCGCGCTACGAGAACGACCTGGCGGCACTGAACGACGCCTGGGGCACCACCTTCTGGAGCCAGTGGTACTACGACTGGGACGAGATCATCCCGCCCCGCGCCACCGGCGCCGTACCCAACCCGGCCCACCGGCTGGACTGGCGCCGCTTCTGCAGCGACGAACTGCTGTCGCTGTACAAGGCGGAGCGGGAGGTGCTGCGGGAAGCGGCCCCGGAGGTGCCCGCCACCACCAACTTCATGGTGATGTTCGCCTTCGACGCGCTGGACTACTGGCGCTGGGCCCCGGAGCTGGACATCGTCTCGAACGACCACTACCTCCAGTCCATGGACCCGGAGTCGGAGATCGACATCGCGCTGAGCGGCGACCTGGTGCGGTCGCTGGCGGGCGGGCGTCCGTGGCTGCTGATGGAGCACTCGACGGGCGCGGTGAACTGGCAGCCGGTCAACAGGGCGAAGACGGCAGGGGAGTTGCGCCGCAACGCGCTCGCCCACGTGGCGCACGGCGCCGACGGCATCGCCTACTTCCAGTGGCGGGCCGCCAAGGCGGGCGCCGAGCAGTGGCACTCGGCGATGCTGCCGCACGCCGGGACGGACAGCCGCATCTGGCGGGACGTCGTCGCACTCGGCGCCGACCTGAAGGCGCTGGCCGAGGTGCGTGGCAGCACGGGCACGGCGTCCGTGGCCATCGTCTGGGACTGGAACGCCCGCTGGGCCCTGGGACTCCCCTCCCAGCCGAGCGAGGAGGTCCGCTATCCGGATCTGGTCCGCTCCTGGTACGAGCCGCTGTGGCGGTCGGGCGTCGCCGTGGACTTCGTACGCCCGGACGCCGACCTGTCCGCGTACCGCTTGGTCCTGGCCCCGAGCCTCTACCTGGTCGACGACGAGGGCGCGGCGAACCTGACGCGCTTCGCGGAGGCCGGCGGCACGCTGGCCGTCGGCTTCCACAGCGGGGCCGTGGACGAGAACTGCCATGTGCGGCTGGGGGGTTACCCGGGTGCGTTCCGCGAGGCGCTGGGCGTGCGGAGCGACGAACTGTTCCCGCTGCTGCCGGGCGAGTCGGTCGGCCTGAGCGAGGGCGGTACGGCGTCCCTCTGGTCGGAGCGCCTGCGCCTGGAGGGCGCGGAGGCGGTGACGTCGTACACGTCAGGCCCGCTGACCGGTGTCCCGGCGGTGACCCGGCGCACGTACGGCACGGGCACGGCCTGGTACGTGGCGACGCTCCCGGATCCGTCGACGCTGGCCGCCCTGCTGGACCGTGTCCGTACGGAGGCGGGTGTGGAGCCGGTGCGGGTGACACCGGAGGGGGTGGAGGCGGTGCTGCGGCGGGGCGAGAACGCCGACTACCTGTTCCTGATCAACCATGGTGAGCGGGACGCGGAGGTCGAGGTCGCGCCCGACGGCACCGAACTGCTGACGGCAAAGCGGCTCGAGGGCGGGTCGGTCACGGTCCCCGCGGGCGGGGTCGCGGTGGTGCGGGAACCGCGACGGCGCAGCGCTATTCGCGCGCGTTCTTGAGCCTGTTGAGGAACTCCCCGGATGCGACTCGGAGCCACTCCGGGGAGTCGGGCTCAAGGGGAACCGGTCCCTGCATGGAGGAGAGGAGGAGGTGGCCGAAGAGTTGCTTGGCCTCCTCGGGAGACAACGGGAACTGTCGTCGAACACTCAGGAATGTTCCTGCGATGTTCTCCCAGATCATGATCTCTTTGTCACGGCCTGCGAGAGAATCTCGCTGGAAGTTCCCCGAGATCTCTTCCCATGTGCAGGGGAATACCTCGATCAGGGCCTCGTGGATGAGCCGGATCCGCCGCAGCTGTGTCTGGTCGAGCGGTTCGCGGAGGTGGCCGAGGGTCAGATCCTTGATGTCGACTTTGGTGACGTTCTCTTCCGCGCGTCGCCGGGCTTCGATCGCCCTGACGAGCTCCGAGTACTTCTCCGGTGCGGCAACCCGCATGACTTCGATCGCCACGTCCAGGGGGTCCACTCCGGTGGCCACGTATGCCAGCTTGTCCGCGAGGTTCGGGCTGTAGGACAGCACGTCGTCGCGCGTGACGTTGTACCAGATGGGAAGGATCCGCTTCTCCCGCCCGGATTCGAGGGCCACCAGACTTCTGAATTCGTACTCCGGCCACGGTTTCTTGAAAAAACTCGGGCTGAGGATCACGGCGCCGAACCTGGAGTTGCGCAGCCCTTTGTCGATTGACGCGGAAAGGCTGTCGCCCATGGACAGTGCATATTCGTCGTACCAGACATCGATGCCGAGCGTTCGAAGTCTTTCGGCGAGCGGCCGAACAAAGCCATCCTTGTCCTCCCAGGCGTGGGAGATGAACAGATCGTGCTGCGTCATGACGGCCTCCGCGATGTACCCTGCGTGACGGATCCTCGCATCCAGGCAGAAGGTCGGGCAGGCGATCCGGTAAATCCAAGTCCGGGACCACGAGGGTGACTCGCGGCATCAGGCAGCCGACCCAGTGGCCGGCAGCCCCCGGCAGTCTCTGAACCCGATGGCCGCAGCCGGGCCCGGGACACACGGCGCGGGGCGCGGCACCCCCTCGGCCGCCGCGCCCCGTCCCCCGCATCCCCCAGGGTGTTAGTCCGTTGCCGCCAGTGGCGGCAGGTCCTGCGACGTCACCGGCGGGAGTGTCCCCGTCCGCGCGGCCTGGCCGTACCACAGGGCGCTCGACTTCGGCGTCCGCTCCAGCGTCGAGTAGTCCACGTACACCGCCCCGAACCGCTTGCCGTAGCCGTACGCCCACTCGAAGTTGTCCATCAGGGACCACAGGTAGTAGCCCCGGACGTCCGCGCCGTCCGAGATGGCGCGGCGGACCGCGGAGAGGTGGCCGTGGAGGTACGAGACCCGCTCCGGGTCGTGCACGCGCCCCTCGGGGTCGGGCTTGTCGTCGTAGGCCGCGCCGTTCTCGGTGATGTAGATCGGCAGGCCGGGAGCCTCGCGGGTGTAGCGCATGATCAGGTCGTGCAGGCCCGTCGGGTCGATCGTCCAGCCCATCTCCGTGCGCTCGCCCGGCGTCTGGTGGAAGGCGATGTCGTCCGCGCCCGGCCAGGGGGAGAAGGAGCTGGCGCCGTGGCCGTCGGCGCGCGGGCCGCTCGCGTGCGGGTCCGTCGCCGCGACCAGCGCGGGCGTGTAGTAGTTGAGGCCCAGCGCGTCCAGCGGCTGGTTGATGGCCGTGAGGTCGCCGTCCTGGACGTACGACCAGTCCGTGATCAGCTCCGTGGCGGCGTACAGCGTCTCCGGGTACGCGCCGTGCAGCATCGGACCGTGGAAGACGCCGTTGGCCAGGTCGTCGATCTTCTGCACCGCCGCCAGGTCCGCCGGATCCTGCGAAAGCGGCCTGACGACCGAGGAGTTGAGGCTGACCGCCACCGAGTTGCGGGCCGGCATCGCGGCACGCAGGGCGGTCGTACCCAGGCCGTGCGCCAGGTTCAGGTGGTGCGCGGCCTTCAACGAGGCCGCCGCGTCCGTACGGCCGGGGGCGTGCACGCCGGAGCCGTAGCCCAGGAAGGCGCTGCACCACGGCTCGTTGAGCGTGATCCACTGCTCCACCCGGTCGCCGAGCGCCTCGCCGACGATCTGCGCGTACTCGGCGAAGCGGTACGCCGTGTCGCGCTCGGGCCAGCCGCCCGCGTCCTCCAGCTCCTGGGGGAGATCCCAGTGGTAGAGGGTGACGGCCGGCTTGATCCCCACGGAGAGCAACTCGTCCACCAGGCGGCGGTAGAAGTCCAGGCCGCGCTGGACCGCCGGGCCCCGGCCCGTCGGCTGCACCCGCGACCAGGAGACCGAGAAGCGGTACGCGGTCAGGCCCAGCTCCGCCATCAACGCCACGTCGTCGCGGTAGCGGTGGTAGTGGTCGACAGCGATGTCACCGGTCTCGCCGCCGGCCGTCTTGCCCGGCGTATGGCTGAAGGTGTCCCAGATGGAGGGCGTACGGCCGTCCTCCCGCACCGCCCCCTCGATCTGGTAGGCGGAGGTCGCGGCGCCCCAGAGAAAGGCGGGAGGAAAGGTCACCGGGGTCGCCGGCGTTTCGGACTCAGGCATGGAAGCGCTCCCATAGGAGGTCGGGTAGACCGACAGTCAGGGGGATGGGGGG
>NZ_LGDG01000068.1 GCF_001279775.1 Streptomyces sp. MMG1533 | reverse complement strand
TGGGTGAGGTTCCAGCGCTGGCAGGCGCAGCCGGTGTCACTCCACTGGCCCGCGGTGGTTCCGGTGGTGGTGGAGGCGTTCGGGATCTCGAGGTTCTTGGCGGTGACGCGGTTGGTCAGGGTGTAGCCGCCGGCGGGGTGGGGGGCGATGGCCCATTCGTGGTCGAGGGTGCCGTTGTCGTCCCACTGGAGGATCCTGGCGCCATTGGCGGTGGACTGGTTTTCCACGCCGAGGACCTTGCCGCTGGCGACGTTGAAGATCTTGAAGTAGCCGGAGGGCTGCGCTGCGAAGCGCCACTGCTGGTCGGTGGCGTTGTCGGCGCTCTGCTGGGTGGCGGCGGTGCCATTGGTGGTGGAGCCGCCCGCGATGGCGAGCTTCAGGTTGCTGTTCGCGTTGGACACGGTGTAGGTGGCGCCGTCCGAGATCCCGCCGCCCAGGTCGATCGTGCCGTACGTGACAGGGTTACGGAGGTTGCTGCCGCCGCTTCCCCCACTGAGCACCAGCAGGCTGTGGCCGTCGGCCAGGGGCAGCATGCCGCGGCTGTAGCCACTGGCGACGTTGGAGCTGATGCGCGTCCAGGTGTCGGCGGCGCCGTTGGCGGTGTTGAGGAACAGGTCGCCTGTGCTGTAGGCGCCGACGACAAGGGTGCCGTTCGGGCCGCCGGTGGGCAGCCATGTGATGTACGGGGTGCTGGTCGGGACCACGCCGTCCGTCGAACGCAGGGGTATGCCGGTGACGGAGTTGAACGCCTCCGGGTCAGGGGAGATCTTGTAGTAGACGGCGAAGTTGCCCGCGGGGGAACCGCCGTACTCGTAGGTCATGACGTAGTTGCCGTTGGGCAGCTTGGCGACGGTGGGCATTCCCGGGCGCTGGCTGTAGGTGGGCATCGCCACGTCGTCCACGACCGGCCCCCAGGTGCGGACGTCCGTGGTGACCTGGTGCACGAGCTTCTGCCCGTGGTCGGGATCGCGCTGGTCGGAGTAGTAGACGATCAGCTTGCCGTTGGCGTAGAGGAAGAACGGCTCCCACACGGGGGTGTTGCCGTTCGTGTCGAAGGCCGCGCCGCCGGTGGCGATGTTGCTGACGAACGTCCAGGTCTGTCCGCGGTCGGTGCTGGCGTAGACATCGATCTTGATGGCGGAGCGGTCGGCGGGGACGGAGGCTCCGGCGGCGAGAATGGTGCCCGCGGGGAAGTCACCCACCGCTGTGGGGAGTTCGAACAGCTCGGGCTCCCAGCGCATGCCCCAGCCGTTCTGCGTGTCGGCGACCTCCGAGATCTTCGTCCAGGCGTTGCCGTTGTCGGTACTGCGGTAGATCGGGAGGACCGGCGTGCCGGAGGTGTACTGCTCGAACGTTGCCAGAAGCGTGCCGTTGGCCGAGCCGTTGTGCTGCAGTCGCAGCGCCCGCGGGTACAGAGACCCGGGCGAGGGCGCACCCGACGGCGGCGTGTACATCGTCTGCGACGGCCGGGCCAGAGCGTCCGCGGGGCCCGCGGCGGGCAGAACCAGCGTCGCCACCGCGGCGAGCAGGGCGAACACCAACGCCAGCAGGAAGAGGGGACGGGAACGCGGAGCGGCGCCGGATCTGGCGCCTGTCTGCGCAGGGGACATTGCGGCTCCCAGGGGAAGGGATGGAGGTGTGTTTCGGTGCCCGCCGTACGCCGGACTGATCCAGGCGCGCAACGGCGGAGTCGATGAGTGAGGTCAGCCGACGCGACGGCGGGTGATGTCGCGGCGACGATGGCTCCGACGAGGCCTCTCGGAACGAGGGCCCGTGGGCGACAGAGGTGCTGCTCACGCCTGCGCACTTCTCAAGGCACAGCGGGGCAGTTGCTCAAACGGTGCGAGGCACCGTCTCTCCGTGGTGGGAGGGCGGTGGTGCGGTGGAGCCTCGGACGACGAGTTCGACGGGTGGCTCACTCGCCGGAGGCAGATCCTTCTCCGGCTGCTCGACGGCGTGGACGAGCAGCCTGATGCCCTCTCGTGACGCGGCGTCGAAGGGCTGACGGACGGTGGTCAGTGGAGGGGTTACGTAGGCGAAGACGGGGTTGCCGTCGAAGCCGACCACGCTGATGTCCTCCGGCACCCGGCGGCCGGTCTCCCGCAGAGCGCGGATCAGGCCGATGGCCATTTCGTCACCCGCCGCGAACACCGCTGTCACCGAGCTGTCCGGTGCCAGCTCGCGGCCTGCCGAGTAACCGGATTCAGGTGACCAGTCGCCCTGGATCACCGGTGGTTCATACGCGCCCCGTGCCTCCAACGCCGCCCGCCAGCCCTCGACACGGTCCTTGGAGGCGTACCAACGTTGCGGGCCCGCGAGGTGGTGAACGGTCGTGTGGCCCAGGTCCAGCAGGTGATCGGTGGCCGCCCGTGCCAGCGCATGGGCGCCGACGCCCACAGTCAGGGTCCGGGCCGAGGGGAAGGACGGCGGTGCCCCGAGAAACAGAACAGGCACGTCGATCCTGACGGAGACCTCTCCTTCCACGACGGGCTCCGAGACGACGATCCCGTCAACTCCCTGTTCAAGGAGCGACATCACAGCGCCGGCAATGCCTTCGGGGTCCCCGTCCGGCGTGTTGACCACGCGCAGTGCGTATCCGGCGTCGCGTACGGCCTTCTCGATGCCCACGAGAAGCATGGCGGTTCCGTATCCGGCTGTCCCCAGGGCGACGACACCGATGGAACGATTCCGGCCCGAAGCCAGCGCCCTGGCCGCGTGATTCAGCCGGTACCCGAGCTTCTCGGCGGCTTCGAGCACCCGTTGCCGGACCGGGTCGGAGACGTAGGGCTCGTTGTTGAGTACCCGCGACACCGTCTTGCGCGAAACGCCGGCCACACGGGCCACGTCCGCGCTGAGCGGTGCGGGAGAACCCGCGCTGCGCCCCACCACTGGTGTCATGAGAGCTCCTGTCGGCCGGTGCCTGCTGCCTGATGTTTCGCCGCCCGCTGTCGGCATCAGGCGAGGTCAGCTGTATGACCGCGTGGTCACTGACCGCGCGGTCATATCTAGACAGCCCGACAGGCGCGCGTCAAGGGCACGCACACGATTTCCTTCACCGACAGAGCCCGCAGCTTCGAAAGGAGCGGTTCGCCAAGCTCGTTCTCCGCAGAGCCTTGACAGCGAGTCCCCGGAAAGTTCACTCTTCGACGCGTCAGCCGATTGGATCTGTCCGATCGCGTTTGTTTCTGGTCGCATCGTCGACCGCTTCACGTCACGTGCCCCCATTGAGCCGAAGCGCCATGCCCCGGGTTGTGACAGCCCTCAGGAGCCGAAATGCACCCTTCATCCCCTGGTCAGCCCATGCCTGGTACCAGCCGTCGCGCCGTGCTGCGCGGACTCGGCGGTGCCGCGGTACTGGGTGCCGGTATCCCCCTGCTGAGTGCCTGCGCCGGCAGTTCCGCCTCGTCGGACACCAAGACCGTCACCGTCGGATCCAACGCGTCCGACGCCGTCCCGAAGAAGGGATACGGCGACGTCTACGCGGCCTTCACGAAGCAGTCCGGGATCGCGGTCGACATCAACACCAAGGACCACAACACGTTCCAGGAGCAGATCAACACCTACCTGCAGGGCACACCGGACGACGTGTTCCAGTGGTTCGCCGGCTACCGGATGCAGTTCTTCGCGGCCAAGGGGCTCGCCTCCCCGATCGACGACGTGTGGAAGACGATCGCTGGCAACTTCCCCAGTGCCATGCACGACCTGAGCAAGGGTCAGGACGGCAAGTACTACCTGGTGCCCCTCACCACGTCCCCGTGGGCGGTCTTCTACCGCAAGAGCCTCTTCCAGAAGTACGGCTACGAGGTCCCCACCACGTGGGACGCGTACGTCGCCCTGTGCAAGCAGATGAAGAAGGACGGCCTCGTCCCGATCGCGTACGGCGACAAGGACGCCTGGCCGGCGATGGGCTCCTTCGACCAGATCAACTTCCGCCTCAACGGCTACGACTTCCACGTCGAGCTGATGGCGGGCAAGGCTTCGTGGACCGACGCGAAGGTCCGCAAGGTCTTCGACACCTGGGCCGAGACCCTGCCCTACCACCAGGAGGGCGCGGTCGGCCGTACCTGGCAGGACGCCGCGCAGACCCTGGTGGCCAAGAAGGCCGGCATGTACATGCTTGGCATGTTCGTGGCCCAGCAGTTCAGCAACAAGGCGGACCTGGACGACCTCGACTTCTTCGCCTTCCCCGAGATCGACCCGGCGTACGGTCAGGACACCGTCGAGGCGCCGACCGACGGCATCATGCTCAGCAAGAAGCCCAAGAACCACGCCGGGGCCGTCAAACTGCTCGAATTCCTGGGTACGGCCCAGGCCGAAGAGATCTACCTGAAGGCCGACCCGAGCCTGATCGCCGCCTCCACGAAGGCCGACACCTCCGGCTACAGCGCCCTTCAGAAGAAGGGCTACGAGATGATCACCCAGGCGAAGCATCTCACCCAGTTCATGGACCGTGACAGCCGGCCGGACTTCACCTCCACGGTGATGCAGCCCGCACTGCAGAAGTTCATCCGCGACCCCAAGGGGATCGACAGCCTGCTGTCCTCGATCGAGCGCCAGAAGAAGACGATCTTCGCCTCCGGCTGAGCCCGACCCCCCTTCTGAAGCGGATGAACACCGACACCATGAGCTCCGAAACGACCACGAAGATCCCGGAGGCGGCCGCGGTGCCGCCTCCGGGCGCCGCGACGCCGAAGAGGCGGGTTCCACAGGGCCACCGGCGGCTGCTGACCCGCCGCGACCGCATCACGCTCGGCCTGATGGCCGGCCTGCCGACGATCCTGCACGTGGCCCTCGTCTGGGTCACCGCCCTCGCCTCGATCGCCCTGGCCTTCACCACCTGGGACGGCATCGGCATCGACTCCATCAGGTGGGTCGGCCTGGACAACTTTCGCGAACTGTTCAGCAACAACCCGCAGTTCTGGCCCGCCGTCCAGCACAACGTCATCTGGTTCGTCGTGCTCATCCTGATCCCGACCCCGCTCGGCCTGTTCCTGGCCGTGCAGCTGGACAAGAAGATCCGCTTCAGCCGGGTCTACCAGACCGCGTTCTTCCTGCCGGTCGTGATGTCGCTGGCGGTCATCGGCTTCGTCT
>NZ_LGDG01000067.1 GCF_001279775.1 Streptomyces sp. MMG1533 | reverse complement strand
CGGTGAGCACCTGACGTCGGCGGCGACCAGCGCCGGCACGATCTCTGCCGAGGGTGGCGGTGGCGGCGAGGGTGGCGAGAAGGCCGCGGGTGGCCTGGTTGCCCTTGCGTTGTCGCAGTATGCGGAGCGTGCGTCGAAGGACCTGCAGTATGTGGCGGCCCGGGCGGGCAAGTCGCTGCAGGGTGCGGTGGACGCGACGACGGCGTATCTGAATGGCGATCAGGAGATGGCCGCGGAGGCGCAGCGCAATGCGTTGTCCGAGCCGAAGCTGGACATGCCGGGGGCGGGCAAGGCGTGATCCAGCCGGAGAAGATTCCTCAGTTCACGGGCGACTTGACCCAGCTGGAGACCGACTACGCCGACCTGAAGAAGGACGCGGGCAACGTCCGCAAGACCGGCGGCGACGTCCACTCCCAGTTCCAGGGCCTCTCGGCGTACTACACCGCCCCCGAGGCCGAGAAGCTGTTCGCGACGACCAAGCCGGTCAAGGACCGTGCGGACACGTTCGGGGACGACCTGGAGACGGTGTCCGGCGCGCTGTCGTCGTACGCCACCGAGATCCGGCCGCTCGTCGACAAGCTGAAGCAGTTGAAGGCGGACGCGACGACGTTCGTCTCTTCGGTCAAGGACGACGACGAGTGGGAGTACGACGAGGACAAGGTCGACGAGCACAACCAGATCCGGGACGACATCACCGCGACGGTGGCGGCGTTCTGGGCTGCCGAGCGGACCGCCCACAACAAGATCACCGCTCTGTGGGGCGGCACGCAGATGGTCGCCGGGGACGGCTCGGAGCGTAAGGACCAGTACGGCTTCTCCGCGGACGACATGAAGAACGCGAAGCTTCCCTGGGGCGACCCGGTCGAGGAGAAGCACCACTGGTACGAAGTCGGCCACTGGGTGAAGTCCTTCGTCTGGGACGGCCTGATCGTCGACGGCATCTGGGGCACCATCAAGGGCCTGGGCACCCTGGTCGGCTTCGGCGGCTGGGATGCGATGGGGCAGGCATGGAAGGGCCTGGCGCAACTCGCCACGGGTCTGGTGATCTCCTCCATTCCCGGTGCGGGCGCGCTGTTCTGGACGCTGCCGGACGACAAGTTGCCGTCCTGGATCCGTGATTCGCGTACGGCTATGAAGGAGACGGGCAAGGCCCTGGTCGCGTGGGACGAGTGGGGCAAGAACCCCGGTCGTGCCGCCGGCGCGGTCACCTTCAACGTCCTGACCACCGTCTTCACGGGTGGTGCGGGCGCCGGTGTCTCGGGTGCAGGCAAGGCCGGTGCGGTGGCGAAGGTACTGTCGGCCGCCGGCAAGGCGGGCAAGATCATCGACCCGATGACCTACATCACCAAGGGCGCGGGCGCGGGTCTGTCGAAGATCGGCGACATCGCCAAGGGCCTCAAGGGCGTCGGGAACATCGAGATCCCCACCCTCCCGGAGAACGCGTTCACCTTGCCCGAGGGTGCGGTGAAGCTTCCCGACGGCACGGTGAACCTGCCTGAGGGCGCGGCGATCCCGGAGGGCGCGACCCGGCTGCCCGACGGCAACATCAAACTCCCGGACGACACCCCGGTCCTGCCTGCCGGCACGACGAAGCTGCCGAGCGTGGACGGCTCTCCGGCCCAGTACATGGACCCGGACGGCAACCTCCTCGACAACCAGGGCAATGTGGTCGACAGCGTCGACAACGCGCCCACGGACGTGGTGGACAGGCCTGCGTCGGGCGGCAACCCGACTGATGGCGCGGACGTGCCGCGCGTGGACTCCCCGGTGAAGGAACCGGCGCTGGTGGGCGCGGGAGCCCACACCGCCGAACAGGCGGGCCAGCACGTCCGCCTGGGCGACAGCGTGGGCAACGACCTCGGCGACGTCGGCCGCGTGCCCGACAACGCGGCGGTGCACGCGGGCGGGGACGGCGTCCCGGCGGCGCATGCCGGGGGCGACGGCGTGCCCGGAGGCCACGCAGCCGACCACCTGCCGGGCGGAAACGCAGCCGACCACCTCCCGGGCAGCACCGCGGAGCATCTCCCGGGCGGCCGAGCCGACGACATGGCGCAGGGACCGTCGGCCGGTCACGAACCGCCGTCCGGTCACACCGACGGTTCCGACACCCCGCAGCCCCACCACGACGGGACAACCGGTGGCCACGACGGGACGACCGGTCACGGTGATCACCCGGCCGGCGGTACGGGCGGCGACCACACCCCGGCCGGCTCCGGCGGCGATGTCCCGCCTCCGCCGCACGGCGGCGATTTCGGAGGTCCCGGTGCTGCCGTGCCGGAGGGCCCCCGGGGCAATCTGCCCGACGGATCGTGGGAGGGCGAGAACGGACTGCGCCTGGACCACGAGGCGAACGCGGCGGCGGACGACTTCATGCGACGCTCGCAGGAGGCCGAGCCGCACATCACGGAGTCGATGCAGTCCATCGCGGGCCGCGTCGACAACGGCAAGCTGATCGGACTCGAGTACCGGCTCAAGGGTGAGGACTCGCTCAAGCGCAAGCTCGCCACGGACATGCTCGAGGACATCGGCGTGGACCACGGTCGTGTGCTGGGCGACATCAAGGACTCCATCCGCTACACGATGGAGGTCCCTGCCGACCGGTACACCCACGGTGTCCAGCAGGCGGTCGACGACCTGCAGGCCAAGGGCTTCGAGAACGTCACGTTCAAGAACACCTGGGACTCCGCCGGATACAAGGGCATCAACTCCACCTGGCGCGACCCGGTGAGCGGCCAGGTCTTCGAGTTGCAGTTCCACACGGCGGACAGCTTCACGGCCAAGATGGACGGCCACGTCCTCTACGAAAAGGAGCGCCTGCCCGGTGTCTCCGCCGACGAACTCACCGCGATCAAACTCGAGCAGACGGAGTTGTTCGGCAGGGTTCCGGTGCCGCATGGTGCCGGGGACATCCGCATCGGTGGGCACAGTGCCGCTGACGCGGCGTCCGCGCTGGGCAGGGAACTCGACTCGACCGGTCGGCAGGCCGACACGGTTGGTCACGAGGCCACGGACGTCGGGGACGACGCCGGTGACCTGGCGCGCGAGGCCGATGAGGGCGGCCCGGTCGACGACGCCGGGCGCGACGCCGACGGCCCTGGGGACCAGCTGGACACGGGCGACGGAGGAACCCCGTACACGCACGGTCCCGACGGCGGTTGGAGCGGCGCCGGCTGGGTCGACGAGCCCTCCGAGTACGCGGGGCGGATCTACGAGTCGCTGCGGGCCACCCCGAACCACGTCGACGTGCCGCAGATGGCGAGGAACACCGGCGTTTCCGAGTCCGTGATCCGCGACGTCAAGACCCACATGATCCGGGCACAGCACGACGTGGTCATCGGGCCGGGAGAGTCGAAGCGGGGGCTGTTCACACCGCGCGACGACATCGCGGATCTGTGGGACGGAGCGCGCAAGGGAACCCTGGACGCGGACCAGGTCAGGGAATTCAAGAACCTCATGAGCCACGAATACGTGGAGAGTGAGCTGATGAAGCGGGGTCTGCCGTATCTCCGCGACGAGACGGGTCTGTGGCGCATCGGGGAGGATGGAACCGTCGACGGCCGACGGTCTCCCAAGAGCCTGGGCGCGGCAGGCGCGCACGACCTCTCGCCCAACCCCGTGCGAGGTGGATTCGGGACGGCATGGCAGAAGCTCGGCCTCAAGCACCCCAAGACGGCGCTGGCCGACGATTTGTCCAACATCGATGATTTCGTGAACGATGTCGTCCAGGAACTGAAAGCGAAGGGGCTGGACCTGAAGTGACCGACGATCGTTCACGTGTGATGCTCGAACGGCTCAGGGCGATCGACTGGGGCGACGACGCCGCGGCATACGAGCACGCGAATTCGCGCGCGCTGCTCATGCGGGAGTATCTGCGCCGCACGGCGTCCTGGGCGAAGGCGTACGACGCCGAGGCGTCCTGGCCGTTCCTCGACATCGCCCAGCTGGTCGCGCCGGAGGTGGAGATCGCGCCGGACGTCGCCGCCGAACTGGAGGAGGCGCTCACGGGCGTGGCCCCGTCCTCCCTCAAGCGGACCTGCCGGGCCGCCGTACGGTGGGCGGCCCTGGGGGAGTCCGGGGTCGAACTGCCGGCGGACCTTCCGGAAGGCCCCTACGAGCCGCTGCTGGCCATGTTCGAGCGGGGTGGAGGGTACTTCGTCGAGGAATTCATCGACCTCAACGGTGCGATGGTCCGTCTCGGCACGGTGGAGAGCAACCTCGCCGCGTCTCCTTTCCTCACCCTCGCACCGGCGATCCTCGACGCCCTCGACGCCGAGGGTGACATCACCTACTACGCGAAGATCAGTGACGGATACCCCCGGAGCAATCCGCGGGGAATCGTCCGGCGCCGGATCGACGACGGGCAGACGTACGACGAGGCGTTCACCCGAAACCTCCGCTGGGAACCGACCGAATATCTCCGCCTGTACGAACTCGGGCACAACGAGGTCGACCACGTCGAGATCTCGGCCGTCGAAGCGGCCCGGTTCATCGAGTCGGCCATCACGAAACTCACGGCCACGGGCTGAACGTAGCGGGGTTGCGGCGCACCGACCTCGACGATCCCGACGTGGATCTCGATTACGGGCTGCGACTCCTCTACTGCGGCGAACCCTTCACGGGGGAGGTCGAGGAGTACCTCGCGGGACATCGTGTGAGTCTGGAAAACAGGACTCAGCAGAGGTAAGGCACGCTCACTGGTCCTGGCAGCCTTCAGCTCGCACCACGCGCACTTGCCCCGATTGCCGCGTCTGCTCAGCGGCTGCCGGCCCACGTGCCGGCGCATGCCCGGGCATTGGAGACCGGCTCGGTCGCGAGGAGCTCCGCGACAGCGACATCGACGGTCTCGACCCCCGCCGCCACGCGCTGTGCCCGCCCGCTCACCTGCACGAACCGGGATCCTGGCCGAAAGTCGTGGTGCTCGTGTGCGTGCTGGGGGCCTTGATTGCACAGGCAACTATCGGGTTGATAGAGATGGGGGAGAGTCATGAGGTGGACCGGTGACGGTCCGCCGTAACAGCCCGACGGGGGAGGCGTGATGAAGTTCGACATGGGTGCGCAGACGCTGTCGCAGCTGCAGCGTGATTCGCGGGGGTCGAGTGATGATCTCGGGACGTTGATCCGGCAGTTGGTGC
>NZ_LGDG01000066.1 GCF_001279775.1 Streptomyces sp. MMG1533 | reverse complement strand
CCACAACCCCCGCCGCCCCACGCCACCCCACTCCAGGACACGCCCCTCATGACCGACCTCGACGACACCACAACCGACACCGCAACCGACGCCACCGCCGAAGGCACCCGCGGCGAAGGCCTCGACGCCCACCTCGTCGTCGACCGCGACACCTTCCGCCTCGACATCACCCTCACCGCCGCCCCCGGCGACGTCGTCGCCCTGCTCGGCCCGAACGGCGCCGGCAAGACCACCGCCCTGCGCGCCCTCGCCGGCCTCACCCCGCTCACCGGCGGCCATCTGCGTCTGGACGGCGCCGAGTTGGACCGCACGCCCCCCGAGTCCCGCCCGGTCGGCGTCGTCTTCCAGGACTACCTGCTCTTCCCGCACCTGTCCGCCCTCGACAACGTGGCCTTCGGACCGCGCTGCCACGGCGCAACCAAGGCGGAGGCCCGCGCTCAGGCCGTCGAGTGGCTGGACCGCATGGGTCTCGCCGACCACGCCGGCGCCAAGCCCCGCCGCCTCTCCGGCGGCCAGGCCCAGCGCGTCGCCCTGGCCCGCGCCCTGGCCACCCGGCCGCGCCTCCTGCTGCTCGACGAACCACTGGCAGCCCTGGACGCCCGTACCCGCCTGGAGGTGCGCGCCCAACTCCGCCGCCACCTGGCCGAGTTCGAGGCCGTCGCCGTCCTGGTCACGCACGACCCGCTGGACGCCATGGTGCTGGCCGACCGGCTGGTGGTCGTCGAGCACGGCCGGGTCGTCCAGGAGGGCACCCCCGCCGACATCGCCCGCCACCCCCGTACGGACTACATCGCGCAACTGGTCGGCCTGAACCTCTACCGAGGGCAGGCCGAAGGCCACACGGTCCGTCTCGACGCCGGCCCCGCCATCACCACCACGGAGGACCTCGCCGGACCGGTCTTCGTCGCGTTCCCCCCGGTCGCCGTGACCCTCTACCGCGACCGCCCCACCGGCTCCAGCGCCCGCAACCTCTGGCGCTGCGAAGTGGCAGGCCTGGAGACCCACGGCGACCAGATCCGCGCCGACCTCACCGGCGAACTCCCCCTGGCCGCCGACCTCACGACGGCCGCCGCGGCCGAACTCGACCTGCACCCCGGCGCCACGGTCTGGGCAACGCTCAAGGCGACCCAGACACACGCATACCCGGCATAAACCTCGCCGCCGACTACGGTGGGACCCCCACCCCCGCCACCCCCAGCGAGGCCTTCACCATGAGCCTGAGCATCCGCAACCAGCTCCCCGGCACCGTCACCTCCGTCACCCCCGGCGAGGTCATGGCCACAGTCAAGGTCCGCCTCACCGGGGACCGGAACCTCACCGCGGCGATCACCCTTGAGGCCGCCGAGGAACTCGGCCTCGCCGCGGGGTCCGCCGTACACGCCCTGGTGAAGTCCACGGAGGTCTCCTTGGCCACCGCCCCGGTCGCGGGAGTCTCCATCCGCAACCAGTTGCCGGGCACCGTCCGCGCGATCACGACCGGCGGTGCCATGGCCTCCGTCAAGGTCGCCCTCGAGGGCGGCGATCTGACCGCGGTGATCACCACGGACGCCGTCACGGACCTCGCCCTGGCCCCCGGCGCTTCGGTCGTCGCCCTGATCAAGTCGACCGAGGTCTCCCTCTCGACGACGTGACGCACAAGGGCTCCGCCCGACGAACAGCCGGACGGAGCCCTTCGCTGCCTCCTACGGGAGTCAGTCCTCGTACGCGTCCAGCGGCGGGCAGGAGCAGACGAGGTTCCGGTCGCCGAAGGCCTGGTCGATCCGGCGCACCGGCGGCCAGTACTTGTCCGCGACCGACACCCCGGCCGGGAAGACGGCCTCCTCGCGCGGGTAGGCGTGCTCCCACTCCCCGCCCAGTGCACCGGCGGTGTGCGGCGCGTTCCGCAGCGGGTTGTCGTCCGCGGGCCACTCGCCCGAGCCGACCTTCTCGATCTCCGCACGAATGGCGATCATCGCCTCGCAGAACCGGTCGAGCTCGGTCAGGTCCTCGGACTCGGTCGGCTCGATCATCAGCGTGCCGGCCACCGGGAAGGACATCGTCGGCGCGTGGAACCCGTAGTCGATGAGCCGCTTGGCGACGTCGTCGACGCTCACACCGGTCGCCTTGGTCAGCGGCCGCAGGTCGATGATGCACTCGTGCGCGACCAGCCCGCCGGGCCCGGTGTAGAGCACCGGGTAGTGCGGCTCCAGCCGCTTGGCGATGTAGTTCGCGCTGAGCACCGCCACCTGCGTGGCCCGCTTGAGCCCCTCACCGCCCATGAGCCGGACGTAGGCCCACGAGATCGGCAGGATCCCCGCGGCCCCCCAGGGCGCGGCCGAGATCGGCCCGACACCCGTCTCCGGACCGGCCGCGGGCTGCAGCGGGTGGTTCGGCAGATACGGCGCCAGGTGCGCGCGTACACCCACCGGGCCGACGCCCGGACCGCCGCCGCCGTGCGGGATGCAGAAGGTCTTGTGCAGGTTCAGGTGCGAGACGTCACCGCCGAAGTGGCCCGGCTTGGCCAGCCCCACCAGCGCGTTGAGATTGGCGCCGTCGACGTACACCTGCCCGCCCGCCTCGTGCACCTGCGCGCAGATGTCGGCGACGTGCTCCTCGAACACACCGTGCGTCGACGGGTACGTGATCATCAGCACCGCCAGTTCGTCCCGGTGCTGCTCGATCTTCGCCCGCAGGTCCTCGACGTCGATCTCGCCGTCCTCGGCCGTCTTCACGACGACGACCTTCATCCCGGCCATCACGGCGCTGGCGGCGTTGGTGCCGTGCGCGGACGACGGAATCAGACACACGGTCCGCTGCTCGTCCCCGTTCGCCCGGTGATACCCGCGTACGGCGAGCAGTCCGGCCAGCTCGCCCTGCGACCCGGCATTGGGCTGGAGCGACACATTGTCGTACCCGGTGACCTCGGCGAGCCGCTCCTCCAGCTCACGGATGAGCGTGAGGTAGCCCTGCGCCTGCTCCGCGGGCGCGAAGGGGTGCAGCTGCCCGAACTCGGGCCAGGTGACCGGCTCCATCTCGGTGGTCGCGTTGAGCTTCATGGTGCACGACCCCAGCGGGATCATGCCGCGGTCGAGCGCGTAGTCCCGGTCGGCCAGCCGGCGCAGGTAACGCAGCATCGCGGTCTCGGAGCGGTACTGGTGGAACACGGGGTGCGCCAGGTACTCGTCGGACCGCAGCAGCGCGCCCGGCAGCGTCTCCTCGGTGGCTGCGTCGAGCGCCTCGATGTCGCCCTCGACCCCGAACGCGCTCCATACGGCACCCAGCTGGGCCCGCAGTGTGGTCTCGTCGCAGGCGAGGGACACGTGGTCGGCGTCCACCAACCGCAGATTGACGCCGTTCGCACGTGCGGCCGCGACGATCTCGGCGGCCCTCCCCGGCACGTGGACGGTCAGCGTGTCGAAGTAGGAGCCGTGCACGACCTCGACCCCGCCGGCCGTCAGACCCGCGGCGAGGATCGTGGCGTACCGGTGGGTGCGCCGCGCGATGCTCTTGAGCCCCTCGGGCCCGTGATAGACGGCGTACATGCCGGCCATCACGGCGAGCAGCACCTGCGCGGTGCAGATGTTGCTGGTCGCCTTCTCCCGTCGGATGTGCTGCTCACGCGTCTGGAGGGCGAGCCGGTACGCCTTGTTCCCGTCGGCGTCCACGGACACACCCACGATCCGCCCGGGCAGGCTGCGCGCGAACTTCTCGCGCACCGCCATGTATCCGGCGTGCGGGCCGCCGAAGCCCATCGGCACACCGAAGCGCTGCGTCGTACCGACCGCGATGTCCGCACCGAGCTCACCCGGCGACTTCAGCAGTGTGAGCGCGAGCAGGTCGGCGGCGACGGTCACGAGCGCACCGAGCTCGTGCGCCTGCTCGATCAGCGGCTTGATGTCGCGTACGGCACCTGAGGCACCGGGGTACTGGATCAGCACACCGTTGATCTCACGCCCGGCGATCTCGGCCGGAATGCCGTCGCTGAGGTCGGCGACGACGACCTCCACCCCGGTCGGCTCGGCGCGGGTCTCGATCACGGCGATGGTCTGCGGCAGCGTGTCCGCGTCGACCAGGAAGAGGCCCTTCTTGTTCTTGCCCATGCGCCGGGACAGCGCCAGAGCCTCGGCGGCCGCGGTGCTTTCGTCGAGCAGGGAGGCGCCGGAGGTCGGCAGCCCGGTGAGGTCGGCGACCATCGTCTGGAAGTTCAGCAGGGCTTCGAGCCGCCCCTGGGAGATCTCGGGCTGGTACGGCGTGTAGGCCGTGTACCAGGCCGGGTTCTCCATCACGTTGCGCAGGATGACGGGCGGCGTGAAGGTCCCGTAGTACCCGAGCCCGATCATGGAGTCGAGCACCTGGTTCCGGTCGGCCAGCGAACGCAGCTCCGCCAGCACCTCGGCTTCGGTGCGCGCGCCCGGCAGCTCCAGCGCGTCGGCGTTCTTGATCACATCCGGGACCGCGGCGGCGGTGAGCTCGTCGAGCGAGCCGTACCCGACCTGCGCGAGCATCTTGGCCCGCGCCTCCTGGTCGGGCCCGATGTGGCGCGACTCGAACGGGATTCCCTGCTCGAGCTCGGAAAGCGGAATGCGATGGGCGGTCATTACGGAGGCCTCCTGGTCTGACACGACCTTCGAGGGTCACCACGGCGCGGGTACCCGGACGGCCTCCCCCTCTGTCATCTCAACCTGAGAGCTTCACCGGCCGCCCGAGGGCAACCGGCTTTCACCGTCGGTGAGAGCGGAAGCCGTCGACGCCGTCGGCACCCGCCCTGCTTTCCAGAGTGACCTCGTCCGTGCGGTACGTGGGCCTGAGAGATTCCGGGGAGGATTTGCTCCTTCGGCGCCTCCGGATGGTGTCCGGAGGACTCTCCCGCACGGGGTCAGCAGCCGCTTGCCAGCGTACCAGCGGGGTCGCGCCCGAGGCTTCGAGTGGCCGCCTTCCTGAATGTGCTCTTTTGTGGTGCTTACGGATGAGTTGCGACCCAGTGGAGGGCCCGTGCGCACCGACATAGATCCCCGCAACCTGATCGGCCGCAAGGCGTTCGACCGCAACGGCACCAAGATCGGCACCATCGACGAGATCTACCTCGACGACGCGACCGGCGTACCCGAGTGGGCGGCCATACGCACCGGCCTCTTCTCCAGGGACGCCTTCGTCCCCCTGGAACCCAGCGAACTGATCGAGGGCACCCTCCACGTCCCCTTCGACCGCGCCCTGATCAAGGACGCCCCCGACTTCGGCGTGGGCCGCCACCTCTCCCCCGAACAAGAACTCCAGCTCTACCACCACTACGGCCTCGACATGGCCGATCCTCCCCCCTTCCCGGACCACGACTTCGGCAAGCTGGCAGGCACGGACGAAACCTGACCAGCGCCAAGGGCGCACACCCCACACCCATCCGCACAACCGACCCGGCCGGCCCACGCCGTCGATCCGGGGCAGTCGTGCGGCTGGGGCGGCACGGGTGGGCGCGGGCGGCCCCCCGCAACGCCGGGCTGCGGCACCCCCGCCCCCTGCCTGGTCCGACCCGCACACACGCACCCCCGCCCCTCTCACCCCGCCCGCACGCGCCCCC
>NZ_LGDG01000065.1 GCF_001279775.1 Streptomyces sp. MMG1533 | reverse complement strand
GCCCCGGGAGGGGGGGGGAGGGGGCAGTCCCGGGAGGGGGGCAGGGGGCAATCCCGGGAGGGGGGCAGGGGGCAATCCCCGCCGGGGTGCACGGGACACAGTCCCCACCGGGGTGCACGGGACACAGTCCCCACCGAGGTGCACGGGACACAGTCCCCACCGAGGTGCACGGGACACAGTCCCCACCGAGGTGCACGGGACGCAGCCCCCACCGGGGTGCACGGGAGGCAATCCCCGCCGGGGTGCACGGGAGGCAATCCCCGCCGGGATCGAGAGGCGCAGCCCAAGGGGTGCAGGGGGCGCAGCCCCCGCCGGGGTCGAAGGGGCGGAGCCCCTGGCGGGGTCGAAGGGGCGCAGCCCCCGCCGGGGTCGAAGGGGCGGAGCCCCTGGAGGATGGGACGGGTAGGGGCGGCGGGGGCGAGGAACAAAGGCTGCGACCACCGACCCCCGGCCTCAGTGACGCGGCGTCGCCAGCCCCAGCACCCGGTCCTTGAGTGCCGGGAACTGCTCGCGGGTCGTCGCGACCTTCCCGGGGTCGAAGTCCACCGTGAGGACCTCCTCGTCGGCCCCGGCCTCCGCCAGCACCTCGCCCCACGGATCCACCACGATCGAGTGACCGGCCTGCGGAACTCGGGCGTGCGTCCCAGCCGTTCCACACGCGAGCACGAACGCCTGGTTCTCCACCGCCCGCGCCTGAGCCAGCAGCGTCCAGTGCGCCCGCCGACGCTCCGGCCACCCCGCAGGGACGACCAGGATCTCGGCACCGGCGTCGACGAGACCGCGGAAGAGTTCGGGGAAACGGAGGTCGTAGCAGGTCGCCAGACCGACGGTCGTGTCCGGCAGACGCACCGTCACCAGGTCCTCGCCCGCACCCATCAGCACGGCCTCGCCCTTGTCGAAGCCGAACCGGTGGATCTTGCGGTAGGAGGCGGCAAGGTCGCCGGAGGGAGAGAAGACGAGGGAGGTGTTGTAGAGCGTCCCATCCGGGGCGCGCTCCGGAATCGAACCCGCGTGCAGCCACACGCCCGTGTCACTCGCCGCCTTCGCCATGGCCTCGTAGGTCGGCCCCTCAAGCGGCTCGGCCTCGCTCCCGAACTCCTCGAAGGCGAACGCCCCGGTGGTCCACAACTCGGGCAGTACGACGAGGTCGGCGCCCGCCTGATCCCGTACCAGCGAGGCCACGCGCCGCCGACGGGAATCGACCAATTCGCCCTCGTCCACGGCGATCTGGATCAAAGAGGCGCGCACACTACCACCGTCCTGGCATTCGAGCCGTCCACACGGGCCTACGATCGTCACACGAAAGCACTGCCGGGGTGCCCCAGAGCAGCGTAACTTAGCGTTCCAAGACACCCGCCGACAGCCACCTCCCGCAGGCAACGACGCCGCCACCACCACCCGAGTACCGACCGCCGAGGGGTCCCGTTCCGTGAGTCTGCATCCCACCCTCCAGTCCTACGCCGACGCCTGGACCCACTCCATCGAAGCGATATCAGAACTGGTGCAGCCGCTTGTGGAGGGCGAGTGGAATCGACGCACGCCCTGCCCCGGCTGGTCGGTCCGTGACGTCGTCTCCCACGTCATCGGCCTGGACTGCGAGATGCTGGGCGACCCGCGCCCCATCCACACGCTGCCGCGCGACCTGTTCCACGTCACCAACGAGCACCAGCGCTACATGGAGATGCAGGTCGACGTCCGCCGTCACCACACGGCGCCGGAGATGACCTCCGAGCTGGAGTACGTGATCATCCGCCGCAACCGCCAGCTGCGCAACGAGTCGCGCGACCCCGGCACCAAGGTGCGCGGCCACGTCGGCACCGAGCTCACCCTCGAAGAGGCCATGCGGGGCCACGCGTTCAACGTGTGGGTGCACGAACAGGACCTGCGCGCCGCCCTCGGCCGCCCCGGCAACCTCGACTCCCCCGGCGCGCACATCGCCCGTGACGTGCTGCTCGCCGCGCTCCCCGACATCGTGGCGGTCAAGGCCGACGCCCCGCGCAGCTCGGCGATCGTCTTCGACGTGCACGGCCCCATCGAGTTCCTGCGTACGATCCGCGTGGACATCCAGGGCCGCGGCACCCTCGAAACGGCCCCCGCCCTCGGCCCGGCCGCCACCCTCACCCTCGACTGGGAGACCTACGTCCGCCTCGCCTGCGGCCGAGTGACGCCGGAGGCGGTCGCGGACCGGGTGAAGGCGGAGGGGGACCCCGCGCTGACGGAGGCGATCCTGCGCAACTTCACCCTGACGCCGTAGCCGGTTCGTCCAGCCGCGGGCAGTCGTGCCGCTGGGGCGGCACGGGTGGGCGCGGGCAGCACCCGCCGGCGATCGGGCCGCGCGCCCCGCCCCCAGCCCCAGCCCCAGCCCCAGCGCCGGGTGCCTTACGCCGGCACGTGCACCGTCTCCACCCGACTCGCCACCAACCGCTCCCGCTCCCGCCGGGCCGCCCGCTTCCGCAACCGCAGAATCTGGCTCACCCCGACCGCCTGGAGCACGAACACCACGGAGAACGCGATGCGATAGTCGTCCCCGGTCGCGTCCAACAGCACCCCGATCGCGAACAGAGTCGTCATCGAGGCGACAAAACCCCCCATGTTCGTGATCCCGGACGCCGTCCCCTGCCGCTCCGGCGGATTCGCCGGCCGGGCGAAGTCGAAGCCGAGCATCGACGCCGGCCCGCACGCACCCAGCACCGTGCACAGTACGACCAACAGCCACATCGGCGCGTGCTCGCCGGGATAGGCCAGCGTCACGGCCCACATCAGCGCCGTCGCCCCCACGGTCCCCAGCGCGAGCGGCAACCGCGCCGCGTGATGCCGGGCGACGACCTCCCCGTACACCAGCCCGACCATCATGTTGGACAGCACGACGAGCGTCAGCAGCTCCCCCGCCACGGCCCGGGACAACCCCTGCGCCTCGACCAGGAACGGCATGCCCCACAGCAGCAGGAACACCATCGCCGGGAACTGGGTCGTGAAGTGCACCCACAGCCCGAGCCGCGTCCCCGGCTCCCGCCAGGACGCGGCGATCTGCCGCCGTACGTAAGCCGCCCCCTGATGCGGGAACGGCTCCGGCTCGTGCCCCTCGGGATGGTCCTTCAGAAACAGCAGGAGCAGCACGAACACGACGACACCCGCGAGCGCGCTGCCCGCGAAGGCCGCCGTCCAGCCGATGCCGTGCAGCAGCCTTGCCAGTACGAGGGTGGAGACCAGGTTGCCCGCCATGCCGGCCAGGCCCGCGAGCTGCGCGACCAGTGGGCCGCGTCGGGCCGGGAACCAGCGGCTGCCGAGCCGCAGCACGCTGATGAAGGTCATCGCGTCACCGCAGCCGAGCAGCGCGCGCGAGGCGAGGGCCATGCCGTACGACGGCGAGAAGGCGAAGCCGAGCTGTCCGGCCGTGAAGAGAACGACTCCCAGGCCCAGCACCTTCTTCGTGCCGAGCCGGTCCACCAGCAGGCCGACGGGGATCTGCATGCCCGCGTAGACGAGGAGCTGGAGGATCGAGAAGGTCGACAGCGCGGAGGCGTTGACATGGAATCTGTCGGCGGCGTCGAGGCCGGCGACCCCGAGGGACGTGCGGAAGATGACGGCGACGAAGTAGACGGAGACGCCCGTGCCCCAGACGGCCATGGCGCGCCGCCCGCCCGGCGGGTCACCCGGCAGGGTGACCGACGACGAGCTCACAGGACCTCCCCCCGCGCCAGATGGGAGAACCAGCCGACGTGCCGGTGGACGACGCCGACGGCGGCCTCCGCGTCCCCGGAGCGCAGCGCCTCGAGGATCTCCTCGTGCTCGACGAGGGTCTTGGCGATGCGGTCGGGGTGGGAGTGCAGGACGGCGACGCCCATGCGCAACTGCCGGTCGCGGAGCTGGTCGTAGAGCCGGGAGAGGATGTCGTTCCCCCCGCTGCGGACGATCTCGGCGTGGAAGCAGCGGTCGGTGACGGCGGCGGCGGCGAGATCACCGGCGGCGGCCTGCGCCTTCTGCTGGGCGAGCAACTCCTCCAGCCGCTCGATGAGTTTGGCGGGGGCCGGTACGGCCTTCCGCGCCGCGTGCTCCTCGACCAGCAGCCGGGTCTCGACGACGTCCTTGATCTCCTGGGCGGAGACGGGCAGGACGAGCGCTCCCTTTTTCGGGTAGAGCTTGATCAGCCCTTCCACCTCCAGCCGCAGCAGCGCCTCTCGCACGGGCGTGCGGGAGACCCCCACGGCCTCGGCGAGCTCGCCCTCGGTGAGGAGGGTGCCGCCCTCGTAACGACGGTCCAGGACACCCTGCTTGACGTGGGAGTACACACGGTCGGCGGCGGGCGGGTGCTTGACGGCCAGGCTCATGCCCACAGCTTAGATACAACACGTACGCATGATGGCGACCGTCCAGCATGCGGAACGGAGTCACATCGGCGGGCAAAGAACGGGAACCCGCCCCAGCAACCGCACAACCTTCTGTGCTAGTTACGTGTCACACACCTGCGGCCCCAATCTCTTCGCATGCCTCAACCCGGCCGCACTCCAGGCGCATTCGACACAATCGGGGTATCTCAGTTGATAACCGGCATCAAGGACGGCTTCCAGGTTGTCCGCTTCCGCCGAGCCGCCGCCGTCACCGTGACCGCAGGCGCCATGCTCGCGTCCGGAGCCCTCACCGCGGCACCCGCGCAGGCCGTCACCGCGCCCACGATCGTCGCCAAGGGCGGCTACGTGATGAACAACGCGAACGGCGCGGGGCTGTACAGCAAGGCCGCGAACACCAAGCGCTCCACCGGCTCCACCACGAAGATCATGACCGCCAAGGTGGTGCTCGCGCAGTCGAACCTCAACCTCGACGCCAAGGTCACGATCCAGAAGGCGTACAGCGACTACATCGTGTCGAAGGGCGCCTCCTCGGCTCGCCTGATCGTCGGCGACAAGGTCACCGTCCGCCAGCTGCTGTACGGGCTGATGCTGCCGTCCGGCTGCGACGCCGCGTACGCGCTCGCCGACAAGTTCGGCTCGGGCTCGACGCGTGCGGCGCGCGTGAAGTCGTTCATCGGCAAGATGAACAGCCAGGCGAAGAACCTCGGCCTGACGAACACGCACTTCGACTCGTTCGACGGCATCGGCAACGGCGCGAACTACTCGACGCCGAAGGACCTGACGAAGCTCGCCAGCAGCGCGATGAAGAACTCCACGTTCCGCACGGTCGTCAAGACGAAGTCGTACACCGCGAAGACGATCACCAAGACCGGCAGCACCCGCACCATGCCGACGTGGACGAACACCAACACCCTCCTCAGCAGCTACAGCGGCACGATCGGCGTCAAGACCGGCTCCGGCACCGAAGCCAAGTACTGCCTCGTCTTCGCCGCCACCCGCAACGGCAAGACGGTCATCGGCACGGTCCTCGCCTCCACGAGCGCCTCCCAGCGTGCGACGGACGCGACGAAGCTCCTGAACTACGGCTTCGCCAAGCTCGGCTGACCCCCGGCCCACGTTCGCCAACCATCCGGCATATTTGAGTAAAGGGCCCCTCGCCACCGGCGGAGGGCCCTTCATCATGTCGGCCGTGACGACACCCGGGACCGGTCTCCGCCCCGCGCGCCCCGCCGACTTGGACGCCATCACCGACCTGCACACCGAGGCCCGCGCCGCGTACTACCGCGCGGGCGGCTGCTCGGACACGGAACTCACCTCCCCCGAGGCGTGGTCCCGGCGCCGGGCGGCCTGGCAGCGAGCCGTCCGGGGCGACACCCGAAGGGTGATCTGCGCCGTGCGGGGCGGCGAGTTGACGGGCGTGGTGGCGATGGGTCTGCCCGTGGACGCCGACGTGGACGCCGCGACCGTGGGCCAGTTGCACCAGATCCATGTCCGCCCCGACTGCTGGGGGCAGGGCGTCGGCGGCACGCTGCACGCCGCCTACGTCCGTTTCCTGCGCGAGGCCTCCCTGCACACCGGCGTCCTCGAGGCCTGGGAACGCAACACCCGCGCCCACGCCTTCTACACCCACCACGGCTGGCACCCGGACGGCCACCGACGGCCCGGCCCGGCCGACGCGGACTACGTGCGGCTGCGGCTCGACGTCTCCTTGTGACCGGTCCCGTGTGTGGGCCTCGCGCGGACCCTGCCACAACACAACACCGGTACGACTGTCGGTCCGTGGCACGTGGCATGGTCATGCGAGCCCCTCGCCTCACTCGAAGGACCCGAAGGAGAAGAACACTCATGTCGCACCCGCCTGTGCCGCCGCAGGAGCCCGGGCCGTACGGACAGCAAGGGCCGCAAGGGCCGTACGGACAACAAGGGCCGTACGGACAGCAAGCTCCGCAGGCGCCGTACGGACAGCAGGGCCCGTACGGGCAGTACGGGCCATACGGGCCGTATCAGCAGCCCCAAGTCCCGCCGCACCAAGTCCCGCAGCCCCAGGCGCCCCAGCCGCCGTACCAGGCACCTCAGCAGGCGGGGCACCCCCAGCACCCCCACCCCCACCCCCAACCGCCCCTGCAT
>NZ_LGDG01000064.1 GCF_001279775.1 Streptomyces sp. MMG1533 | reverse complement strand
CACGGGGCCTTTCCAAGGGTGCGCGAGGCGCAGGGGGTGGCACGGAGACGTGAGGGCGGGCGCGGGCCCTGCGGGGTCAGCCCTTGACGCCGCTGGAGGCGATGCTGCCGACGAAGGCCCGCTGGAAGGCCACGAACAGGGCGAGCACCGGCACGGTGATCATCGACGAGTAGGCCATGATCTCGCCCCAGGAGGGGTTGGTCTGGACGAAGTAGTCGATGCCGATCATGACCGGCCGCAGGTCCTCGCTCTGGACGACCATCAGCGGCCACAGGTAGGCGTTCCACATCGGCAGGAAGGCCAGGATGGCCACCGTGGCGATCGCCGGACCGGACAGCGGCATGACGATGCGCCGGTAGATGCCGAACCAACTCGCCCCGTCGAGGACCGCCGCTTCGTCGAGTTCCTTGGGGATGCTCTGGAAGTACTGGTGGAACAGGAAGATGAACAGGGCGTTGCCGACGAAGGGCAGGATCTGCACCTGGTAGGTGTCCAGCCAGCCCTCGGTCACGATGAGACGGCCGCCGTCCAATTGCAGCCAGGGCAGTTTGTTGACCCACCAGACCATCGGCAGGGCGTAGGTCTCAAACGGCACGATCAGTGTCGCGATCACGGCGGTGAGCACGATCTTCTTGCCGCGCCACCGCATCCGGGACAGGGCGAACGCCGCGAGGCTGTTGATGAAGATGCTCAGCGCCACGGTGATGACGGACGTCCCGACGGAGTTGAGCAGGAACCGGACGGCGGGCACCCGGTCGAAGACTCCGGTGTAGTTGTCCAGGGACAGGTGGCCGACCGGCAGGAACGCCTTGATGCCGTCCAGGTCGCCGAAGATCTGCTCGTCGGGCTTGAGCGACGACACCAGCATGAAGACGATCGGGAACGCGAAGAACAGCGCGAGCACGATGCGTGCCGCGTGCAGGCCGATCCGGCGCGGCGACGGCCTCCGGCGGCGGCCCGGGCGTGCGGGAGCAGGAGATACGGAGGTCATGTCAGTCCTTCTCCCGGGTGAGGAAGCGCTGGACGAGGGAGACGGCCAGCACCAGAACGAAGAAGACGAGGGAGATCGCGGACGCGTATCCGGTCTGCTGCTGGCTGTATCCGGTCCGCACGGCCTGGTAGACGACCGTGCTGGTGGAATCCAGGGGGCCGCCTTGTGTCATCACGCTGACCTGGGTGAACAGGGCGAACGCGCTGATGGTGATGGTGATGAGCACGAAGGTGCGGGTGGCGCTGAGGCCGGGCCAGGTCACGTGCCGGAAGCGCACCCAGCGGGTGGCTCCGTCGATATCGGCGGCCTCGTACAGGTCCTGCGGGATGGTCTGCAGTCCGGCCAGCCAGATGATCATGTGGAAGCCGACGCCCTGCCAGACGGACATGAGGATGATGGCGGGCATGGCCGTGGGCGGGTTGTTCAGCCAGTCCGGTCCGTGCACCAGGCCGAGGGTGAGGCGGGAGATGATCTCGTTGATCAACCCGGTCTTCTGGTACAGCAACGTCCACAGGACGGAGACCACGACCATCGAGGTCACGACCGGCAGGAAGTAGATGGTGCGGAAGAAGTTGACGCCTTTGACCTTGGCGTTGACGAGCAGGGCGAGAACCAGCGCCAGGCCGCCCTGCATCGGGACGACGACGGCGGCGAAGTAGAAGGTGTTGCGCAGCGACTTATAGAACAGCGGGTCGTCCAGCAGGACGCGGAAGTTCTGCAGGCCGGTGAACTGCGCCGGAGTCGGGGACACCAGACGGGCGTTGGTGAAGGCCAGCGCGAAGGCCAGCACCACGGGGATGACGATGAACATCACCAGCAGGAACACGGCGGGGCTCACCATGCCGAGTGCGGCAAGGCTCTCTCTGCGCCGCGCGCGCCGCTGCGCTGCACGTCGGGTCGGTGGGGCGTCGGCGGCAGCGCCGGACTGGGTGGACATTGACGACATTGTTGTGGCCATGGGACATCCAGGCAGGTAAGTATCCCGGCGGATGGCGGAGAGGATGAACCGCATCCGCCATACGCCGGGACGGGCGGACGCGGTCAGCTGCCGGTGGAGTAGTTGTTCGTCGACAGGTTGTTGTCGATCTGACTGACGGCCTGGTCAAGGGCGCCCTTCACATCGGCGCCGGCCAAGATGTCCATGGCTGTCTTGGAGAACACCGTGGAGATGTAGGGGTAGGCCGGGGTGACCGGCCGGACCACCGCGAACTTCTGCGCCTCCTGGAGGAAGACGTTGAACTGGCCGCCCGCCTCGTAGCCCTTGACCTGCTGCGCTGCCGCGTTGGTCGCGGCGATGGTGCCGGTGGCCTTGGCGAAGTCCACGAAGTACTTCGTCTGCCGGGAGAAGTTCAGGTAAGCCTGGGCGCCTTCCTTGTTGGAGCAGGTCGAGCTCATGCCCCACTGCCAGGACGCTCCGCCGATCTTCGGCCCGTCGCCGAAGTCGACCGGCGGGAGGATCGCCAGGTCGCTGCCGAACTTGTCGACGTTGGCCTGGCCCGACCAGCTGCCGTCCCACTGGATGGCGGTCTTGCCATTGCGGAAGTCGTCGCCGGGGCTCTTGCCGGACTTCTGCGGCGTGTAGCCCTTCGTGACCAGCGAGCGGAACCACTTGCCCCACTCGACGGCCTTCTCGCCGTTGAGGGCATCCTTGGCGGTCTTGTAGGTCGAGCGGTCGATCAGGTCGCCGCCGAAGCTCTGCAGCAGCGGGGAGTAGGCGTACGGCCACCACTCACCGGGGTCACCCGTGCCGAGGTCCAGCGCGTTCTTGAACCTGCCGCCCGACTTGATCTTGGCAAGCGCGTCCATGAGCTCGGCCTTGGTCCAGGGCTTGTCCAGGGTCGGGATGCGGATGCCGTACTTGTTCAGCACCGACTTGCGGGAGTACATGGTCAGAGCCACGTCGTAGAACCCGAACCCGTAGGTCTCGTCCTTGTACGTGGCGACCGTACTGGGCAGCTGGTCCTTCACGGCGACCTGGCCCTTGGACAGGTCCAGCGGCGCGAGGTACCCACCCCAGGCCCAGTTCGGCACGTTGGGTCCGTCGACGTCGAGGATGCACGGCAGCTTCCTGGCGGAGGCCGCGGCCACCACCGAGTCGTTGTAGGAACCCTGCGGGAACGCCTGGATCTTGACCTTGTACTTGCTCTGGCCGGCGTTGAACTCCTTGACGACCTGCTTCACGACGCCGTACTCGGCGGCGTTGCCGGCATTGTGCGTCCACAGGGTCAGCGTGTTGCCGTCGGCACCCGACGAGCCGGTGTTCCCACTACCGCCGCAGCCGGCCACGAGCGCCGCCGCGGCAAGGGCGGCTATGCTCGACACCGCGAGGCGCCTGGTTCTCGATTCCACTGGGTTCCTCCATTTTCACTGGGCACGGTCCTGGCAGACCGTGCCGGCGGCCGGTAGTGACGGCCGCCTGTATCGGTGGTGCTTCGCCGTTCCGGGGTCAGAGCCGGGGCGGCGAAGCTACCGATGCCCGTGCCACCAGCGGGCAGGGCAGCATTTCCTGAGCAGCCGGACCTGGCTCCTGGCCCGGGGTGCCCGTGAGCGCGAGCAGCTGTGCCACCGCGCGCGCCCCCATCTCGTAGTGCGGCAGGGCGACGGTGGTCAGCCCGGGGAACATCCCGTCGCAGATCAGTTCCTGGTTGTCGAAGCCGATGACCGACAGGTCGGCGGGGATCGACAGCCCCAGTTCGGCGGCCGCGTGGTAGACGCCCATCGCCATCCGGTCGGCGAAGCAGAACAACGCGGTGGGTCGATCCGCCACCTGGAGCAGCGTGCGTGCCGCCCGGTACGCGCCGGCGGCAGATGCGGCTTCGGCCACCACCAGCCGGGGATCGAAAGCGACGCCGGCTTCGGCGAGGGCCTGTCGGTATCCCTCCAGGCGTCCGTGGGTGGCCGGGATGTCGTCGACGTTGTTGATGAAGCCGATACGGCGGTGGCCGTGGCGGAGCAGTTCACGCACCGCCGTCGCCCCGCCCTGTACCTCGTCAGGTACCACTGACGGTACGGATGGGTCGTCCGCGCGTGCGTCGAGCAGTACCGTCGGGACCGAGCGCAGCTGCTCCGGCACCTCCACGACCCGGTGGTACATCGACGCGTACAGCACCCCGTCAACCTGGCGCTGGAGGAGCAGTTCGATCTCCTTGCGCTCCAACTCCTGGTCTCCGCCGGTGTTCAGCATGAGCAGCAGCAGGTCGTGCTTGGCGGCCTCCTCCTGCGCTCCGAGGATGATCCGGCCCGCGTGGGGGGTGGTGGCGATCTGGTCACTGACGAAGCCGATGGTGCTCGACCGCTTCAGTCGCAGGCCACGGGCCAGTCCGTTGGGCGCGTACCCCAGTTGCCGGGCCGTTTCCAGAACGCGCTGCCGGGTCTCGGCGTTGATCCGCTTGCCCTCGACCTCGTTGAGGATGTGGGAAACGGTCGTGACCGAGACTCCGGCGGCTGCCGCCACGTCCTTTATCCCGATCCGCCTGCCCATGTGATGCCCAATCGTTTTGGCAAGTGAGTGCGGGATGAGATTGCGCCCCGGCGGGTGCCCTTGTCAACGGCTCGTTACGGTTTCGTGGCCGCTGGATGTGCAAGGCGATGCTCGCCGCTTCCGTGCGGCGTGCCCGGCATCGTCACGCCAGCGGATCGAGGAAGGTCAGCACCGAGGCATCCTCCTCGATCAGCGGGACGAGGGCGGCGTTGAAAGGGCCGCCGTACGGGGCATTCAGGTGCGCCTGGAAGGCGTCCTCGTCCCGGTACACCTCGAAGATCCAGTAGGCGCGCGGGTCGGCTGCCTTGGTGTAGACATCGAAGGCGATGTTGCCTTCTTCCTCGCGCACCTTGAGGGCGTAGTCGCCGATCAGGCCGGCGACCTCGTCCTGCGCTCCCTCACGGGCGGTGAACTCGGCAAGCAGGGTCTTCTTCACGTCTCGTGTCCTTGTCGGTTGTGGGCGTCAGTCGTGGGGTCGGCCGTGGGCGTCACTTGTGGGCGGAGTCGAGGTGCCAGACGACGGCCTTGTCCAGCTTCACCGAGCCGTTCTCGGCGAAGACCTGCACTCCCTGGCTGGCGGGGTCGGGGAAGATCTGGTCGGTGATCACGGCCTCGCCGCTGCCGCCGAAGACCTCGACGGACGACCAGTCGACGAGGATCCGCAGCTTCACCTTGCCGTTCTTGGCCTTCAGAGGTGCGGTCTGGACGCCGGGGAAGGTGCTGTTGAAGTCGACGGCGCCGGAGCGGGTGCGGTCGACGTACAGCTCCTGTGTCGTGGTGTCGTAGCCGATGACGGTCTCCTCTCCCCCGGCGCCGGTGCGCACCTTCAGACCGAACCGGTCGGCGTCCTTGAGGGAGAACGTGGCCTCGATGTCGAGCGCCTTGCCCTTGGCCGCGGGCCCGATCAGGGTCTTGGAGGCACTCTTGACGGTGACGTCGGCCGCGGACACGGCCTGAGGCTGCCGCAGGGACGTCACGCTGTTCACGGGCCGGCTGATCAGCCGGATGCGGCCGTCGACCGTACGCAGGGCAATCTCCCGGGGGATGCTCTGCGCGCCACGCCAGGGTGACGTGGGGATGGCACCGCTGTAGTCCCAGTTGTTCATCCAGCCGACCATGTACCGCTTGCCGCCCGGCGCGTTCTCCCAGGAGACCGCCGCGTAGTAGTCCTTGCCGTAGTCGGCCCAGTCGGCGCGCTGCACGACGGACTTCGCGGCCGTGTCGGCGGCGGTGAACCGGTCGGCGAGGAGGTGCCCCCAGCCGGCGGTGTTCATGTCGACGATCTGGATCTGCGCCTCCTTGCCGGCGTAGGGGCGCATGTCGAAGGAGGCCCAGTCCAGGCTCTCGCTGTTGGAGCCGGTGGCGCTGCGGACGACCTTGCCGTCGACGATCAGGTTGACGGACGTCTCCTGGGAGACGGGCTGGGCCTGGGTGTCGGAGAGCATGATGTGGTCGACGTTCAGGTGGCCCCAGCCGCCGCTGTTGTCGTCGACGATCTTGATCTGCGCCTTCTTGCCGGCGAGTTCGCCGACGTCCCAGGAGGCCCAGTTGAGTGCCTCGCCATCCTGTCCGGTGGTGCTGCGGACGACCTGGCCGTCGACGAGGAGCTCGACGGCGGTGGGGTTGTCGGAGTCGGCGGGGTGGTTGCCGCCGCCGATGAGGAAGTTGATGTGCTTCTTGTCGACGGTGAACTCGGGCGAGGTGAGGGTGCCGGTGGTGGAGTCGCCGTTCAGGTAGCTGTTGACCAGGCCGCTTCCCAGGAAGCCGGAAACCTCCTGCTGGTTGGGGAGGGTTCCGCCGGCCGGTGCGGTGCCGAAGGCCTCCCCGGTGGTCGTCCAGTCGCCGTAGGTACCGCCCTCGAAGTCGGCGAGGACCGTGCCCGCGGGCGGCGGGCCCTGCTCCATGACGGTGCCGTCCACGTGCGGGTGCCGACCACCACCGACCTTGAAGTTCAGGTACTTGCTGTCGACGGTGAAGGAGGGCGAGGTCAGGGTGCCGGTGGCGGCGTCACCCGAGTGGAAGCTGTTGGCGAGGCCCTTGCCGTCGAAGCCATCGACCGTGCCCTGACCGTCCACCGCCCCGGCTGCCGGCGCCGTGCCGAACGCGGTGCCGGTGGCCGTCCACGAGCCGAAGTCGGTGCCCTCGAAGTCCTGCACCACCGTGCCGGTGGGCGGGGTGTAGGTGCCCTTGTCGTCG
>NZ_LGDG01000063.1 GCF_001279775.1 Streptomyces sp. MMG1533 | reverse complement strand
GGTCCGGATGAGGACGGCGACAGACGAAACGTTTCTGACGCGATGGGTGTCGTGGTGCTCGGGGCCTGCGCCATCTGGTCGCTCATCACGGCGGCCACGCACGACGGCCGCCCCGAGGGCGTACTGCTCGCGGTCCTGGCCGTGGGCGCCGGTTATGCCGCGGGGCGGATCTGCGGAGCGCTCCTGCCGGTCGCCGCGCCCTGCGCCGGGGCCCTGGCCGGGCTCGGCCTCACGGTGAGCCTGCCGCACCTCTCCCCCGGGCCCGAGATCGTCGCGCCGCTGGGGTACGAGGGTGCCACCGCCGCCCTGCTGACCCTGTCGGCAGGCGCCGCCTGCTGCGCCGCCTGGTCCGCCGGGGCGCCGGCCCTGCGGCACGCCCTGCGCGTACTGGCCGCCGGGATCGCGGTGACGGCGGCCGTTCTCGGTTCGGTCGGCGGGTTCGTCGCCTGCACCGCGGTGCTGCTGTGCTCGCTCGCCGCGGGCCGGATGCGCCGCCGCGGCCTCGGCCTGGTGGGACTGGCCCTGTTCGCGGCCCTGGTCACGGGCCTGACCTGGGCGGTCGCCGGGAACGCGGTGCCGGACGGGCTCGAGGTGTCCCTGGAGGGACAGCTGACCCAGAACCGGATCGGGCTGTGGCACGACGCGCTGCACATGGCGCGCGGGGAGGCGGCGCTGGGCGTCGGTCCGGGGCGCTTCGGGGAGCTCAGCACGACGGCGACCCGGACGCTGCTGTCCGACGGCAAGCCCCACTCGGCGCCGCTTCAGCAGGCGGCCGAGCAGGGAATCGTCGGCGTGGCCCTGCTGGCGACGGCGTTCTGCTGGGTGCTGTACGCGCTGTGGCGTACCGGGAGGCCGACACCGGTCGCCCTCACCGCGGGCACGGCCCTGACGGCGCTGGCGGTGATCGCCTGTGTCGGCAACGCGCTGAGCTTCACCACGGTGTCGGCGGGCGCGGGGCTGCTGGCCGGACTGGCCACGGCACGGCCCTTCGCGGAGGAGCCACCGGGGCACGAGAGGGACGTACGCCCGCGTGGTGACCGGCTGACTTCGTGAGCCTCGACAGCTTCAGAGGCCTGCCCGACCGGGTGACCTCAGCGCGCGGCGCCGGCGGTGCCCGACCTCAACCGGTCACGGATCACCCGTACGGCCGCCTCCGCGTCGTCCACGGTGATGGTGAACGTGTGACCGTCCCACAGTTGCAGTACCACGCCCTCGCCACGCCGTACGACGACCGCGGTGCCCTTCTCGGGGCGCCAGCGGTAGCCCCAGCCGCCCCAGTGGCGCGGGGTGACGAGCGGGTCGAACTCGGCGCCCGCGACGTGCGCCAGGGGGATGCGGCGGCGTGGCAGGCCCATGTGGCCGCACCGCACTTCCAGGGACTCCTTGTCGACCTTGAGGGCCACGTGCACGAAGGCGAGGGTGCCGAAGAGGACCAACAGCCCGGCCGCGATGCAGCCGACGACGGACATGACGAGCGGGGCGATGCCGGACGTCCAGGCCGAGTCGACGGCCAGCTCGATGCCGAGCGCCAGGCAGGCGGCGCCCACGAGCGCCAGCAGCCACTGGATCCGGTTGGAGGCCCGTCCGGTCCAGACGTCGGGGTGCGGGGTGTTCTCGCCGCGGGGGTGGTCCCTCATGCCTACGAGATTACTCAGGATTCGCTGCGCGGGTAGCGCGTCGCGGAGAGTGACTGCTCCGGGCGGGGGTGCCGGATGCGGGGCATCCGCTTTGTCCACCTCCGGCGTACGCGCCGCACACGGAGGAGGTCTGGGCGGTTACCGCGCGGGGCTGACCGACTTGAGGAGCCGGCCCTCCTCGTAGGCCAGTGCGGGCTCGGGCAAGCTTCCCTCGCGTCCGCTCAGCAGCACCGTCAGGGTCCCGTCGGCCGCCGCCCGGGGAGCGGGCTGCTCGCCGAGCCGGCGCAGCGCCTGGGCGGCGACCGCGCCTGCGGAGCCGTGCAGGACGAGCGGGGGGAAGCCGGGACGCTGCACCGCGGCGCGGATGCGCTCGGAGACCAGCTCGTAATGGGTGCAGCCCAGGACGACGGTCGTTACATCGTCCGGGGTCAGGGCGGCGGCCGCGGCGACGGCGGCCTCGATGGCCGCCTCGTCGGCGTGCTCCACGGCCTCGGCGAGGCCGTGGCACGGCACCTCGGTGACCGCCACGCCGTCGGCGAAGTCCTTGATGAGGCCGCGCTGATAGGGGCTGCCCGTCGTGGCGGGAGTCGCCCAGATCGCGAAGGGGCCGCCGCCGGCCGCGGCGGGCTTGATCGCGGGAACCGTGCCGATGACCGGGATACCGGGTTCGAGGCGGGCGCGCAGGGTCGGCAGCGCGTGCACGGTGGCGGTGTTGCAGCCGATGATCAGGGCGTCGGGGCGGTGCGCGGCGGCGGCCTCGGCGACGGCCACGGCCCGCCGGGTGAGATCCTCCGAGGTCCTGGGGCCCCAGGGCATGCCGTCGGGGTCCAGGGAGAGGACCAGATCTGCGTCGGGGCGAAGACGCCGTACCGCGGCGGTGGCCGCCAGCAGCCCGATTCCGGAGTCCATGAGCGCGATCTTCACCCCGCCACGATAGACGATGCGCCCTTACGGCCCGGGCCCGTGGGGCAGACTGCGCGCGTGAGCGCCATCGTGTGGACTGCCGCCGGATCCCTCGCCGCCTGGCTGTGGCTGCTGCTCTGCCAGGGCTTCTTCTGGCGCACGGACGTCAGGCTGCCGCCCAGGACCGAGCCCGAGGACTGGCCGTCCGTAGGTGTCGTCGTACCCGCGCGCGACGAGGCGGAGGTACTGCAGGAGAGTCTGCCGTCGCTGCTCCGCCAGGAGTATCCGGGGCGGGCGGAGGTCTTCCTCGTCGACGACGGCAGTTCGGACGGCACCGGGGAGCTGGCGCACGAGCTGGCGCGGCGTCACGGAGGGCTGCCGCTGACCGTGGCCTCGCCAGGCGAGCCGCCCGCGGGCTGGACCGGCAAGCTCTGGGCGGTGCGCCACGGCATCGGCCTGGCACGCACGCGTGCCCCGGAGTACCTGCTGCTGACGGACGCCGACATCGCCCACGCTCCGGACAGCCTTCGGCAGTTGGTCGCGGCGGCGCGTACCGGGGGCTTCGACGTCGTCTCCCAGATGGCCCGGCTGCGGGTGGCGAGCCGGTGGGAACGGCTCGTCGTGCCGGCCTTCGTCTACTTCTTCGCGCAGTTGTATCCATTCCGCCGGATCGGCCGTCGGGGAGCACGGACGGCGGCCGCTGCGGGCGGCTGTGTGCTGCTGCGCACCGAGGCGGCCGAGCGGGCGCGGATCCCGGACGCGATCCGGCACGCCGTCATCGACGACGTGGCGCTCGCGCGGGCCGTCAAGGGCGGCGGCGGCCACATCTGGCTGGGGCTGGCGGAGCGGGTGGACAGTGTGCGCCCGTATCCGCGGTTGCACGACCTGTGGCGGATGGTGTCGCGCAGTGCGTACGCGCAGTTGCGGCACAACCCGCTGTTGCTGGCCGGAACGGTGGCCGGGCTTGCGCTGGTGTATCTGGTGCCGCCCGTGGCCCTGGTCGCGGGTCTGGCGACGGGACGTACGGGAGCAGTGGTCCTCGGCGGTCTCGCGTGGCTGGTGATGACGGGGACGTACGTCCCGATGCTCCGCTACTACGGGCAGCCGCTGTGGCTCGCTCCTCTCTTGCCGTTCACCGCGTTCCTCTACCTCCTCATGACGGTCGATTCGGCGGTGCAGCACTACAGGGGACGCGGTGCGGCGTGGAAGGGCCGCACCTATACGCGTCCCGACGCCGTCGTGGGTGACGAGACCTGAGCGGTCACTTTCTGCCGGGGGTCCAATTCATGCCCCACCCATAGGCGTGGTCGACGGTCCGCTGCGGGCTCACGCCGCGTTCGGGGACCAGGTAGCGGGCCTCGCGCTGGACGACCAGGTCGCTGCCGGTGTTGGTGATCAGGGCGAGGGCGCAGACCGTCGACGGGACCGTGCACTCGTCGAGGGAGAAGTCGATCGCGGCGCCGTGCTGCGGCTGGAGGGTGACGGTGGCCTTCAGGTCGGCGAAGGAGCGCGCTCCTTCGTAGATGGTGACGAAGACCAGGATGCGGCGGAAGGCCTGCTGGTGGTCGAGGTTGACGGTGAGGTTCTCGCCACTCGCGACCGCGCCGGTGCGGTCGTCGCCGTCGAGGTGGATGTACGGAGGCCCGTGCAGGGCGCCGAAGGCGTTGCCGAGCGACTGGACGACTCCCTTGCTGCCGTCGGCGAGTTCGTACAGGGCGCACAGGTCGAGGTCGAGGTCGGCGTGCATCGCGACGGACCGGCCCAGCTTGGCTCCCCATCCCGAGAACTGCTTGTGCACCTCCCAGTTGAGGTTCACGCGCAGGGCGCCCGAGGTGCCGCCCTGTTTGGTGAGCGACACGGAGGGGGCGGTCTTGGTGAGTGTCACCTTTGTGAGGCGAACCGGGGATACCGACGGAGGGGGCGGCGGCGCGGGCTCGGAGGTCGTGACGGTCGCGGCATGCTGCGGTTCGTCGACGCTGATTCCGAAGTCCGTGGCAAGGCCTTCCAGGCCGCTGCCGTAGCCCTGTCCCACGGCACGGAATTTCCAGGCGCCCTGACGGCGGTAGAACTCACCGAGAACGAAAGCGGTTTCTACCGTGGCGCCCGTGCTGTCGAAACGCGCGACCACCGCGGACCGACCGGCGTCCCGGACTTCGATATAGAGGTCCGGCACCCCCGCGAACGTACCGCCGTCCGCGGAGGCGGCGAGGACGACGGTCTCGATCGCGGGCTCCACACGCGCGAGGTCGACGAGGAGCGTGTCGGTCACCCGGCCGCCCGCGTCCCGTTTGCCCTCGTGGCGGACCGCGCCGGAGGCGTGCACCGGCTGGTTGTAGAAGACGAAGTCGGCGTCGGAGCGGACCTTCCCGCCGAGCAGCAGCAGCGCCGAGGCGTCCACGTCGGGGACGCCGGGACCGGAACGCCACCCCAATTCGACGCGCAGCGCCGTCGACGGCACTGGAACATTTGATCCTTTCGGCATTGACATGTCCGCCCCCATCACGTGTCACCGCGCCGGGTACGCCCCGGCAGTCGCCTCATGCTGTCCACACGGCCAACCTATTCCCCCGGGCCGGCGAACTCCCATGAGCAGCGCAGGAAGACCGGTGATCAACCGCCGGTAACCCCCCGGGAACTCGGCCTTTACATGAGAATCACCCTGCACGCCGCCCCTTTTTGCCGAGTTCGCTCGCATTGGGGATCCCGCGTCACTGCCGACACGGAAAACAACCCTCTTATCGGTCTCCCCAACCAGCACATCGTGGGCTTAACTTATGTGCCATGACCTCCCCCCGCTCCACTTATGGCGGCGGCTACTACTCCGCCTCCTTCCCGGACACTCCGATCTACGACTCGCTCGTGGCCGAGCGGGGTACCCCGCAGATCGCGCCGATCCGGGTCCCCGCCGCGTACGACACGCCGGGCAGCTACCTGCCCGCGCTGCCGTCGGCACTCCCCGCCCTTCCGGCGGCCCCGTCCCAGCCCTCCTACGGCTATCCGCAGGCGCAGCAGCCCGCCCCGCTGCAGCAGGCGCCCGCGGCGTACATCCCACAGCAGGCCGGCGCGCCACGCGGTTATCCCGGTCCGCAGGCGCAGCAGCCGCGCCAGGCGGGCCCCGGCACGGGGATGGGCACGGGCTACGAGGCGATGCGCCCCGCGGCTCCCCGGCCCGCGCCGGCTCCGTATCAGGACCCGTACAACAACCAGCAGTACCGCGGCTACTAATCCCTTTCCCGGGTGTCGGTGCCGGCTGGCACGATGACCCCATGGGGAACGCGCAGCTGCAGTCGATTCATGTCCATCCGGTCAAGGCGTTCCGGGGCCAGGCGCCCCGGGAGGCCGTCGTGGAGCCCTGGGGGCTGGCCGGTGACCGACGCTGGGTACTGATCGACGACGGGGGAAAGGTCGTCACGCAGCGCGAGCAACCGCGCCTCGCGTTGGCCGCCGCCGAGCTTCTGCCCGGCGGCGGCCTTCGTCTGTCCGCGCCCGGCATGGACGCGTTGACCGTGCCCGTGCCGCGGCCGGACGGCACCGTGCCGGTGAACGTCTTCCGCGACAAGGTCGAAGGGGTGCCGGCCGAGGGCGACGCCGCGCACGCCTGGTGCAGCGAGTACCTCGGCTTCGAGGTGCGCCTGATCCACATGGCAGACCCCGCCACATGCCGGCCCGTCGATCCCGAGTACGCCCTGCCGGGCGAGACCGTGTCGTTCGCCGACGGCTATCCGCTGCTGCTGGCCTCGGCGGCGTCCCTCGAGGCCCTCAATGCCCTGATCGCCCAAGGTGATCACGCGGCCGAGGGTCCGCTGCCCATGAACCGCTTCCGGCCCAACGTGGTCGTGTCGGGCACCGCCGCCTGGGCCGAGGACGACTGGTCGCGCGTCTCCATCGGTGAGGTCGTCTTCCGGATTGCCAAGATGTCCGGGCGGTGCGTCGTGACCACCACCGACCAGAGCACCGCCGACCGCGGCAAGGAGCCCCTGCGCACCCTCGGCCGGCATCGGCGCTTCGGCGGCAAACTCGTCTTCGGGCAGAACCTGGTGCCCCTCTCCCCCGGCACGATCCGGGTCGGCGATCCGGTGAACGTCCTCGAATAGAGCGGACCGGGCGGAGCGGGTGGACCGGGTGGACCGGATCGGGCGGGAAGCCGGATCACGGGAACCCGGCCCGGGGGCCCGGGCGTTGGGTTTCGTGAGAAGTTCATGGGAGGACCCGGCCTCAGGTGATTTCGCTCTCTCTTTGACCGGGCCCGCGCGTGAACGGCTCTGCCGGGGGTTATCACGGAGCGGGAAGGGGGTGCGGGACGGTGCGAGCGATCCGCGGAATCTGGCGCTGGCGGCACAACCCGTTGCGCCGCGCGACCGATCTGGCCGAAGCCTGGGTGGCCCTCGTGGCCCTGTTGCTGATCGTGGTCGTCGGACCCGTGATCGGCTCGCTCGTCGGCGGTGTCGCCCAGGACGCGCTGCAGCGGTCCGTGCGGGAACAGCGCAAGTCGCGTCAACTGGTGACGGCCACCGTGGTCCGCAAGCTGGACCGCTCCCCGCTGGACGCCGACCCCGAGACCTCCTCCGGCCGGGATCTGCGCAGCCGGGTGGAGGCCGACTGGACCGCGCCTGACGGAACCGCGCACCACGGCACGGTGCTGGCCGCCCTTCAGACACCGCACCGCGGCGACCACTTCACGCTGTGGACGGACGAGCACGGTCGCATAGCGGCCCGCCCGCTCGACTCCGCCACGGCGACGACGCATGCCGTCCTCGCCGGGTTCGGCGCGGCCCTGCTCACCGCGGGCCTCGTCGAGGCGGGCAGACGGCTCACGGTCTGGCGCATGGTCCGCCGCCGGTACGCCCGTTGGGACCAGGCATGGGAGCGGGCCGGCCCGGACTGGGGCAGGACCGGCACCGGCAGCTGACAGCCTTCCGGCTCTGGTCAACCCACCGCCTGCGCGCACGCTACGGTGGACCGGCCGAACGCATTCGGCATCAACCCGCGTACCACGAGGTGGGGGCACAGCAACGCCATGGCACAGGGCACGGTCCAGGTGACGCACACCGGCACATCGCGCTGGCGGCGCCGCACGGGCGAGTACGCATCGCTCGCCGCCGCCCTGGAGGCCGCGGCCGAGGGCGACGTCCTCACCGTCGCGCCCGGCACCTACCGGGAGAACCTCGTCGTCCAGCGGGCGGTGACCCTGCGCGGCCCCGAGGGCTCCCCGGGCTCGGTGCGCATCGCGCCCCTCGACGGGGTGCCGCTGACCGTGCGCGCCTCGGCCGTGGTGCAGGACCTGCACGTAGAGGGCCAGGACGCGGCAGCACCCGCCCTGCTCGTCGAGGAGGGCACGCCGGAGCTCACAGACATCCGGATCGTGACGAGGTCCGCGGCCGGTATCGAGGTGCGCGGCGGCGCGCGGCCGACCGTGCGGCGCTGCACGGTCGACAACCCCGCCGGCATCGGCATCGCCGTACTCGACGGCGGGGGCGGGGTGTTCGAGGAGTGCGAGGTCGTCGCGGCCGGTCAGGCGGGCGTCGCGGTGCGCGGTGGCGCGCACCCGAGGCTGGACCGCTGCCGCGTGCACCATGCCTCCGGCGTCGGCCTGTCGGCGACGGGCGAGAACTCCGCGCTGGAAGCGGTGGGTTGCGAGGTCTACGAGGTCCGGGGCAGCGGCGTCCAGGTCACCGGCCGGGCCACCGCACATCTCACCGACTGCGACGTGCACCGCACCACGGCGGACGGCGTCACCCTCGACACGGACGCCGTGCTGACCCTGGCCGACTGCCGTATCCACGACATCCCGGAGAACGCGGTCGACCTGCGCTCGCGCTCCGTACTCACCCTGACCCGGACGACGGTGCGTCAGTTCGGCCGCAACGGCCTGTCGGTGTGGGACCCGGGCACGCGGGTGGACGCCAACCAGTGCGAGATCTTCGACAGCACGGGCGACTACCCGGCCGTCTGGGTCAGCGACGGCGCCACCGCCGTCCTCGACTCCTGCCGGGTGCACGACGTGCCGGACGCCCTGTTCGTCCTCGACCGCGGCTCGCGCGCGGACGTCGTCGACAGCGACCTCTCCCAGGTGCGCAACACCGCCGTGTCGGTGAGCGACGGCGCCACCGCGCAGCTCGACGACTGCCGCATCCGGGACGCGGCCACGGGCGCCTGGTTCCGCGACCACGGCAGCGGCGGCACCCTCAACAACTGCACCGTGGACGGCACCCAGACCGGCGTGATCGTCACCAAGGGCGCCGACCCGACGATAGAGCGCTGCACCGTCGACTCCCCCGCCGAAGCCGGCTTCTACGTCTCGGCGGGCGGCCGGGGCAGCTTCCTGAACTGCCGGGTCACGGGCAGCGGCGGCTACGGCTTCCATGTGATCGACGGCTGCCGTACGACACTGAAGAAGTGCCGCACGGAGCGGTGCGCGCGCGGCGGGTACGAGTTCGCGGACGCCGGTCCCGACGGGGGGTCCGGTGCGGGCCCCGTGGTCGAGGACTGCACGAGCGACGAGAGCGGCGGCCCCCGCCAGCCGCCGACTGCGGAGACCGCCGTACAGACGGTGTCCCAGTCCCCCGGCTTGCTGGGCGCGATCCCCGGACAGCGCACCACCGAGCAGGAGCCGCTGGTCACCCCAGTGGAGCCGGAGAAGTCGGCGCGTACCTCCAAGGCCGTGCTCGGCGAGCTGGACGCGCTGGTGGGCCTGGACAGCGTCAAGCGCGAGGTGCGGGCGCTCACGGACATGATCGAGGTGGGCCGGCGCCGGCAGCAGGCGGGCCTCAAGGCCGCGTCGGTCAAGCGCCACCTGGTCTTCACCGGCTCCCCCGGCACCGGCAAGACGACGGTCGCCCGTCTCTACGGCGAGATCCTCGCCTCCCTCGGTGTGCTGGACAAGGGCCATCTCGTGGAGGTGTCCCGCGTCGACCTGGTCGGCGAGCACATCGGTTCCACCGCGATCCGCACCCAGGAGGCCTTCGACAAGGCGCGCGGCGGTGTGCTGTTCATCGACGAGGCGTACGCGCTGTCGCCGGAGGACTCGGGCCGGGACTTCGGCAAGGAGGCCATCGACACGCTGGTGAAGCTGATGGAGGACCATCGGGACGCGGTGGTGGTGATCGTCGCGGGCTACACGGCCGAGATGGAACGGTTCCTGTCCGTCAACCCCGGTGTGGCGTCCCGCTTCTCACGGACCATCACCTTCAGCGACTACAACCCCGAGGAGCTGCTGCGGATCGTGGAGCAGCAGGCCGAGGAGCACGAGTACCGGCTGGCGCCGGGCGCGTCGGAGGCCCTGCTGAAGTACTTCACGACGCTCCCCAAGGGGCCCGCCTTCGGCAACGGCCGTACCGCCCGCCAGACCTTCGAGGCGATGGTCGAACGGCACGCGAGCCGGGTCGCCCAGGTCCACGACCCGAGCACGGACGACCTGACGCTGCTCTACGCGGAGGACCTCCCCGAGTCGTCCTGAGGCCGCTGCGCCGGTACGTCCGGCCGCAGCCGGGCCAGCAGCCGTTCCCGTTCCTCCGCGAACGCCGGGTCGGCCTGGTAGTCGGAGTGGCCGAGAATCGGTGCGGGCAAAGGGTGTGCGTCGGTACGGCCGTACGCCAGCGGGTCCTTGAGGGCTTCGCGGTCCACCTCGGGTCCGCAGTCGCCGGGCAGGCGGACCGGGCCGCCGATCGGGTCGGTGGGCCGGTGCAGGTTGCGCCAGCAGTCGACATCGTGGTGCAGGGCGCTGAGCGCAGCCGGGCCGAAGTGAGCGGGGAACCAGCGGCCGTAGAGGCGCTCCAGCGGTGAGCCGTACGTGAGCAGGCCGACGCGTTTGCGGACGGACGGTTTCAGCTGCCAGGCGGCCGCGGCGGCGAGCACGCTGCCCTGTGAGTGCCCGGAGAGGACGAGCCGTCCGCCGGTGGCCTCGGTCCACGTCGCCATGCGCCAGGTCAGGTCGGGCACCGCACGTTCGGCATAGCAGGGCGGTGCGAAGGGGTGGGCGGCGCGTGGCCAGAAGGTTCCGACGTCCCAGAGGATGCCGATGGTGCGCCGGGCCGAGGCATCCTTGTAGGCGCGTCGACCCCAGGTGACGAACAGTATGAAGCCGAGTCCGATCAGCCAGGAGCCCAGCGCCTGCGCGGTCTCGGCGGCGCCTTCGACGAAGGCATGCGTCCGTTGTGCGGCCTCGGCGGGCGCCTTGTTGGTGGTCATCGCGCCGACGAGGGCCCCGGCACCGAGGAGGAGGGTCGTGGTGGAGGTGACCGCCACGAGCAACGGCCCCCGGTCGGTGAGCGTGGCCGCCGCGCGGGCGCGTGCGATACGGCGGGTGCGCATGGTGTCCCTGTGCTCGTCCGGGTAGTCCCGTGCCACCGTCGCCAGTTCGGCCCGGCGCAGCAGCCAGGTCCGCCAGGCCAGCCAGCCGCACAGCACCAGCAGTACGACGAGCAGCGGCGGGATCACGGACGCCTGCCAGGTCAGCAGGACCGGCGGGCCGGGGATGTTCGTGCCGGTGCCGTCCAGCCAGTCGGCGACGCGCTGGGAGACTCCGCCGGACATGACCCCGCCCACTGCGCAGGCCAGCATCGCGACGGCGGGCCCGCCCAGGCCGCGCATCGCGGCGCGCGGGTCGGGGTGTGCTCGGTGCAGGACATCTGCTACCGCGGCGAGAGCGATGACGATCAGTCCCTGGACCAGGGCGATGCCGCCGAAGGTCGCGTCACCCGGCAGGCGGCCGGCCGATTCCCAGCCGGGGCGCTCCCACCCGGCGTACACGGCGGCGAGGGCGAGCAGGACGAGCGCGGTGAGCGGCAGCCGTCGTACGAGATGGGCGTCGAGCTCCCGGTCGAGCCGGTTTTCGCTGCGCCCCCGACGGCAGACCACCCAGACCACGCCCACCGCGGCGGCGACCAGCGCCGCTTCCAGGAGCCGGCCCAGTGCGTCGAGCAGCGCGGGCCCCCCTGGCCGGTGGTCGAACCGGGCGGCCGACGTGCCGACCGCGGCGGCCACCGTCAGCAGTCCCGCGGTGGTGTGGGCGGCGCGCAGCCGGGCCACCAGACGGCGCCCGTACCAGAAGCCGGGTCGGCCGAGCGCGGTGCGGCCGGTCTCCTCGTCGGGCTCGGACGTGCGGGACATCGGCTGCTGGGACTCGTACGCGCTCCAGGTGCGATGCGACAGGTACCACAGCAGCCAGGTGAGCGCGGCCGGGACCAGTGCCGCGAGGGCGAGGCGGCGGCCGGGCCTGCTCCACCAGCCGCCGTCCGAGACGGTGGGCGACAGGAAGCCGAGCCAGGAGTGCCGCTCGGCACACGCGCGCGTGCCCGCGCACTGCCAGGCCGCGAGGTCGAGGGCGACCTCGCAGACGGCGGCGACGAGCAGCACGGTCAGGCTCAGTGCCGCGAGTCGCACCAGCAGCCCGTACAGCCGCACCGTCCGTTTGCGGCCGCGCGCGGTCGGGCGCATCCAGTGGGCGAGGTTGACGACCATGAACGGCAGCAGCAAGAGCCACAGGGCGCGGGTGCCGTTGCCGGAGGTGAGGTTGCACCACACGTACGCCTCGGGCACCGGCCGGCCGCGGTGCTCGTCCGGCGCGGACTCCGCCTCGGCGTCCTCGGCGCGCCGGAAGACGGCCGCCGTGTCGTCGCCGGTGATCCGGACCGTGCGCGGATCGTCGAGCATCTTCTCTGGTGTGGTGCCGCCGACTCCGTGGACCAGGAGTTCCAGGGCGGTTCCGGATTCCTCGGACCGAGTGGCGGAGCCGTCGGCTCCGGCGGTCGAGGCACGTTTCTGCACACGTTCCACTGTTTCGCACTTCCCCCGTGACGCGCTGTCGGCATCTGTCCGTGCGGGCACAAGGATCGCCGTTCGGCGCGTGCCGCACACCTCTCGTCACGGAATCTCCCCGATCCGTGTGACGCCCGGCGGCCCGGATGACACCTCGGTGGCATCCGCGCGTCGGGGCGGTCGGTGACGCGACCCGCCGCGGACCGTGCGAGTATGGGACGTCGCGCGCACCAGGACCGGGCAAAATGTCCTTGTCACAGGGGGTGCGCAGGGCGTGTCGGACGGGTTGAGGCGAAAGGACCGGAGCGTACGTGAGTGAGAATCAGAACCTCCTCGCGGAGCAGCGACGTGCCCTGATCCTGGACGAGGTCCGGCGCCGTGGCGGCGTGCGCGTCAACGAGCTCACACGCAAACTCGGCGTGTCGGACATGACCGTACGGCGGGACCTCGACGCGCTCGCCCGGCAGGGCGTGCTGGAGAAGGTGCACGGCGGCGCGGTGCCGGTGGTCGAGGCGAGCACGCACGAGCCGGGCTTCGAGGCCAAGTCCGGACTGGAGCTGACCGCCAAGGAGGACATCGCCCGGGCCGCGGCGGAGCTGGTCGTGCCGGGCAGCGCGATCGCGCTGTCGGGCGGTACGACGACGTTCGCGCTGGCCCACCGGCTGGTGGACGTGCCGGACCTGACGGTCGTCACCAACTCGGTACGGGTGGCCGACGTCTTCCACGTGGCGCAGCGCACCTCGGGCCCCCGGCAGGGCGCGGCCACGGTCGTGCTGACCGGTGGGGTGCGCACTCCGTCGGACTCGCTGGTGGGGCCGGTGGCGGACCAGGCGATCGCGGCCCTCCACTTCGACCTGCTCTTCCTCGGGGTGCACGGGATATCGGTCGAGGCCGGTCTGTCGACGCCGAACCTCGCGGAGGCCGAGACCAACCGCCGCCTGGTGCAGTCGGCGCGGCGGGTCGTGGTGGTCGCCGACCACACCAAGTGGGGGACGGTGGGCCTGAGTTCGTTCGCCACCCTGGAGCAGGTCGACACGCTGGTGACGGACGCCGGGCTGCCCGGCGAGGCACGCGCGGAGATCTCGGAGCATCTGCGCCGTCTGGTGGTCGCGGGCGAGCCCGACGAGGGTGCGGACGACTGACCGGCGGTGCGAACGACCGGCCGGCGGTGCAGACGACCGGCCGGCGGTGCAGACGGCTGACTGGCGGTGCAGACGGCTGACTTGCCGTCAGCTAGGGTGACGCTGCCCGGTCAACGCCCGCCTCCCCAAAGGGGGTTCTGCCCATGGCCCGTCAGCTGCGCCCGGTGGGGATCGAGTTCGTCGAGACCGCCCCCGTACGCCTGGTCTTCGCACGGGAGATCTCCGCTTCGCCCGGGTCGGTCTTCCACGCACTCGCGGAGGACGTACCCGGCTGGGCCGAGTGGTTCGGGGCGGTGACGCTCGCCCGGTCGGCCGACGAGGGCGCCCGGCGCGAGATCCGGCTCAAGGGCGGGACGCGTTTCCTGGAGACGGTCCTCGTCGCCAAGGAGGCCGAGGTGTACGCCTACCGCATCGACGAGACGAACGCGCCCGGCGCCCGCGCGCTGGTCGAGGAGTGGCGGCTCACCCCGGCGGGCACCGGCACCCGGGTGCAGTGGACCTTCGCGGCGGACGGGTCGGCCGTGTTCCGGCTTGCCCTGACGTTCGGACGCGCGGGCCTGGGGCGGGCCTTCCGGGACGCGGTCACCTCGCTCGAGCGGCGGCTGGCGTCGGCCTAGGACCTGTCGTGCGCGTGGCACGGCCCAGTCCTGAATGGCTCGCTAGTCCATGGCCACCACGACGTAAAAGCCCGCGATCATCGCGGCCACGCAGACAACCACCAGGGCAACCAGCGCGCAGCCGAGCAGCCCGCCCACGCCGGCGATCGCCGCCCAGCCGAGCCGCGTCGCGCGTTCGGCCCGCTCGACCGCATCGCGGTAGTCACTGTCTTCACTGTCTTTATTCCCTTTATTTCGATCGCGATCAGTCATGATCACCCCCCTCGCCGGAGCCTATCGCCCCGCCGTCCGGCCTTCGCGACTCACGCCGTTCAGTCGGGCCACACGCCCGTCTCCAGCAGCGAAACGATCGCCGCCGTGTACGGCGCGATGTCCAGGCCCTTCTCGGCGAGCCAGGCGTCCGAGTAGTACTTGTCGAGGTAGCGGTCCCCGTGGTCGCACAGCAGGGTCACCACGCTCCCCTGCCGGCCCTCCGCGACCATCTCGGCGACGATCTTCAGCGCGCTCCACAGCCCGGTGCCCGTCGAGCCGCCCGCCTTGCGGCCGATGGCCTGCTCCAGGGCGCGTACGGCGGCGACGCTGGCGGCATCCGGGACCTTCATCATCCGGTCGATCGCGCCGGGCACGAAGCTGGGTTCCATGCGCGGCCGGCCGATGCCCTCGATACGGGAGCCGCAGTCGCACGTGACGTCCGGATCGCCGGTGGTCCAGCCCTCGAAGAAACACGAGTTCTCCGGATCGGCGACACAAATGCGGGTGTCGTGCTGCATGTAGTGGACGTAGCGCGCGAGGGTCGCCGACGTGCCGCCGGTGCCGGCCGTGGCGACGATCCACGCGGGCTCCGGGAACCGCTCCAGCTCCAGCTGGCGGAAGATGGATTCGGCGATGTTGTTGTTGCCGCGCCAGTCCGTGGCCCGTTCGGCGTAGGTGAACTGGTCCATGTAGTGGCCGCCGGTCTCCACCGCGAGGCGGGCGGACTCCTCGTACATCTTCCGGGAGTCGTCCACGAAGTGGCACTGCCCGCCGTGGAACTCGATCAGGCGGATCTTCTCCGCGCTGGTCGTGCGGGGCATGACGGCGATGAACGGCACGCCGATCAGTTTCGCGAAGTACGCCTCGGAGACGGCCGTCGATCCGCTGGACGCCTCGATCACCGGGCGAGCGGGCCGGATCCAGCCATTGCAGAGGCCGTAGAGGAAGAGCGAGCGGGCGAGTCGGTGTTTGAGGCTGCCGGTCGGGTGGGTCGACTCGTCCTTCAGGTACAGGTCGATGCCCCACTTCTCCGGCAGCGGGAAACGCAGCAGGTGCGTGTCGGCCGAGCGGTTGGCGTCGGCCTGTACCTTGCGGACGGCTTCTTTCAGCCAGGCGCGGTAGGCCGCGTTGCTGTGGTCGACGTCGAGGGTTTCGCCGGTTCGGGTCTTCTGGGAGGTGCTCACGGCGGGGCTCCTTAAGGTGCGCGCCGACGGCGCGTCGCGCGGCCGCCACATCGATCATAGACATCTTCCGCACGCTTCTCACCTGCATAAACACGCCTTTGAGCGCCTCAAAGGCACCCCTGGGGCCGACTGACACCGAATCGTGGGGGCGCATTCGCGCGAGTGCTCCGGGCGCCTTCGGCGAGAAGGTCGTGCGTACTGGTGCTCGACGTCGGTGGCGGGCAGACTGCCCGACGGGACGAAGGTCCGAGCGGGGGCGCAAACTGGATCACGACACGAACGGGACAACGGCCCACGCGGGAGTGCGGGTCGGCATCCACATGCACAAGGGGGCGGGGCGGGATGGCGGAGCCGGAGTTCACGGCCATGGGCGTGCGGATCGGGAAGCGGCTGCGCTCGCTCACCCGGGCCGGACAGGTCCGGATCAGCGACGGCCGGCTGGAGTTGCTCACCAGTTATGGCAGTGAGATAGACAGCGCGCCGGTGCAGGCGGTACGCGCCTCCAAACCGTGGTTCGCCCCGGAGGACCGGGCGCTGGCGGATCTCAACGGCAACCGGTACCTGCTGACCCTGGGCGAGCACGACCCCGCCCCGGGCGAGCCCGGCCCGCCCGCGGCACGCCGGTTCATCGAGGCCGTACGGCGTGCTGCAGGGCGTAGCGACTGAATCACCGCGAGTTGCGAGACCGCACCCCCTGCGCCACTCTGGTCTCACATCACTCTGGGTTTACCGGCGATAACGCTGCGAACCAGCCCGCCGGGCCATGACAGCAGGCGGCCGTTTTCACGCAGGCACTCTGCTGGATCGATCCGAACTCCGTGTTCTTCCGGACCTCTACGTCGGGGAGTCGCAGCCGTGATCAGCCACCCAAGCAGGCATTGCACGGTGGAGCTCCAAGCCCTGCCGTCGCGGATCGGCCAGGTCCGCAGAATCGTATCGGCGCAGTTGCGCTACTGGCATCTGGATCCCCTCATAGACCGGGCCGCGCTCGGTGTGACGGAGCTGTTGACCAACGTCCACCGGCATGCCCAGCCCGACAAGACGTGCACCGTGGACATCGAGCTGCTGCTCGACCGTCTCATGGTCTCTGTGCACGACCACGATCCGCGTCTGCCGATCGTGGAGGACGCCGAGGCGCTCGCCACCTGCGGGCGCGGGCTCGCGATGGTCGCCGCGGTCAGCGAGAGCTGGGGGGCGCGGCCGGACGGCGAGTCCGGCAAGGTCGTGTGGTTCACGCTGCCCACACCCTCGTCCGCGCGGGCGGCCTCCGCGCGCCCCCCGCGGCGCAAGGTGGCGGAGAAGCCCGCGCACCGGTTCGTCGAGGTCGCGCACACCGTCGACCTGAGCAGGCCCGAACACGCTCCCGCCCGGTCGGCCGTTGCCGGCTGATCGGGCGGTGACTCCTCTGTTTGCTCTTTCGCCTGCGGGGCGCTTTCAGCGGGTGTCGAGAGCGCGATCGCGCTCAGCCCTTCGGGCCTCCGCGCGATCGCGCTCTCGACACCGGCGCGCCCCTCCGGCTCTTTCGCGGCCGACGCGTGGGCACAGTGGCCGTTGGCGGGCCCGCCCCGTCATTCGGTGGCGATGGCCCGCAGTACGTCCAGGCGTGCCGCGCGCCGGGCCGGGCGCAGACCCGCGAGGGCTCCCGCTGCGAGCCCCACCAGCGCGACCACGGCGAGTTGCAGGGGCGGCAGCGCGAAGGCGAAGTCGCTGTCGCTCGCCCCGTCCGAGGCCTTGACCAGCACCCAGCCGAGGAAGGCGCCGAGGGCGAGCCCGCCGACCGTGCCGAAGGCGGCGACGAGGACCGACTCCCAGCGGACCATGGCCCGCAGTTGGGACCGGGTCTGGCCGACTGCCCGCAGCAGGCCCAGTTCGCGGGTGCGCTCGTGGATCGCCAGCGTCAGGGTGTTGGCGATGCCGAGGAGCGCGATGAGCACCGCGAGAGCGAGCAGGGCGTAGACGAGGGTCAGCATCATGTCGATGCCGCCGGCCGAGGACTGCGCGTACTCGTCCCGGGTCTGCACCTCGGGGTTGCCGTACCGCGCGGCGGCCTTCTCCACCGCCGCCTTGCCCGCGTCCGAGCTCACGCCGTCCTTGAAGGAGACGGCGACGAGGGTGTCGGAGTCCTGGGTGCGGTGCGGGGCCCAGGCGGCGCGCGTGATGACGTACTCGCCGGCGAGTTCGGACTGCCCGTAGACCGCGCGGACGGTGAAGGTCTCCGACCTGCCGTCGGTGAAGGTGAGGCGTGCCGTGTCACCGGTGGTGAGGCCCTGCTTGTCGGCCTCCTTCTCGGTGATGGCGATGCCGTCGGTGCCGAGGTCGCGCAGGGAACCGTCGACCTTGCCGAGGTCGAAGGTGCGCTGCAGGGCGAGCGGGTCGGTGACGGTCAACGCCCGTCCCCTGCCGTCGACTTCGGCGACGCCGCGGCCGAGTCCGACGGCTGTGTCCACCTCGGGCAGTTGCTGCACCGCTGCGGCGAGCCGGGGGCTGAGGCCGCTGCCGCCCGCGCCGAACGACGGGGTGCTGACGGCGACGTCGCCCGCGAAGGACCGGGACACGGTCTGGTCCATGGTCGCCTTCAGCGAGGCGCCGAACACGGTGAACAGCGAGACCACGGCCACGCCGATCATCAGGGCGCCGGCGGTGGCCGCCGTCCGCCGGGGGCTGCGCAGGGCATTGCGCCGGGCGAGCCCGCCGGTGACGCCGCGCAGCCTGTCGAGCGGGCTGCCGAGGACTCGTACGGCCGTCGTCGAGGCGACCGGGCCGAGGACCACGAAGGAGACCAGGGCCAGGACGGCGCCGGTTCCGGCGAGCCACAGGGAGGGTGACACCAGCACACCGGTGAGGGTGACCGCGACGGCGAGGGCGGCGAGGCCCATGCCGGTGACGGCGCGGACGCGGGAGGCGCCGGTGGTGTCGACGGCCGTCTCACGCAGGGCGGCCAGGGGCGCGGTGCGGCCGGCGCGTACGGCGGGCAGCAGCGCGGAGCCCAGGCAGACCGCGATGCCGACCGCGAGTGGCAGGGTCATCGACAGGGTGCTGATCACCAAATCGCCGTCGGGGAAGGGGAATCCGATGGCCGGGAACAGGGCCTGAAGTCCGGCGGCGACACCGATGCCACCCGCCAGGCCCGCGGCCGACGCGAGTACGGCCACGACGCTCGCCTCGACGAGGGTCGACGCGGTGACCTGCCTGCGGGAGGCGCCCAGGGCGCGCAACAGGGCGTTCTCGCGGGCGCGTTGGGCGACGACGATCGCGAAGGTGTTGTGGATGGAGAAGGTCGCGACCAGCAGGGCGACCCCTGAGAACACGAGAAGGAAGGTGGTGAAGAGGGTCAGGAACTGGCTGGAGATCATGTCGGTGTTCTCCTCGGCCGACTCCTGGCCGGTGATGGCCTCGACTCCCTTGGGCAGTACGGGAGTCAGCCGGTCCACGAGCTCCTGCGGGCTCACCCCGGGACCGGCTCGCACCTGGATGCTCGACGCCTCGCCCGGCCGGGCCGTGAGGTACTTCTCGGCGTCGGCCCGGGTCATGCCGGTGAACGTCACCTGTGCCATGCCGTCCTCGCCGCCGAAGGTCGCGAGGCCGACGATCGTCACCTTGACGGGGTCGGGCGTGCGCAGGGTGGTGGTGTCGCCGATCTTCAGGTCGCCCTTCTCTGCGGTGCCGCGGTTGACGACGACCTCGCCGTGCCTCTCCGGGGCGCGGCCCTCGGCGAGCCGGTAGGAGTTGAGCTCCGGATCGGCGATCCAGTTGCCGGCGAGCGTGGGCGGGCCCTGTCCGCCGATCGGCTTGCCGTTCGCGCCCACGAGCTGGCCGGCACCCTGGATGTTCAGGGCGGCGGCCGCGACGCCCGGGACCTGCTCGACGGCGTTCACCAGAGCCGTGTCGACCGGCTCCCGCACGCCCTCGCTCTCACCCGGCGTGGTGATCGCGTCGGCGCTGCGCACCACGGCGTCGGTGCCGCTGGTCGCGTTGCCGAACATGGTGTCGAAGCCGGCGCGCAGCGTGTCGCCCATGACGAGCGTCCCGGCGAGGAAGGCGACGCCGAGGAACACCGCGAGGAACGTTCCGGCGAAGCGCCTCCCGTGGGCGCGCAGGGAGGAGACGCTCAGGCGTACGGAGGCGTTCATGAGGGCACCTCGAAGGCTTTCATGCGGTCCAAGACCTTGTCGGCGGTCGGGGATTCCATCCGGTCGACCAGGCGTCCGTCGGCGAGGAAGACGACCTCGTCGGCGTGGGCGGCGGCGACCGGGTCGTGGGTGACCATGACGACCGTGCGGGCCGTCTGGCGCACGGTGCGGCCGAGCAGCCCCAGGACCTCCTCGCCGGAGCGGGAGTCGAGGTTGCCGGTCGGCTCGTCGGCGAAGACGACGTCCGGGCGGCCGGCGAACGCCCGTGCCACGGCGACGCGTTGCTGCTGGCCGCCGGAGAGTTCGGAGGGCCGGTGGTGGAGCCGGTCGCGCAGGCCGACGACGTCGATCAGGGCGTCGATCCACTCCGGGTCGCCCTTGCCGCCCGCGAGGTCGAGCGGCAGTCGGATGTTCTCCGCGACGGTCAGCGTCGGCACCAGGTTGAACGCCTGGAACACGAAGCCGACGCGGTCGCGGCGCAGGAGGGTGAGGCGGCGGTCGTCGAGGGAGCCCAGTTCGGTGTCGCCGATGTGGGCGGCACCCGAGGTGAGGGTGTCCAGGCCGGCCGCGCAGTGCATCAGGGTGGACTTGCCGGAGCCCGAGGGCCCCATGATCGCGGTGAAGCGGCCGACCGGGAAGTCGACGCTCACCCCGTCCAGGGCCCTCACGCTGGTGTCGCCGCTGCCGTAGACCTTCACGGCGTCGACGACCCGGGCGGCCGGCAACGTGCTGACGGCGGCGGTCGTCGCGGTCATGCCGCACCGCCCTTGCCCGTACGGCCGAACTGCTCGTCCAGGACGGACAGCCGGCGCCAGTACTCGTCCTCGTCGATCTCGCCGGAGGCGAAGCGGCGGCCGAGCATCGCGATCGGCGAGTCACCGGAGGGGCCGGTGTCGGCCGTCGGGCGCCACGGTCCGCGTCGGCCGCGCCGGACGGTGCGCCGCAGAAGCGTGACGACACCGATCACCACCGCCGCCCAGATCAGCGGGAAGAACAGGATCCACGGGCCGGGGCCGCCGTCCCAGTGCGCCAGTGTCTGCATCTCGAGTCATCTCCCTCGGTGGTCTTTTCGTGATGCCTCGAGAGTCACGCCGGGGAGGGGGCCGGGTCGTCGTCCGGCCAGCGGCACTGCGCGTACCTCCCGGGGAGTACGCGGGGACGTCGCCGCTGCTCCTCAGAGCCTCGACTTCTGTAACTACTAGTATGTACAGTGAGGCCATGAGCACCTCGGAGCGACTGATCGAGTCCACCCGTGAGCTGCTGTGGGAGCGCGGCTACGTGGGCACCAGCCCCAAGGCCATCCTGGAGCGCGCGGAAGCGGGACAGGGCAGCATGTACCACCACTTCAAGGGGAAGCCGGACCTCGCCCTGGCCGCGATCCGGCGGACGGCCGAGGAGTTGCTGGCTACCGCCGAGGGAGTACTCGACGGTCCGGGGACGCCCTACGAGCGGATCGAGGCGTACCTGCGGCGCGAACGCGACGTGCTGCGCGGCTGCCCCATCGGACGGCTGACCATGGACCCGGACATCATCGCCAGCGACGAACTGCGCGCGCCGGTCGACGAGGCGCTCGACCGGATCCGCGAACGGGTCGCCGGAATCGTCGAAGAGGGCAAGGAACAGGGCCTGTTCGCGCCCTCGCTGGACGGGGAGGAGATCGCCTCGACCGTCCTCGCGACCGTCCAGGGCGGCTACGTACTCGCCCGCGCGTCCGGTTCGCCCGCCGCGTTCGACGCGGGTGTCCGGGGACTGTTGTCGCTGCTCACACCCGCCCGCCCCGTCTGAGGAGGCACCCGATGCACGCCATGCAGTACGAGCTCACGCTGCCCGCCGACTACGACATGGACGTCATTCGCGACCGGGTCGCCCGCAAGGGCCATCTGCTTGACGACTGGGAGGGGCTCGGCCTCAAGGCGTATCTGATGCGCGAGCGGGGCAGCGACGGGTCGCCGGTCAACCAGTACGCGCCGTTCTACCTGTGGAACACCGTGGAGGGCATGAACGCCTTCCTCTGGGGAGGCGCCTTCCAGGGGATCAGCAACGACTTCGGGCGCCCGTCGGTCCGGCAGTGGACAGGGGTGGCCTACGAGGAGTGCGGCGCCGCGGGCTCGCCCCCGCGGCTTGCGGTGCGCCATCGGCAGCCCGTGCCGGACGGGATGGAGTTGTCCGCGGTCATGGAGGATGCCGTACGCGAGACCGCGCGGCTGGCCGGGGAGAGCGGGGCGGTGCTGGCGGCGGCCGCCGTCGACACCGGCCGCTGGGAGCTGGTGCACTTCTCGCTCTGGGTGCACGACGCGCCGAAGGCCGAGGGTGACGTGTTCCAGGTGCTGCACCTGTCGGCGCCGGGGCAGGACCGGCTGCCGCGGGGGCGGCGATGGTGAGCACGGTGCGTACGGTTCTCGGAGACGTGCCCCCCACGGCACTGGGCGTCTGCGACGCACACGACCATCTGTTCTTCCGCAGTCCCCGACTGCCGGGGCAGGAACTCCAGCACGTGTCCGCCGCCCGCGCCGAGTTGGCGGCGTTCCTCCCGCACGGCGGCAACAGCGTGGTGCAGTGGACGCCGTACGGGCTGGGACGGCGGGCCGCCGATCTGCCGCCGCTGTCACGGGAGACGGGAGTGCTCGTCGTGGCCGCCACCGGGCTGCACCAGGCCGTCCACTACGACGACGAGACGCTCGGCCGGTTACACGGCCGGCTCGCCGAGGTCTTCGTCACCGAACTGACCGAGGGCATCGGCACGTCGGGGGTCCGGGCGGGGCTGATCAAGGTGGCGGGTGGTTTTCACGGCCTCGACGCGCACGCCAACCGGACCATGAGAGCGGCGGCCGAGGCCCACCATGCGACGGGGGCGCCCATCGCCGTCCATCTGGAGCTCGGCACCGCCGCCCTGGACGTAATGGACCTGCTGTGCGGCGAGTTGGGGGTGCCGCCGCACCGGGTGATCCTGGGACATCTCAACCGCTCCCCCGACATCGTGGTGCAACTCCAGGCCGCGGAGACGGGCTGCTATCTCTCTTTCGACGGCCCGTCACGCGCCAACCACGCCACGGACTGGCGGATGCCGAGCGCCGTCCGGGCGCTCGCCGACGCCGGACACGGCGACCGGCTGCTGCTCGGCGGCGACACCACGAGCGCGGGGGCGCGATCGGTCGACGGCGGGCCGGGGATGCCGTATCTGCTGCGGCGGGTGCGGCCTCGGCTCGAAGTCGAGCTGGGCGCGGAGGCGGTGGAGCGGATCCTCGTGCAGAACCCGAGCCGGGCCTTCGCGGTGGAGTGGCGCTGACCTTTGCGCCGGCCGGTGGCCCGATCGTGCTGATCTTTGGCCCCCCGGCGGGCTTTCGGCCCCGCCCGGTGCTCAGAGGATGGAAGCAGGGGCCACCGGGCCCCCGGCGACGAGGAGGACGACGACATGGCACTGGAGATGCGCGAGCGCTGCGAACGATGCGAGTCGGCCACGCTGCCGCCGGACGCGCCGGCCCGGATCTGCTCGTACGAGTGCACCTTCTGTGTGCCGTGCAGCGAGGCCATGCGGGACGTGTGTCCCAACTGCGGCGGGGAGCTGGTCCCCAGACCGCGCAGGAACTGAGAGGAGAACCGAGTCAGTGCCGTTCGTTCGGATGGACGCGCTGGTGGCCGGCCCCGACCGCCTCGACGCGCTCGGCCGCGCAGAAGCGGGCGCTGTACCGGCGCATCGCCGAACTCGCCCACGCCTACGCGCGGACCGAACCGCGGAACGTTCTTCGTCACGCTCACCGAGAACGAGTCGATCGACTGGTCACTCGGTGACGGGCCGGCTCAGTACGCCGTCCCTTCGGAAGAGCCTCAGAACCCCTAGCAGAATGATCCTGGAAGCGGCTGCTGTCGCCCGTCGGTCCCCGGCTTGACGATTCCGTGTGGTTCACACGGACACGGACGGCCTTTCCCGGCTGACTGCGTCGAGGAGCAGTTTCGCGGCCACCCTCGCCCCGTCGGTGCGGATCGTGCCGGCCACGGCCCTCGCTCGTGCGCGGGTCTCCGGCGTCAGGGCCGTGGTGAGCGCGGCCGACAGGGAGTCGAAGGTCGGCGTCAGGCCCTCGTGCGCCGCGCCGATGCCCAGCTCTGCCACCCGCCTCGCCCAGTACGGCTGGTCCGCGATCCGGGGCACCACCACCTGGGGCACGCCGGCCAGGGCCGCCGTAGTCGTCGTACCCGCGCCGCCGTGGTGCACGACGGCGGCCACACGGCGGAACAGTGCCTGCTGGTTGACCTCACCCACGACGAAGCCGTCGTCGCAGTCGTCGATCGGGGCCAGGTCCGCCCAGCCGCGGGAGAGGAGTACCCGGCGGCCCTGCGCGCGGCTCGCTTCCGTGGCCACCCGGGCGATGTCCTCCGGGGCGTGCGCGGCCATGCTGCCGAAGCCCACGTACACCGGCGGTTCACCGGCGTCCAGGAACGCCTCCAGCTCCTCCGGGAGCGGCCGGTCGTCGGGCAGGATCCACGCCCCGGTCTGCACGAGGTCGAGGTCCGTCATGCCCTGCGACGGACACAGCGTCGGGTCCGCCGCCAGCCACGGCCGGCCGGTGAGGACGTGGTCGCGGACGTTGTCCACCGGCGGCAGGCCGAGCGCCGCCCGATGGCTGTTGAGCGCCTCGCCGTACAACGCGTTCACCCGCTGGGCGTCCTGCTCCCACAGCACCCGGTTGTCGGTCTCGCCCTGCGGGGACGGCGTGCCCGGCCGCCTCCCCGGAGGGGAGTGCCGCGAGGGCAGGCCCAGGGTGTGGAAGCACGCGAGCACGTAAAGGATGCCCAGTTTCTCGGCCACGTCCCGTGCGCCGGCCGGCATCAGGCCGGTGGCCAGCAGCGCGTCACATCCCTCGGCCGCCGCGGTGAGCGTCTCGAACCGTGCCGCGACCAGCTCGGGGGCGAGCCGGAACGCGTCCTTGGCCGTCGGTGGCTTCGTGCCGGCGACCACCGAGCGCACCGACGGGCCGAGCGGCACCAGCGGCACACCGACACGCGCCAGCAGCGCCGCGAACTCCTCGTCCGGCGGCGCGCACACCCGAGCCTCCGCGCCGAGTTCCCGCAACCCCACCGCCAGTCCCGCCAGCGGTTCGACATCTCCGCGCGATCCCCACGTCGTCAACAGCACACGCACTTCGCGACTCCCGTTTCTGCAGGTCCTGGCTTTCGGCCGCCGATTCTGCGACACAACCCGGGTCTTGCCGCAAGCCCCCCGGTGCGCTATAGGTTGAGAGTGGCAAGGAGTGGGATCTCCTTGCCTTTGCCTTTTGGCCGTCCGCTGTGGACGGACAGTGAGAGGTTCTCAGGCGACGGCGATGTCCACGGACGGCCGGAGCTTCGCCGCCGCGGCCAGGGCCTCGTGGACGGGGTGGGTGTCGAAGGCCGTCAACAGGGCCGTGTCCGCCGGGCCTTCGGCCGCCGGGTAGGCGATCTGCTCGTACGCGGCCTGGAAGCGCGGGCCCCAGCGGCGGGCGCCGAGACGGGCCGTGCGGGAACAGTTGTCGACCATGTGGGCCACGTCCCGGGCGTGCATGTAGGGCAGCAGCGAGTCGACCGCCTCGATGACGGACTCGTTGACGATCTCCGACCACGGGTGGCCGCGCTCGGCGAACTCGTCGACCTGGGCCAGCATGGTGGCGACGAAGACACCGGCGGTGAACGGGTCGACGGGCAGCTCGCGCTCGGCACGCCGGCTCCGCACCCGGTCACCGGCGGACCACATCGGCGAGCCGCCGATCTCGCTCATCGGGCGGCCACCGAGCCGCCGTTCGGCCAGGATCACGCTGCGCAGCTCCGTGCCGTCGGCGACCTCGTCGTAGATCTCGGCGACGATCTCGCGTGCAGGTCCGTACGTCGCCGTGTAGGCCCGGTCGAAGCTGTCCCGGCCCCTCGCGTCGAGGCCGTCGCGCACCGCGCCGATCCCGGCCTGCGAGATCGTGCGGGCGATCGGCCCGGTGACGTTCTCGCAGGACCTCTCGTACGCCGTCACCTCGTCGTCTCCGGCCAGGCGGTAGCGACCGTACAGGCTCTCCACGATGCCGTGCACGGCGCCGAGCAGGATGGCGCGCTCACCGACGATGTCGGAGAGATACTCGCTCTCCAGCGTGGTTCGGAAGGTGTACGGCGAGCCCAGCGCCACCGACCAGCCGAGCGCCAGGTCGACGGCCCGGCCGTCGGGGTCGGCGTGCACGGCGAAACTGCTGTTGATCCCGGCACCGTTGATCTCGGCACCCTGCTGGTACAGACGGCGCACGGAGTCGCCCATCCCCTTGGGGCAGACGGCGATCACCGGGTGGCCGGGCGGGAAGTCGCCGCCGGTCTCCCGCAGGTGGCCGAGCAGGAATCCGTGCGAAAGGCCGATCGCGGCGCCGGGCTTGAGGGCCGCGAAGATCTCCTGGTGGTGGGCGGCGAGCGCGGCGTCCGCGATCAGCAGGATCACCAGGTCGCTGTCGGCGGCGACCGCGAGCCAGTCGCCGAGGGTGCCGTCCTCCTCCCTGAAGCCGTGGGCACGGGCGTCGGCGGCCGAGCGGGAGCCGGGGCGCAGTCCGACGGCCACCCGGGTGTCCGTCCCGGCGAGGGAGTCGCGCAGATTGAGGGCCTGGGCGCGGCCCTGCGGCCCCCAGCCGACGACGCCGATGCGGCGGACGCCTGCGAAGGCCTTCGGCAGCAGGGGGAACAGGTGCCGTCCGCCGCGCAGGATGGTCTCGGTGCCGCCCGGCAGGGCCATCGTTTCGAGGGCGAAGACACGCGAGGTGTACGTGGTCGAGGTCATGGTCGAGTTGTAGGCTCCGCCCGAGCGTTGCGGCAAGCGCAACCTTTGCAGCGCACTGTTGCGTCAAGCGAAAGGGCCAGGCCACGGCATGCGGGACGATCACCGGGAGCTGCGTCTCTTCCTGCATCTGGCGCAGACGCTGAACTTCGGCCGGACGAGTATGGACTGCCATGTCAGCCCCGCGACGCTGACGCGGACCGTGCAGCGGCTGGAGGCCGATCTCGGGCACCGGCTGTTCGACCGAGGCCCGCGCGGGGTGTCGCTGACGGCGGAGGGGCACCGATTCCGTGAATACGCCGTCCAGGCACTGGAGTTGTGGCGCGCCTACCGCGAGGAGCATCCCGACCCGGCCGAACTGACCGGCCGACTGGCCGTGTTCGCGACGGTGACCGCCTGCCAGGCGCTCCTGCCCGACCTGTTGGCCCCGTTCCGAACCGCGCACCCCCAGGTCCGGCTGGACCTGCGCACCGGCGACGCGGCGGCGGCGCTGGCCCGGCTGGACGAGGGCGAGGTCGACGTGGCCGTCGCGGGGATCCCGGCCAGGCTGCCGGAACCCCTGGTCAGCCGTACGGTCGCGGTCACCGAGCTGGTCCTGGTCACCGCCCGGGACCGACCGGACTCCGGCCTCGACGGGCCCTTCGTCCTCCCCCACCGCGGGCTGGTCCGCGAGGCCGCCGACCGCTGGTTCCGTATGCGCGGCACGGCACCCGAGGTGGCCTGCGAACCCGACGGCCACGAAGGGCTGTTGACGCTCGTCGCGCTGGGCTGCGGCACGGGCGTGGTCCCCCGTCTCGTACTGGAGAACAGTGCGGTGCGCGACCGGCTGTCGGTGCTGCCGGTCGAGCCGTTGCCGGAGCAGTTTCCGATCGGGTTGTGCGTACGGCGGGCCGATCTGCGCCGGCCTCTGGTGGCGGCGTTGTGGAGCCTTACGGCGCCGGAGAGCTAGGCCCTGCCGAGGTCGAGGCGGCCGACGCGGGCCACGTTCTCCCGGTCCTCGGCGTCCGCGCTGGCCTCCGCGGCGAACCAGGCGTCGAGGATCTCCTTGAGCTGTGGCTCGGATGTCAGCCGCAGGCTGAGGGCCAGCACGTTGGCGTCGTTCCAGCGGCGGGCGCCGCCTGCCGTGTAGGCGTCCGTGCACAGGGCTGCGCGTACGCCCGGCACCTTGTTCGCGGCGATCGACGCGCCCGTGCCGGTCCAGCAGCACACGACCGCCTGGTCGGCGGTTCCGGCGGCGACCTCGCGGGCGGCGGCCTCCGAGCAGGCGGCCCACTGGGGGTCGTCACCCGGGTTCAGCGCGCCGTACGGCACCACCTCGTGGCCACGGTTGCGCAGCTCGGCGACGAGGCTGCGCGCCACGGGTTCGTCCATGTCCGAGGAAACGGAGATCCGCATGTCACGAGCCTACCCGGGGCGTGCCCGCAGGCGCCTCACGCCCTGTGCGTGGGCGTCACTGGGCAAGCGCGCCCAGCGGGTCGTCCAGTACCGGCTGCCATGCCAACTCCGCCGCGCCGACGAGGCTGTTGTGGTCGAGGGTGCACGCCAGGATGGGGACGCCGCCGCTCTGCCCCCACAGGCTGCGGTCGGCGACGACCGCGCGCAGGCGGTCCGGGTCGGTGTCGAGCAGGGTGCGGTGCAGACCGCCGAGGATGATCCGGTCCGGGTTGAGGATGTTCACCAGGCCGGCCAGGCCGAGGCCGAGGCGGTCGATGAGGGCCTCGGTGGCGGTGCGGACGGCCGGGTCGTCGTAGTGGTTGCGGATCAGGTCGTTGGCCTGCTGGAGCAGGGACACCTCCGGTCCGGGGTCGCGGCCCGCGGCGGTGAGGAAGGCGAGCGGATCGGCCTCGACGTCGAGGCAGCCGCGGCTGCCGCAGTGGCAGGGGCGGCCCTCCGGGTTGACGGTGAGGTGGCCGACTTCGAGCGCCAGCCCCGAACTGCCGGTGTGCAGACGCCCGTCGAGCACCAGCGCGCCGCCCACGCCCCGGTGGCCGGTGGCCACGCACAGCAGGTCCCGGGCGCCGCGGCCCGCCCCGTGCCGGTGTTCGGCGAGCGCGGCGAGGTTGACGTCGTTGCCCGCGAAGGCCGGTCCGGTGATCCCTGCCGCGCGCACGCACTCCGCGAAGATACGGCGCACCGGGGCGCCGACCGGCCACGCCAGGTGCAGCGGGTTCAGCGCGAGTCCGTCCGGCTCGGCGACCGCGGACGGCACGGCGAGCCCGGCGCCCACGCACCGCCGGCCGGTCGTGCCGAGCAGTTCGGCGCCGGCCTCCACGACGGACCCGAGGACCTTCGCCGGATCGGCGTCGACGGTCTCGCACCCGGGTGCGGTGGCGACGATACGGCCGCCCAGACCGACCAGCGCTGCCCGGAACCCGTCGGCGTGCACCTGTGCGGCGAGGACGACCGGTCCGTCCTCGGCGACCGCGAGCCGGTGCGAGGGCCGCCCCTGCGAACCGGCCGCCGCGCCGGGCCGGGCGTCGACCCGGATCAGCCCGAGCGCCTCCAGCTCGGCGGCGACCGCGCCGGCGGTGGCCCGTGTGACGCCGAGCTCGGCGGTCAGCACGGCGCGGGTCGGGGCCCGTCCGGTGTGCACGAGCTCCAACGCAGGCCCGAGCGCCCCGCGCCCACGGTCCAGCCGCGCCCTCGAGGTGGTCCCTTCCCCCGCCGTCCGGGGGTCCGCCTTGCCGCTCATGAGGGCGAGTCTCCCATGATCCGCAGGCCGGGCGGTCTACAGACCACTCACCCGAAGCGTGATGTTCAACCGCCCGGCCAGACCCAACTCCGGCGGTGCGGTGCCCGCGTGGACCCGGGGCACGCCGTGGTACGCGAGCCGGGACGGCCCGCCGAACACGAACAGGTCGCCGCTGCGCAACTCGACGTCCGTGTACGGCCGGGTCCGGGTCTCGGGGTTGCCGAAGCGGAAGACGCACGTGTCGCCGAGGCTCAGGGACACCACCGGCGCGTCGGATTTCTCGTCGCTGTCGCGGTGCATGCCCATGCGGGCGTCGCCGTCGTAGAAGTTGATCAGTGCGATGTCGTACGGAGCCGATTCGGCGCCCAGGGCGTCCCTCGCCGCGCGCAGGCCCAGCTCCCCCAGCCAGGCCGGGAACGGCTTCACCGGTGCGTCGTCCCCGTCGACGACCGTGCGGGCGTAGGCGTACGGATACCAGTGCCGGCCCGGGCACTCGGGATTGTCCCGTACTGCTCGACCGCAGTTCGGGCACCTCCGTACGGGAGCCCAGTGCAGGCCCAGACAGACCTGGCGGGCGGTCATCGTGCCGCCGCCGGGCGTGCGGACCGTCCTGAGGCCGGCCGGCGGGCGGGCCCACTCCCGGCAGGCCTCGAGCAGCTCGCGCTGCCGGGCCGCGTCCAGCCAGTCCGGCACGTGCACCGCGCCCGGCGCGACCTGCGTGCGGGCCCTCGGGAACAGCTCGGCATCCATGGTTCCATCCTGCCCGACAGCCCTGAGCTGCGGCTCGGCTAGCCTGGACGCACGATGAACGACCGTATGACGACTCCGTGGGGCGAGCTCGCGCCGACCCGCTTCCCCGAGGACCCGCGCGAGAGGCTGCGTGCCTGGGACGCCTCCGACGAGTACCTCCTCAGGCATCTCGCGGACCAGGACGTCCCGCTGTTCGGCACGGTCGTGGTGGTGGGTGACCGCTGGGGCGCGCTGGTCACGGCGCTCGCGGCGCACCGGCCGGTGCAGATCACCGACTCGTACCTGGCCCAGGAGGCGACCCGGGCTAACCTGGCGCGGGCCGGCGTCGAGCCCGGTGCCGTGCAACTGCTCACCACACAGGATCCGCCTCCCGGGCGCGTCGACGTCCTGCTGGTGCGGGTGCCGAGGAGCCTGGCGCTGCTGGAGGACCAGCTGCAGCGGCTGGCGCCCGCGGTGCACGAGGGCACGGTCGTCGTCGGCACCGGCATGGTGAAGGAGATCCACACCTCGACGCTGCAGTTGTTCGAGCGGATCCTCGGTCCGACCCGCACGTCGCTCGCGGAGAAGAAGGCCCGGCTGATCTTCTGCACGCCAAAGCCGGTGCCATCGCCGGAACGGGCCGCCAATCCGTGGCCGTACAGCTACGAGCTCCCGGACGGCCTCGGTCCCGTCTCGGGCCGTACGGTCGTCAACCACGCGGGTGTCTTCTGCGCCGACCGCCTCGACATCGGCACCCGGTTCTTCCTGCAGCATCTGCCGGGCAGCAGCGGTGGGCAGCGGGTCGTGGACCTGGGGTGCGGCAATGGTGTCGTCGGTACGGCGATGGCGCTGGCCGATCCCGAGGCCGAGGTGCTGTTCGTGGACGAGTCGTTCCAGGCGGTGGCCTCGGCGGAGGCGACCTTCAAGGCGAACGGCGTGCCGGGGCATGCCGAGTTCCGGGTCGGGGACGGGCTGGCGGGGGTGCCGGCCGGCAGCGTGGACCTGGTGCTGAACAATCCGCCGTTCCACTCGCACCAGGCGACGACGGACACCACCGCGTGGCGGATGTTCACCGGGGCGCGGCGCGCGCTCCGGCAGGGCGGCGAGCTGTGGGTGATCGGCAACCGTCATCTCGGGTATCACCTGAAGCTGCGGCGGTTGTTCGGCAACAGTGAACTGGTCGCCAGTGACCCGAAGTTCGTGGTGCTGAAGGCGGTCAAAAGGTAGCCGCCCCCGGCAATGTCCGTGTCAGCGGGGCGAGTTCGCGCACGGCACCCGTGCCGTGCGGCTCAGGGACGATAGACCGGCGGCGGGTCGACCCCGGCGTGGGGCGGGTCGATCCGAGCAGCCAGGGCAACGGGGTCGGGGGCGGTTTCCGCACGGGCCCGGACCGCCGCACACACCGCCCGAACCAGTTCGGGGCGGTGCGACAGGGCCCGCGCCGCGCACCGCGCCTCGGACTCGGATCCGGCGTCGGTACTGCGCAGGGCGAGCGCCAGGCTCACCCAGGGAGCCGGAAGGCTCGGATCGGCCGTCACCGCGCTGACGGAACGGCTCCGCGCCAGAGCGATGTCACCGAGCAGTCGCGCCGTGTCCGAGGCCAGGGCCTCCGCCGGCACGGACCGTGCCGGGTTCGTGGCCTCCTGGTGGTGTCCCGGAACGTCGTCGCACCAGCGGGACGGGGCGACGGCGGCCCGTCGGATGAGGGCCATGCCCGTGGCGAGGGACCGGGCCGTCGCGTCCGGGCGCAGAGCGGAAACCGTTCGGGGCCGCCAGGGTCCGGCCTCGTCGCGGAGCATGCCGTCCGCCAGCTCGGACACCTCGTCGGGATCGGGCCGCAGGTGGTGCAGCCGCCAGCGGACGCGGTGGTCGACGACCGCCTCGGCGGCGAGTGCCGCGATGTCTGCGGGAACGCGCTCGGACTGCCACAGACCGCAGCTCGTGCCCATCAGAGCCACGAAGCGGGCACCGGCCACGGTCCAACGCTGCGACTCCCGCAGGCCGCGATACGTGTCCCACACCTGGGTACGCCAGTAGGCCAGTTCGAACTGCGCGCGCCGCAGGCATGATGACGACGGTCAGGACGGCTTCTGGAACGCTCTGAGCCGCCGAGGCACGGGGACGTCCGGCCCTGGCCCCTCAGGGCGTCACGGGATCCGAGCCGAGCGCCCGGATGATCCCCGCCACCGCCCGCACCATCGCCTCCCTGCCCACGCTCAGGTACGCCCGTGAGTCGACGGCCTCGGGACGGGCCGCCAGGAACTCGCGGATCGCGCCGGTCATGGCGATGTTGAGGGCGGTGCCGACGTTGACCTTGGTGATGCCGCCCGCGACGGCCCTGGCCAGCTCGTCGTCCGGTACTCCGGACGAGCCGTGCAGCACGAGGGGTACGTCCAGTGTGCCGGTCAGGCGACTGAGGAGGGTGTGGTCGAGGGTGGCGGTGCGGGTGGTCATGGCGTGGGAGCTGCCGATGGCCACGGCGAGGGCGTCGACGCCGGAGTCCGCGACGAACGCGCGGGCCTCGGCGGGGTCGGTGCGGGCTCCGGGGGCGTGGGCGTCCAACGGCGACTCGCCGTTCTTGCCGCCTATCCGGCCCAACTCGGCCTCGATCCAAAGCCCTTGGGCGTGCGCCCAGTCGGCGGCGGCTCTGGTCGCGGCGAGGTTCTCCTCGTACGGCAGTCGGGCCGCGTCGTACATGACGGAGCTGAATCCGGCCTCGGGTGCCTGGCGCAGCAGACTGTCGCTCCGCACGTGGTCCAGGTGCAATGCGACGGGTACGGCGGCCTGTTCGGCGGCGGCGAGGGCGGCGCGGGCGAGCGGGAGCAGCCGTCCGTGGCGGAACTTGACGGCGTTCTCGCTGACCTGGAGGACGACGGGCGAACTCACGTACTCCGCACCGGCGATGACCGCCTCGACGTGTTCCAGCGTGATGATGTTGAAGGAGGCGACGGCGGAGTGCGTGGCGGCGGCGCGGGTGACGAGCTCGCCGGTGGTGACGAGGGGCACGGCTGATCCTTCCGGCAGGGTCAGGGGGCGAGGATCACCGAGCGGGTGAGGTGGCGCGGCCGGTCGGGGTCCAGGCCGCGGGCCGCGGCGACGGCGACGGCGAGCCGCTGGACGCGGACCAGCTCGGCGAGCGGGTCGAGGCCGCCCGCGACCCACAACCCGCCGGTTTCCCGCACCTGTTCGGGCAGGCCGTCCGGTGCCTCGCCGAGCATCCAGGTGGCGGTGCCGTGGGTGGTGATGCTGATGGGGCCGTGCCGGTACTCCATCGCCGGGTAGGCCTCGGTCCAGGCGAGGGACGCCTCGCGCATCTTCAGCCCGGCCTCGCTGGCCAGCCCGACGGTCCAGCCGCGGCCGAGGAAGGTGAACTGGACACAGTCCACGAGCCCTTGGGGCAGGTCCGAGCGGAGCGCGGTGCGGGCGTCGGCGACGACTGCGTCGGTGTGCAGGCCGAGGTGGGTGCGGAGCAGGGTCAGCGCGGTGGTGGCGAACCGGGTCTGCACGACCGACCGTTCGTCCGCGAAGTCGAGGACGACGAGGTCCTCGGCGGCGTCCATGACGGGGGTGGCGGGGTCGGCGGTGATGGCGGTCGTGCGCGTGCGCCCCCGCAACTCACCCAGCAGCTCCAGCACTTCGGTGGTGGTGCCGGAGCGGGTGAGGGCGACGACCCGGTCGTACGAGCGGCCGTGCGGGAACTCGGAGGCGGCGAAGGCGTCCGTCTCGCCCTGGCCCGATCCCTCGCGCAGCGCCGCCACAGCCTGAGCCATGAAGTACGAGGTGCCGCAGCCGACGATCGCGACGCGCTCCCCCGGCGCCGGCAGCGCCCCGCCGTGCTCCGGCGCCCGGGCCGCCGCGCGTGTCCAGCACTCGGGCTGACTGTTCAGCTCGTCCTCGACATGGCTCATGCCGCACCCTCCATTTTGATTGTTCGTGCAAAATATAGCCAGGTTTCGAGCACAATCAAGCATCCGGACGGAGGTGGGGGTGCGCTAGGGTCGCCGGGAGATCGAGGAACGGAGGGCCCGGATGTCGCGCGACGCCCGGTGGAAGGCGCTGCTGGAACTGCTGGTCGAGCGCGGCCGGTTGGACGTCGAGGAGGCGGCCGCCGAGCTGGCGGTCTCGTCCGCGACCATTCGGCGCGACTTCGACCAGCTGGCCGAGCAGCAGATGCTCGTGCGCACGCGGGGCGGCGCGGTCGTGCACGGGGTGTCGTACGAGCTGCCGCTGCGCTACAAGACGGCCCGCCACGCCTCCGAGAAACAGCGCATCGCGAAGGCGGTGGCGGACCTCGTCGCCCCTGGCGAGGCGGTCGGGCTCACCGGCGGGACGACCACGACCGAGGTCGCACGGGCCTTGGCCGTGCGCGGTGACCTGGCGTCCGGTTCGCCCGCGCTGACCGTGGTCACCAACGCGCTCAACATCGCCAACGAGCTGGCCGTGCGCCCCCAGTTCAAGATCGTGCTGACCGGCGGGGTCGCGCGCCCGCAGTCGTACGAGCTCGTCGGACCGCTCGCGGACGGTGTGCTGAGCCAGATCACGCTCGACGTGGCGGTCCTCGGCGTCGTCGCCTTCGACGTCACGCACGGTGCCGCCGCGCACGACGAGGCGGAGGCGGCGATCAACCGGCTGCTCTGCGAACGCGCCGAGCGTGTGGTCGTCGCCGCGGACTCCAGCAAGCTGGGACAGCGGGCCTTCGCCCGGATCTGCGCGGCGGAGTCCGTGGACACGCTGGTCACGGACACGGCGGCCGGGCCGGACACGGTACGACGGTTCGAGGAGGCGGGGCTGCGGGTCGTCGCGGTCTGAGGCTCTTGGAACAGGCCCTACGGCCGCCGAAGCGCTTCAGTTGCCGCCGGGTTCCGCGAAGGGCCCGTCGCTCGCGAAGGCCAGCTCGGCGAAGCGTTCGCCGAGGTGGCGGTGGGTGGCGGCGTCCGGGTGGAGGTTGTCGGGCAGCGGAAGCTCGGCGGAGTCCGCCTCGCCGTAGAGGTCGCGGCCGTCGAGGTAGTGCAGGTGCGGGTCCTCGGCCGTTCGCTGCGTCACGATCCGGGCCAGCTCGTCCCGTATGACGCCCAGGGTCAGTTTCCCGCTCGCGCGCTCCGCCGGATCGCCCATGGCCACGAACCGCAGTTGCCCGGTGCCGAGGTTGGTGAGGTCCGGGGCGGTGGGGCCCGGCGTGTCCTCGTGGATCGGGCACAGGATGGGCGAGACGACCAGCAGCTCAGTGGTGGGGTGCCCTTCGCGGACGGTGTCGAGGAAGCCGTGGACGGCGGGGGTGAAGGCGCGCAGGCGCATCACGTCGGCGTTGACCAGGTTGATTCCGATCTTGACGCTGATCAGGTCGGCGGGCGTGTCCCGCAGGGTGCGGGCGGTGAACGGGTCGAGCAGGGCGCTGCCGCCCAGACCCAGGTTGATCAGTTCCACGCCGCCGAGGGAGGCGGCAAGGACCGGCCAGATACCGGTGGGCCCGGCGGCGTCGGAGCCGTGGCTGATCGAGCTGCCGTGGTGCAGCCACACCCTGCGGCCAGGGTCCGGGGCGGGCTCGACGGGGGCGTCGGTGCGCAGGGCGACGAGTTCGGTGGTCTCGTTGTGCGGCAGCCAGATCTCGACGTCCTTGAGCCCGTCGGGGAGGTCGGTGAAGCGGAGGGTGCCGGGCCGCCCGGGCCGGTGCTCGACACTCCCGGTGGTCATGTCGATGGTCAGGGTGTGGCCGTCCGTCACACTGCCACGGCCCGTCGGGCGACCGTCGACGAGCAGCTCGTACACGCCGTCCGGGCGCGGCGGTGCACCCACGTAGAACCGCTTGGTGGGCAGCGTGTCCAGTTCGACGGCGGTCGCCCGGGTGCGGAAGGCCAGCCGAACGCCGGAGGGCTGGGACTCGGCCATGGCCAGTTGCCCGTCGGCGCACTGGGCGCGGGCCCGGGCGGGCACCCGGTGCGGCAGCACACCGTGCTCGGTGCGCTCCAGGTCGAGGGCTCCGCGCAGGAGGTCCATGGTGATGGGCGTGGTGGTCCAGTTGTCCTTGGTGTGCATTGCCTCAACCTGTTGATCAATGTGCCGGAACCGGATGGACTGTGCGAACCGAGCGGACTACGTGGACGGCGCCGGCCAGTTCCGCAACAGCGCGTCGAGGGCGTCCATGACTCTCGACCAGGTCTCCTGCGAGTCGGGGGCGCTGTGGCTGAACCCTCCTCCCAGCTCCAGGCTGACGTAGCCGTGGAAGACGCTGCCCAGCAGCCGGACCGCATGTGTCCGGTCCGGCTCCGTCAGGTCATAGCCGCGCAGGATCGCCCGCGTCATCTGTGCGTGTCTGCCCCCGGCACTGGCGGCCGCCGCCTCCGGAGAGAGCCTCAGCTGGGCCGCGGCATACCGGCCGGGGTGCTCCCGGGCGTAGTCGCGGTAGACGTTGGCGAAGGCGGTGAGGGCGTCCTTGCCGGCCCGGCCGGCCAGGGCGGCGGCGCCCCGGTCGGCGAGTTCCTCCAGGGCGAGCAGGGCGATCCCGGTCCTGAGGTCCTGGGAGTTCTTCACGTGCGAGTACAGACTCGCGACCTTGACGTCGAACCGCCTGGCGAGCGCCGAGACGGTCACCTGGTCGAAGCCGACCTCGTCGGCCAACTCGGCTCCCGCCCGCACCAGGCGTTCCGTGGTCAGTCCTGCGCGCGCCATCAGCCACCCTTCATTTACCTGAAAGCATTGTGTATTTACCTAACACCTTTAGGCAAATCACATGTCTCCTTCCCTCGGCGCCGCGCCGTCCGAGCCCCCTAAGCTGAGCCTGAGGCTGAGGTGCGTGTCGGCACATGGAGGCTGCGATGGACGATCCACAGCACGTGTCCGGGACCGCGCGTTATCTGCCGATCGCCGAGCACGGTCTGATCGGCGACCTGCGCAGCGTGGCCTTGGTAGGCACCAACGGCACGATCGACTGGTACTGCTGCCCCTCCTTCGACGCCCCGAGCGTCTTCGCCTCGGTCCTGGACGCGGAGAAGGGCGGCTGCTTCGAGCTGGCGGCGAGCGTGCCGGCCCGCACCAAGCAGTTCTACTTCCCCGACACCAACGTCCTGATCACCCGGTTCTTCACCGAGGACGGCGTCGGCGAGGTGCAGGACTTCATGCCGGTCGGCGACGACTCGGTGGAGACCGAACGTCACCGGCTGATCCGGCGGGTTCTGTGCGTGCGCGGCTCCCTCCCGTTCAGCACGCGCGTGGCACCGCGGTTCGACTACGGCGGCCGGCCGCACACCGTGCGCATGGAGGGCGACGTCGCGGTCTTCGAGTCCGCCGAACTGTCCCTCGGGCTGACCGCGACCGTGCCGCTGGAGACCGACGGCCAGGACGCGCGGGCCGACTTCAAGCTCGCCGAGGGCGAGTCGGCGGTGTTCGCGCTGGACCAGGTGGGCGGCGAGGTGGCACCACGCCGGTGCGCGCGGACGGAGGCCGAGGAGCAGTTCACCACCACGGTCGCGTACTGGCGGCGCTGGCTGTCCGCCTCCAAGTACCGGGGCCGCTGGCGGGAGAGGGTGCACCGCTCGGCCCTCACACTGAAGCTGCTGACGTACGCCCCGACCGGCGCGATCGTGGCCGCCCCGACGACGAGTCTGCCCGAGCAGCTCGGCGGCGAGCGCAACTGGGACTACCGGTACGTGTGGGTACGCGACGCCGCCTTCTGCGTGTACGCGTTGCTGCGACTGGGCTTCACCGGCGAGGCCGAGGCGTTCATGAAGTTCGTGACCCGGCACATCACTCCGGGCGACGGCAAGCCGTCGGGCCCCCTGCAGATCATGTACGGCATCGACGGCCGCACCGACCTGCCCGAGCGTGAACTCGCCCACCTGGAGGGACACCAGGGCTCCGCGCCGGTACGCATCGGCAACGGAGCGGCCGAGCAGCTCCAACTCGACATCTACGGCGCACTGATCGACTCGATCTACCTCTACGACAAGTGGGCCAAGCCGATCTCCAGCGGCCAGTGGGACGACGTGTGCGCCCTGGTGGACTGGGTGTGCGAGCACTGGGACCAGCCCGACGAAGGCATCTGGGAGACGCGCGGCGGACGCAAGAACTTCCTGTACTCGCGGCTGATGTGCTGGGTGGCGATCGAGCGGGCGATCCGCATGGCCAACCGGCGCGGCCTGCCCGCAGACCTGTCCCGCTGGCGGGAGTCCCGCGACACGATCTACCGGCGGATCATGAAGCGGGGCTGGTCCGAGGCCCGCCAGGCCTTCGTACAGCACGAGGACGGCGACGTGCTCGACGCGGCCGTCCTGATGATGCCGTTGACGAAGTTCATCGCGCCGACCGACCCCAAGTGGCTGTCCACACTGGACGCACTCACCCACGACCTGGTGTCCGACTCGCTGGTCTACCGCTACGACCCACAGGCGAGCCCCGACGGACTGCGCGGCGACGAGGGCACGTTCTCCATCTGCTCGTTCTGGTACGTCGAGGCCATGGTCCACGCCGGGCGGATCGACGAGGCGCGGCTCGCCTTCGAGAAGATGCTCACGTACGCCAACCATCTGGGCCTGTACGCCGAGGAGATCAGCCACACCGGCGAGCAACAGGGCAACTTCCCCCAGGCCTTCACCCATCTCGCCCTGATCAGCGCCGCGTTCAACCTCGACCGGGCCCTCGGCTGAGGGAGCCCACCGAGGCACCCTCAGTGCCCGTGGCCGCCCGAGGCCTCGTGGGCACCCGGAGACGCGGGTGCACCGGAGGGCTCGTCGCCGGCTGCCGCCCCCGCCCGGACCGTGAACGCGGCGGTGTGGACCTCCCCGTCGTGCTTGAAGTCGAGGAAGAGCCGGTAGGTGCCGCCGCTCGGAGCCGTGGCCGTGAACGAGACGGCCGGGCCGGGCTCGGTCGTGCCGTCGCCGGGCTCGCCGTTCGGGTGGACATGGAGGTAGGCGAGGTCGCCGGCGCGCAGGGCGACCAGATGGCCGTACGCACCGAGGTAGGGCTGGAGGTCGGTGACCGGCTTGCCGTTCCGGGACACGTTCAGGGTCAGGTCGTCTGCCGCGCCCGGGCGCAGGGAGCCGTCCAGCTCGACCTCGTAGCCGTCGATCCGGGCGGTGTCGCTCGGCGCCGGCATGCGCTGCGGCTCATAGGGGCCCGAAGCCGCCAGATCCGCGCCGAGGGTGAGGTTCTCGGCGTCCTTCTTCGCCGGGGTGAAGTCGGCGAAGACGCGGTAACCGCCCGCGCGGGGCAGGTCGACGGGGATGCTCCAGGTGCCGTCCGTGGCACGGCTGGGGTGCAGGTGGCGGTAGGTGACCAGGTCGCGGGAGGCCACGATGAGGTGGAGTTCCTTGTCGTGTTCCCGCTGGTAGGCGGTGACCGCACGGCCACTGTCGTCGCGGATGACGAAGCGCAGGTCGGCAGCGCGCCCCGCGGCCACCCGCGGGGTCTGGAGGTCGAGGGTGTAGCCCTTCTCGGAGATCTGCAGCCCGCCGGACGGCTCCGCCCCCTGCTCCGCATGGCCGCCCCCTCCGTCCGGTGAGGAGGTCGACGACGCCTCGCGGTGGCTCTCGTGACGCGGGGGCGCGCTGTCCTCGACCAGGGGGTCGAGACCCTTGCCCACGCCGTAGGCGGTGCCGAAGGTCGCGGCCAGCGCGGCGGCGAACGTGGTGATCTTCAGTCCAGCGTGCATGTTCGGCTCCTGGGAGGCGGGGCCCCGGGCTTCGATGCGAGGCCTTCCATACGACTCACCATACCCCTGGGGGGTATCAGGTCAAGCCCTCGGAAGACTTGCTTCGGATACCCAGTGGGGGTATACAGAACCTGAGACGCAAGATACCCCCACCCCGTATCCGTGTCGACCGCGGTACACGGCTGGGACGACCTCAGGAGCAGCGATGACCACCACCACGACCGGCCCCGACGCCGAGACGGAACTCGTCATCGGCGGCATGACCTGTGCCTCGTGCGCGGCGCGCATCGAGAAGAAGCTCAACCGGATGGACGGCGTCACGGCCACCGTCAACTACGCCACCGAGAAGGCCCGGGTCAGCCACAGCGGTGACGTCTCGGTGCGGGACCTGATAGCCACCGTCGAGAAGACCGGGTACACGGCGCAGGAACCCGAACCGCCCGAGCCGCGGCACGACGACATGGCGGCGGACGACGAACTCCGGCCGCTGCGCGAGCGGTTGGTCACCGCCGTGGTGCTGGCCGGGCCCGTCGTCGCGATGGCCATGATCCCCGCCCTCCAGTTCGAGTACTGGCAGTGGCTGTCACTCACCCTCGCGGCGCCCGTGGTGACGTACGCCGGATGGCCCTTCCACAGGGCGGCGTTCACCAACGCCCGGCACGGCGCGGCCACGATGGACACACTGATCTCGGTCGGTACGGCGGCCGCGTTCGGCTGGTCGCTGTGGGCACTGTTCTTCGGGACCGCGGGCACCCCCGGCATGACCCACCCGTTCGAGCTGACCATCACCCGCGGCGACGGGGCCGGGAACCTCTACCTGGAAGCCGCCGCCGGTGTCACCGCCTTCATCCTGGCCGGGCGGTACTTCGAGGCCCGCTCCAAGCGCAAGGCGGGCGCGGCACTGAGGGCGCTGCTGGAACTGGGCGCGAAGGACGTCACCGTCCTGCGGCCCGACGGCGACGAACGCACCCTGCCCCTCGCGGAGTTGAAGGTCGGCGACCGCTTCCTGGTCCGCCCCGGCGAGAAGATCGCCACCGACGGCACCGTCGTCGAGGGCTCCTCCGCCGTCGACGCCTCGATGCTGACCGGCGAGTCCGTGCCCGTGGAGGTGGGCGTCGGCGACCCGGTCACCGGGGCGACGGTCAACGCGGGCGGCCGGCTCGTCGTCGAGGCGACCCGCGTCGGCGCCGACACCCGGCTGGCCCGGATGGCGAAGCTGGTCGAGGACGCGCAGAACGGCAAGGCCGCGGCGCAGCGGCTCGCCGACCGGATCTCCGGGGTCTTCGTGCCGATCGTGATCGCGCTCGCGCTGGGCACGCTCGGGTTCTGGCTCGGCAACGGCTCGGGTCCGACGGCGGCCTTCACCGCCGCCGTCGCCGTACTGATCATTGCCTGCCCGTGCGCCCTCGGGCTGGCCACGCCGACCGCGCTGCTGGTCGGCACCGGGCGTGGCGCGCAGCTCGGGATCCTCATCAAGGGCCCCGAGGTCCTGGAGTCGACGCGCAAGGTCGACACCGTGGTCCTCGACAAGACGGGCACCGTCACCACCGGCCGGATGGCCCTGACGGCCCTGCACCCGGCCGACGGCACCGAGGAGGCCGAAGTCCTGCGGCTGGCGGGGGCGTTGGAGCACTCCTCCGAGCACCCGATCGCCCGCGCCGTGGCCGAGGGAGCACTGGAGAAGCTGGGGTCGCTGCCCGCGCCCGAGGACTTCGCGAACGTGCCCGGTCTCGGGGTGCAGGGCGTCGTCGACGGTGACGCGGTCCTCGTCGGCCGCGAACGGCTGCTCGCCGACTGGGCCATGGAACTGCCGGAGGAGCTGGCGCGGGCCAAGGCGGACGCCGAGGCGGCCGGGCGTACGGCCGTCGTGGTCGCCTGGGACGGCGAGGCACGGGCGGTCCTGGAGGTCGCGGACGCGGTGAAGGCGACCAGCGCCGAGGCGATCACCCGGCTGCGCGCACTCGGCCTTTCCCCGATCCTGCTGACCGGCGACAACCGGGCCGTCGCCGAGTCCGTCGCCCGAGAGGTGGGCATCGCGCCCGAGGACGTCGTCGCCGAGGTGCTGCCCGAGGACAAGGTCGACGTCGTCAAGCGCCTTCAGCGCGAGGGCCGTTCGGTCGCGATGGTCGGCGACGGCGTCAACGACGCGGCCGCCCTCGCCCAGGCCGACCTGGGGCTGGCGATGGGCACGGGCACGGACGCCGCGATCGAGGCCGGCGACCTGACCCTCGTGCGCGGTGACCTGCGCGCAGCGGCCGACGCCATCCGGCTCGCCCGCCGCACCCTCGGCACGATCCGCACCAACCTGTTCTGGGCCTTCGCCTACAACGTGGCCGCCCTGCCGCTCGCCGCGGCCGGCCTGCTCAACCCGATGCTCGCCGGGGCCGCCATGGCCTTCTCCTCGGTGTTCGTCGTCGGCAACTCGCTGCGGCTGCGCTCGTTCCGGGCGGCGGACTGAACCGTCCGGTCGGGGGCGGCTGGGCGCGCCCCCGACCGGTGATGGCCGCTCAGCCGAAGGCTTTCACGGCCTGGTAGTACGTCCACGCCGTGCTGTTGCAGGCGGTCTTGGTGCCGCCCGTGTACTTCGCGCACACCCGCTTGAGGTCCTCGTGGAAGGCGCTGTCCAGGCGGGACTTGTTGACGCTGAAGGCGCCCGCGGCCTTGTAGTTGCGGTAGCCGAAGTCGTGGCGGGCGCAGGACATCCGGAAGGGGAAGCCGAACGGGTTGTCCGGCGAGGAGGAGCAGTAGTCGGTCGTCCAGTCGAACACGTACGCGTTCCATGCGGACCGGTTCGCGCGGGCGGCGGCCCAGGAGTTGTAGCTCGACGCGCTCGTCTGCGTCCAGCTCGCGAGGACCTGGGGCTCGTCGGCGGGGGCGGCGTCGGCGGCTGCGGCGGTGCCGACGACGGTGATCAGGGCCAGAGTCGAGGCGGCCATTCCGGTGGCGAGTCTGCGGTGCATCCCACACCTCCATGAGACTGCGACCCGTCCGTCGGGTCGCAGGTTCATGACAAGATGATTGACACCGCAAGTACCTCTTCACACCGCAAGTCCCCTAATGGCCCCTCAACTCTCGGATATACCGGCCAAACGGACGTCGACGGCGGTGAGCGCCAACGCCAGCGGGCCCGGCGCCAGGAACGCGAGCGGCAGCATCATCCAGGCGCCGAGGACGGCCGTCGCCACCGCGAGCAGCACCAGGGCAGAACCGCCCGGATCCGCTACGGCGTTCCGCGCGGCCCCGCGCAGGGCGGCAGGCCAGTCGGTGAGCGACTCGGGCCGAGCACACGCCCTGAGACCCACCACCAGTGCACACGCGCCGATCGCGGCGGCCACCACCGCGAACAGTCCGGCCCCCGGCAGTCCCGCCCCGGCCAGCGCGAGGTCCGCGGCAAGCAGCAGCGCACCCGCGAGAGCGACGCCCCCGGCCGCCAGGTCACCGACCCGAAGCCGTCGCCGTAGAACCGCGAAATACCGCCCGGCGGTGGCGGGTTGCCCCTCCCCCGCACCCCGCAGCACAGCGCTCGCGCTCGACAGTGCGGCCGGGGCGGTCACCAGGGGCAGACACGCCACCGCCGTGGCGAGGCCGACGCTCAGCACGTCGGCGAACAGGGTCATCCGGGGTCCGAAGACCTCTCCCGGTTCACGCGTCGGCATCCCGCTCACCCCTTCAGTCCGGAGCCGGCCATGCCCTCCACCAGGAAGCGCTGGAAGGCGAGGAAGAAGAGCACGATCGGCAGCAGCGCGATCACCGACATCGCGAACATCGGGCCGAACGACGACTGGCTGGAGGCGTCCACGAAGGACCGCAGGGCGAGCGTGAGCGTGAACTTGTCCGGGTCGAAGAGGTAGATGAGCTGGGTGAAGAAGTCGTTCCAGGTCCAGATGAAGGTGAAGATCGCCGTCGTGATCAGCGCGGGCCTGGTGAGGGGCAGCACGATCCGGAAGAAGCTGCGGAAGGGGCCGCAGCCGTCGATGCGGGCCGCCTCCTCCAGCTCGCGCGGAAGGCCACGCATGAACTGCACGATGAGGAAGACGAAGAAGGCTTCCGTGGCGAGGAACTTCGGCAGGATCAGCGGCCAGTAGGTGTTCACCAGGCCGAGCTGGTTGAAGATGATGTACTGCGGGATCAGTACCGCGTGGTGCGGCAGCATGATCGTCGCGATCATGAAGGCGAACAGCGGGCCGCGGAAGCGGAAGCGCAGCCGGGCGAAGGCGTAGGCGGCGAGCGAGCAGCTGATCACGTTGCCGAGGACCGCACCGCCCGCGATCAGCAGCGAGTTGGAGAGAAGCCGCCAGATCGACACGTCGTTCACACCGTCCATGGCGGTCTTGTAGTTCGACCACTCCAGGTGCCTGGGCAGCAGGTCGAGGCTGGCGATCACCTCGTCGGCGGGCTTGAGCGACGTGGCGAGCAGCCAGGCCAGCGGGTAGAGCATCACCAGCAGGGCGGCCAGGCAGCCGAGGTGCAGGGCGATACGGCCCCGGCGAACGGGCTTGCGGGAGGCGGCAGTTGATACGACGGTCATCGGTCCCCCTCGGACGCGTAGAAGACCCAGGAGCGCGACGTACGGAACAGCACCGCCGTGACGGCACCGATGACGAGCAGCAGCACCCAGGCCATGGCGGAGGCATAGCCCATGTGGGAGGCGACGAAGCCCCGGTCGTAGAGGTACATCGTGTAGACGAGCGTCGAGTCGGCGGGGCCGCCCTTGCCGGCGCTGACCGCGAAGGCGGGCGTGAAGACCTGGAAGGCCTGGATGGTCTGCAGAACGAGGTTGAAGAAGAGCACCGGGGACAGCATCGGCACGGTGACGGACAGGAACTGCCGCCACTTTCCCGCCCCGTCCACGGCCGCCGCCTCGTACAGCTCGGCGGGTATCTGCTGGAGTCCGGCGAGGAAGATGACCATCGGTGCGCCGAACTGCCAGACCGTCAGCAGCGCCACGGCCAGCAGCGCCCAGCCGGGCTTGTTCACCCAGCCGCCGGTGCCGAGCAGGTTGTCCACCGTGCCGCCGTCGTTGAAGACCGCCCGCCAGACGAGGGCGATGGACATGGACGCGCCGAGCAGTGAGGGGGCGTAGAACGCGGAGCGGTAGAAGCCCTTGCCGCGCTTCATGGGTTTCAGGGCGAGCGCGACGACCAGGGCGAGCGCGAGTTGAAGGGGTACGGCTATGACGACGTACATCAGGGTCGTCATGACCGAACGCCAGTAGCGCGGGTCCTCGGTGAACATCTGCGTGTAGTTGCGCAGGCCGACCCAGTGCGGTGGGTCGAAGAGGTTGTAGTCGGTGAAGGACAGATACAGCGAGACGACCATCGGCAGCAGCGTGAGGACGCTCGCTCCGAGGACCCACGGGGACAGGAACACCCAGGCTGCGCCCTCCCGTTCGCGCTTGGGGCGGCGCTTTTGGGCGGTGGCGGGCCGCTTCGGGCGTGCGGTGGACGCGGGGATGTCGGTGGTGGTCATGACCTCAGCTCCGCCTTCGCCTCGGTGACGTAGTTCTCGGCCGCCTCGCGGGGCGACATGCGCTCGTACGACACCTGGTCGTAGTCGCGCTGGAAGGTGGTCTGCAGGGCGTTGTCGCCGGAGGGCGGGGCCTGCGGGGGGTCCTTGAGGGTGCCTTCGAGGGACGACTGGAAGTCGGCGACCGTCTTGTCGAAGTCCTTGAGCTGGGGCGCGGTCACCTTGCGAATGGTCTCGTTGACAGGGATGCCCCGGGTCGCGCCGAGGATCTTCGCCGCGTCCCCGTCGTTGAGGAGGAAGTCGACGAGCTGGGCCGCCTCTTTCGCGTGGCCGGTGTTGGCGGAGACACCGAGGAACATGGACGGCTTGAAGTACTGGCCGGGCGTGCCGTCCGCGCCGGACGGCATGGGTGCCAGGGCGATGCCGGTCGGGACGAGAGCGAGGTAACCGCTCGACGGGGCATCCCAGTTGGTGTCGGCGGTCGCCTCGCCGCGGCCGAGCGGGGTGTTCTCGACGGATCCGTCGAGCTGGGTGGTCTGCTCGGCGGGCGAGACGGCGCCCTCGCGCCGGAGCCTGTCGGTGAAGGTCCACCACTCGGTCAGATCGTCGGCGGTGAAGCCGAGCCCTCCGGCCTTCGTGTAGAGGGACTTGCCCTGCCCGCGCAGCCAGACCTCGAAGGCGTCCTCGCTCTGGCCGGGGTCGGTGGCACCCGGTTTCCCGGTCTTCTTCGCCAGCGCGCGCACGGCGTCGGCCCAGTCGTCCCAGGTCCACCCCTGGCGTGGGAGCGGCACCCCGGCGTCTCGCCACGCCTTGGCGTCGTAGACGACGGTCTCGGTGCCGCGGCCCTGCGGGATCGCGTACTGGGTACCGTCCACCCGGCCGGTGGCGAGCAGACCCTGGTCGATCTCCGAGGTGTGCAGTACGGCCTTCTGCCGCGCCAGGTCGAGCAGGACACCGCCGGACGCGTACTGGTCGATCTGGCGGTAGTCGAGCTGCATCACGTCGGGTGCGTCGCCGCCCGTGGCCTGGACGGCGAGCTTCTGTTTGTAGGCGTCGTAGCCGGAGAACGATGTCTGCACCCTGGTGTTCGGATGCCGTTTCTCGAACAGGGCGACGGCCCGCTCGGTGCGCTCCGCGCGGTCGGGATTGCCCCACCACGTGTAGCGCAGCACGACCTTGCCGCCACCGACCGATTCCCCGGATCCCCCGCAGCCGGCCAGCACCGCGCAGAGCACGAGTGCGGCGGCCGACGCGCAGAACCCCTTTGTCCTGTGTCCGGGCATGCCGAGGTCACCTCATCCCTTCCTCGGACTTTCTTCGACGGCCCCCCTCGGCCCCCCGTTACTCGCCCTGGTAGGGCAGCGTCGTCCCCGGCAGTGCGTACTCGTCCCGTCTGCCGCACATCCCGAAGCCGCCGAGCCGGGTGGGCGCGGCCTCGTGCGCGGTGGCCTCGCGGAGATACGCCGGCTCGCCGTCCGCCAGCGCGTCCAGCTGGGCGCCGGTGCGTTCGGCGGTGGCCAGCGCACCGGCCCGCCACAGCTCGCGCCAGGCCGGCACCTTGGCGCGCACCAGCCGGGCGGCGGCGCGCTGGAACTCCAGGTACGGGCCGTTGTCGCCGGCGACGAGCGCCTCGCGCAGCACGAGGTAGCCCTCGACGGCGAGGTCTCTGCGGCGGCGCGCTGCCGTGGCCGTCCGAGGTCCTGTGCCGGTCGGGAGCGCGGCCGCCGCCGCGTAGGAGTCGGGGTCCGCGAGGATCTCGGGCGGGAAGGTGAAGACCGCGTCCCCGGCCTCCGGCAGGCCGCTGTTCTGCATCAGCACGGTGATCCGCAGATCACCGCCCTGCACCATCCGGTGCACGGTGCCCGGCGTGAACCAGGCGACCGATCCCGGCTCCAGCGGGATGTCCCGGAAGCCGTCGGGGCTGAGGGTCTGCACCGCGCCCCGGCCACCGGTGACGACGTACGCCTCCGTGCACACCAGGTGCAGATGCGGGCTCCCGCCGCACACTCCGTCGGCGGCTTCCCAGTCGTACGCGCTCAGATGGGACAGGCCGACGGCGCCGGGCAGGGGGTGCGGAAGGACGGGCTTGGGCTCGCTCACCACGGCAGCCCCTCCAGGTACGTGCCGACGCGATCACCGTCCCAGGCGCCGTCCGCGACGACGACCCGGTAGCGGTACGCGAACGACTCGCCGGGCGGCAGCTCGAACTCCTCGAAGAACGCCCAGGAGAACGCGACCGTCGGAAACGGCTCGGAGCGCACGAACCAGTGCGAGGGGTGGACGGCCGTCTTCTCGTCCAGGTTCTCGGGGGCGTGCGCGAAGACGAGCGTGGAGTGCGCGTCGACCTCGTCGTGCTGGGTGGTGAAGGCGAGCCAGGGGCTCTGGGTGCCCATGAGCTTGTCCGCGTCGGCGTCGGTGTCCGGGGCGAAGACGGTGCCGCCGGTGAAGTCGCGCGGGCCGCGCCACTGCAGGCCGGTGTAGCCGGCCATCTCGCGGCCGGCGGTGGTCGGGGAGCCGAAGGCGAGGGGCGCGTCGCGGAGGTTGGTGAGCCGGATCGACCAGTCGAGGGCCCAGGCACCGGCCTCCTCGTCGACCGAGTGGACGGCCAGACCGCGCTCCTCGCGCGCCCACCGGGCGCCGCCGTTCTCCACCCAGGTGAGCTCTTCGGTGAAGGCGAGCCGGCCGTCCTCGACCGTGAACGCGGGGAAGCCGTCGTGGCGCATCGAGCCGATGCGCTCGGGCAGGGGCAGGTAGCCCTGGCCGTGGACGTAGCAGTTGCCGCCCCAGAAGTTCTGGCCGGACAGATGGCTGGCCGTCATCTGCAGGCCCTTGTGCCAGCGGTGGTCGTTCGGGCGGTAGCCGGTCACCGTGCGTCCGGCGAGGGTGCGTACCGGGTGGGCGTAGGGCTTGCGGGACTCGAAGGCCTCGGGATCGGGGCGGTAGACGTAGCGGAGGATCTCCGTGCCGTCCGCCGCCTCGACCGCGATGTGCTCGCCGTGGACGTGGGTGACGCGGATGCTCATGCGCGCTCCTTGGGGGCCCAGTGGGGGTGGTCGCCGTGCATGGCCGGGTAGAACGGGTCGCCGGCGCCGATCTCGCCCGCGTGCACGGGGCTGCCGGTGAACGCGGCCTTGTAGAGCGCTGCGGCGAATTCGAGGGTCGCGCGGGCTTCGGTGCCGCTGTTCGGGGGCCTGACACCGTTGTCGTGGGCGTCGAGGAGGGTGCCGAGCTGGGCGGTGTGGGAGCTGGGCACGTCCGCGGTGGGGGTGTTCCAGGCGGCGGCACGCTCGGAGGGGACGTGCGGGGCGGGGGTGTAGACCCAGTCCTCGTTGCGGTGCCCGTACAGGTGGGTGAGCTCGACCGTCGCGTCCGCGCAGTCGATGCGGATGCGGCTGACCTCGTCCGGGGAGAGCACGCTGTTGACGACGGTGGCGAGGGCGCCGTTCTCGAACCTGACCAGGGCCGTGGACACGTCCTCGCTCTCGGTGTCGTGGACCAGCCGCGCCGCCATGGCCCGGATCTCCGTCCACGGGCCGAGCAGGTGCAGCAGCAGGTCGTACTGGTGGATGCCGTGCCCCATCGTCGGCCCGCCGCCCTCGGTGACCCACTTCCCGCGCCACGGCACGGCGTAGTAGGCGGCGTCACGGTGCCAGGTGGTCTGGCAGTGCGCGACCCTCGGAGCACCCAGCTCACCGCTGGCGATCAGTTCACGGGCGTGCACCGCGCCGGAACCGTAGCGGTGCTGGAAGACCACGGCCGCGTACGCTCCCGACGCCTCCTCGGCCGCCGCGATCTTGTCGTACTCGGCGAGCGAGAGGGTCAGCGGCTTCTCGCACAGCACCCAGGCGCCCGCCTTCAGCGCCGACACCGTCTGCTCCCGGTGCAGGGACGGCGGCGTGCCGATGAGCACCAGGTCCGGGCGTGCCGCGTCCAGCATCGCGTCCATCGACGTGTACCCGGCGACGCCCTCCCCCGCCAGCTCCCGGAAGGCGTCGAGTCTGCCCGGGTCCACGTCGACCGCGGCGACCAGCTCCACGCGGTCGGAGTGGGCTCTGACAGCGGGCAGATGACTGCCGCTGACGATGGCGCCAGTGCCGACCACGGCGACGCGGCGGCGAGCTGGGCGTGGGGACATGCGGTCCTCCTCGGGCGTCCGACGTCGGGACGCTGACGTGCAGAAAGCGCTTGCTTCTCTAGGTCGACCCTAGATCCCGGCCGAATGCCCGAACAAGCCCCCGTGAGGTGATATCGAAGAAACGCACCCAACTTGTTTGCTTGACTCAAGTAACTCCAATATGATTGCCTAACTCAAGCAAAGACACCCGTGGGGGAACCGGGCCGAACGGCACCCCCGATCGGACGCAGAGCGGAGTTCGACCGTGAGTGCCCTCGTGACCTGCTGCTTCATCGTCGCCGTCGCGGCCGGCCCGGCCGCCTTCACCGCGGCCCGGCGCGGATGGGGCCAGCGCGCGGCCTGACCCGCCGCTCGCGGTGCCGGTCGTCGCCGTCCTTGCTTCCACACCTCTGTCGCCACACCTGTCCACGTCCGCACAAAAGGAGTAGATCATGGGTTTTCTGGTGGCAAACCTCGCCGTCGTGCCGCTGGACACCGAGCGGGCGAAGGACCCCGCCGTCACGGGTGCGAAGGCCGCCAATCTGGCCCGCTCGGCCGTGGCGGGCCTGCCGGTGCTGCCGGGGTTCGTGCTGGTGCCGGCCGACCGGGCACCCGGCGCGCCCGCCGGGGAGGACGCGGTGCGCACCGCCTGGCGGGAACTCGCCGGGGCACGGGATGCCGAGCGGGCGCTCGTCGTGCGGTCCTCGTCCGCCCACGAGGACACCGAGGACTCCTCCATGGCGGGGCGTTTCGACTCCGTGCTGGACGTGCGCGGGTGGGAGGAGTTCACCACGGCGGTGCAGACCGTGCTGGACTCCGCCCGACGCGTGCAGCTCCTGCATCCGCCCGCGGACGCGCCGCCCGACGACGGGATGGCGGTGCTGGTGCAACCGATGCTGCGCGCGGCCATCGGGGGCGTGATGTTCACCGCCGACCCGGTGGCGGGACGTACCGACCGGCTCCTGGTCAGCGCGGTCAGCGGCGGTCCGGACCAGCTCGTCGACGGCAGCACGCAAGGGGTGCGCTACCAGCTGACACGTTTCGCCCGACTGGTGCGGACCGAGCCCGCCGAGCCCGCGGGGCAACGGCTGCTGACGCACCGGCGGATCACCCGGCTGGTGGCGCTGGCCAAGAAGACCGAGCGGGTCTTCGGCGGGCCCCAGGACATGGAGTTCGGCTTCGACTCCGGCGGAAAGCTGTGGCTGTTCCAGGCGCGGCCCATCACCGCGATGGCCGCCCGGCCCGCGCGCGGAGCCCGCCTGCTGGGCCCCGGCCCGGTCGCCGAGACCCTGCCCGGGGTGCTCCAGCCCCTGGAGGAGGATCTGTGGGTGACGCCGATGTCGCACGGTCTCACCCTGGCCCTGGACATCGCCGGGGCTGCCCCGCGCCGCACGCTGCGCAGGCTGCCGGTGGTCTCCACGGTGGACGGACGGGTCGCCGCGGATCTGCGGCTCCTGGGTGCCGTACCGTCCACGCACCCCGTGCTGGACTTCATCAACCCGGCGCCGGGGGCCCGGCGAGCGGGGGCGGCCTGGCGGATCGGCAGGCTGCGGTCCGCGCTGCCGCTCCTTGCGGCCGACCTGATGGCGGACGTCGACCGTGCCCTCGCCGACATCCCCGAGCCCGGGCAGCTGCTCGGCGGCCAGCTGCTGGACGCCGTCTCGTGGGGCCGCGAGGTGCTGTCCTCCCTGCACGCCCAGGAGTCCCTGGCCGGCGCGCTGCTCGGCGCGGGGTCCGGGGCCACGGGGGCCGGTGAGGCGCTGGCCGCACTGGCCGAGGGCCGTTCCCGGGGGCTCACCGAGGAGGCGCTGCTCGCCCGTCACCCGGTTTTGATGGCCCTGCTGCCTCCGACCCTGGGCGACCGCGCTCCGTTGCCGGGGCACACGGGCTGGACGGCGTTGCCGCGCGGCGTGGGCGCCCTGCCGGTGCGGGAGGGGCTGCGGCTGCGGATCCGCTGGGTGCAGGAGATGCAGGCCCAGATGGTGCGCGAGCTGGCCGGGAGGCTCGATGCCGGCGAGTGCGCCCCGGGACTGTCCCGGCTGGCACTGCTGCGCTGGGAGGAACTGGTGAAGGTGACGGAGGACGGAGGGCTGCCGGCCGATCTGGTCCGGCGGGAGCCGAGGTCCCCGGACGCGGGTCCGCTGCCCGCCGCGTTCCGGCTGGCCGACGGCGTGCCCGTGGCCGAACTCCCGCCGGGCCGACGGAACTCGGACGACGGCCAGGGCGCCGGCGGCGGGTTCGGCGCCGGCACGGCCTGGGACGGCCGCGGCGAACGTCCCGAGCACGCGGTCCTGGTGGTCCGCTCCCTCGACCCGGCGCTGGCCCCGGTGCTGCCCGGACTGGCCGGACTGGTGGCCGAGACCGGCAGCGCGCTGTCCCATCTCGCCGTGCTCGCCCGAGAGTTCCATGTACCGACCGCGGTCGGCGTCCCGAACGCGGTGGACCGCTTCCCGAGCGGCACCCCCCTCACCGTCGACGGCGGCACCGGCGCCGTGACGGCGGAGCACCCCGACGAGAGCATCCTGCCCACCACACACGGAGAGGAGCCGGCGGCATGAAGAGCCTGAGAATCGTCGGTTACGTCTTCGGCGGACTGTCCGCCGTCTACGCCGGCTACTACATGGTGCTGTACCTGACCCGCTGGGAATGGCAGCGGGCGATGATGTCCGGAGTCCTGCTGCTCGTGGTCGAGGTGTTCCTCGCCACCGTCGTGCTGCTGACCCGGTTCTCCCGGCTGGAGCAGCGGATGGAACAGTCCGACGCCCGGGTGGAGGAGGTGCGGCAGCGGCTGCAGCAGAGCCGCGCGCCGCATCCGAACCGGTTCCGCTGGATGAACTCGACGCAGATGCAGGAACTGGACGGCACCCAGCACACGTTCGTGTTCGTGCCCGTCCTGATGGCGGCCGGCGCGGCGCTCTCCGGTATCGCGATGGTCATCCAGAAGCTGGCGGGCGCCACCGCCCGGCCGGGCGCCGAACGCCGGCTGGCCGGACGCCTGGCGGCCCTGACCGCCCCGCCGCTCGGACCGCGCGCCGGCAGGACACCGCTGGAGAGCAGCCAGGCCGTGCCGCCCGCCCGCACCCGCCGCACCCTGCTCGGCGTGGGGGCGGCCGTGGCCGGCCTGATCCTGGTGCCCGTCCTGTGGACGGCACTGGCCGACGCGACCCAGACCCGGGCCCAGGACACGCCCGACGCGGAGAGCACGACCATGGTCTTCCGCGTCGAGGTCAAGGCCGACGGTGGCGACACGGCCCTGCAACTCGCCGCGCAGGACCTCTGGGAGACCTGCCGCCGCTCCACCGCCGCACAGAACGACAACACCACGCTGAGCCGGATGAAGGACGGCGTCTACACGGGCGTGATCCGGCCGGCGCTGCCCGAGCACGACGTGATGCGGCTGCGGGGCTGCATCGAGGACGCGAGCACCAACCGCACCAGCGCGGCCGTACTGGGCGAGGGGCAGGCGCAGTCCAGGCACTGAGTCACATCGACGCAAGCGGACGGGCCCGTCATCGAGCGGTGCGACGGGCCCGTCGGTTCACAGCAGCCCGAGGTCCCGGGCGCGGAGCGCCGCCTGGGTGCGGTCGCGCAGAGCGAGGCGCTGGAGGATCCGGGAGACGTGGTTCTTGACCGTGCCCTCGCTGAGATACAGGCGTGCGGCGATCTCCCGGTTGGTGTGCCCGCGCGCCAGGAGCCGCAGGATGTCCGTCTCACGCGGGCTCAGCGCGACGGCGGGAGGCGCCGCCGCGGGGCCGGAGCGCGGCAGGGAAGCGGTGAGGTGGCGGGCGACGGACGAGTCGAGCTGGGTGACGCCCGCATGCGCCAGGCGGACCGCGTGCGCCAGTTCCTCGGCCGGCAGGTCCTTGAGCAGGTAGCCGTGCGCACCGGCCCGCAACGCCTGGACGACGTACTCCTCGTCGTCGAACGTCGTCAGCATCACCACCCGGCACCGCGGCGCCCGCTCCCGCAGAACGGCGACCGCCTCGACTCCGTCCATGTGTGGCATGCGTACGTCCATGAGCACGACGTCCGGGTCCAGTTCGAGCGTCCTCGCCACGGCTTCCCGGCCGTCCTCGGCCGTGCCCACGACCGTGATGCCCGGCCGGATGGAGAGCAGGGACGCGATGCCGTCCCGGATGAGTCGCTGGTCGTCCACGACCAGCACCCGCACGGGCGGCACCGGTTCGGGCCCCTGGTCCACGTCAGGTCTCCCCCGTCTTCCCGCGTGGCACGGTCACCGTCAGCCGGGTGCCGGCGCCGGGACTGCTGTCGATGTCCACGCTCCCCGCCACCAGTTGTACCCGCTCTCTCATTCCGAGCAGCCCGACCCCGGTGGCGGCCGCGTCCGGTGCGAAGCCCCTCCCGTCGTCGGTCACCTCCAAGCAGGCCGCATCGTCGGCCAGCCGGACCGCCACCGTCACCCGCGAGGCCGCCGCGTGCCGGCGCGCATTGGTCACACCCTCCTGCGCTGCCCGGTACAGGGCGGTCAGTTCGGCCGTGCCGTAGCCGGCCTCGTCACCGCTGACCTCGACGAGGACCTGCGGCCGTGTTCCGGCGGCCTGTGCGAGGCCGGCCAGCGCGTCCGCGAGCACGGGCCGTGCCGCCTCGCCCCGCAGCGCGCGGACCGACTGTCGTACGTCGCCCAGTGCGAGCCGCACCGACTGCCTCGCCTCGGCAAGGGCCCGCTGGGCCGCGTCGGGGTCGAGGGCCCGGAAGTCCGAGGCCATCTCCAACTGCACGGACATCGCGGTGAGATGGTGCCCGAGACTGTCGTGGATGTCCCGGGCCAGCCGGTTGCGCTCGGTGGCTGCGGACAACTCGGCGACCCGCGCCGCGTATGCCTCCAGTTCGCGCCGGGCGCGCTGTTCGCCGACGGCCACCGCAGCCATCGAGACCGCCAGCACCAGGCCGACGCAGAGCATCAACAGGTCGGACACGCGCTCCAGGTCCCGGTACCAGCCGGGGGCGGTGAGCAGGTAGACGACGAGCAGCCCGGCCAGGCACAGCGCACCCAGCACCAGCGCGGTGGTGCGCCCGAAGGCGAAGTAGGCGGTGAACGGCAGCAGCACGAAAAGCACTTGGGACAGTCCGGAGGCGTCCAGGACCACCACGGCGCCGATCAGCCCGCACCGTGCCAGGAGCAGCGCCATCCGGGCCGCGGGCCGGCGGTGTGCCACCGCTTCCAGGGCGAACAGCACTCCGATCGCTGCGACGAAACCCGAGGTCCGCCAGACCGCCGGCCCGGGTCCGTCACCCAGACCGGCCACCGCGAAGTACAGGCTGCCGGCGAGTACCGCCCCGTACAGCAGCGGTGCCACCCACCGGACCGGCACATACGCCGCCATGCGCACCCCCTCCCCCGCTGTCGTCAGCGTAGGCCGAACCCGCCGGCAGGGGAGCGCCCCCGGCCGGTTCGGGACGAACGGCACATGCCGAACGGCCACCAGGGCGGTGACCTACGGCCGCCGAGGCCGACGTCCTTCACCTCCCGGCGCCCGCCGAGCACTCCCTACGGTGACGGCCCGACCCACTTTGGGAGGAACCCATGTCCTCGTCCACGCTTCGTGCCGGCGCCCTGTGCGGGCTGCTGTCCGGCCTCCTGATCACCCTGCCCGCCCTGGTCGAGGCGTTCACCGGGGAGACGTCCGCGACCAGCGTGCCGCTGGCCCTCTCCCCCGCGTTCGCCCTGCCACTGCTCACCGCCCTGCACCTGCGGCAGGGCCGGGCCACCGGGCGCCTCGGGGAGATCGCCCACGCCGTGAACCTCGTCGGGCTCGGCCTGTTCGGCGGGGCCGCGTTCGCCTCGAACCTGGTGCTCTTCCACTTCGACGACGACGTCGTCGACGAGACCCTGACCGGCCCCACGATCCCCGTGTTCATCGGCTCAGCGGCCGTCTTCGCCGTGGGCTGCGCCCTGTTCGGGGCGGCGACGGTCCGCGCCCGGATCCTGCCGAGGGTTCCGGCGTGGGGATACGCCACCGTCCTGCCGCTGTTCGCGTTCCTGACCTCGCTGCCCGACTCCCTGCTGACCGGCGCGCTGCACCTCCTGGTCGGCGTGATCCTGGTGTGGCTCTCGACGGCGCTGTGGCGAACGTCGGGCCGCGAACACCTGAACGCAGAGGAGGACCTGATCAGTTCACGTCCCCGCGGGTGACGCGGATCTTGGACTGGCCGTGCGGCAGCTCCTCCCAGTCGTCCATGAAACGGGCCCGCAGACCGTGCTTCCCGGCCAGCTCCACCAGGGTCTCGGTGCGGTAGTAGAAGTCCTCCCGAAGGACATGGTGTTCCTCGCCCTCGGTGCGGTCGAAGGTGAAGTCGAACCAGCCGCCCGGCGCGAGAATCCGGCCGACATGGGCCAGGCATTCGTCGATGACCGGCAGCGGCGAGTGGGAGAAGACGCTGTGTGCGTGCACCACGTCGAAGTGCGCGTCGGGCAGGAACCGCAGTGTCAGGTCGCGGACCGGGGTCAGCGTGGGGAGTCGCTGCTGCAGGCCCATCTCCACGATGGTGTCCTGCGCGGCGACGAGGATGTCGGGCGAGATGTCGATGCCGTGGTAGTGCCCGGGCTCCAGATGCCGGATGAACCTCCAGCCGCCCCGCAGGTTGCCGCAGCCGATCTCCAGCATGCGGTGCTCGGGGCGCAGGCCGTGGCCGAGCAGGTAGTCGAACTGCATCGCCCCCAGCGCGAGCCATCGTTCACGACTGCGGCTGCCGACCGCCGCGTCCGGGTCGGTCCGGGTGTCGGAGCGCATCACGGCCCGGTAGTAGGAGACGTGGTCGGTGTGGCGGTGGCGCAGCCACAGGTCCCGGGCGGCGCGGGTCAGATGGCGGGGCACCCGGTCGGGGTGGCGCAGGGCGTAGCCGATGCGGTGGCCGAGGGCGGAGCGGTTGACGGTGACGTTCTTGGCGGGCACGGGTCGCTGCCTTTCCGAGGGGCGGATGCCGGGCGGTTCGTGGCCTGGTGCCGGGTGGCGATCCCAGGCGGCTCGGGTCGTGGTTCCAGCCTCGGTGCGGGAGTGGTGCGGCCGGCTCGGTCAACAGGCTGCGGTCCTCGTGCGGTTCGGGTGACGGCCGGGTCAACCGATCGGTTGATGCGGTTGCGCGTCGGACGCGTTAGACACGGAGGATGAGACACACCGATCCGGACGAGCGCTGGCTGGGCGCGGTCGTGCACGGCGCGTTCTTCCTGCTGCTCGGCTCCTCGTTCGCCCGTTTCCTGACCCGCGACCAGGGCGGAGCGCGCGCCGGGTGGGTGGTGGCCCTGTTCGCGGCCTTCTGTCTGCTGTACGTCCTCGGTTGTCTCCTGGCTCCGGCGCCGCGCCCCGGTTCGCCGCCCACCACGCGTCATCTGGTCTGGCTGGGCTCGGTGTCCGCGGTGTGGGTCGTGCTCCTGGTCCTGGCGCCGAGCGCCACCTGGTGCGCGATGCCGCTGCTGTTCGCCGGGCTGCACGCGCTGCCGCCGCGGATCGCGGTGCCGGTGGCGGCCGTGCTCACCGCGCTGGTCGTCGCCTCCGAAGTGCGCGTCGCCGAAGGCACGCTGAACCCCAACATGGTCGTCGCCCCGCCGGCCGTCGCCGCGGTCGCCACCGCCGTGATGGTCCATCTGCAGCGCCAGGGGGCCCGGCAGCGCGTCCTGATCGAGGATCTGGTCCGTACCCGCCACGAGCTCGCGGCCACCGAACGACGGGCGGGAGTCCTCGCGGAACGCCAACGGCTGGCCACGGAGATCCACGACACGCTCGCCCAGGGCCTGTCCAGCCAGCAGATGCTGCTCCAGGCCGCCGGGCGCGTCTGGCGGACGGACCCGGACGCGGCCCGCGAACACGTGGACAGGGCGGCGGAGATCACGTCCCGCAGCCTCGCGGAGGCCCGCCGGTTCGTCCACGACCTGGCGCCGGCCGACCTCGCCGAGCACACGCTGCCGGGCGCGCTCGCCGTACTCGCACAACGCGAGAGCGGTCCCGGGCTGGCCGTCGATTTCCGGCTCGACGGAGAGCCGGGCAGGCTGCCGGAACGGGTCGAGGCGGCGCTGCTGCGGATCGCCCAGGGAGCGCTGGCCAACGTGCGCGAACACGCGGCGGCGACCCGGGCCGCGCTGACCCTGACCTGTCTGGACGACCAGATCTCGCTGGACGTCGCCGACAACGGGCGCGGATTCGAGGGGGATCCCTCGCGCGCACCGTCCGGCCCGGCCCCCGACAGCGCGCGCGGGCACGGACTGCCCGCCATGCGCATCCGGGCGGCACAGGCGGGCGGCACGCTCACCGTGGAGTCCACGCCCGGCGAGGGCACCGTCGTATCGGCGGCGATCCCCCTGGCACCCTTGGCCTCCGCGGTCCGGTCCGCCTCGAACACCCCCAAGGAGCCCGTCCTGTGACGCCCGTCCGGCTGTTGTTGTGCGACGACCACGCCGTGGTACGTGCGGGGCTGCGCGCCCTGCTGTCGAGTGCTGACGGCATCGACGTGGTCGGTGAGGCGGCCACCGGCGAGGAGGCGCTCGCCATGGCGTCGCGGCTGCGTCCCGACGTCGTGCTGATGGATCTCCAGCTCGACGGCGGGATGGACGGAGTGACGGCCACCAGGAACCTGACCGCCGGCGGTGCGGAGGGTCCGCGGGTCCTGGTGCTCACGATGTTCGACACCGACGCCGACATCACCCGCGCCATCGAGGCGGGCGCCACCGGCTATCTCCTCAAGGCCGAACACCCCGACGAACTGTTCACCGCGATCCGCAACGCGGCCTCCGGCCGCACCGCCCTGTCCGCTCCGGTGGCGGACCGGTTGATGACCCGGCTGCGCAGCCCGCGCCCCGCCCTGTCCGCGCGCGAGCACGAGATCCTCGGGCAGCTCGCCCGCGGCCTGGGCAACCGGGAGATAGCCCGGGCCCTGTTCATCAGCGAGGCGACGGTCAAGACCCATCTCGGACGGATCTACGGCAAGTTGGGCGTGGAGACGAGGGCCGGAGCGGTGGCGGTCGCCAAGGAGCGACGACTGCTGGCGTGAGGCCGGCGCACGACTCGCCGGCGGTCGGCGCCAGATGTATTGGTCACTCGGCCCCGCCCGCCTCGGGCCGATCCTGCACCTGCCCGCCTCGACCGTGTACCGCATCCTGGTCCGCCGGTGGACCACAGCCTCAACCGCCGTGTACGTGGTGATCGTGCTGCTGCCGGCCTGGCCCACTGATCAGGAAGATCGCGGCGCATGTCACCAACTCGGCTGCTGCGACGCACCGTTGACTCTTCAGGCCATCCGCGTCACGGTGAGGAACCCGTCGCACCCGGAGGTCCGCCATGGCTCCGTCGTCAGCGCCCCGCTCCGATGCCGGCCTCGTCGAGCGCGTACGGGCGTTGCGACCGCTCATCAGGGAGCACGCGCTGCGCACCGAACAGGACGGAAGGGTGACGAGCGAGGTCGCCTCGGCGCTGAGCGACGCCGGGATCCACCGGATGAACGTCCCCCGGCGGTACGGCGGTTACCAGACCCGATTACGCACACAGGTCGAGGCGCTGTCGGAGGTCGCCGCCGCCTGCGGCTCCACCGCCTTCAAGACGCTGATCCAGGCGGGCTGTTCGTACATCGCGGCGCTCTTCCCCGACGAAGCGCAGGACGAGATCTTCTCCAGCCCGGACGTGCGGGTCGGCGGCACTCTCATCCCGGATGCCACGGCGGTCGCCACGGACGACGGCTATGTCGTCAACGGCACCTCGGCCTTCGCCACGGGCTGCCAGGACGCCGACTGGCACCTGCTGACGGTCCGGGTCGAATCGGCCGACGGGCCGCCCGAGGTGCTGTGGACCGCCGTCCCCATGGGCGAGTTGGAGGTCCTGGACGACTGGTACGTCTCGGGGCTGGCCGGCAGTGGCAGCAACAGCGTCGTCGCGCGTGACGTCGTCGTCCCCGCGCACCGCGTCCTGCCGGTCGGCCCCCTGCTGGGCGGCGACTTCCCCTCGAAGTCCAACGCCGACGAGCCCTTCTACCGGATGCCCGTCCTGTTGCTGTTCTGTGCCTGGACGGCGCCGAACGCCCTCGGTCTGGCGCGGTCGGCACTGACGGAGTTCACCGAGCGCATCCATCGGCGGGGCATCACGTACACGTTCCACGAGCGGCAGCACGAGGCGGCCGTCACCCATCTGCAGGCGGCCGAGGCGGCGATGAAGATCTCCTGCGCCGAGTTGCTGACCGCCGAGTTCGTCGCCCTGATCGAGTCCCGGTCCGCGAGCGGGGATCCGTACACGGTGGAGGAGCGCGCCAGGATCCGGGCGCAGAGCGGCTATGTGACGCGGCTGTGCAAGGAGGCCGTCGACCTGATCGGTTCAGCCTCCGGAGCCTCCTCCCTGCACCGGGACGTGCCCGTGCAGCGGGCGGTGCGCGATCTGCACGCCCTGAGCCTCCACTCCTTCGTCAATCCCGCCACCAACCTGGAGCTGTACGGCCGGGTCCTGTCCGGACTCGACCCGGGCACGCCGTTCCTGTGAGTCGCCTTCCTCCGGGTACCGCTGTCGAAGGTGCCGAGGGACCACGCCAAGTGCCGAGGGACCACTCGACTCAGCGATACGTCTCCTCCACCTGCCCGAATCCCTCCGCCCGGCTCCACCGAAGCCGCGTGGAGCCGTTGGTGAAGCGGAGGTGACGCGAGTCGCCCTCGGCGGTGGCCTTCTCCCAGCCGTCGAAGGCCTTGGTGAGCTTCGCGTCCCACCGCGACAGGTCCCCGGTGCCGACCGCGGCGATCGATTCCTCGGGGGGCTCGCCGTCCGCGCAGTAGTAGCCCCAGTCGGCGATGACGGCGACCGTGCCGTCGAACTCCTCGAGCGTGATGCTCTGGCAGGCGTCCGCCATGGTCCGGTACACCACCCGGGGCTTGCTCCACTCATCCGTCCCGGCGTCCCGGTGCTGTTCCACGAGCCCACTGCCGGCTGCGTACGACACGCCCACGTGCCGGCCGTCGGACAACTCGATCTCCTCCCCGAACCGGACGGACGTCGTCGCGGACGGCGTCGACGAGGCGCCACCGGCACCGGCCTCTCCCCCGGCTCCGGACGGCCCGCAGGCCACCGCACCGCCCAGCAACAGCACCACCCCGGCCAGTGCCCGTGGTCGGCCACCGCGCATCAGCGTGTTCCTCATCGATCCATTCTGTTCCGAGCTCCGCACGGCGGCCGACACCAGCCGCGGCGGCGTCGGGCCGGATGAGCGAAGACCACCCGGTTCGCGGTGCCCGGAGACCACGGCCGGCGGTCTTCGACGAATGCTCCGCCCAGTACCCGGGTTCCCTTCGCCCATGTCGGAGTGCGATGGACGCGCACCCACCGCCTGGCGAGCACACGCCTCTTAGGGTGATCACATGTCCGAACTCCCCGACGACGCCTCGCTCAAGGTGTACGCCGCCACCGATCCCGAACGCCTTCACGACCTGGCACTGACGGCCTCCAGCAGCCACGACATCGCGAAGCTGTCCCGGCTCCTGGCCGATCAGCGGTCGCAGGCGGCCACCGACTGGGCCGTGCGCCTGGCGGAACGGCTGGGCCGGGAGCGGACGGACACCTGGCGGGCGCTGGCGCGGCGGATCGCCTGGCAGCTCGCGCAGCGGCCCAGCATCGTCGCGCTCAGGCCGCAGTTCGAGAACCACACGCCCGTCGCCCTGGACGATCCGGCGACCGAGTTCCGAGCCTGTCTGCTGCACGAGATGGCGCTGCGCTTCGGCTTCGGACGCCGGCACGACGACGTCTACCTCGACTACGGGGCCGGGCTGCGCGCCCTCGGACACCCCCTGGCCTGGCTGCCGTTGGGCTCCCTGCACTTCGAGCACAGCATGCGCGCAGGGGCGTACATGGAGGGGCTCATGGTCGGCTCCGCCACTCCGGAGAGCCTGCGCATCGCCTACCCCGAGATACCGCCCACCGAAGGCGGCGCCCGCGCCGGCCGCGCCGCCCGGAGGGTGCCGGACGAGTCGCGCGCCGAGTCGGCCGCCACGGGGTTCTCTCAACTCGCGCAGTACGAGGCGGCGTTCTATGCCCTGCCCGAGCCGCTCGACGCGGGCGACTTCAACTCCGCGCTGCTCGCCGAACTCGACGCCGACTGCCTCGACGCCGTCACGACGGACACTCTCGCCACGGTCCACACCACCGCCGACGATCTCGCCGCCGACCTCTTCATCGCCGCTTTCGGAGGCGGCCTGTGGAACGAGGGGCACCACGGCGCCTACGCCCGACTGTTCACCTGGCGCAGCCTGTACGCGCTCATGGACCTCGACACGGAGGTGTCCCACCACGACGCCGTGCGTCTGGCCGCCGACCACCGCTGGCTCCGCTTCGCCCTCGCGCCGTACACCGACAACCGCTGGTTCGCCGGCGACCTCACGGACACCGCCTTCGCCTGCCTGGACCCCACCCGCACGCGCGTCGCCGTGATCGCGGCGAGCGAGACCGACTGAGGGCCGGAACGCGTGGTTCCGTGGTATTGACAGTCCAGTTGGGGTGATCGACGGGCGGGGGCGCTGTGCTCGACAGGGGCAGGGGTACGACCGCGAGGGCGGCGGTGATGTGCGCGACGCAGGTACTCGGTCTGGCCGGCTGCGCCTTCGGCAGCGGCGAAAGTTCGGCGGAGCCGACGGACGCGGCGATCAGTACGGTGACCGCCTCCTCCGCCTCCTCCGCCTCCTCCGCCTCCACCGAGTCCCCGGCCACCTCCGCCTCACCGTCGCCCGACTCGCCCGCGCCCTCGCCCTCCTCCTCTTCGGCTTCCGCGAGCCCGTCCCCGGTGCCCGTCACCGGACCGGAGCAGAAGCTGGTGACCATGACGGTCAGCGGCGGTTTCGCCGGTGTCAGCCGACAGGTCGTCCTCCGGGGCGACGGCACTGTCCGCGTCAGTGACAAGGGCGAAACCGTCGTACGGCGCACCAGCGCGGCCCAGTTCGGGGAACTGCGCACACTGCTCGGGGATCCGGCACTGGCCGAAGTCTCCGAGGTCACGATCGACATGGGGGCGGCCGACAGGTTCCAGTACACCCTGCGCTTCGACGGTCGTACGGTCATGACGGACCGCTCCGCCGAGGAGCCCCCGCTCGACCGCCTCATCGACGCCCTCAGTGAATGGCTGCCGACGCACTGACCTCACCGGAGTCGGTCGAAACGGAAGGGCGTGAGGGCCTCGGGGCGGCGGCCGGTGAGGATGTACTCGGTGAGCCTGTGACCGGTGACGGGGCCCAAGGTGACACCGAGCATGCCGTGCCCGGTGGCCGCGTAGGCGTTGGCGTGGTCCGGGACGCGGTCGATGACCGGGAGTCCGTCGGGGAGGAAGGGCCGTCCGCCGACCCAGGGGTCGCGGATCAGGCCGACCAGGTCGTCGGGATCCTCGAACCAGCGGCCCAGGTAGTGCCGGCTGGCGAGGGCGACGGCCACGACACGCCGCCAGTCGAGGCGGTTGTTGTTGCCGCTGAGTTCCATCGTGCCGCCGATCCGTGTGGTGGTGCCGATCGGCGAGGCGACGGCCCTGCGCTCGCCGAAGTACAGCGTGTGCCGGGGGGCCGGATCAAGGTCCACCGAGAAGCTGTAGCCCTTGCCCGCCTGGAGCGGCAGCGGATGTCCCAGCGAAGTCAGCAGGCGGGAGGAGCGCATGCCGGCCGCGATGACGACGGCCGCGCAGGGAATCTCGCCCTGTGCGGTGCGCAGGGCGGTGACGCGGTCCCCGGAGGTACGGAACCCGACGGCCTCGACGTTCTCGTGGACCTTCACCCCGGAGGCGACGAGCGCCTGGCCCAGCCCGTGGGCGAACGCCTCGGGGTCGACCACGCCCTCCCCTTCGACGAGGTACGCCGCGCGCACCTTGGACGACAGGGCGTCGTCCAGCAGCCGGGCCTCGTCCCCGGTGACGACGTCGTCGGGTATCGGGTAGCGGCCGTCGGCCATCTCCTGTTGCAGGGCGAGGTGGTGGCGGGCCTCGGTCGGGGACAGGAAGGCGTGGACCATGCCGGGACGGGTCAGGGTGGTGTCGACGCCGGCCTCGCGCAGGCCGTCGAAGAGGTCAAAGGTGGTGCGGTTCAGCTCGGCGACCGCGGTGTAGCCGCGCCGGAAGGCGGCGGGTGTGCTGCTGCGCCAGAACCGCCACAGCCACCGTACGAACGCCGGATCGGGAAGGGGTCGCAGGTAGAGGGGCGAGTCCGGCCGTCCCAGTGAGCGCAGCGCGTACCGTACGACGCCCGGTGCCGGGACCGGCGTCGAATGGCTGAGGCAGACCCAGCCCGCGTTGCCCCGGGAGGCCCCGGAGCCCAGGGCACGGCGTTCGACGACCTCCACCGGGAGGCCCGCCTCGGCCAGGTAGTACGCGGTGCACAGTCCCACGACGCCGCCCCCGACGACCACTACGGGAGCGGTCATGACGCCGACCCGTACGAGGCGAGGAACTCCCGGGTCCGGATCCGGGAGGGGTTGTCGAGGACGTCCTGCGGGCGTCCCTCCTCGACGATCCGGCCGCCGTCGACGAAGACGACATGGTCGGACACCTCGCGGGCGAAGGGCAGCTCGTGGGTGACCAGCAGCATCGTCATCCCGTCCGCGGCCAGTTCCCGCATCACCGCCAGGACCTCCCGGGTGGCCTCCGGGTCGAGGGAGGAGGTCGGCTCGTCGAAGAGCAGCACCTCCGGCTTGAGCGCGAGTGCCCGCGCGATGGCGACGCGTTGTTGTTCCCCGCCGGAGAGCTGGTCGGGTAGGGCGAGACCGCGGTGGGCCACGCCGACCCGGCGCAGCAGCGCGACGGCCCGCTCCAGTGCCTCGTCCTCCGGGACGCCCGCCTTGCGCTGGGCCAGGACGACGTTCTCGACTGCCGTGAGGTGCGGGAAGAGGTTGAACCGCTGGAAGACCATGCCGACGGTGCGGCGCAGCCGGGGCAGGTCGTGGCAGACCGTCCGGCCGGCGCTGTGCACCACTTCGCCGGCCACCTCGACGGTGCCCCGGTCAGGGCGTTCGAGCAGGTTGACGCAGCGCATCAGCGTGGTCTTGCCGCCGCCGCTCTGTCCGATGACGCTCACGATGCGGCCGCGGTCGACCTCCAGGTTCACGTGGTCGAGCACCAGGCGGCCGTCGAAGGACTTGCTCAGCCCCTCGATCCGTACGACCGCGTCGGTGCCCGCCGACGGGACGGCCTGCGCCGTGGTGACGGGCTCGGTCATGCCGCCGCCTCCTTCTGCTTGAGGTCCGCGGCGCGGTCGGCGCCGAGGTCTGCGCCGAGGTCGGCCGCAAGCAGTGCGCGGGCGGTGCGCACCCGCCGGCGCCGCCACGGGGACAGGGGGACGCCCGCCCGCACCTTTCGTTCCAGTAGCAGAAGCAGCTGGGACAGGGGGTAGCACAGGGCGAAGTAGACGGCGGAGATGACCAGGTAGACCTCCAGCGCCCGGAAGGTGGCCGACGTGATGAGCCGCCCCTCGGACATCAACTCGGCGGCGGAGACCGTGACGAGCAGCGAGGTGGACTTCAGCAGGTCGACCAGCATGGTGTTGGTGCCGGGCAGGGCCTGACGTACGGCCTGCGGCAGGACGACATGGACGAAGATGCCGGCCCTGCCCAGACCCAGCGCCTCGCCGGCTTCCGTCTGTCCGTCGTGCACGCCGCTGATCGCGGAGCGGAAGATCTCGGACAGGTAGGCGGCGTAGAAGACGACGAGACTGAGGCAGCCGGCCGTGAACACGTCCAGCCGGAGCCCGGCCGAGGCGAGGCCGAAGTAGGTCAGGAAGATGATCGCGAGGAGCGGGATGTTCTTGAAGACCTCGGTGTAGACAGCGGCAAGGACACGCAGAGGCCGCGCCTTGGCGATCCGGAGCAGCGCCACCGCCAGGCCGAGGAGGACGGCGCCGACGAAGCTCACCACGGTGTACGAGACGGTGCGCCCGAGTGCGTCGAGCAGGTCCGACCGGTAGTCGGACCAGGGGACTTGGAAGAGACCGGTCATGTCGGCGTCCTCACTGTCCGATGGACGGCGGCGTCCAGTCCTGCGGCCGGTCCACGCCGCGGCGCGCGGTGGCGACGTCGGCGGTCGGCTTGAGGAACTGTTCGGGGTCGCCGCCGTACTTCTCGACGAGCTTCGCCATCTCGCCGTTCGCGTACATGGCGTCGATCTGGGCGGAGACGGCCTTCTCCAACTTGGTGGCCTTCTTGGGGAGGTAGAAGCCGGTCTGGTACGGCTGGAAGTACTGGTAGGCGGGCTTGGCCTTGACCTCGGCCGCGGTCGGCGGTGTCAGGTACTCCGTGCTGATCTTCAGCTCCGGGCGCTGCTTCTGCGCCGCGATGATGATCAGCGGGTCGAGGAAGCCGACGTCGACGCGGCCCGCGCCGAGGTCGTCGAAGACCCCGGTGGCGTCCGGGTAGGCGTGCAGCTCGGCGCCGGGCACGGACTGGATGGACTTGACCCAGACGTAGCCCTCGACCGTGGCGAGGTCGAGGCCCTTCAGGTCGTCGACCGTCTTGTAGGTCTTGCCGTTGCGGACGGCCATCGCGGGGGGCGAGTAGTAGGGCGGGTCGGTGAACAGGCCCTGCTTCTGCCGGTCGGCGGACCAGGCGACGCCGCCGATGGTGATGTCCGCCCGGCGGGACTGCACTCCGGCGAGCATGCCGGCGAAGTCGGTGACCTGGGGTTTGATCTGGAGGCCCAGTTTCTTGGCCACGTAGGTGAGGATGTCGCCGTCCAGTCCGACGATCTTGCCGCCCTGGACGCTGGTGTAGGGCGCGTACGGCTGGACGGCCACCTTGATGACGCCGGGCCTGAGCGTGCCCAGGGCGGCGGTCTTCGCGGACACGTTCTTCGGGGCGTCGTCGCCGTCGGAACCGCAGGCGGCGACCGAGGAGAACAGCAGTAGGGCGGTCATTGTGGATACGAGAGAACGCACACGAGTCATCGGCTCGGGCCTTCCGTAGGTGCGCTGAAGGAGCCCGCCGTTCACCGCGCTGTGCCCCCGGCGGGGATGTGATTGAGCCCATACGCTAGGGATCAACCTCCGGCGAGTCACCGTTCACTTCGTATGAACTTGTGGCTGAAATCGCTCGGTCCCCTGTACGGTGCGTCCAACCCCGGCCCGCCCGCGACGGGAGGAACCCCCGTGCTGAGCCCGTCCCTCGCGCAGGAGATCGCCGGGGACACCTCCGCCGTCATCGGCTTCAACGTGCTGATCACCGATGCCGAGGGCATGGTCATCGGCAGCGGCGACAGCAGCCGGGTCGGCACCTTTCACGAGGCGTCCGTCGAGGTCGTCCGCACTCAGGAACCCGCCACACACAGCGCGTCGCAGGCCCAGCGGCTGCGCGGGGTGCGTCCCGGGGTCACGCTGCCGCTGGTGACCGGCGGCCGGGCGGTGGGCACCGTCGGGATCACCGGAACCCCCGCCCAGGTACGCCGCTTCGGGCTGCTGGTGAAGCGTCAGACGGAGATCCTGCTGAGGGAGTCCGTGATGCTGCGCTCCCGCCTGCTCGCGGAGCGGGCCGCAGAGAAGCTGCTCGCCGACATCGCCGCGTACGATCCGCAGGTCGTGGAAGGCGACTTCCTCGTGTTCCGGGCCGCCGAACTCGGCTTCGACCTGCGGCTGCAACGGGTCGCGGTGGCTTTCGAGGTGACCGTGCCCGATGCGACCGCCCGACGCCGGGGCGCCCCCACGCAGGACATGGCACTGATCCGTTCGGAACTGCTCCGCACCGTCCGAGAGGTCTTCGCCGACCCCCAGGACATCGTGGCCGGCACGGCTCCCGGCTGGATCGGCGTCCTGCACCGGCTTCCGGCCCGCGGTTCGACGGCGTCCCTGGTCGCCGACTGCCGACGGGTCACCGATGTGATCGCCGCGCAGGACGGTCTCGCCGCCCGTGCGGGGATCGGCGAGCCGGCCATCTCGGTCGCCGGTCTGCACGACTCCTACCAGGACGCGTGCGACGCCCTCCGCCTGGGGGCCCGGCCGGGGGACGGCTCCCCCGTCCATCTCATAGCGGACCTGCGGGTCCACCAGGTCCTGGCGGCGGTGGGCCAGTCCGCCCGCAGCCGACTGCTCGACGTCACGGCCGCGGACCTGCGCGCCCAACCGGACTGGCCGGCGCTCCGCGACACGGTCACCGCCTGGTGCGAGAGCGGGTTCAATCTGCTGCGGGCGTCCGCGGCCCTGCACATCCACCGCAACACCGTCGTCTACCGGATGAACAAGATCGAGCAGATCACCGGCCGCCCGCTGCGCGACCACCGCGCGACCCTGGCCCTCTACCTCGCCTGTCTGGCGGATCGGCTGGGCAGCGGTTGACAGCCGTTGACGTCATGGGCCCCGCTGATTGCATGGGCCGCCCGCCGGCACTCAGTGTCCGCGGAACGCCTCCTCCAGCCACCAGGACCCGCGGTCCTTCACCACCTTGGCGTCGATGAGCACAGGCGCGGACCGCGGACCGGCGACCCAGTCCGCCACGGCCTTCAGATCCGCTCGCGTGCGCACGGTCACCGCCTCGAAGCCGTACCCTCGCGCCACGTCGGCGATGTCCGTCGACGGGAACTCGACCGTGTCGAGGGGATGTCCGTCGGGCCCGAAGTGGTGCACCTCGGCTCCGTAGCCGTCGTCGTTGTACACGACGACCACCATGGGCAGCCCCAGCCGACGCACCGTGTCGAGTTCCGCGGCGCCCATCAGCGCGCCGCCGTCCCCGAGCGCGGCCACCGGCAGCCGGTCCGGCTGCGCCAGCGCCGCGCCGATCGCGGTGGCCAGCCCGAGGCCGATCGACTGGAACGCCTGGGTGAAGCAGAAGCCGTTCTCGTCCGGCACCGACAGGTACATGCTCGGGTAGCCCATGAAGTTGCCGGAGTCCACGCCGATCACCCGCTCCGCGGGCAGGATGTCGTCGAGCGCGATGCTCAGCGTGCGCGGGTCGATCCGCTCGCGGCTGCCCGTGTCCTCGTACGGCACATCCCTGAGGCGCACGCGCGCGGCGATGCCCGCGGCGACGTCGGCGGTCCGGTAGCCCTGACGTTTCGCGCCGCCCGTCTCCAGCACGCGCCGCGCCGTGCGTTCCACGTCGCCGGTGACCCCGACATGCACGTCACGGTGCGCACCGAGCGCCGACGCGTCGTCGTCGACCTGTACCACCGTCGTGTCGGAGCCGATCAGGTTGCCGTGCCGCATGGTCCACATGTTCAGTGCGCAGCCCCAGCCCACGATCGTGTCCGCGGCGCCGATCAGTTCCGCCGTCAGGGGTGAGGCGAAGCCTCCGGACACGTCGAGCGACCACGGATTGCCGTGGAACAGGCCGCGTGCCACGGCCGACGTCGCCAGCAGCGCGCCGTGGCGCTCGGCGAGCGCCGCGAGGGCGTCGCGGGCGCCGGGCGAGCGTGATCCCCGGCCGGCCACGAACACCGGTCGCCGCGCCCGGTCGAGTGCCCGCGCCAGTGCCGCCACGTCGGCCGCCGTCGGCTCGACCGCCGCTCGCTGCGGGGGTGGCGCGGCCTGTGCCAGGACACCGTCGGGCACGTCCAGTGCCTGCACCGCCAGGGGGAGGTTGAGCAGCACGGTGCGGCGTTCGTGCAGGGCCAGCCGCACCGCGTCGAGGGTCTGCCCCACCGCGTTCTCGGCCGATGTGACCCGCAGGGTGATCGCGCCCACCGCGCGCCCCAACGCCTCTTGGTCGACGTGGAAGTTGGAGCGCGGCTCGGTCACCTCGGCCGCCAGCACGAGGAGCGGGGTCCGGCTCTTGGCCGCCTCGGTGACACCGGTGAGGGCGTTGGTCAGACCGGGTCCCTGATGGACGCTCAGCGCGGCCGGCCTGCCGCTCATCCGCGCGTACGCGTCGGCCATCGTCGCCGCGCCGCCTTCGTGCCGTGCGGCGACGAACCGCGCCCCCGCCGCGACCATGGCGTTGGTCAGATGGAAGTTGCCCGATCCGACCACGCCGAAGACCCGGCCGACGCCGGCCGCGGTCACCGCACGTCCGACGGCCTCGGCGACCTTCATGACCGCTCCACCAGCGCGAGCACCCGCGCGGGGGACCCGGATCCCGCGACGATGGGCAGGGGTCCCGCGATGACGACGGCGCCGGTGGCCGGCAGCGCCGCCAGGTTCCGGAGCTGGGTGAGACCGTACTTGTCACTGCCCATCAGGTAGGAGTGGCAGGGGAAGGCCGGGTCGAACGAGTGCCCGCGTCCGGCGTCGGTGCCCACCGTCTCTACGCCCAGGCCGATCACCGGCGACTCCTGGGCCACCCAACGGGCGCATTCCGGTGACAGGCCTGGCGTGTGCGGGCCGTTCCCGTCCGCGTTGAGGAACGCCTCCTGCGAGTGCGAGCGGGCGTCCCAGCCGGTGCGCAGCAGCAGCCAGCCGCCGTCGGGCAGCGGACCGTGCTCGGCCTGCCAGGCCCGCATGTGGTCCACCTCCACGAGGAAGTCCGGGTCCTCCTCCGCCTCGGCGGTGAAGTCCAGTACGGCGGCCGGTGCGATCAGCCGGTGCGCCGGTACGGACGCCATGTCGGCGAGGTCCTTCCCGCTCACCCAGTGGTTCGGGGCGTCGAAGTGGGTGCCGGTGTGCTCGCCGCTGCGGAAGTTGTTCCAGTACCAGGCCGGTCCCCGGTCGTCGTACCTGCTGATCTCCTCCAGTTCGAAGGTCGCCGTCTGGCCGAACTCCGGCGGCAGTTGGATCACCGGTGTCGACGAGGACAACGGCGAGGTGAGATCGACGACTTCGATGGAGCCGCTTCGCAACCCGGACACCAGTGAAGCGAGGACGGACGGCTGCTCGGGCATGAGTGCCTCCCTGAGACGGCGGAACTCCCAGCATGGCAGCCGGTGGTGACGGTTGTTCGGACGTGGGAGCGGGCGCGAAGCGCGTCACTCCCCGCAGGCCGGCCGCGGGGACGGGTCCCGCGGCCGGCCGTCGATCGGTCAGGCCGAGTTGACGCCCACGGTCAGCGTCGCCGCATAGCCGTCCGAGACGCTGTCCCCGAGCGCCGTCAGCGTCAGCAGGCCGGAGGAGGCGCCGCCGTCGTCGTAGATCGAGTCGTCGGCGAGCGCGGTCTCCTGCGTGGTGTTGGCGGAGTACGGTGACGTCGCCTGGATCTCGGTGTTGATGTCCGGGTCGAAGAAGAGCTGGCCGGTGTGGATGATCTCGCCGCCGGTGTACGAGTCGTCGGTGAGCGTCACGTCCGTGTGGACCCGCATGTGCACGTGGACGGCCCGGGAGACGTAGTGCCCGGGCCAGATGGAGATGAGGCTCACCTCGCCGTTCTCGTCGGTGAGTTGGCCGCCGCGCAGGAAGGTGCCGTTGTCCTCCTCCTCGTGGCCGTTGCCACCGACGAATCCGGAGTACTCGCCGAGTGCGTCGCAGTGCCAGATCTCCACGAGGGCGTCGGCGAGCGGCGCGCAGTCGTTGGCCTGGTCGACGACGGTGAAGGTGTACTGGACCTCGAAGCCCTCCTTGTCCTCCCGGATGTCCTCGCGGACGAGTGCGCCTTCCAGGAAGTAAGGGCCTTCGGTGACCTCGGCGTTGAGGGTGCAGACGGCGGTTGTCGAGGAAGTGGAGCCCGACGTCGAGCCGGTGGCCGTCGCGGTGGTGCCGCTCTCCTGGTCGGCCGACGCCGTCGCGGCGAGTCCGAGCCCGGCGGCCGCGGCCACCGCACCGCCCGCGGCGATGACCTTACGACGGTTCACGGTGCGGGACAGCTTGTGCTTCGCTTCGCCCTGCGGTTGCGCAGGAATGTTCTCTGTCATGGTCACGGAAACCTAGGAGCGGCTCCTGTGACACGCATGGTCCGGGGCTGTCATTCCAATAAGCATCCAAGCCCCAACTGTCGACAGAATTGCGCACACACGGCGCCTACAGCTGCCCGACCTCTCGATTTACTCATACTGTCGACACTAAGAGCGAGAGCGAGCCACACCGCGGTCCCGCACGGCACCCTCGCGAAGAGTGCGGCCCCGAGGCCCTGCTCGCCCGTATCTCGCTGGGCCGGGTCGGGACACCCGCGCACATCACCTGGTGCGCGGCCTGTCCGGCGCCCGACGACTCGGCGTGGATGACGGTCGGCAACTTCCCCGTAGACGCCGGGGCGCCGGGGCGCCGGCCAAGTGAGCGCCGTGCGGACACGACACTCAGGAAGCCGCCCGCCGTCTGCGCACCGGCTTGCGCTGCGGCGCCGACGCGTCCTGTTCGAGCTGTTCCTCCATCGCCCTGAGGGCCCGCACCGTGGCCCCCGCGATCAGGGCGGAGGCGAGCTCCCCGTCGCGCTCCTCCACGGCCTGCAGCAACCGTTCCTGGTCGTCGATGCTGCGGGCGAGGCGACCGGCCCGGGTCAGGCTCAGATGGCGCAGCATGAGCGTGCGCAGGGCCAGGGAGTCGAGGATCTGCTTGAGGGTGGCGTTGCCGACGATCTCGGTCATCCGTTCCTGGAGCAGCACATGGCTCCAGAAATAGGCGTCCACGTCACCGGCGTCCGCCAGTTTCCGCATCCGTTCGACCCGGGTGCGCAGCTCCCCCAGCTCCTCGTCCTCGGCCCGCTCGACGAGCAGGCCCGCCAGCATCGACAGGAGCCGCTTGCGCACCTGGTAGATGTCCCGGATGTCCTGCGGGGAAGGCGCGGCGACCCGGGGCCTGCGGCGCGCCTTCATCTCGACCAGGCCCTCCTGTTCGAGGAGCATCAGCGCCTCGCGGACGGGCGTACGGCTGGTGTCGAACCGGCGTGACAGATCGACGCTGTTGAGGTCCTGTCCGGGTTCCAGCCGCCCCTCGATGATGCCCACGCCGACCCATTCGGCAATCTGCGCGACCAGCGGCTCACGCCGGTCCCGCAGCCGCAGGAGGCGCTCCAGCACGAGGTGCGTGTCCTCATCGGTCATGCGGCACTTCTCCCTGCCTGATCCGGGCTCACAGCCGATGCAACGGTGTCGACACTATCCCGCTCCAGGGCGCACTTCGGTCCCGGCCGCCGCAAGCATTGCCCAACTGCCGCCCGGCTTCGGCCTCGCCGTTTCACCGAGTGGTCCGAAGCCAGGGTGTGGGTCGATCGGCATCTCGGCCGCCGATCTGCACGACAGCCAGGCCCCGATCCCACTGGTGCAAGGCATCCCTCCCATCCGCTCCCGCCGCGGGCGCCGACGCCGCAGGCCCGCCAAGCTCCACGGAGACAAGGGCTACGACTTCCGATACCTGCGACGCCGGCTCACCGCCCGCGGGATCAGACATCGCCTCGCCCGCAAGGGCGTTGAGCCTTCACAGCGACTGGGCCGACACCGATGGGTCGTCGAACGCGCCGTCTCCTGGCTCTCAGGATGCCGACGCCTCCACCGCCGCCACGAACGCAAGCGCGAACACTTTCTCGCCTTCGCAGCCATCGCAGCGACGCTCATATGCCACCGCGGGCTCGCTGAATGAACTCCGGTCCGACAACTGTCCAATTGACGTCGGATACGTCCGAACAGGTCCGTTGTCAGTGCGGTGCGCTTCACTGTCCGCCATGAAGCTCACGCAGACGACCGTCAACGATCTACTGGCTCAGCTCGGCCCGGCAGACAGCTACATGTACCTGCCCGGCGACTTGGACCCGCAGGCTCTGACCGACCTGCTCGCCAGCAGGTACGGAGCCCCATGCACCCTCGTCCTCGACGGTTTCACCGATCCGACGGTCGACGATTCCAGGGGCGCGGCTCTCCTCGTCCCCTTCGAGGACCGGGCCGTGAAGATGCGGGCGTGGGCGTACGGGGATCAGTGGGTCGGCACGGGTACGGCGCGAGACGCCGAAGGCGTCGAGCGGCCGGTGCTGGTGGTCGCTCAGAGGCAGGTGCCAGAACCTTTGGAGGTCGCTCCGGACGAGGACGGGGACGTCGACTGGGTGGAGCGGCTCATACGGATCACCGGCTGGACGCAGCCCGCCCAGCGGCCGGATGTGAACTGGGCGGAGGTGGAGTCGCGCCTGGGCACCGCGCTCCCGAGCGACTACAAGCGCATGGTCGAAACGTTCGGCGTGGGCGCCTTCGACGCGTATCTGAGCCTGAACCAGGAGCCGTGGACGGATCTCAGGGAGGACGAGCTACTCATCTGGGCGGGCACGGAGCACGAGGACCTGTACTGCTGGCGGGCCGACGGCGACGACCCCGACCGTTGGCCCGTCGTCGTCCGGTCCTTCGATGGCGAGGACGTCCCCTTCGGCTGCCAGGCCGCGCAGTTCGTCTGTCGCATCCTCATCGACCCGCACCACCCGTTCACGATGGCCCGCTATTTCGACACGCACTGGTTCATGAACTACCGGAAGAGTGAGTGACCGATCCCGCGCCGCCACTGGCGTCCGCAGCCAGGTTGGTCAGCGCCGTCGGTAAACAGGGCAGAAGCCCTCGTCTGCCACAGCAGACTCGCCAGATGAAATGAACTCTCAGACAACGTCGAATTCGTTGCCTTCCGGGTCCTGCAGCAGGACGGCGTACTGCCCCATGTCCGGCTCATCCGTGATCCGAAGCACGCTGGCGCCGGCTTTGATCAGTCTTTCCACTGTGGTGGTGACCCGCTGCGTGCGGACCGCCAACGGGACGTCGCGCCCGCCGCCGACCTTCAGGTCGAGGTGTATTCGGTTCTTGGTGGCTTTGGGTTCCGGAACCTGCTGGAACCACACCCGGGGCCCTTGTCCTGCGGGATCGACGATCGACTCCGGGATGTCGCCCGCACCTGCCGGCAACTCCTCCTCGGGCACCCCCATGGCTGCCCAGTACACCCGCCACGTGGCATGGCCGGCCGGTGGAGGTTCGGGTATGTACCCCAGAGCCTCGCTCCAGAACGCCACCAGCCTCTGCGGGTCGGCACAGTCGATCGTCAATTGCAGCGTCATCTCCATGACCAGAGCCTGACAGACACGTCTGACATTCATGCCGGACCGACCCCGCCAACGGGGAGGCACACTTTCGCAAGGCCTGGGCGAGTTGGTCGTCGCCGAGTCCGGCCGCTTCAGCCGCTTCAGCCGCTTCAGCCGCTTCAGCCGAAGTTCACGTCGCTGCACAGGAAGTACGTCTGGTCCATGTGCGACGCCTGCCAGATCGTGTAGACGACGTGGCGGCCACTGAGCCCGGACGTACTCACGTCGATCGAGTAGTTCTGGCTGGGCGCGTAGCTGCCGGTCCTGGCGACCAGTTCGAGGTCTGCCCAGGTCAGTGGCTGGGTGGTCGGGTCGAAGCCCTGGCGTGTGACGTAGACCAGGAAGTAGTCGGCGCCGTGGCTCGCCTGGTCGTACAGCTGCACGGTGAAGTCGGCGTCGACGTCGGTCGTCTTCCAGGGGCCCACGGCGTCCAGCGAGTTGTACCGCCCGCCCTCGGTCCGTCCGCCGCTGCACAGCTGCCCGTCGGGGACCACGGCCTGGAAGTCACCGGCGGAGCCGTTGCGGTACAGACCGTTCCAGTTCCACATGGCGTTCGGGTTGTCCTGCCACGCCTGCCAGCACATGGGGTCTTCCTGCTCCATGGCCGGGTTCTGGAAGTCGGATCCCCAGCGCAGCCAGCAGCCGTAGTTGCGGGATGCCGGGTCGACGACCGAGCCGTGGGCGACGGCGGTGCCGCTCCAGGGGATGAGGCAGAGCAGCACTGCGACGAGCCCGCTCAGCGCGAGTGTCAGACGCGGGCGTATGTAATGGTCCTGGCGATTGTCCTGATCATGACAAGCCATGATCTCCTTCTTTCCGAGGTGGCGGACGGGGTTGCGAGACGGGTTGCGAGACGGGTTGCGAGACGGGTTTTCGAGATCAGTTGCGGAATGGGATTGTGTGGTGCGGATGAGGCGTGGGAGCGCTCCCGCACCGTCCAACCTGCGCCTCACACACCAGGGTTGCAACATTCGATTGCGCCACTTCCGGCCGCCCCGGAGTACACACGGGTTGAAAAACGTTTTAGTCACCGCCGGGGTAGACTTGCGTCGCTCATGAGGACCACGTCGTGCCTGGTCGCACGGCTGCCGCAGCGAGGGGGGTGGACGCCATTCCGGTTCGTCCCGCCCGTATCCAGGACGTCGCGGCCGCTGCGGGCGTCTCGGTCTCCACGGTGTCGAACGTCCTGAACCGACCGGAGCGCGTCAACGCGCGCACGGCCGAGCGGGTCCGCGACGCCGTCGCGGCGCTCGACTACGTTCCCCACCCGGGAGCCGCCGGCCTGCGGACCGGGCACTCGTCCTCGATCGGTCTGGTCCTGCCCGACGTGGCCAACTCCTTCTACTCCCGCATCGCGCGAGGTGCCGCGGACGCGGCGTACGACCACGGTTACTCCCTCGTGCTCTGTGACAGCGGGGACGCACCGGAGCGGGAGCAGGGCTACTTCACCATGCTCGTCGAGCAACGGGCCGTGGGAGCCGTGGTGGTTCCGCTCAGCGCCGATCCCACCCGGCTCTCACGGCTGCGTGAGCGCGGCATCCCCCTGGTTCTGGCGGACCGTGCGATCTCGGCGCAGGACGGCTGCTCGGTCTCCGTCGACGACATCGCCGGAGGCCGCATCGCCGTGCAGCACCTCCTGGACCGCGGAGCGGGCGACATCCTCGTCGTGAACGGGGAACGCGGGATACGTCAGTGCGCGGACCGCTACCAGGGCGCCCGACAGGCCGTGCGCAGCCGACGTGAGGCGCGGCTGGGCCAGGTCGTGGCCAAGGAGATGACGGTGGCCCAGGGCGTGGAGATCGCCCGCCAACTCGACGACCTGCCCGACGGGGTCTTCTGCACCAACGACTTCCTCGCCGCGGGGCTGTGCCGCGCGCTGGGCGAGCGGGGCGTGAAGATTCCCGAGGACGTACAGGTGGTCGGTTACGGCGACCTCGACATCGCGAGCTTCGTGGGGACGACCCTGACGACGGTCCGGCAGCCGGTCGAGGACCTCGGCCGGGCGGCCGTGGAGATGCTGCTCGACGAGGTGGAGGCCCGTGCGGAACACGCGCACGAGACACGGGTGTTCGCACCCGGCCTCGTCCTGCGGGACTCCACGCGGGCGCCTTCCGATACCTGAGCGCGCCCTCAGACGGAACCGGGGATCCGGAGTGTCACCGGCCCCAGCAGGCCCGACGAGAGCTGGGACGGGAACGCCCAGGCCGTCGGAGTGGCTTCGGCGAGATACGGGGCCAGGGTGTTGTTGACGGTCACCTCGACCCGGACGCTACGCCCGGCCGCACCACGCAGGGCGAACCGGTACGGCGAGCAGAAGGCCTCACCGACGGGTTCCCCGTCGAGGAGGACCGCGGCGCTGCCGCGCACCCGCCCCAGGTCCAGTACCGGGTCCGGCCCCGCCGGTACCTCCAGCATCCGTGAGTAGGTCACGCCCCCGCTCCAACTGCCCAGCCCCAGCGAGCGCCAGTCCCCCAGCGGCAGCGGCGCCGCCACGGTGCGGACGCGCGCCGGTCCCCGCCAGGCGGAGCCGCCTCGCAGCACTGCGGTCGGTGCGGTGACGATCTCGATCTCCGTGGGTTTCGGGAGGGGTTGATCCAGCGTCAGCTCCTGCCCGTCGAGCGGTCGTGCCGCGTTGTTCCCGACCCGCACCCGCGCGGGGAGCTCCAGCGGCAGGTCGACCGACACGGTGCCCGGTGGCACGGTGAAGCGGAAACGCTGCGCCGCCTCGCGGACGTCGTCGGTCGACCGCAGTGGCAGTACGGCGCTGCCGAGCGTCGGTGCGCCGGTGAGCCACTCGGTCTCCGGCAACGGATGGGGTCGTACCGCGGCGTAGCAGTGCTGCAACTCGCCCCAGCGGCCCTCGTGTTCGACCGTACGTCCACACCACTCTCCCGTCCCGGCCTCCCACCCGGCGCCGCTGACCAACGCGGTCGACTCCGCGCTCGCCACGAGGTCGACGAACACGGCGTCCCGTGCGTGGACGCTGTCGGCCACGATCTCCAGTACGTGTTCGCCCTTGCCGAGCGTGAGTTGGTGGCGGAAGAACATCGGCACCGCGCCCCAGTCGGACTCGTAGTACTCCACCTTCTCCTGACGTGCCACGACGGCACCGTCGAGCCGTACGGTGACACCCGCCGCGGCACCCACGACGAGCACCGCCTCCGCTCCGTCGCGCGCCAGGCGCAGCCGCCCGCGGTAGGTCACGCTGCCGTCCGGTCGTACGTCCTCGGGCAGGCACATGAACTGCGGACGCGCCGCGAACCCGTCCGGACGGGACAGGCAGAAGTAACTGCCCAACGGTGTACCGGCGGCACCCGAGATCAGCCGCGGCCGGTCCTCGGCGTACGTCAGTTCGTACTCGAGCAGATTGCGGGGCCGCTCCACGTGCACCCGGGCGGACGCCAGATAGCCGCTGCCCGTGTCCAGCCGCTCACCGTTCCACCACACACGCTTGGCGGCCGCCGCGCCGACGTGCAGGTCGGCGTTGCCACGATGGCCGGTCTCCACGATCGCCCGGACGCGGGCGACGGTTCCGTTTCCGGGCACCGGGACCCGTACGAACTCCTCGGGCACCAGCCCCTTGTTGCCGAGCAGCCCGTCCGGATCCGGGATCCCCCGGCTCGTGGAGTACAGGGAGACGTCCCAGTCCGCATCCGGGGGCGCGAGGGGCAGCTCTCCGGCCAGGATTCGTTCGACTGAGACGCCGTCCAGCGGGTCGGGAGCCTGCCCGTGGGGCACCGGAGGCAGGACGCGCACCCGGTTGCCGTATGTCACTCGCGCCTGTTCCCAGGGTGCCTCGGGGGCATCGCTCTCGGTCCACCCCATGGTCCAGATCTGCGGCTCCGCCACGGACGCTCCGGCCGGCAGCGCCAAGTCGCCCCACGTGTTGTCCATGGTGGGAACCAGGCGGCCCTCCCAACCGGTCGAGACGTCGAGCGTCCGAGCCGAGGCCGGTTGGAGTGGTGCGGTCGACCGGTCCGGCGGAATGCCTTCTCGCCATACGACGAGGACGGCGGGGGCGCCTTCCAATGGCACCTCGATGGTGGAGACGTCGTCCGAGACGGTGACGTGCGCGGGGCGGCGAGCACCGGTCGCCGGGTTCCAGATCTCGGCCTCGGCGACCGCGGCGTGCACGGTGACGGAGGAGGTGGGGGCGTAGCGCGCGGGGTCGATCTCGTGGGTGTCCCTCGGGGGATGCCTACGGGCGTCGGGGAAGGCACCCGTCACCAGGGCGACCGCCGCCTCGCCCTTCCGCCTGACGAGCAGCGGCACGTCGCCCGTCGCGTATCCCGCGGCGTCGGCCACCGTCGCCGCGCCGGTCTCGGCGTCGCTCGCCCGCTCCAGCCGCGGATGGGCGAGCAGCGCCGTGACGACGAAGTCGTCGCCGGCGCGGCCGGCCGCCTCCGCGGGCGGGCGGCCCACGACCACGACCCGGCCGCCGACGTCGAGCAGTTGGGTCAGCCGACGCGCCGTATCCTCCTCCAGAACGCTCGTCGAGGGCAGCAGAAGCGTGGTGTACGCCAGGTCCCTGATGCGCAGGGCGCCGTCGGCCGCCTTGGCGCCCTGCACCGAGGCGTCGTCGATCACGTCGAAGGAGACGCGGTGCCGGTCGAGGGCGCCGATCCGGGGCCGGAGCCAGTTGTTGGTGCCGCACAGGTCCAGGTAGTGCCGCTGCGTCTCGTCGACTTCGGCGTAACCCGCACCGAGGACGCCGTCGCCGAAGTGCTTGACGGGCGCGTCCAGCGGGATGAGGGCCTGCATGGTGGCGGTGGGGTGGAGGACCGCGACATCGGCGCTGTAGGTGCCCCAGGACATGATCGAGCAGATCCGGGCGACGGCCCGGGAGAACGCCGGGTACTGCTGCCAGTAGGGCTGACGCCAGTCGGTGGAGGGCGGCGCCCACTCGAACCAGCCGCCCGCGGTGCCGAAGTAACTGGCGTGCGGGTTGTACAGGTTGGCGCCGCTGCGCAGGAACGGCAGGAGCCAGTCGTAGGTGTCCTCCAGGGTGCCGCCCCAGCCGGAGGAGTGGAACGCCTCGATCCAGACGCGCTCATGGCCGTAGAGGTGGGCCATGGAGGAGTGGACCTTGGCGTCGCCGTGGTGGTCGCTGCCGGCGGCGCCGAACCAGCGGTGGGTGCGGAAGTAGTCCGTGTAGATCTGCGTGGACTGGGCCGGGAAGCCCGCGCGGGCGGGGTTGCTCTGGTCGCAGCCCAGGAGCATGCCGCGCTCGTCGTGCCAGGCGGCGAGCGGACGGAACAGGGCCTCTTCGGTGAGTTCGGCGCGGACCGCGTAGTAGTCGGCGAGGATCTTCGCGGCCTCGGGGCTCTCGTGGAAGAGGGCCGGCAAGTGGTCGAGCAGGTCGTAGCCGCGGCGGGCGATGAACTCCTCGGGGAAGCGGCGGCTCCAGGAGTTGGTGCCGGGCAGTTCGTCCTGGAAGCTGCCCGCGACGACGTTGCCCAGGTACTCGGGGACGCGGCGGTCGTACTCGTGGTGGACGGCGTCCAGCAGCAGGCCGACGGCGTGCGGGTCCAGGTAGTCGAAGGCGGTGGGGACGGCGAGGACCAGCACTGCCTCGGTTCCGTCGGCGGCGGCGATCCGGGCGGGGGCTTCCGTGCGCAGGGGGGCGCCCGTCGTGTCGTAGGCGCCCAACAGCGTCTCGGAACCCCGCAACGCGACCCTGCCGCCGGAGACGACGGCCCGGCGCGAGCGCAGCCCCTGTCCCGCCGAGTCGGGATGCCGTCGGGTGATGCTCCCTTGGACGTTGGCGCCGGAGAACCCGATCTGGTCGTAGAACCACAGGCGCGTTCCGAGCTCCCCGGCGATCTCGCAGGCGTCGGTGAAGCGGGCCCACCACTCCTCGCCGAACCATGGCGGGTCGTCGGTCCGGGCGCCGAAACTCGGGCCGGCCGGGGCGAGGTTGATCACCACGAGGTTGTGGATGCCGCCTTCGGCGAACCTGCGCATCTGCCGGGCGAGGCGGTCGCGGGTGACCTTCGCACCCGACCACCACCACAGCGGGGTGGGGCCGAAGTCCCGGGGCGGGGCGTCGAACAGCTGCTGCAGTGCTGGGGAGATCACGATTGCGGTCCTTCCGAGTACGGCTCGGGCACCCTCGCGGATCAAAAACGTTTTACGTCGGATCAGTCACTGGTCACCTGGAATGTTGGCACCGGATCCGGAGGGCGGGAAGGAGGTCGTCTCCACTTCCTGCGGATGCGCGCAAGAGGGGTTGTTGGAACGTTTTTTGAACCCTATATTCACTGCGACCCCGGCCCCAGAGCCGCGAGGAGCCGCATCATGGCCCGTTTTTCGCCTGCCCCGGATCACCCGGAACAGCCCATTCCGAAGCACTTGTGGAAGGTCGCGGCCCTGTCGGGCATGGCCTCCTACCTCGACGCCGCGCTCATCGTCAGCATCGCCGTCAACCTGGCCATCTACCGCGACAGTTACGACATGGGCGTGTGGATGGCCGGGGCGATCAGCGCGATCGTCACCGGCTGTATCGCCGTCGGTTCCCTCGTCGGCGGACGGCTCGCCGACATGTTCGGGCGCCGCCGTGTCTACAACCTGGACATCCTCTGCTACGCGCTGGGCGCGATCGTCATCACGCTGGCGCCGAACGACATCGTCCTCTTCGTCGGCGTGCTCGTCGCGGGGCTGGCGGCCGGCGCCGATCTGCCGACGTCGCTGGCCGTGGTCTCGGACGCCGCGCCCGCCGACGGCCGGGCGCGTCTCGTGTCCTTCACCCAGGTCATGTGGGTGCTGGGCATCGTCGTCGTCATCTTCCTCGGCTACGTCCTGTCGGACACCGGCATGACCGGGGCGCGGTTCATCACCGGCCATCTGGCCGTCGCCGCGCTGCTCACCTGGCAGCTCCGCTCCCGTCTGAAGCTGGCCGACGAGCCGTCGGACACGGAGGTGGCCGAAGAGGCGGCCGCGCTGGCCGCCCCGCGCGGCATCGAGCTCAAGAACGTGTGGAACCGTGCCGCGTTGCTGCCGATGGCCGCGACCTTCGTCTACTACGTCACCTGGGGCATCGGCGCCAACACCTTCGGCCAGTTCGGCACCTATCTGCTGGTCACGGTCAGCGGTGCCTCGCAGAGCCTGGCCACCGGCATCAACCTGGCCTTCCTCCCGATCGCGCTGGTGCTGACCTTCGTCTTCGTCCGGATCGCCGACAGGCCCTGGCGCGACCGGCTGTTCTACGTGTTCACGGTCATGCAGGTCGTCGCCTTCTGTATCGCCTCCCTCACGGCCGGCGCCCTCGTCGGCATGCTCGTCTTCTTCGTGCTCTACCAGATCTCCAACCCCTTCGCGGGAGAGGCAAGTTACAAGGTGTGGTCGCAGCTCACGCTGCCTCCGGACACCCGCGGCACCACCCAGGGCCTCACCTACGCCCTGTCGCGCGGGGTCTTCGCGGGCGTCGCGTTCGTCACGCCCGCCCTGATGGAGTACAGCGCGTCCCTCCTGCTCTGGTCGATCACCCTCTGCATGGCGGCCTCGGGGATCGCGGGCGTGTACATCATCCGCGTCCTCATCCGGCGTTCCCCTGATGCCGCCGCCGCCCCTGCGGATCTGGGAGTGGCCCGGGCCTGAATCCGAACGGACCTCGGAAGGATCACCGAACCATGGCAACGACCGAACCCACGACGGTGACCGCGGACCGCGCCGCCACACTGCGCGAGCTGCTCCCACCGGTGGCCCGACGCCGCACCCGGATCGGACTGGTCGCGGGCGGTCTTGGCGCCTACTGGCCGCAATTCCCCGGACTGCTACCGCAGTTGAGGGAGTCATCCGCGTACGTCGCCGAACGCTTCCAGCGGATGGACGCAGAGGTGACCGACGTCGGCTTCATCTCCGACGCCGAGGAGGGAGCGGTCGCCGCCGAGCAACTGCGCCGGGCGGACTGCGACTTGATCGTGCTGTTCCTGACGACGTATCTGACCTCGTCGATGGTGCTGCCGATCGCCAAGCGCTCGCAGACTCCCGTCCTGGTCGTCGACCTGCAGCCGTCCGAGCGGATGGACCACGCCTCCTTCGACACGGGTGCCTGGCTGGCGTACTGCGCGCAGTGCTCCGTGCCCGAGGTCGGCAACGTCTTCCGCCGGGCCGGTATCCCCTTCCGGTCGGTCTCGGGCTGGCTGCACCAGGAGTCCGCGTGGCGGCGCATCGAGCAGTGGATCCGCGCCGCACATGTCCGGGCCGCTCTTCGGCACGCCCGCCACGGCCTGATGGGGCATCTGTATCCCGGCATGCTCGACGTGTCGACCGATCTCACGCTGCTTCCGAGCACGTTCGGCTCGCACGTCGAGGTGCTGGAGTTCGACGACCTGCGGCACCGGGTGGAGAAGGTGAGCGAAGCCGAGACCCGGGAGCGCATGGCGCTCGCCCGGCAGGTCTTCACCCTCGACGACAGCGTGGCGGAGGAGGACTTCGCGTGGGGAGCGACCGTGTCGGTGGCCCTCGACCGGCTCGTCGAGGACTTCGGGCTCGACACTCTCGCGTACTACCACCGCGGTCTCGGCGGCGAGCTGCACGAGCGGCTCGGCGCCGGCATGATCCTCGGCGCCTCCCTGCTCACGGCCCGGGGCGTGCCCGCGGCCGGCGAGTACGAACTGCGCACCAGTGTCGCCCAGTTGGCCTCCCAGAGCGTAGGCGCGGGGGGCTCCTTCACCGAGATACAGGCCCTCGACTTCGAGGACGGCGTGGTGGAGATGGGCCACGACGGGCCCGCCCACCTGGCCGTCAGTGCCCGTGACCCGCTGCTGCGTGGCCTGGGTGTCTACCACGGCAAGCGCGGCTGGGGCGTCAGCGTGGAGTTCGACGTCCGGCACGGCCCCGTCACCCTCCTCGGGCTCGGTCAGGACGCCGACGGCAGCCTGTCGTTCATCACCTCCGAGGGCACCGTCGTCCCCGGCCCGCTGCTGGAGATCGGCAACACCACCAGCCGCGTCGACTTCGGCGGTGATCCCGGCGAGTGGGTGGACGCGTGGAGCGCGACGGGCGTCGGCCACCACTGGTCCCTCGCGGTGGGCCACCACAGCGCCGATTTCCGCGCGGCCGCGAGCCTGCTCGGCATCGACCACCGGGAGGTGTGACCGCCGTCGGCCCGCCGTCCGGGACGCTCATGCACTGACGGCGGTCAGGACGATGCCGCATCCCGCCCCGCGCCCGCTCGCACGGCACGTCCCGACGCCCCTGAGCAGTCGGGCGGCAGCCGGGAGGAAGCCCTCAGGACGGCCCCGCGGCCCGGACGCGGGCCAGGACGTCACGGATCATCTCGGCGCTGATCATGAAGTGCTCCCGGGCGATCTCCTCCGCGCGCTCGGGCTCGCCCGCCGCGATGGCCTCGTACAGCGCCGTGTGGCCCTCGCCGGCCCGGTGATGGTGGGACCGCTCGCCCTTGCCCCACGGCTCGATCGGGAAGCCGAGGCTGATCCGGGTCAGCAGGTCCCGGCTGAGCAGGGCGATCTGCGGGTTGCGGGTGGCCGTGCAGATGGCCTGGTGGAACGCGCTGTCGGCGGCCTGTTCCGCACGGGGAGTGCCGGCGGAGAGGTGCGCGGCCAGGGCCTCGCGCATCGGCTCGAGGTCCTCGGGCCGGCGGCGGCGGGCGGCCGTCGCGGCCACCATGCCTTCCACCAGACCGCGCAGGTCGAAGAGTTGCTCGAACTCCTCCCACCGGGGAAGCAGCGTACGGCGGACCGCTGCCGCCGAGGACTCGCTCCAGGTGTCGCGGACGAAGGCTCCTCCGTTGCGGCCCCGGCGGATCTCGACGACACCAAGGGCCTGGAGGCGTCCGACGGCTTCGCGCACGGTGGGGCGGCTCACCCGCAGCAGCCCGGTGAGTTCGCGTTCGGCGGGCAGCCGCTCGCCGGGCAGAAAGTCTCCGACGGCGATCGCGGTGAGCAGCCGGTCGGAGACCTCGTCGACAGCCGAGGTCACACGCACCGGGTGCAGCGAAGACGACGGAGTGCCGCCGAGGAGTACGCGGTCGAGCACGCGCGAGAACTCGTCCCCCGGTTCAGGTGATTCAGGTGCGGATGTCAGCTGTCCTCCCCGTCAAGCGACGTCTCTGTAAACGCGCGGGGGCCACGTGAACACGTCGTTACGTCTTGCCCTGCGCCCGCCAAAAGGTCTTGTGCGCTGACCTTTTACCCAATCACTATCTCACCCATCCGTCACACCCATCTGATTTCAGACACAGGTCGGCCGATTCCGGTCGGCCCGGGAGGCTTCCCCGTGGCGATCCCCGAACCGAACCACACCGGAACCGTCGACTTCAACGGCTGGTCCACCTGGTACCGGATCACGGGCGAACCGGGCAGGACACCCTTGGTCGTCCTGCACGGCGGACCCGGTGCCGGCCACAACTACACCCTCAGCATCGCGGGCATCGCCCAGCAGGGCCGCACCGTGGTGCACTACGACCAACTCGGCACCGGACTGTCCACCCACCTGCCCCACAAAGGCGCCGACTTCTGGACCGTCCAGCTCTTCCTCGACGAACTCGACAACCTCCTCAAGGCGCTGGGCATCGCCGACGCCTACCACGTCCTCGGCCAGTCCTGGGGCGGCATGCTCGCCGCCGAGCACGCCGTACGCCGACCCCCCGGGCTGCGCGGCCTGGTCATCGCCAACTCCCCCGCGTCCATGGAACTGTGGCTGGCGGCGGCGGACGAGCTGCGCTCCGAGCTCCCGCCGGAGGTCCAGCACACCCTGCTCGCCCATGAGACGGCCGGGACCACCGACCACCCCGCCTACCGTGCGGCCGAGCAGGTCTTCAACGAGCGCCATGTGTGCCGACTGGTCCCCAACCCGCCGGAAATCCAGGCCACTTGGGACAACATCGAGGCCGATCCCACCGTGTACCACACGATGAACGGGCCGAACGAGTTCCATGTCGTCGGCACGCTCAAGGACTGGTCCGTCGTCGACCGGCTGCACCTGATCGAGGTGCCGACCCTGCTGGTGTCCGGGCGGTACGACGAGGCGACTCCCGAGACCGTCCGTCCCTTCGCCGACCACATCCCCGACGTGCGCTGGCACTTGTTCGAGCACTCCAGCCATATGCCGCACGTCGAGGAGGAGGAGCTCTACCTCCGGGTCGTCGGCGAGTTCCTCGACTCCACCGACTGATCCCCCGACGGGAGTTCCCGGATGTCCAGCAACACGAGACGGAGCGCGCTCGCCGCCGCCACCGTCGCCCTCGCCCTGACCGCCGCCGCCTGTTCGTCCTCCGGCGACGACTCCTCCTCCGATCCGACCGCGTCCTCCTCCGGTTCGGGTTCCTCCGCCTTCCAGCCGCAGCACAAGGGCGGAACCCTGAAGCTCGTCGCTCACGCCGCGGCGGGCAGCCTCGACCCGCAGGTCAACTACACACTCCAGTACTGGCAGTTGTACCAGTCGATGTACGACGGCCTGCTCTCGTTCAAGAAGGTCGGCGGCCGGCAGTCGTTCACCGTCGTCCCGGACCTGGCGGCCGCGATGCCGAAGGTCACCAACGGCGGCAAGACGTACACGTTCACGCTCCGCAAGGGCATCACCTTCTCCAACGGCAAGGCGCTGACCACCGACGACGTGGTGGCGTCCTTCCAGCGCATCTTCAAGGTCTCCAGCCCCACCGCCGGCACCTTCTACAACGGCATCGTCGGAGCCGACGCCTGTCTGAAGAAGCCCGCCTCCTGCACGCTCGAGGGAGGCGTGACCGGCGACGCGACGGCCGGCACGGTCACCGTCAACCTCACCGCCCCGGACCCGGAGTTCCCGTACAAGCTGGCCGTCCCGCACGCCAGCGTCGTACCGAAGGACTCGCCGGCGAAGGACGCGGGCACCAAGCCGCTGCCGACGACCGGTCCGTACATGGCCGCCTCGTACGACCCGAACCGGGCGCTGAAGCTGGTGCGCAACCCGCACTTCAAGGAGTGGTCCCGGGAGGGCCAGCCCCAGGGTTATCCCGACGCGATCGACTACACCTTCGGCCAGACCGTCGAGTCCATGGTCACCGCCGTCGAGAACGGCCAGGCGGACTGGATGTACGACCCGCCGCCCGCCGACCGGCTGAACGAGATCGGCACCAAGTACTCCTCCCAGGCACATGTGAACCCGCTGACCGCGTTCTGGTACGCGACGCTGAACGTCAACACGGCGCCCTTCAACAACAAGCTGGCCCGTCAGGCGATCAACTGGGCCGTGGACCGTTCCGCCGTGGTCCGGCTGTACGGCGGCACGAACCTCGCCTCTCCCGCCTGCACGATCCTGCCGCCGGGCTTCCCCGGGCACGTCGACTCCTGCGACTACACCAAGGGCGGTGGCAAGGCCTGGTCGGCCGCGGACCTGGCCAAGGCCAAGGAACTGGTGAAGAAGTCCGGTACGGCGGGCCAGGAGGTCGGCATCGTCGTCCAGGACGACGACGTCAACAAGTCGATCGGACAGTACCTGCAGAGCCTGCTCACCCAGCTCGGCTACAAGGCGAAGCTCAAGCCGCTGTCGGGGAACATCCAGTTCACCTACATCCAGAACACCAAGAACAAGGTGCAGCTCGCCCTGACGTCCTGGTACCAGGACTATCCGGCGGCCTCCGACTTTCTCAACGTGCTCCTGTCCTGTGCCTCGTTCCATCCCGGCAGCGACTCCAGCATCAACATCGCCGGCTTCTGCGACAAGGGCATCGACGCGAAGATGAAGACCGCGCTGACGGCCGGGCAGACCGACCAGAAGAGCGCCGACCAGCAGTGGGGCGCAATCGACCAGGAGATCATGGCCGAGTCACCGGTCGTTCCGCTGATCAACCCGAAGCTCATCGACTTCACGTCGAAGCGGGTCGGCAACTACCAGTTCAGCAAGCAGTTCTACATGCTCGTCGGGCAGCTGTGGGTCACATGAGCCGCACGCTCCCGAACCCGTCGACCGGGGCCCGGCGCTCGCCGGGCCCCTGGCGGACGGCCGGCGCCGACCTGCTGCGCAACAGGTCTGCGCTGGCCGCGGCCGTCGTCCTGCTGATCGTCGTGCTGGCGAGCCTGTGCGCTCCGCTGTACGCGGACCACGTCGCCCACACCGACCCGTTCCAGTCCCACGTCTCCGGCACCACGGTCGTCGGCGGGAAGACCGTGCCCGTGCTCACCCCCAGCAGCACCGGCCTCGGCCTCGGTGTCACGCCCATCGGACCCACCTGGGACCCCGCCCACTACTTCCTCGGCGCGGACAACCAGGGCCGCGACGTCATGGCGCGCCTGCTGTACGGCGGCCGTACGAGCCTGTTCATCGGCGTCACCGCGGCTCTGCTGACCTGCCTGGTCGGTACGGCCGTCGGAGTCGTCGCCGGCTACGCGGGCGGTGTCGTGGACGCCGTCATCTCCCGGATCCTGGATGTGGTCTGGGCGTTTCCGGTGTATCTGCTGGCCATCTGTCTGTCGGTGGTCCTGCTCACCGACGGGCTGCGCCTGGGGCCGCTCACCGTGGACGCGGGAAGCCTGTGGCTGCCGGTCGCGATCATCGCGGCGATCTATGTGCCGTACATCGCACGGCCGTTGCGCGGCCAGGTCCTCGTGCTGCGCAACAAGGAGTACATCCAGGCGGCCGTCGGGTCCGGCGCGCCCACCCTGCGCATCCTGCGCCGGGAGGTCCTGCCGAACGTCCTGCCCACCGCGATCGTGTTCGTCCCGTTGATGACCGCGCTGGCCATGCTGACCGAGTCGGCCCTGTCCTTCCTGTCCGTCGGCGTCCAGCCGCCCGAGGCCAGCTGGGGCACGATCATCGAGGACGGTCTGGGACTGCTCTACACCCGCCCCGCCGTGACGATCGCCCCGGGACTGCTGATCGCACTGACCACGGCGGCACTCAACGTGCTGGGCGACGGCGTGCGCGACGCGCTCGACCCGAGCGCCCGACTGCGCGGAGGGGTGTGACGCTCATGCTCTACTTCGCGCTCAGACGCTTCGCCTCGGCCCTGCTGGTGATGTTCGCCATCAGCGTCCTGGTGTTCCTGATCTTCTTCGCCACCCCGGGAGTCGATCCCGCGGCCCGCATCGCGGGACGCAACGCCGACCCGGCCACGCTCGCCCAAGTACGGCACTCCTTCGGCCTCGACCGGCCGATGCCGATCCGCTATCTGCTGATGATGCGTCATCTGCTCGTCGACCGGGACCTGGAGTCGTTCGTCAACCGCGGCTCCCGCGTCATTCCGCAGATAGTGCAGGCCACCCCCGTCACCCTGTCGCTCGTCATCGGTGCGGCGCTGATCTGGATGACGGCCGGCATCCTCATGGGCACGGCCGCGGCGACCTTCCGCGGCAAGGCCGCCGATCCGCTGATCATGCTGGTCGGCGTGGTCGGCGTCTCGCTGCCGGCCTACTGGCTCGGCGAGGTCGTCAACCTCGTCACCCAGAAGCAGTTGCACGACTCGGTGTTCTCCTGGGTGCCGCCACCCGGATACGTCGGGCTGAGCCACCCGGGCCAGTGGGCACTGCACCTCCTCTTCCCCTGGCTGACCCTGGCACTGCTGTACGCCGGGATCTACGCCCGGCTGCTGCGCGGCGAGGTCGTCACCGCGCTGAACGAGGACTACGTCCGCACCGCGCGGGCCAAGGGCCTGTCCGAGCGCCGGATCCTCGTCCGCCACGCCCTGCGCTGCTCGCTGATCCCGATCGTGTCGTTGTTCGGCCTGGACTTCGGCGCCCTCGTGGGCGGCGCGGCGCTGCTCACCGAGGTGGTCTTCGGCCTGCCCGGCATCGGCAAGCTCACCTTCGACGCCCTGCAGAACCTCGACCTGCCCGTGATCATGGGGACCGTCCTGTACGCGGCGTTCTTCGTGGTCCTCGCCAACGCACTGGTGGACATCCTGTACGCGCGACTCGACCCGAGGGCACGTCATGCCTGAACCTCTGCTGGAAGTACGCGACTTGCGGGTGTCGTTCCGAACCCGCCGGGGCCCGGTCACCGCCGTCGACGGCCTGTCCCTCTCGGTGTCGCCAGGCGAAGTCCTGGGCGTGGTGGGCGAGTCGGGCTCGGGCAAGAGCGTGTCGATGCTGGCCGTGCTACGACTGCTGACCAACCCGAACGTGACCGTCTCGGGCCAAGCCCTCTTCCGCGGGCGTGACTTGCTGTCCCTCCCCGACAAACAGATGCGCGCGATACGGGGCCGGGAGATCGCCATGGTCTTCCAGGACCCGATGACCGCGCTGACCCCCGTGTACACCGTGGGTTGGCAGATCGCCGAGCAGATACGGGCGCACGAGCAGGTGTCCCGCAAGGAGGCACACGCCCGCGCCGTCCGGCTGCTCTCCGACGTCGGCATCCCCGACGCGGCCTCGCGGGTGAACGCCTACCCGCACGAGTTCTCCGGCGGCATGCGTCAGCGCGCGGTCATCGCGATGGCCCTCTCCTGCAGCCCCTCGCTGCTGATCGCCGACGAACCGACCACGGCGCTCGACGTGACCGTCCAGGCGCAGATCCTCGACCTGATGCGCGAGCTCAACGCGCGCGGCTCGGCGGTGGTGCTCATCACGCACGACATGGGCGTGATCTCCCAGATCGCCGACCGGGTCCTGGTCATGTACGGCGGCCGGGCGGCCGAGGACGGTCCGCGCCGGGCGGTGTTCCACGGCCCGCGCCACCCGTACACCTGGGGCCTGCTCGACTCGGTGCCCCGCGTCGGCGGCCCCCGGCTGCGGCGGCTGCCCACCATCGCGGGTCTGCCCGTCTCGCCCGGCAGCCTTCCGGAGGGCTGCGCGTTCGCGCCGCGCTGCCGGCTGCGTCACGACCGGTGCGAGGAGCGGCCCGCGCTGGCCGCGGGCAACGGCGACGCCGCACACCGCGACGCCTGCTGGCTGCCGACCGAAGACCGGGCGTCGCTGCGCCTGACGGCGCGCGCGGCGGCCGACGAGGCAACGGACATGGACACGGAGGCGGCGTCGTGACGGCACAGGACATGGTGGCAGTGGCCAAGGGTGCGCCTCCCGGTGGCGACGTCCTGCTGCGCGCCACGGACGTCACCAAGCACTACCCCCTGCGCGCGGACACACTGTCCCGGCGCCGCCGGGTGCTGCGCGCCGTGGACGGAGTGTCACTCGAGGTCCGCACCGGCGAAACCCTCGGCATCGTCGGCGAGTCGGGCTGCGGCAAGTCCACCCTGGGCCGCTGTCTGGTCCGACTCACCGAACTCACGGGCGGCCGGGTCGAGTTCGACGGACAGGACATCACCGCTCTCTCCGCCCGCCGGCTGCGGCCGGTACGTCCGGGCATGCAGCTGGTCTTCCAGGACCCGCAGGCCTCGCTCAACCCCCGCCGCCGCGCCGGGGACATCGTGGCGGAACCGCTGCTCGTGCACCGCTACGGGGACGCGGCCTCGGTACGCCGCCGAGTCGCCGAGCTCTTCGACGTCGTAGGACTGGCCGCGGCGCATCTGGAGCGCTATCCGCACGAGTTCTCCGGTGGGCAGCGCCAGCGCATCGGTATCGCCCGGGCCCTGGCCACCGCTCCGAAGCTGATCGTCGCCGACGAACCGGTGTCCGCCCTCGACGTGTCGATCCAGGCCCAGGTACTGAACCTCTTCGCCGATCTCCAGGAGGAGTTCGCGCTCACCTATGTCTTCATCGCCCACGACCTCGGCGTGGTCCGGCACGTGTCGGACCGGATCGCGGTCATGTACCTCGGTGAGATCGTCGAACTGGCCGAGACGGAGGCGCTGTACGAGGCCCCCGCCCACCCCTACACGCAGGCACTGCTGTCCGCGGTCCCGGACATCGACGACGGCACCCACGCACCGCCCAGGGAACGCATCGTCCTCACCGGCGAAGTACCCAACCCGGTGGACAAGCCGACGGGCTGCCCCTTCCGCACCCGCTGCCCCTACGCCCGCGAGCGCTGCGCCCTGGAGCGCCCCCGACTCACACCCACGGCGTCCGGCCGTCACGCCGCCTGCCACTACCCACTGGCCGTCTGACTGCGGAACCACAAGGGACTCCCCCACACACATGTCCGGCACCTTGTCGCTCGGACCGGCAGGAGCGCCCCCGGTGGTGCGGCCCGTCGCCGCACGCCGGTCCGGCTCCACGGCGTCACGGCGACGTGGGTCGGCGGGCGGAGCGTCCTCTCCACTCCTCGGCGGCCGTCAGCGGAACGGGAACGGGCGGCGCCGTCGACGTCGTCAGCTCGATACGTCGCCCCTCGGCCGACGAGCGCAGGAGGGCGCTCATCGCCTCCAGCACGTGCAGGGCGAGATCGCCGCTCGCGCGAGGCGCCCGCTGCCCGTCGGCGCCGATGAAGTCGAGCAGGCCGATGCCCCGTGCGCCGCCGACGTAGCCGGCCGACGGCGGGAGCGTGCGCCAGTGCGTGTCGCCGAGTTCGAAGAGCCGTACCTCGCCGTCGAAGCAGTTCGGGTCCGGAACCGTGAGCGTCCCCCTCTCGCCGTGGACCTCGATCGGCGCCGCCGTTGTGGCCACGCCGTCGAAGCTCGTCGTGATCGTCGTCAGGGTCCCGTCCACGTGCTCGAGCACACCGGAGACATGACTGTCCACCTCGACCGGTATCCGCTCACCCGCGCGCGGGCCGGAGCCGATGACACGCTCGGCGCGGAGCCGGCTGGACGTCCCGATCACGGCACGCACAGGTCCCAGCAGGTGGACCAGGGACGCGAGGTAGTACGGCCCCATGTCCAGCAGGGGGCCACCCCCGGTGGTGTAGTAGAAGTCGGGGTGGGGATGCCAGCGTTCGTGTCCCGGGGTGATCATCGCGGCCGAGGCGAACAGGGGACGTCCGATGTGCCCCGCCTCCACAGCCGCCCGAGCCGTCTGGATCCCGGTGCCCAGGACGGTGTCCGGCGCGCACCCCACACCGACTCCCGCCTTCGCGGCGGCCTCCGTGACGGCGTGGGCTTCGAGGAGTGTGGCGGCCAGCGGCTTCTCCCCGTAGACGTGCTTCCCGTGACCGATGGCGCCGAGGGCGATCTCGGCGTGGGCCGCGGGGACGGTGAGGTTCAGCACCGTGTCCACGTCCGGGCTGCTCAGCAACTCCTCGACGGTCAGCGCCTCGACGCCGGGCAGTTCGGCGGCGACCGCGGCCGACCGGGAGGCGTCGAGGTCGGCGACCGCGGTGACGCGCACGGCGGGATGGCCGAGGAGAGTGTCCAGGTACGCGCGGGAGATGACCCCGAGACCTACGACGCCGATGCGGTGCGCGTCGCCCACAGCATGCCCCTTTCGATGATGGTGCGGACGGTGGGGTTCTCGAGCACGTCGAGGCTGTGCCCCGGTGTCGTCACCACGATGCGCCCGGCACCCCACCGACGGGTCCAGACCGCCGGCGAGCTGACCGGCCGGTGCCAGGGCTGCCACGGCCGGGTGGGATGGGTGGTGGTGGCCAGGACGTCGCACAGGTCGTCGTGGAGCACCCAGTACTGCTCGGTGTGCAGCTCGAAGTTCTGGAGGCCCGCGGTGATGGGGTGCGCGCGGCCGAGCTCGGTGATGTCGACGACGTGCGGCAGGTAGTTGTCCTCCGCGTCGCCCCGGCGCTCGCACGGCTCCTTGCCCGGGTGCGTCGCGAACTGGCCTCCCACCAGGTGGAGATAGTCGGATGAGGCACGGAACGAGTCGGCGATGCCGCCGTGCCAGCCGGTGAAGCCGGTGCCGGCCGCGACGGCCGTGGTCAGTCCCGACAGTTGCTCGGCGGTGATCTCCGACATCGTGACGCACTGCACCACGAGGTCGGTGCCGGCCATCTCGGCGGCGTCGGCATAGACATCGGTCGACTCCTCGATCCGGACGGTGTATCCACTGCCGCGCAGAAAGGGCAGGAACAGCTCCGTGGCCCGGATCGGCTCGTGTCCCTCCCATCCGCCTCGGACCACCAGGGCCTTCTTCCGCGTCATCTGGTTCCTTCATGGGGCCGTCGCCCCGGTAGAACGGCGCCGTCTCCGCGTTCACGGCCTCGGATGTGGGCAGCACCACGGACCACAGGATGCGCCAGGCTCCGGCGCTCGGGAAAGGCTCCCCGGGTTCACGAAAGTTTCGTGACCGCTCGCCGACGGTGTGACGGCAGCGAGGCGACAACCACCGCTCAGGTGGTGGCCGTGTCCTTCACCGCCCCTGACGCGGACGATGCTCGGGCGCCGATCATCCAGCAGGCAGCGGTGAAGCGGACTTCCGTGCCCTGCACATAGGTGTCGAAGGCGGCCCGGACCGTCGCGACGACCTGTGCGCGGGTCTGCTCGTCCGCCTCGCGCAGCACCTGACCGACTGGACCGAGCCGGGTGAAGTAGCCGACCAGCTCCGTCTCGGGCAGGGTGCAGGTCACGTCGATCGGCCGGATGTCGATCCCGGTCCAGCCGCTCTCCGTCAGGATGCGGTGGATCCTGTCCGGGTCCGCGAAGGCGAACTGCCCCGGCTCGTCCGGTCGGCGGGCGGGGAGGTTCGGCAGGATCGGTGCCGCGGCGCGTTCGGCCGTCGTCATGAACGGATTCTCAGCGGGGGTGCGCCACGTGATGCAGCGGAGCTTGGCGTCGTCCCTCGCGGCACGCCGCAGGTTCGTGAAGGCTCGGACGGAGTCGTTGAAGAACATGACTCCGAAGCGCGAAATGATGGTGTCGAAGGTGGCAGGTTCGAACGCGTGATCCTGTGCGTCGGCGTGGATGAAGGACACCGGAGTGCCCGCCTGCTCGGCACGTTCCCGGGCAGCGGTGATCACCGGTTCGGAAATGTCGATGCCGACGCAGCGCCCCGCCGCGCCCAACCGCCGCGCGACGGCCAGCGTGGTGCCGCCCGTGCCGCAGCCGACGTCGAGCACGTGGCGCCCGTGGTCGGCGAGGACCGCTTCGACGAGTAGGTCTTCGAAGGGGCTGAGCATCTCGTCCAGCACTGCCTGGGCCGCGACCCAGGCGTGGCCGGCGGGCCCGTTCCAACGGGCCGCTTGTTCGTCTTCGGTCCTGCGCGTGATGTCCATGTTCGACTCCTGTGCTTGCCTTGCCCGGTCGGAGATGACACCGTCCTACTTCAAGTCGACTTGAGGTCAAGAGGATGACAGATCTGGACATCGCCGAGGTGGCGCACCGCGCCGGGGTTCCCGCCTCGACGCTGCGTTTCTACGAGGAGAAGGGCCTGATCACCTCGATCGGCAGGCGGGGCCTGCGCCGTCAGTACGATCCCGGCGTGCTGGAGCGTCTGGCGCTGATCGCGGCGGGGCGCACGGCCGGTTTCTCGCTCGACGAGATCGCGCGCATGTTCGCGCCGGACGGACAACCCCGCATCGACCGGCAGATGCTCGCGGCCAAGGCGGAGGAGCTGGACAGGACGATCCGCGAACTCGGCGTTCTGCGTGACTCCCTACGGCACGCCGCCGCCTGCCCCGCACCGAGCCACATGGAGTGCTCCACCTTCCGCCGCCTCCTCAGGGTCGTCGCGTCCGGTGCTGTCGCGGTGCCGAGGAAGCGGGCTCCGAAGCCACGGGCTCCGAAGCCACCGTGAATGCCGTCCTTCACCGAACCCGCCCGTCGTCCGCCTGCTGCGGTCCGCCGCTTGCGGGAGTCGTCGTCGAGCCGGACTCGGGGCCGCAATCGGTGCCGGAGCCGGGGCTGGAGCCCGAATCGGTGCCGGGCCCGGAGCCGGGGCCGGAATCGGCACGGGGCCCCAACAGGAGACGTGATCCCTCCACACTGAAGCCGATCGCGGTCCCGCCCCCGGATCGGGCACCCGCGAACACGGTGCCGCCGTGGGTCTCGGCGACGTCGCGGACAATGGCGAGGCCGAGTCCGGACCCGGGCAGGCTGCGGGCGGTGTCGGCCCGATAGAACCGGTCGAAGACGTGGGCGATGTCGTTGCCGGCGATGCCCGGTCCGCGGTCCGAGACGGTGATTTGGCCCCGCTGAATGCGCACCTCGATGGGTTCGCTGCCCTCGGGGTCGAACTTGGCGGCGTTCTCCAGCAGGTTGCCCACCGCGCGTTCGAGTCCCTGAGGGCGGCCGCGGACCACGGATCCGTCGGCGTCGATGTGGACCAGGCGGCCGGTACGCCGATACACGCGCCGCGCCGCGCGACGGGCCACCTCGGCCAGCTCCACGGGTTCCTCGGCCTCCTGACGGCCCTGGGCCAGGGCCAGCTCGACAAGCTCGTCGACCAGGTGGCCGAGCTCGCGCGTCTCGCCCTCGACGTCGTCGAGGAGCCGGTCGCGGGCGTCCGGGGACAGCTCGGTGGCGCGGCGCAACACGGTGGCGTTGGTGAGCAGGCTGGTGAGTGGGGTCCGCAGCTCATGGGCGACGTCGTGCACCAGCCGTTCCTGGGCCGCACGGGCGGCGACGATACGGGCGAGCATCCTGCTGAACGACGCGGACAGCCGCCCCACTTCGTCGCGCCCGCCCACCAGGCCCGCACCGTCCAAGACGACTCGGCCGTCGGCGCTCACCTCCTCGGTGACCTCCGTCAACCGGGCCAGGCGCCGGGTGATGCGCCCCGCGAGCAGCCGGCCCGCGCCCGCCGCGACGAGCATGACCGCGCCGCTGACCGCCGCGATCTCCCTGGCCATGCCGCCCAGCACATAGTGCGTCTGGTCGACCTGGACGGCCACCTGCAAGGCCCCGCGGTCCCCGCCCAGCGCCGTGGCCAGCCGACGATAGGTGTGGCCGTCCACGACGATCTCGGCGGTGTCCGACTGTCCGGCTTCGCCGGAGGCGGCCAGGACACGCGTGATGTCGGACACCGGCAACGGCACGGGCGGGCCGCCGAGATGGGTGGGCGTGCCGTCACGGGACACGGCCTGCAGGGTCGGCTGCGGTTCCTCCTCGTCCCCCGGGCCGGGCCGGTCCGGCCCGGGGAAGAGGTCCGGGGCCCGGGTGACCGTGTCGTCAAGGGCCGGTTCCTGATCCTGCTCCTGGGCGCGCGCCAGGGTCTGGGTCGCCGACCGCAGCGACCGGTCGATCTCCGCGAGGACGCGGTCGGAGGCGGCGTAGTAGCTCAGCACACCCACCGCCGTCGCCACCACCGCGCCGACGGCGGCGAAGGCGAGCGCGAACCGTGAGCGCAGGCTCATGATCGGCGTACCGCGTAGCCCACGCCCCGTACCGTGTGGATCAGGTCGGGCGGTGCACCGGCCTCGGCGAGCTTGCGCCGCACGTAGCCGATGTAGCCCGCGAGGTTCTTGGCGTCCACGCCGACGTGAGGGCCCCAGACCTGTCGGTAGACCGTGGCGTGGTCCAGCACGAGTCCTTCGTTGCGCACCAGGAGCTCGAGCAGCTCGAACTCCGTTTTGGTGAGCTGCAGTTCGCTCTCGCCCCACCATGCCCGCCGGGCGCCCGGGGCGACTCGCAGTGCTCCCATCCGCAGCACGGCACCCGCTCCGTCCGGTGCCTCGGCTTGGGGGGCGGGCCCCGGCACCAGCGCGGCCCGGCGCAGCAGCGCCCGCAGGCGTGCGAGCAGTTCGGGCACCTCGAAAGGCTTGGGGAGATAGTCGTCGGCTCCGGCGTCCAGGCCGGCGGTCCGGTCGGGGACCCCGGCTCGCGCGGTGAGCATCAGGATCGGTGTGCGGTCGCCGTCGGCCCGCAGCACACGGCACACGGCCACTCCGTCGACGTGGGGCATCATCACGTCGACGACCAGCGCGCTGAAGGACTCCCGGCGGGCCCGGGTCAGCGTGTCGACTCCGTCAACGGCGGTGACGACCTCGTACCCCTCCAACTCCAGTGCCCGCGCGAGGGATTCGCGGACCGCACGATCGTCGTCGGCGATGAGGACACGATCCGGCATCCCGGCATGATGGCACACCATCCTGAACGCCTGTTCTCATCGAATTCCGGACGGACTCCCGCCGAGCTTTGAGATCCCTCGCCCAGCATGAGGGCCGCACCCATCGATCACCCCCACAGGAGTCCCATGTCTGCCCTCGTCACCCCCACCGCCGGGCCCGGATCGCCGTCGCGCACCCGAGGGCCCAGGCAGGCGCTCGTCCGCCGCGCCGTGGCCCTCGCCACGTGCGTCGGTCTCGGCGTCGCCGGCTGTGCCACCACCGGCTCGGCGTCCTCGTCGGCGAAGCTGACGACCCAGAAGGCGATTCCGGCCTCCGCGACCCGCACCGGTGCGGGCGGGGCGAACACTGCCCAGGTGGTGGCCGCCGCCAACGCCTTCCTCGCGACCCTGTCCGACGAGCAGAAGGACACCGTCCTCTACGACTTCGACGACGCCACCAAGAAGACCGGCTGGTCGAACTTCCCGACGCCGGTCGTGGAACGCAACGGCCTCAAGCTCGGTGACCTCACCGACGAGCAGGAGGCCGCGGCCCTGAAGGTGATGGAGGCCGCGCTCAGCAAGAAGGGTTACGAGGAACTCGTCGAGATCCGCAAGGCCGACGACTACCTCGCCTCGCTGTCGGACACCGGCGATACCGGTGCCACGCCCACCGCCGCCCCGAGCAACACACCCACCGGGACGCCGACCGGCACGCCCACCGGCGGGCCCGGTGGGCCCGGCGGTGGTGGCGGCGGTGGTGGCGCCAACTTCGGCTCGGAGTGGTACTACATCTCCTTCTTCGGAACGCCCAGCAAGACCGGCGAGTTCACGGTCCAGTACGGCGGCCACCACGCGGCGTACAACATCACCTACGCCGGAAGCAGCGTGACCATGTCGCCGACGCTGACCGCGGTCGAGCCGATGGAGTTCAACTGGGAGGACCTGTACTACGCCCCGCTGGAGGACAAGCGGACCTCCACCATCGGCGCAATCCAGTCCCTCACCGCCGACGAGCTGACGGCGGCCGAGATCGACGGAAGCTTCGACGACCTGTACCTGGGTCCGGGCAACGACGGTCCCTTCCCGGAGCAGCCGGAGGGCGTCCTGGTCAGCAGCCTCACCAAGAAGCAGCAGGCCAAGGTGACCGCCATGCTGAAGGCCTGGGTCGACGACCTGGACGAGAAGGCCGCGGCGCGGATGCTGGCCAAGTACGTCTCCGAGTACGACGAGACGTACATCGGCTGGAGCGGCGGGACGACCCTCGACAACGACCAGACGTACGTCCGCCTCGACGGGCCGTCCGCCTGGATCGAGTTCTCCAACCAGCCCGGTGCCTCCACCGACGAGATCCATCAGCACACGATCTTCCGGGACGAGACCGCCGACTACGGCTGGGAATGACGGAGCCAGGGACCATCGCCGTGCGCCATCTGTTTCCCGCACTCCTCATCGCGGTGTTCCTGCTGGTCGGCGGCCTCGCGTCGCCGGCCGGCGCCCACCCCATGAGCACCTCCGCCGTCCTCCTCGACGTCCAGGAAGACCGGGTCGAGGGGGAGGTGCAACTGCCCATCGACCGCCTGGCCGTCGCCGTCCACCGGGACCTCACCCCGGCCGGCGTCCTCGGCGCCGACCGGGCGTTCCTGAAGCGCTACACCGCCGAGCACATCTCCGCCGCCGCCCACGGCACGTCCTGGACGGTCACGCTCGGCACGCCGTCGGTCCGTACGATCGACGCGGTGGCGCACCTCGTCTACCCGCTCGAGATCCGCCCGCCCGACGGACATGTCACCGACTTCGACCTCCGCTACGACGTCATCGTCGAGGAACTGCTCACCCACCGGGTCATCGTCACCGTCCGGTACGACTTCGACCGCGGCATCCTCAAGACGGACGACGCCGAGACCCTCGGGGTCGTCGACTGGAACAACAAGAGCCTGAAGGTGCCCGCCGGCGAGGGCTCGTGGCTGAAGGGCTTCGCCGCCACCGCGGGCCTGGGCATCGAGCACGTCGGGGAGGGCGCCGACCACCTGCTGTTCCTCCTGATGCTGCTCATACCGGCCCCGCTGGCGGCGGCGGGCGGCAGATGGCGGGCAGCCGGTGCACCGGCGCGGCGCAGCGTCGTCCGTGTCGTGCACGTCGTCTCCGCGTTCGCGGTGGGCCACTCGCTCACTCTGGCGCTGGCGGCGGCCGGCGTGATTCACGTACCGTCACGGCCGGTCGAGACGCTGATCGCCTTCTCGATCGCGGTGTCCGCGCTCCATGCGATACGCCCCCTGGTGGCCCGCGGTGAGGTCCTCATCGCCAGTGGCTTCGGGCTCGTCCACGGGCTGGCGTTCGCGTCGCTCATCGGCGAGCTGGGGCTGGACCGAGGATCCCTCGTGACCACGTTGCTGGGCTTCAACCTGGGCATCGAGCTGACGCAGTTGCTGGTCGTCGCGCTGATGATGCCGTCGCTGCTCGTCCTTGCCCGTACAGCCGTGTATCCCGCGTTCCGTATCGGGGTGGCCCTCCTCGGCCTGCTGTTCTCGGTGTCCTGGATGCTCGAACGCGCGGGCCTGACGTCCTTTGACCCGTTCGAAGGCGTCCAGATGTCGCTGGTAGGGCACCCACTGCTCGTCGCCGGGTCCGTCGCGGCCCTCGCCGCCCTCGCCCGAGGTCTGGCCCCACGGGCACCGGCACCCACCGACGGCGTCGACGACCGCCCGGCCGCCGTGCCCGACGGGGAGCAGCGGGTGCCCGCCGACGCCGGATGACCGAGGCAGCCGCCGCACCCGCAGCGCTCGCGGAGTCCGAAGGCCTCATCACTCGCCGCCCTCAGCGCAGGGCGCCCTTGGTGGCGTCGGCGATGAAACCGCGGGCGAAGAAGGTGAACACCAGCACCAGCGGAATGACCGACAGCAGTACCCCGGACATCACCATGCTGTAGTCGGTGGAGTGGCCCGCGTACAGCTGTGCCAGCGCCACCTGGAGGGTGAGGCGGTCCGGGTTGACCAGCATCACCAACGGCAGGATGTAGTCGTTCCAGGCGGCGATGAAGGTGTAGATGCCGAGGAACGCCAGGGCCGGGCGGACGCACGGCAGCACCACGTGCCAGTACAGACGGAAGAACCCCGCGCCCTCGATGCGGGCGGCGTCCAGCAGTTCGTCGGGGACGCTGCTGGTGGTGTACTGCCGCATCCAGAAGATGCCGAAGGCGTTGGCGGCGGCGGGCACGATGAGCGCCTTGAGCGTGCCCAGCCAGCCCAGCTGCACCATGATCTCGTACTGCGGGATGATCGCCAGCTGGGTCGGCAGGATGTACATCGACAGCAGCACGCCGAAGAGGAACTTCTTGGCGGGGAAGTCGTACTTGGCGAAGGCGAAGGCGGCCAGCGAGTCGAAGAACAGCACCAGCACGGTCGTACAGACCGCGACGATCACCGTGTTGAACAGGGACCCGAAGAAGTCCATCTTGTCGAACAGGTGCTGGACGTTGGTCATCAGGTTGTCGCCGAACCACAGCTTCGGCGGGTAACGGTAGATGTCCTGCGAGGTGTTCGTCGCCATGACGACGATCCAGTAGAACGGGAACACCGAGATGACGACACCGGTCATCAGGATGAGATGGACGCTCAGCCCACGGACGCGGTTGCGGTTCTGGCTGTTCACGGCCGTCGCTCCTTACGCTGCACCAGGCGCCAGTTGACGGTGACGATGAGCAGGATCAGCAGGAAGAAGGCCCAGACGATGGCGGCCCCGTAGCCGAAGTCGTTGTTGTCGAAGGCCTGGTGGTAGAAGTACAGCAACGTGGTCAGACCCGCCTGGCCCGGCCCGCCGGAGTTGGGGTTGGTGGCCGCCTCGCTCCCGAACAGCACCTGTGGTTCGGTGAAGCTCTGCAGGCCGGTGACGGTGGAGATCACCACGGTGAACAGGATGATGGGCCGCAGCAGCGGGATCGTGATGGAGAAGAAGATCCGCGCCGGGCCGGCCCCGTCCATCCTGGCGGCCTCGTAGAGCTCCGAGGGGATCGCCTGAAGACCGGCCAGATAGATGATGGCGTTGTAACCGGTCCACTGCCACGTCATCAGCGCCGCGATCACGAGCTTGATCGTCCACTCGTTGCTCATCCACGGCACGGCCGACAGGTGCAGCGATCTGAGGATGGCGTTGATCAGGCCGAAGTTGTTGCTGAAGACCGCGCCGAAGAAGATCGCGATGGCCACCAGCGAGGTGATGCTGGGGATGAACAGGGCGACCCGGTAGAACGCCGTGAAGCGCTTGGTGGAGTTCACCAGCACCGCGAGCACCAGCGCCAGGAAGAGCATCGGCACGGTGGACAGCACCCAGATGACGAGGGTGTTGCGGACGGACAGCCAGAACACCGGGTCGTCCCACAGGAAGCGGAACTGCTGGAACCCGACGAACTGCATCTCCCCGATGCCGTCCCACTTCTGGAACGCGAGATACACGGTGTAGAGCACCGGGAAGAGCATGAAGACCGAGAAGAGCAGGTAGTACGGCGAGATGGCCAGGTACTGCGGCCAGTGCCTGGCGACCCGCCGCCGCGGCCCGCGCCGGGCCCCGGCCGACACCGGCCGGACCCGGCGGCCGGGCCGGCCCGGACCGCGCGGCCGGCCCGGACCGCGCGGGCGGTCCGGGCCGGGCCGGCCGGCGGGCCCGGTGTCCGATCCGGAGGACGGTCCGGTGGCTGCCGGACCGGCTACCGGGGTTGACGACATGTCACTTCACTCCCTGCCGCTGGGCGATCTGCTTGGCCTGGCTGACCGCGTCCTTCCAGGCGGTGTCCGGGTCCTTGCCCTTGGCCTCGATGCTGGTCAGCTCGCTGTAGAAGGGCGCCGACACCGCCGCGTCGGCCGGGGCCTCGTAGGCGGCGGGGATGTCCTCGGCCGCCGGAGCGAAGATCTCGATGGTCTTCTGGCCGCCGAAGAAGGCGTCGCCTCCGGTCAGCGCGGGCAGCAGGTACGCGGCCGGGGCGGTCGGGAACAGCGCGGCGTCGGTGAAGCCGCGCGCCTGGTTCTCCGGGCTGAGTATCCAGCTGATGATCTTGAAGGCCTCTTCGGGGTTGCCGCTGGTGGCGGGGATGGCCAGGAAGGACCCACCGAGGTTGGACGGCCCGCCCGGCAGGCTCGCCACCCGCCACTTGCCCTTGGTGTCCGGGGCGGCGCTCGTGATGTCCAGCGCGTGCCAGGCGGCGCCGATCTCGGTCCCCAGGGCACCGCCGCTGACGGCGGCGTTCCACGTGTTGTCGTTGATCTTGGCGTCGATGCCGAGGGTGTAGGGCTTCACGGCGGTGGTCCAGGCGGTGCGGATGTGGTCCTGGTCGCCGATGAACTTGTTGCTCTCGTCGATGAACCGGTGGACGTTCTGGCCGACGATCATCGTGAACACCGAGCTGATGTTGTTGATCAGGAAGGTCTTCGGTGTGGCCTTGTGCAACTCGACGCCGGCCTGGAAGTAGTCGTCCCAGGTGGACAGTTCGGAGGAGACCTTGGCGGGGTCGGTGGGCAGTCCCGCCTTCGCGAAGAGGTCCTCGCGGTAGAACATGGCGCAGGGGCCGACGTCGATCGGGAGTCCGATGAGCTTGCCGTCCTGAGTGGTGGCCTGCTTCACCTTCCACGACAGGTACTGCGCGATCTCCTTGTCCGCGCCGAGGGTGTTCAGGTCGATGAAGCGGTTGGCGTTGGGCAGGAACGAGGCGATGTCCTCGCCCTTGATGCCGGTGATGTCCGGGGCGGACTGCGCGGCTCTCAGGCCGGTGAGCAGCTTGGTCTTGAAGTCGCCGCCGACCACGGAGGTCTTGAGGCTGATGCCGGAGAAGTGCTTCTTGGCGTCCGCGACGACCTTGTCGCTCAGGCCGCCGGACCAGTACCAGAGGGTCAGGTTCTTGTCGTCCTTGCTGCCGCTCGCCCCGGTGCCGCCGCCGCACGCTGCGGTGGCACCTGCCGTAGCGGCCGTGAGTGCGGCGGCCTGAAGGAATCGTCTGCGGGAAAGGTCCACGGTCTTCTCCTGGTGTTGGGCGTGTCCGGCTAGGACCTGGGAGTCATGGGCGAGGGAGGGGCCGGCGTGGGTCCGGTGACTTGAGGGCGACGGTGGCCGACGAACGCACCTCGCTGCCCGGGACGTGTGACGCGGTCTTCTCAGACGGTGCCGACGCGCCAATGGCGGCGAAAAGCGCCGTTGATCCGCTTCGACCGACCGGAGTGGGGCCCGAACCCGGCTCGAATTACGCAAGAGAGTGCACCCGGTGAGCGGTTTTGACAAGAGTCAAGCAGTGATCGAGACATTCATGCGTGACTTTGCTTGAGTTTGGCGAGTTCGCGAGTATGGTCGGCGCCATGCTCCCTGACCGAAGACATGAGCTGATCCTGCGTGTCCTGCGCGCGGACGGTCCCACCAGCGTGACCTCCCTGGCCGAGAAGGTCGGGGCGAGCCAGGCCACGATCCGGCGTGACCTGGTGCAACTGGAGGACGAGGGGCTGCTCAAACGCGTATACGGCGGTGCCGCCCCGGTCGTCGGTGAGGACGACCCGTTCGCCGACGTGGCCGCGGTCCGGGTCGAGGCCAAGGACGCCCTGGGCGCCTGGTGCGCAGATCTCGTCAAGGACGGCGAGACGGTCCTGCTCGACATTGGCACCACGGCACACCGGGTGGCCCGCCATCTGCACGGCCGCTCCCTGACCGTGATCACCAGCAACCTGGCCGTCTACGAGGAGCTCCAGGACGACAAGGCCGTCCAGCTGATCCTGCTGGGCGGCGTGGTCCGGCGCGACTACCGCTCGCTGGTGGGCTTCCTCACCGAGGACAACCTGCGGCAGATCCACGCCGACCGGCTGTTCCTCGGCACCAGCGGGGTACGCCCCGACGGCCAGGTGCTGGACACCACCGCCGTCGAGGTCCCCGTCAAGCGGGCGATGATCGCCGCCAGTGCCCAGGTGGTCCTGCTGGCGGACGCGGGCAAGTTCCCCGGCACCGGGATGGCCCGGGTGTGCGGTCCGGAGGAGCTCGACATCGTGGTGACCAATGCCGCCGCGGACGAGAAGACCTGCAGCCGGCTGCGCGAGGCGGGAGTCGAGGTGGTCGAGGTATGAGACTCACGATCCTGGGCGGCGGCGGCTTCCGTGTCCCGCTGGTCTACCGGGCGCTGCTGGGCGACCACGGCGAAGGACGGGTCACCGAGGTGACCCTGCACGACGTGGACGCCTCCCGGCTGGCGACCATCCGCAGGGTTCTTGCCGACCAGTCCGCCGGGCACCGCGACCCACCCCTCGTCACCGTCACCACCGACCTGGACGAGGCGGTCACCGGAGCCGACTTCGTGTTCTCGGCCATCCGCGTCGGCGGGCTCGCCGGCCGCGCGGCGGACGAGCGGATCGCCCTGGAGGAAGGCGTACTGGGCCAGGAGACCGTCGGCGCGGGCGGCATCTCCTACGGGCTGCGCACCATCCCGGTGGCGCTCGAGATCGCCCGCCGCATCGCCGTCCTGGCGCCCGACGCATGGGTCATCAACTTCACCAATCCGGTCGGCATGGTCACCGAGGCCATGACCGCCCACCTCGGCGACCGCGTGATCGGGATCTGCGACTCCCCGGTGGGTCTGGGCCGCCGCGCGGCAGGTGCGCTCGGCGCCGATCCGGCCCGCATCCGCCTGGACTACGTGGGCCTGAACCACCTGGGCTGGCTGTGCGGCCTGTACGCCGACGGCCGGGACCTGCTGCCGTCGCTGTTCGAGAACGAGGCGGCACTGACCTCCTTCGAGGAGGGCAAGCTCTTCGGCGCCGACCTGCTGCGCACGCTCGGGGCGCTGCCCAACGAATACCTGCACTACTACTACTTCAACCGCGAGTCGGTCGACTCCGCCCGGGCCGCCGAACAAACCCGGGGTGCCTTCCTCGAGTTCCAGCAACAGCACTTCTACGACTCCATGGGCACCGCCTGCAGCGGCGGGTCGGCACCCCGCTCCGCCTGGAACGCGTGGGACGCCACCCGCCTGGAGCGCGAGACCACCTACATGGCCGAGAACCGCGACGCCGTCGGCATGGGCGAACGGGACTCCTGCGACCTGGAATCCGGCGGATACGAGCAGGTGGCCCTCTCCCTCATGCGGGCCATCGCCCTGGACGAGCGCGCCACCCTCATCCTCAACGTCCGGGGCCGCGGCCGGATCCCCGCCCTCGACGACGACGCCGTCATCGAGGTCCCCTGCCACGTGGACGCCAACGGGGCCCGCCCCATCGCCGGAGCCTCGTTGCCCGACCATGGCGCGGGCCTGGTGTGCTCGGTGAAGGCGGTCGAACGCTCGGTCGTCCAAGCCGCCGGCACCGGCGACCGCGCCCGCGCGGTCAAGGCGCTGACCATCCACCCGCTGATCGACTCGTATGCCGTCGCCGAGCGCCTGCTGTCCGCCTACCAGCGCCACTTCCCCGAACTCGCCTACCTGCGTCGCTGAGCTGTCTCCCCCTCCGCGCAGGGCTGCGCGGAGGGCTGGTGAAGGGCCGGTTCCGGATGTGAGGTGCGGGCTGTCATTGCCGTGTTTCGGTGCGGTTTCGATTGCATTCGTGCGAAGAAGTCATGGTCAAGACTTGTACATGAACGCTTGTGGGGCTTTGTGGAGGCGGCGGATCATGGGCGGATCCCACCCGTACCACGAGCACGCAGGAGCCCCCGGTGGCCGCTGGCCAAATAACGTCCGAGCCGGCCGACACGCCGACTGCAGCCCGGACGGAGCGACAGAAGCTGCGCAAGCACTTCGGCCGCTTCGACATCCTCTTCTTCCTTCTCTGCACCATCGTCGGTGTGGACACCATCGGCACCGTGGCCTCGTCCGGTGCCGAGGCGTTCACCTGGCTCATCGTGCTGGCCGTCGTGTTCTTCGTGCCTTCCGCGCTACTGACCGCCGAACTCGGGGCCGCGTTCCCCGACGAGGGCGGTCCCTACATCTGGACCAGCCGGGCCTTCGGACGGCTCGCCGGTGCCGTCAACAACTTCCTGTACTGGATCACCAACCCGGTGTGGCTCGGCGGCACGCTCTCCGTCTCCGCCGTCACGGCCTGCACCACCTTCTTCAACGACGGGAAGGACCTGAGCACCCCGGCCTTCTACGCCTTCACCCTCGTGTTCGTCTGGGTGGGTGTGCTCGCCGCGATCCTCTCCTTCGACGTCGGCAAGTGGATTCCCACCATCGGCGCCTGGAGCCGTTTCCTCCTCCTCGGCCTGTTCACCGTCACGGTCGTGGTCTACGGCGTCCAGCACGGCCTGCACGGATTCGGCCTCGGCGACTTCTCCCCCACCTACGTCGGATTCGTCGGCCTGGTGCCCGTCCTGATGTTCAACTACGTCGGTTTCGAGCTGCCCAACACCGCCGGCGACGAGATGACCGACGCCCAGAAGGACGTGCCCTTCGCCATCTTCCGCAGCGCCGGCCTCGCCGTACTGCTGTACGCGCTGCCGATCCTCGGCATCCTGCTCGTCCTGCCGGTCAAGGCCATCACCGGGCTCGGCGGATTCATCGACGCGATCAGGCAGGTCTTCACCGTGTACGGCGGCCACGTCGCCGCCGACGGCACCGCCACGCTCAGCGGCGCCGGCAGCCTGCTCGGAGACCTCGCCGCGATCATGTTCATCCTCACGGTGCTGTCCTCCGGCGTCACGTGGGTCATGGGCTCCGACCGCGCCCTCGCCGTCTCCGGCTACGACGGCGCCGCGCCCCGCTTCCTCGGCGTCATCTCCAGCCGGTTCGGCACCCCGGTACGGGTCAACGTCCTCAGTGGTCTGGTCTCGACCCTCGTCCTGGTCCTGGCCCACGAACTCACCGACGGCAGCGCCGCCAAGCTCTTCGGCGCCGTCCTCGGCCTCGCCGTGTCCACCACCCTCGTCAGCTACCTGGGCATCTTCCCGGCACTCGCGGTACTGCGCCGCAAGGCCCCGGACGTCCCCCGCCCCTACCGGGCGCCCTTCCCCCGCACCATCAGCGTGGTGCTCACCCTGCTCGTCCTGTTCGCGAGCGTGCAGCTGGTGGCCCCCGGACTCGGCGACCACTGGTTCGGCTCCGACTACGCGCCGGACGGCTGGGGTTACGGCGAGCGCTGGAAGTACCTGCTGACCGAGGCCGTCCCGCTCATCGGGTTCATGCTCCTCGGCGTGCTCTTCTGGGCACTGGGCAAGCCGACCCGCACATCATCCGCCGCCAAGGAGTAGCACACGGCGTCGCCGCTGGTCCCCGTCGGCGGGCCCGACCGACCCCGCAACCGCCCTGGACGCCCAGGCGTCTCCCGGCGTGCGCGATCTGTTCTGCAGCGGCACCGCCTGCTTCCCTAGCGGACACCATGGCAGGCATCACCGGCCGGACGGTTCTGATCGTCGGCGCTTCGTCGGGCATCGGTGCCGAGGTGGCACGCCAACTCGCCCACGGCGCCAACCGATTCGTCATCACGGCACGCCGCGCCACCGAACTCCCCTCCGGGGCCGAGGAGATACGGGCCGCAGGCAGCGTCTGTCCGGTCATCCCGGCAGACGCCCGAACGCGCAGGCGGCCGCAGATGTGGTGGCGGCCGCCGTCGCGGAGTGCGGCTCCGTCGACGTCGTACTCCTCGACGCCGGTCAGGGACCGGACATGTACATGGACGGCGTGAGCGTGCCAACGGGAGCGCGCCCGCCCCGGACGCGCGTGTCGCGCGCCCGGGGCGTCCCACCGCGGAGGCCGCTTCCTTACACCGCGGCGATGCCCTCCATGCCGGATTCGGCGAAGGCGGGCAGTCCTGTGACCGTCGTGACCTTGGTGAGCTCACCGGCGCGGCCCACGCGGAAACCGTCGACGGTGCCGGAGGTCGCGTTCTGGACGTAGACGAACTTGTCGGCGGCGACGGCGATGTCGATGACGCCCTGAGACTTTCCGGACGGAGCGGCGGCGATGCCCGCCTCGTTGGTCAGCGCGAGCCGGCCGTGCGCGTCCTGGCGGTAGCCGGTGACCGTCGAGTTGCCGGTGTTTCCGCCGTAGAAGAAGTCACCGGCCCGCTCCAGCCAGCACAAGGTGTCCTGCCCGTTGGGCAAGGACTCCGGGACGGTCTTCAACGCCCCGTCACGCCGCACCTTGTAGGTACTGACGGTGGACTTGGCGGCTTCCGCGACCAGCATGCGGCCGGACTCGTCGAAAGCGACGGCGAACGGCACCATGCCCGCCGACTTGTTCACGACCGGCCTGTGTGCCGGGCGGCCGTCCCGCCCCAGGGGGAAGACCTCGATGGTGTTGGCCGACTTGGTGGTGACGACAAGGTTCCGGCCGTCGGGCGTGAAGGCGACCTGTCCCGGCGAGCTGCTGAACAGCGGCACCTTCGCGTTCTTCAGTCCGAGAGCGCGGTACGAACCACTCAGCGGCTTCAATCCCTTCGAAGTGACCTTGAAGCCCTGGACACTGCCGGCACCGCCGGCGTTCATGACGTACGCCAGGTCACCCGAGACCGAGATGCCGGCGGGGAAGTCACCTCCCGTCGACAGGGTCTGACGATCCGTCAACTTCTGACCGTGCACTGCGAAGGAGGTCAGCGTGCCACTGCCGGCGTTGACCGCCAGCAGCCGGCCGGACCGGTCGTCGTAGACCAGCGATCCTTGAGAGGCGAGCGAGTCCGTGGGCGCGTCGACCTGATCCCCGCCCTTGCCACCGGTCGCGTACTTCCCCGCGGCGGTCAACTTGCCGTCGTCGCCGCGACGGAAGACATGGATGGTGTTCCCGGCCAGTTCGTTGCCCTGGACGAAGACGGCGTGGTCGGCCTTGGACTCAGCGCGAGGGGTGGGCGATACCTGGCCTGCGGAGGCGACGTTGACCGTGGCCACGACGGCCGCCACGGCCACCGCGCCACCGCCGAAGACCGTCATCCTCTTCCGCAGCTTCGACCTGCGCTTGTTGTGCCTGCTCATTTGCGGCTCCTCTGGTCCGGGGGGCGTGCGTGACCAGAGTTGCCGGGGTGAGGACGGTGGTGACGGCGTTCGGCGGTCGCGTCAGGGTCTCGTAAGATCCGACGCGGCTCGTCAGAAGCGGGGCCCAGGTGGTCCGTTGCACCGAGACGCCAAGGTCATGGACAGCCATCTCGGATGCGGGACGCCGTCGGAACGTGCCGGTCGACGCCAATGCGTCCAGGTCCCACGCCGCGGAGCTGTCGAGGGCCAAGCCCGGCGATCACGCGACCCGCTCATGCACGCCGCGGCCGGCCTTCGCTCTTGCTCCGGCCCCGGCACCGCCCTAGCCTCATTTTGTGCCGTTAATAAACAAAGCCCGAACGCACAGCGCCGTGCCGGGTAACGCCCTCACCCGGCTCCGCATCGTCCTCACCACCTTCTTCGCCCTCGACGGCTTCATCTTCGCCGGCTGGGTCGTGCGCATCCCCGCCATCAAGGAACAGACCGATGCCTCCGCCAGCGCACTGGGCCTCGCCCTCCTCGGTGTCTCCGCAGGCGCAGTCATCACCATGATCCTCACCGGACGCCTCTGCCGCCGCTACGGCAACCACCAAGTCACCGTCGTCTGCGCCGTTCTCCTCTCCCTGAGCGTCGCGTTACCCCCTCTCACCCACTCCGCGGCCACACTCGCCGCCGTCCTGCTGATCTTCGGCGCCGCCTACGGCGGCATCAACGTCGCCTTCAACAGCGCGGCCGTCGACCTGGTGACCGCCCTGCGGCGCCCGATCATGCCCAGTTTCCACGCGGCCTTCAGTCTCGGCGGCATGATCGGCGCGGGCCTCGGCGGGCTGGTCGCCGACCACCTCTCCCCCATCCGGCACCTGCTCGGCCTCACCCTCATCGGCCTGCTGGTGACCGCCACGGCCGGCCCCACCCTGCTGCGCACCGAACCTCCCGCACCACCCGAGCAGGAGCTCCGGGAGAAGCCCGCCACCGCCCGCCTCGACACCCGCACCCGCACCCGCACCCGCACCCGCACCCGCACCCGCACAATCGTCGTCGTCTTCGGCCTCATCGCCCTGTGCACCGCCTACGGCGAAGGCGCCCTGGCCGACTGGGGTGCCCTGCACCTGCAACAGGACCTCGACACCTCCCCCGGCATCGCGGCCGCGGGCTACTCCTGCTTCGCGCTCGCGATGACCGTCGGCCGGCTCACCGGCAGCACGCTCCTCCAGCGGCTCGGCCGGACCCCGACGGTGGTCGCGGGCGGTGCCACCGCGGCGGCGGGCATGCTGCTGGGCTCGCTCGCTCCGGAGGTCTGGATGGTGCTCCTGGGCTTCGCCGTCACCGGGCTCGGCCTCGCCAACATCTTCCCGGTCGCCGTGGAGCGCGCCGGCGCCCTGGCCGGCCCCAACGGCGTCGCGGTGGCCTCCACCCTCGGCTACGGCGGCATGCTCCTCGGCCCGCCCGCCATCGGCTTCATGGCCGACTGGTTCTCCCTGCCCGTCGCACTCACCAGCGTCGCCGTGCTGGCGGCGGTCGCCGCGGTGATCGGATTCGCCATCCGCGGCTCGGCGACGGGTGGATGACACCGGACCGCTCCCGGCAAACTCCCTTCCCCCGATCGTCCGATCGTCCTCCGAACCGTGCCGGACCGACGCGCGCCCCGGCCCTGCCGTCCCTCGGCCTGGTCCACAGACCTGTCCGTGGGCCTCATCGCCCACACCCCGGGCCACGGGGGCGGGCCCGCCCGGCATTTGGCGCACTGCCCCGATCCGGACACTGCTCGACCGCTTCGCCGACTCCCTCGACATCGCGTACGACCCGTTCGCATGCAGCGTCCGCGAGTCCGAGGAGGCCGTTGCCCAGAACTGCCTTTACTGCGCGAGGAGTTGGGTCGGCCCGCGCAGGACAGCGGGCAGGAGAGCGCGCCCGCCCCTCCGCACAGGGCTCGGCACCGCGGCGCCACGGCTGCCGCACCGGAATGCCTCCCCCTGGACCGCACTCCATCCGGCACACTCACCCCATGGAGACTGCCGAGTTCGTATCGATCCTGGACCGGGAAGGGCGGCTGCTGGCCGCGGCCGCCGAGGAGGCAGGCACCGGCGCCAAGGTGCCGACGTGCCCGGAGTGGCAGGTGACAGACCTGTTGCGGCACACGGGCATGGTGCATCGCTGGGCGGCGGCGTTCGTCGCCGAGGGCCACACCTCGTACCACCCCGACGGAGGGCTGCCCGATCTCGACGGCGCCGAGCTGCTGGCCTGGTTCCGGGAGGGGCACGGGCAGCTCGTCGAGACCCTGCGCTCCGCCTCGCCCGACATCCGGTGCTGGCACTTCCTGCCCGCGCCGTCGCCGCTCGCGTTCTGGGCCCGGCGGCAGGCGCACGAGACGGCCGTGCACCGCGTCGACGCCGAGTCGGCCAGGGGCGGCGCCCCGAGTGGGATCGCCGGCGACTTCGCGGTGGACGGCGTCGACGAGCTGCTGCTCGGCTTCCACGCCCGCCCCAAGAGCAGGGTGCGCACCGAGGAACCCCGGGTGCTACGGGTGCGGGCGACGGACACGGACGGCGCGGTGTGGACCGTACGACTGTCGCAGGAGCCGCCGGCGGCCGAGCGGGGCGACGGCCGGGAGGCCGAGGCCGACTGTGAAGTGGCCGGGCCCGTCGCGCAGTTGTATCTGTCGCTGTGGAATCGGCTGCCGTTTCCGGCCGTGACCGGGGACGACTCGGTCGCCGAACTGTGGCGGGAGAAGTCGGGCGTGGCCTGGAGCTGAGGCCGGCTCAGCCCGAGAAGGCGAGACCCGCCCACCCCGCGCAGCCGAGTACCGCTCAGCCCGAGGCCAGCATCCTCGTCAGTACCGCGCGCTGCACCGGCAGCACATCGCCGTGCAGCGCGCGCCCCTTCTCCGTGAGCGCCACACGAACGCCGCGGCGGTCCTCCGGACACATCCCGCGCTCCACGAGGCCGTCCTTCTCCAGCCTGGCGACCAGCCGCGACAGTGCGCTCTGACTGAGGTGGATGCGCTCGGAGATCTCCTGGACGCGATAGGAACAGACGCCGTCAGAGCGTTGTTCGGACAGGACGTCGAGCACCTCGAAGTCGCTGGCGCACAGGCCGTGTCGGTGCAGCGCCCGGTCGAGTTCGCACTGGGTGCGCGCATGCAGCGCCAGGATGTCCCGCCACTGGTCCGCGAGCGTCTGCTCGGCCTTCTTCGCCGCCATGAGCGGCACCGTAGCAGAGGAACAACTTTATTGCACCGGAATTAAATGCATTTGCATTCGATGCATGCGCATGTAATGTCTCCGGCATGACCTCTCCGCTCACCACCCCCGCGTCCGAAGGACGTTGGACGCCCCGGCTCTGGGGCACGCTGCTGGTGCTGTGCGCCGCGATGTTCCTGGACGCGCTGGACGTGTCGATGGTCGGCGTCGCCCTGCCCTCCATCGGCGCCGACCTCGGCCTGTCCACCTCGACCCTGCAATGGATCGTCAGCGGCTACATCCTGGGCTACGGCGGCCTGCTGCTCCTCGGCGGCCGGGCCGCCGACCTGCTCGGCCGGCGTCAGGTCTTCCTGATCGCCCTGGGTGTCTTCGCGCTGGCATCAGTGCTCGGCGGGCTCGTCGACTCCGGCCCGCTGCTGATCGCCAGCCGTTTCATCAAGGGCCTGAGCGCGGCCTTCACCGCCCCCGCCGGCCTGTCGATCATCACCACGACGTTCCCGGAGGGCCCGCTGCGCAACCGCGCCCTCTCCATCTACACCACCTGCGCCGCCACCGGCTTCTCGATGGGCCTGGTGCTGTCCGGCCTGCTCACCGAAGCCAGCTGGCGCCTGACCATGCTGCTGCCCGCACCCATCGCCCTGATCGCCCTGGTCGCCGGGCTGAAGCTGCTGCCGCGCAGCGCCCGGGAGAAGGACCACAACGGCTACGACCTGCCCGGCGCCGTCCTCGGCACCGCGTCGATGCTGCTGCTGGTCTTCACCGTCGTACAGGCCCCGGAGGTCGGCTGGGCCTCGGCCCGCACTCTCCTGTCCTTCCTCGCGGTCGCCATCCTGCTCACGGTGTTCGTGCTGGTCGAGCGGCGCTCGGCCGGTCCGCTGATCCGGCTCGGTGTGCTGCGCTCCGGCACCCAGATCCGCGCCCAGCTCGGCGCGATGGCCTTCTTCGGGTCGTATGTCGGCTTCCAGTTCCTGGTCACCCTGTACATGCAGTCCCTGCTCGGGTGGTCGGCGCTGCACACCGCGCTCGCCTTCCTGCCCGCGGGCGCGCTGGTGGCACTGTCCTCGACGAAGGTCGGCTCGATCGTCGACCGTTACGGCACCCAGCGGCTGATCGCAGCGGGCTTCGCGCTGATGGTCGTCGGATACGCCCTCTTCCTTCGGGTCGACCTCGATCCGGTGTACGCGGCCGTCATCCTGCCGTCGATGCTGCTCATCGGCGCGGCCTGCGCTCTGGTCTTCCCGTCGCTCAACATCCAGGCCACCTCCGGCGTCGAGGACCACGAGCAGGGCATGGTCTCCGGACTGCTCAACACCTCCGTCCAGGTCGGCGGCGCGATCTTCCTGGCCATCGTGACGGCCGTGGTCACCGCGGGCGCCCCCGAGAACGCCACCCCGCAGGCCGTCCTGGACAGTTACCGACCGGGACTGGTCGTGGTGACCGTGGTCGCCGCGGCCGGGCTGCTGATCACGCTCAGCGGGCTGCGGCCCACGCGTCGCGCGCAGCAGCCGTCCGTCGTGGTCGCCAAGTCCACCGTGAAGGAGACGGAGCGCGTCTCAGTGCGCGAATAGGGGGACGTCTCCGATGCCGTGCGCCCGGCGGGGCCTGCTTGCTCCGCCGGGCGCACGCCTGTGAGACTCCCCGGATGGAGAACCACGGGGGAAGGCGCGGTCAGGCCGAGCGGGACGCGATCACCGTCGAGATCGGGTACGCGCTGTTCAGCGCGGCGTTCGCGGCGGCGGTCGTCTTCGGGGCGATCGCGGGGCCGGCGCTGCTGTTCGAACTGCCGCACATCATGGAGCTTTTACTGCTCCGCACCGGGACGGTGCTCGCGCCCGTCCTCTTCCTCGCCCGGGTCATCAGCGTGCTGGTCCGTTTCCGGCAGGGACGGCCTCAGCCCAGCCACCCCGGCCGCACCAGCCCCGACTCGTAGGCCAGCACGACGAGTTGGGCCCGGTCGCGGGCGCCCAGCTTGACCATGGTTCGACTGACGTGGGTTTTCGCGGTGAGCGGGCTGACCACCAGACGGCGGGCGATCTCCTCGTTGGACAGGCCGATGCCGACCAGCGCCATCACCTCCCGTTCCCGCTCGGTGAGTTGGACGAGGGCGTCGGCGGCGGCCGGTTCCTTCGAGCGGGCGGCGAACTCGGCGATCAGGCGGCGGGTCACGCCCGGCGAGAGCAGCGCGTCGCCCCCGACCACCGACCGTACGGCGCGCAGGAGTTCCGCCGGCTCGGTGTCCTTGACCAGGAAGCCGGAGGCGCCCGAGCGGATCGCCTCGAAGACGTACTCGTCGAGTTCGAAGGTGGTGAGCATGACCACCTTGACCTGGTGAAGCGCCGCGTCCTCGGTGATGCGCCGGGTGGCGTCCAGGCCGTCCAGCAGGGGCATGCGGATGTCCATCAGGACGACGTCGGGGCGCAGTTCGCGTACCTTGCGCAGCGCCTCCTCGCCGTCGGAGGCCTCCCCGGCCACCTCGATGTCCGGCTGCGCGTCGAGCAGTGCCCTAAAGCCGGCCCGCACCAGTGACTGGTCGTCGGCGAGCAGTACGCGGATCACCGGTCGTCCTCCTTGGGCTTCACCTTCGACGGCAGCACTGCCAGCACCCGGAACCCTCCGTCGGCACGCGGGCCCGCCTCGATCGTGCCACCCAGCGCGGCGGCCCGCTCCCGCATTCCGGCCAGACCGTTGCCGCTGCCGCCCGCGTCGGCGCCGGTCGCGGGTCCGTCGTCGTCGATGCGCAGCCGTAGCGCACCGCCGTCGTGATCGAGCCGCACGCGTGCGTGCCGTGAACCGGAGTGCCGTACGACGTTGGTGAGCGCCTCCTGGACGATGCGGAAGGCCGCGAGGTCCGTCCCGGGGGCGAGCCGGGGAGGTTCCCCCTCGACCTCGACCGTCAGGCCGGCGCCCGCCGCCTGTTCCACCAGCTCGGGCAGCCGGTCCAGGCCGGGCGCCGGCGCGCGCGGCGCGTCCCCCGGTGTACGGAGCGTGTCGAGGACCTGGCGGACCTCTCCGAGCGCCTCCTTGCTCGCGGTCTTGATGGTGGTGAGCGCCGTACGCGCCTGCTCCGGGTCGGTGTCGAGGAGCGCGAGGCCGACGCCCGCCTGCACGTTGATGACCGAGATGCTGTGCGCGAGGACGTCGTGCAGCTCGCGGGCGATCCGCAGCCGCTCCTCGTCCGCGCGCCGACGGGCCGCCTGCGCGCGCTCGGCCCGATCGCGAGCCCACTGCTCACGCCGGGCGCGGGCGAGCTCCGACACCGCGAGGATCATCACCATCCAGGTGGCGACCACGACCTCCCGCCCCCAGGAGGCGGCGGGGTCCCCGGACGGCGGCAGCCACCGGTACAGCCAGTGCGCCACCAGCACATGCCCGGCCCAGAGCATCCCCAGTGCCGCCCAGGCGGAGCGGCGGTGCCCCGCGACAATGGCGTTGAAGCAGGCCAGCGCGACTGCCAGGAAGACCGGCCCGTACGGATAGCCCGCGCCCAGGTAGAGCATGGCGGCCGCCGCCGTGCCGAACACGACGAGCACCGGATGCCGCCACCGCCACAGCAGCAGACCCGAAGCCAGCACCAGCAGCACGCGCGCGAAGGGGTCCAGGGGGTCTCGCTCGCCGACCTGCTCGGCGGCCGCGAAGTTCGACCCGGCGAGCACGAACACGGTGAACAGCACGGTGGAACGCCACGGCCACCGGGGACGCCGCTCCTTCGCGTCCCCGTGGTTCAGCCACGGCGGCCCGTGCCGCCACCAGTGCGGCGGGCCGCCCCCGCGTACGCGCTCCACGTCCATGACCGCCACGCTAGACGCCGGGGGCCGTCGGCGGCGTCCGCCGAGCGCGGTGATCACACGTACTCCCCCCGAAGTACGTCGGCTGCCCCGGGCTCCCTGATCCGCAGCGGCGCAGCCGCTTCGCGCCCACCAGTTCGCGCGCCCCGCGAGCCGCATCGTCACCGGAAGCAGCACCACCCGGATGAGGGTGGCGTCGACCAGGATGGTCAGCGCGGTGCCGACGGCCTGAGGGCCGGCACCCGGCCCACCCTTCGGTGCCAACCGCTCCCACGAGAGAGGAGGGATCAGCGCTCAGCCCTTCTCGTCTTCCCCCTGCCGCCGATCCATCAGCCCCACCCCGCGGGCGAGTTGCGCCACCGCCTGCCGGAAGAACGGCTCACGGTCCTCCACCACGCGGTTGAACTGCCCGAACAGCTCGAACCCGATCAGCCCGAACAGCTGGGCCCAGGCCGCGACGAGCGCCGTGACCGTCTCGGGCGGGAGGTCCGGGGCGAGGTCGGCGGTCATCCGGTCGGCTTCGGCCCGCAGTTCGGCGGGCAGCGGGGACGTGGTCAGACCGGGGCCCTGATGGGCGTCGCGCAGGATGGCGACGAGGACGAGGCCGACGCGGGCGGCGGCCGGGACGGTGGTCTGCGGCGCGGTGTAGCCGGGCACCGGCGATCCGTAGATCAGCGCGTACTCGTGCGGGTGCCCGAGCGCCCACGCGCGCGCGGCCTCGCACACCGCCGACCAGCGCCGGACGGGCCCGGCGTCGGCGGCAGCGGCATGCGCCTGCTCCGCGGTCTCGCCGAGGGAGTCGTAGGCATCGATGATGAGCGCGGTGAGCAGGTCGTCGCGGCTGGGGAAATAGCGGTACAGCGCGGAGGAGACCATGCCGAGTTCGCGCGCCACGGCACGCAGCGAGAGCTTGGTGGCCCCTTCGGCGGCGAGCTGTCTGCGCGCCTCGTCCTTGATGGCCGCGGTGACTTCGATCCTGGCGCGGGCTCGGGCGCCGTGTGCGGTGCTGCTCATGAGGTCAGTGTCCCATGAAAGGAGAGCGGTGCACACAAACAAGAGCACTGAACAAGAAAGAGAGCAGTGCTCTTGCACTGGATCCCCGACCTCCGGCAGACTGTGCATCAAGCGAGAGCAGTGCTCGCAATAGAGAGCGTCGCTCTTCTCATTCTTTGGGGGTCTCCATGTCCACGCACGTCAAGAAGCCCGGCTGGTTCACCGTCAACGTCTTCAACCGTGCCGTGGCATGGATGACCCGCCGGGGCATCAGCGTCTGGGGCTCCCGGGTCCTGGCGGTCCGCGGCCGCAAGAGCGGCGAGTGGCGGACCACCCCCGTGAACCTGCTGACCGTGGCCGGAGAGCAGTTCCTGGTCGCCCCTCGCGGTCACGTCCAGTGGACGCACAACATGCGTGCGGCAGGCGGCGGTGAACTGCACCTCGGCAAGAACGTGGACGTGTTCACCGCGACCGAGGTCACCGACGACGACAAGGTTCCGCTGCTGCGTGCCTACCTCAAGCGCTGGAAGGCCGAGGTCGGCGTCTTCTTCAACGGCGTCGGCCCAAACTCGCCGGACGCCGATCTGCGCCGGATCGCCCCCGACCACCCGGTCTTCCGGATCACGGTCACGAGCTGACGTCGGCGGCGTCGGCGGCGTCGGCGGCGGGACCCGCCTGGCGCCGGTCCAGTGCGGTCAGGGCGCGCTGGGCCATCGGACGGGTGCGGACGATCTCGCCCAGCGACGTCGCGCCGCGGGTGATGTCCATGAACGCCTTCCAGACCGGGCGAAGACCGGTCAGCCCCGCGTGGAACAGGCCGGGACGCCGCTCGAACGCGATCAGCAGCCGCTTTCCGACGCTCATCTCGACGCCGAGCCCTGCCTTGATCGCGAACGCGTAGTTCAGGGCCTGGCGACGGGTGTCCACCGCGTCGTGCGCCTCCGCGATCCGGACCGCCCACTCGCCCGCGAGCCGGCCGGAGCGCAGCGCGAACGAGATGCCCTCGCGGGTCCACGGCTCCAGGAGCCCCGCCGCGTCCCCGCACACCAGCACCCGCCCGCGCGACAGCGGTGAGTCGTCGGCACGGCAGCGGGTCAGGTGGCCGGAGGAGATGCTCGGTTCGAAGCCGGCGAGGCCGAGCCGGCCGATGAAGTCCTCCAAGTACCGCTTGGTCGCGGCGCCTTCACCGCGCGCGGAGATCACACCGACCGTGAGCGTGTCCCCCTTGGGGAACACCCAGCCGTAACTGCCGGGGATCGGGCCCCAGTCGATGAGCACCCGTCCCTTCCAGTCCTCGGCGACCGTCTCCGGCACCGGGATCTCCGCCTCCAGGCCGAGGTCCACCTGGTCGAGCTTCACGCCGACATGTGCTCCTATGCGGCTGGCGCTGCCGTCCGCGCCGACGACGGCACGCGCGAGCACCGTCTCGCCGCCCTGCAGGACCACCGCGACCGTGCGCCGGTCCGGCACGGACGAGCCGTGCTGCTCGACCCGCTGGACGGTGACACCCGTCCGCAGCTCGGCGCCCGCCTTCTGGGCGTGCTCGACCAGCTGCTGGTCGAACTCGGGCCGGTTGATCAGGCCGAACAGCATCTGCTTGGAGCGGCGGGTGCGGGCGAAGCGGCCGTTGTGCGAGAACGTCACCGCGTGCACCCGGTCCCGGAACGGCAGCTCGAAGCCGGGCGGCAGGCAGTCGCGCGAGGGGCCGATGATGCCGCCGCCGCACGTCTTGTAGCGCGGCAGCTCGGCCTTCTCCAGCAACAGCACGCGCCGCCCCGCGACCGCAGCCGCATAGGCGGCCGACGCCCCCGCGGGTCCCGCGCCCACCACGACGACGTCCCACACCCGCTGCACGTCGTCCGCCGAAGAGTCGTCCGCCGAAGAGTTCTCGCTGCTCACGATGGTCTACTGCTCCCGATCAAGCCGCTGCCGCACCTGTCCCTCCGCATCCTACGGCGGACGTCCCCACAGACCGCTGTGGGAGGATCTACGGCACTCATCGGTACAACGTCGCACCCACAAGGAGCGTGCCCATGTCGTCGAATCCGGTCGCCGAGACCGTCGCCTCGCTGATGCCGAGGGCGAGGGCGGAGCTCACCGAGCTGGTGGCCTTCAAGTCGGTGGCGGACTTCGACCAGTTCCCGAAGAGCGAGAGCGAGGGCGCCGCCCGCTGGGTCGCCGACGCGCTCACCGCCGAGGGCTTCGAGGACGTGGCCCTGCTCGACACCCCCGACGGCACGCAGTCGGTGTACGGCTACCTGCCCGGCCCCGCGGGCGCCAAGACGGTCCTGCTGTACGCCCACTACGACGTGCAGCCGCCGCTGGACGAGGCCGCCTGGACGACCCCGCCCTTCGAGCTGACCGAGCGCGACGGCCGCTGGTACGGGCGTGGGGCCGCCGACTGCAAGGGCGGCGTGATCATGCATCTGCTCGCGCTGCGCGCGCTCAAGGCCAACGGCGGTGTCCCCGTCCACGTCAAGGTCATCGCCGAGGGTTCGGAGGAGCAGGGCACCGGCGGCCTGGAGCGGTACGCCGAGGAACACCCCGAGCTCCTGGAGGCCGACACCATCGTCATCGGCGACGCGGGCAACTTCCGGGTCGGCCTGCCGACGGTCACCTCCACCCTGCGCGGCATGACCCTGGTCCGCGTCCGGATCGACACGCTCGAGGGCAACCTGCACTCGGGCCAGTTCGGCGGCGCCGCCCCCGACGCGCTCGGCGCCCTGATCCGCGTACTCGACTCGCTGCGCGCAAAGGACGGCTCGACCACGGTCGACGGGCTCACGCCGGAGACCTCCTGGGACGGGTTGCAGTACGACGAGGAGCAGTTCCGCCAGGACGCCAAGGTGCTGGACGGCGTGCGGCTGATCGGCTCCGGCACGGTCGCCGACCGCATCTGGGCCCGTCCCGCCGTCACGGTCCTCGGCATCGACTGCCCGCCGGTCGTCGGCGCCACCCCGTCGGTGCAGTCGAGCGCCCGCGCGCTGATCAGCCTGCGCGTGCCGCCGGGCCTCGACGCGGCCGAGGCGACCAAGCTGCTGGAGGCCCACCTGGAGACGCACACCCCGTGGGGCGCCCGGGTGCGCACCGAGCAGATCGGCCAGGGCCAGCCGTTCAGCGCGGACACGACCAGCCCGGCGTACGCGGCGATGGCCGAGGCGATGGCGGTCGCGTACCCCGGCCAGGAGATGCAGTACGCCGGCCAGGGCGGCTCCATCCCCCTGTGCAACACCCTCGCCGCCCTCTACCCGCACGCGGAGGTCCTCCTCATCGGCCTGAGCGAGCCGGAGGCGCAGATCCACGCGGTGAACGAGAGCGTGTCCCCGGAGGAACTGGAGCGGCTGTCGGTGGCGGAGGCGCTGTTCCTGCGCAACTACGCGGCGAGCTGACCGGACGTCCCGCTCTGCTGTCGGCAGAGGGCCCTCGTCACCGGACGGGGCCCTTCGTACGGTCGTCCGATGGACGTCATCGGACTACTCCCGCGCCTGCACCTCCTGCGTTTCCCGGTCGGCCAGGCCTATGTCTGGCGCGACGGCGACGAGTTGACGCTGATCGACGCCGGGCCCGCGGGGGCCGGAGCATCGATCGCCGAACTCGCCGCACCCCTGGGGCGCGTACGGCGGATCGTGCTCACCCACTTCCACGAGGACCACGTGGGCGGCACCGGTGAGCTGGCGGCGTCGACCGGAGCCGAGGTGCTGGCCCACCGCCTGGACGCGCCCGTCGTACGGGGTGAGGCCCCCGGCCCGCCACCGGTGTTCGAGGACTGGGAACGCCCCCTGCACGCGGAGGCCGTACGGCACCTGCCCCAGGGGGAGTTCGCGCGGCCGCCGCAGGTCACCGAGCTGTCCGACGGCGACCTCCTCGATTTCGGCGGCGGAGCGCAGGTCGTCCACGTCCCCGGCCACACGCACGGCAGCATCGCGATCCGTCTGCCGCGGCACGGCGTGCTGTTCACGGGAGACGCCGTCGCCGCGTCCCCGGTCGACGGGGCCGTGATGCTCGGTGTGTTCAACCTCGACCGCGACCAGGCCCTCGCCTCCTTCCGGCGGCTGGCGGCGCTGGACACCGACCTGGCCTGTTTCGGCCACGGTGACCCGGTGCTCGGGCACGCCTCGGCCGTCCTTCGGAAGTCGGCGGACGGGTACCCGGCTGCGCCGTGAGGATGGGGCTCATGTCCCGCACCGCGCGTCTCGCCGCCCACATTGGCCTCGCCACGTCCCTCGCCCTGCTCGGCGACCGCGAGCTCGCCGACCTGGTGGCGTCCGGCGTGCCCGTCGGCACCGGGATCGGCGGGCGGGGCCTGCACGTCGAGGTGGAGGGCCGACGGGTCTTCGTCAAACGCGTGCCGCTGACGGACAGCGAACTGCTCCCGGAGCACGCCCGGTCCACGGCGAACCTGTTCGGCCTGCCGTCCTTCTGCCACTACGGCATCGGCGGGCCCGGCTTCGGGGCGTGGCGGGAGCTCGCCGTGCACACGATGACGACCAACGGGGTGGTCGGCGGGGCGTTCTCGGGCTTCCCGCTGACGCACCACTGGCGGGTCCTGCCCGACGAGCCCCAGCCGCTGCCGGAGGAACTGGCCGACGTGGACCGGGTCGTCGCCGACTGGGGCGGCGGCCCTCAGGTGCGTGAGCGCATCGAGGCCCTGCGGACGGCCACCGCGAGCCTGACCCTGTTCCTGGAGTACGTCCCGTACACCCTCCACGACTGGCTCGACGCACGGATCCGCACGCCGGACGCCGACGCCGCCTGCGCGCTGGTGGAGCAAGGTCTGACCGAGGCCGCCGACTTCCTTCAGGCGCGTGAACTCCACCATTTCGACGCCCACTTCGAGAACATCCTCACTGACGGCAGGCAGCTCTACTTCGCCGACTACGGCCTCGCACTGTCCTCCCGCTTCCGTCTCACCCCGCAGGAGCGGGTCTTCTTCGACCGACACCGCGACTACGACCGCGCCTACGCCACCTCGTACTTCGTGAACTGGCTCGCGACCGCCCTGCACGGGTACGACCGTGACGACCGCGAGGCGTTCGTACGCGCGTGCGCCGACGGTGCGCGCCCCGAGGGCATGCCGTCGGCGGCCACCGCGATCATCACCCGCCACGCGCCCCTCACAGCCGTGCTGAACGACTTCTTCCGGCGACTGGAGCGGGAGGGCAAGCTCACGCCCTACCCGTACCAGGAGATCCGCGGCGCCCTCTACGACAGCGGTGCCACGCTCTCCGCGTAGTGACAGGCGACCGGGTTGCCGTCGCCCCGGTCGAGCAGCTCGGGTTCCCGCTCCACGCAGGCGGTGCGTTCCTCCTCGGTGAGCTGTTGCGCGAACTTGGGGCAGCGGGTGCGGAACCGGCAGCCGGAGGGCGGGTCGATCGGCGAGGGTACGTCCCCGGCCAGGCGGATGCGTTCGCGCCCCTGTGCGAGGTCCGGGTCGGCCTCCGGGACGGCGGACAGCAACGCACGCGTGTAGGGGTGCTGCGGCCGCGCGTAAAGCGACTCCCGGTCGGCCACTTCGACGATCCTGCCGAGGTACATCACCGCGACCCGCTCCGAGAAGTGGCGCACCACGGCGAGGTCGTGAGCGATGAAGAGGAAGGCGATGCGGAACTCCCGTTGCAGGTCCTGCAGCAGGTTGACGACCTGGGCCTGGATGGAGACGTCCAGCGCCGACACCGGTTCGTCGGCCACGATGAGCTTGGGCCGCAGGGCCAGGGCGCGAGCGATGCCGATGCGCTGACGCTGGCCGCCGGAGAACTCGTTCGGGTAGCGGTTGTAGTGCTCGGGGTTGAGCCCCACCGTCTCCAACAGCTCCTGCGCCCGCTTCTTGTGCCCCTGGGGCGGGTCGACGGCGTTGAGTCTCATCGGCGTCTCGATGATGGTGCCGACCGTGTGCCGGGGGTTCAGCGAGGAGTACGGGTCCTGGAAGATCATCTGGAGGTTGCGGCGCGGCTCCCGGAGCTTCGCCGCCGGCTTGTGGGTGATGTCCTCGCCGTCGAACACGATGGAACCGCCCGTGGGTTCCAGCAGCCGGGTCACCAGGCGGCCCGTGGTCGACTTGCCGCAGCCGGACTCGCCCACCAGGCCCAGCGACTCACCGGCCCCGACCGAGAAGTCGATGCCGTCGACGGCACGGACGGCCCCGATCTGCCGCTGGAACACGATGCCCTGGCGGATGGGGAAGTGCTTGTGCAGCCCCCTGACCTCGAGCAGCGGCGCGTCGGTCGGCGGAGTCTGCGACTGCCGGTCGGTGCTCACGCCATGCTCCTGTTCCCGCTCTCACCGCGGATCTCCTGCTTCGCCCGCGCGGTCAGGTGGCACGCGGCCAGGTGCGCGTCGGTGCCGTCGACCGCCCGCAGTTCCGGCCGTTCCACCGCGCAACGTCCCTCCGGCACCCGGCCCTTGTGGGCGCAGCGCGGATGGAAGGCACACCCGCCCGGAAGGTTGATCAGGCTCGGCGGGGTGCCGGGGACGGGGTTCAGCCGTCGGCTCACGTCGCCGCCGATGCGCGGCACCGACTGCAACAGGCCCCAGGTGTAGGGGTGTTCGGGGCGCTTCAGCACGTCACGTACGGTGCCGTACTCGATGCGGCGGCCGCCGTACATCACCAGGATGTCGTCGGCGACGTCGGCCACCACGCCGAGGTCGTGGGTGATGAGGATGACGGCGGAGCCGAACTCCTCCTGCAGATCGCGGATCAGGTCCAGGATCTGCGCCTGGACGGTGACGTCCAGAGCGGTCGTGGGCTCGTCGGCGATGAGCAGCGCGGGGTCGCAGACCAGCGCCATGGCGATCATGGCGCGCTGCCGCATGCCGCCGGAGAACTGGTGCGGGTAGTCCTTCACCCGCCGTTCGGGCTGCGGGATGCCGACCCGTTTCAGCATCTCCACGGCGCGGTCCCGGGCCTCCTTCCTGGAGACCCTGTGGTGCACCTGGTACGCCTCGGCGATCTGCGCACCGACGGTGAAGTACGGGTGCAGGGCGGACAGCGGGTCCTGGAAGATCATCGACACGGTCCTGCCGCGCAGCGCGCGCATCTCGTGCTCCGGCAGGGCGACGAGTTCCCTGCCCTCCAGCAGGATCTCGCCGGAGACGGTGGCGCGGGTGCCCTTGTGCAGCCCGAGCAGGGCCAGCGAGGTCACCGACTTTCCCGATCCGGACTCGCCGACGATGCCGAGCGTTCGGCCCTTCTCCAGGGTGAAGGAGACTCCGTCGACGGACTTGACGACGCCGTCCTCGGTGGGGAAGTGCACCCGCAGGTCCCGTACGTCGAGGAAGGCGGTGGACGTCGTCGTGACGTCCGTGGGCTGCGGTGAGGTGTGCAGGGTCACTGGCTTGTCCTTGTGACGACGGGGGGCTTGGGGCGGCTCAGGCGAGGCGTACGCGGGGGTCGACGAGGCCGTACACCACGTCGACGACCACGTTGGCGAGCACGACGAACGTGGCGGCGAAGAGCGTGGTGCCGAGGATGACCGGCAGGTCGGAGTTCTGCACCGAGTCCACCGCCAGCTTGCCGATGCCGTTGATGCCGAAGACCGACTCGGTGATGACGGCGGAGCCGCCGATCAGCGAGCCGACGTCCATGCCGAAGATGGTGATGATCGGGGTGATCGCGGCCCGCAGGCCGTGCTTGAGGACGACCTTGGCGACGGGCAGTCCCTTGGCGCGGGCGGTGCGCATGTAGTCCTCGGCGAAGACCTCCAGCATGGAGGAGCGGGTGAGCCGGGTGTACAGCGCGAGGTAGACGATGACCAGGGTGGCCCACGGCAGGACGAGCCCCTGGAACCAGGCGGCCGGGTTCCGGGTGAACGGTGTGTAGCCGGCCGCGGGGAGGATCTGCCACTTGTCGACGAACAGGAAGAGCAGCAGCAGACCGATGAAGTAGATCTGCACGGAGACGCCGACCAGCGCCAGTCCGACCGCCGCCTTGTCCGCGGCCCGGCCCCTGCGCACGGCGGCGACCGTGCCGAGGCCGACGCCCAGGACGAGGAAGACCACCGCGGAGCCGAGGCCGAGCGACAGGTCCGCCGGGAAGTCGTCCAACAGGGTGGTGAGGACCGGCGTGTCGGTCTGGAAGGAGACCCCGAGGCAGGGCGCGCCGCAGTGCACGCGCACACTCTGGTCGCCGAAGTCACGGCCGACGAAGAGCCCCTTGAAGAACTCCCAGAACTGCGTGACGAAGGTCCGGTCGAGGCCCAGCGAGTGCCTGATCTCCTCCAACCGGGAGGGCGAGCAGGTCTTTCCGCAGGCCAGGAGTGCGGGGTCGGAGGGCAGGGCGTAGAAGATGACGAAGGTGATCACGGTGATCACCATCAGGATCGCGGCCGCTGCCAGCAGACGTCGGATGAGATAGCGAAGCATGTCGTCCCGGGACCTGACGTGAGGGGGAGGCCCCCGCCGGCGGCGCACCGCCGGCGGGGGGGCGGACGGAGGGGGCGTCAGTGGTTGACGTAGGCGTGCACCAGGCTCGGCTCGGCGAGGATGGTGTCCGGGATGACGCCGCCGACCTTGGAGCCCGCCAGCTCGCTGAAGTTCATGTACATCAGCGGGACGACGGCGGCGTCCTTCATGATCTGCTCGTCCAGGTTTCCGTAGGCGGTGTTGGCCTCGTTGATGCCGGTCATCCTGGAGATCTTGTCGATCTGCGCGTTGACCTTCGCGTCGTTCAGGTACGACAGGTCCTGGTTGGACTGCGGCAGCTTCGCGATCTGGGCTCCGTCGAACAGGACGGGCAGGACGGTGGAGGCGTTCGGCCAGTCCGCGATCCAGTCGCCCCAGGTCAGGTCGTACTGGTTCTTCACGTTGTCCACGGTGCTGAAGTAGTTCGCCGCGTCGATCGGGGTGATGTTGACGGTGATGCCGATCTTCCCGAGCGAGGTCTTCACCGCGTCGGCGAAGTGCTCATGCGTGGTGATGTTCTCCACCGCGAGCGACATGGTGGGCTTGGGATTGCCGGCCTGCTTCATCAGCGCCTTGGCCTTGGCGAGGTCACCCGCGGGATCGGCGCTGTACAGGTCGAACTTCTTGTAGCCGCCGATGCCGGGGCTCAGCACCGAGGTCGCGTAGTCGCCGTAGGCCGAACCGCCGAAGGCACCGCGGGCGGTGGTCTTGTCGACGACGTCCTCGATCGCCTGACGCACCCTCACGTCCTTGACCCGACTCGTGTTGATCGCCATGTAGTTGATCCCCGGGGCCGGGATCTTGTAATAGCGCGACTTGAGCGACGCGTCGCCCGCGATCGGCGTCAGGTCGGAGCCGGCGATCGGCGTCTGCATGATCGACGTCTGGGCGGTGCCGGCGTCGGACTTGATCTGCTGGTCGATGGCGGCCTGGTCCTGACCGAACTTCACGTCGATCTCGTCGACGTTCTGTTCGCGGATCGGGTCGGTCGTCGGGCTCCAGTTCTTGTTCCGGACGAGGACGAGTTCCTTGTTCTTGGCGTACGACTTCATCATGTACGGCCCGTCGGACCAGACGTGCGTGTCGTACGTCGCGCCGGTGTCGTGGGCCTTGGGCACGGCGGACCACCCGGTCATGGCCGTCGTCTCGTTGAAGTCGGCGACGGGCTGGTTCAGATGGAAGGCGATAGTGTACTTGTCCGGCGTCCGGATGGAGCTGAGCTGCTGCCCCTTGTAGGGGCCCTGGTACGTGGAGCCGCCCACCAGCCACTGACTGGCGTACGGCGGGCCGCCGTTGATGTCCGGAGAGAACGTCCGCTCGACGCCGTACTTGACGTCCTGGGCAGTGACCTCGGTGCCGTCCTGGTACTTGATCCCGTGGCGCAGATGGAAGGTCCACACGGTGGCGCCCTTGCTGGGCGCCCCCGTGTCGGTGGCCAGGTCGCCGACCAGCTTCGGCGTCGAGCCCGTCTCGTCCCAGCCGGTGAGGGTGCGGACGATCTCCTCGTCCATGCTCGAACCCTCGGTCGTGTAGGCCCGCTGGGGGTCGAGATGGTCGTAGTCGGCATCGTTGAGGATCGTCAGCGTGCCCCCCTTCGTCGGGGCACCACTGCTGGTGGTGCTGGAGGAGCCCCCGCATGCGGTGGCCCCCAGGGCTATCGCCACGGCGGACGCCGTGAGGGCGAGGGTGCGCGTTCTGCGCGTCATCGGCAAACACTCCGTTCTGGAACTGGTCCGGCTTCGGGCGGCCCTTTACGGGGTCCGTCCGGGCCGGCGCTCAGGGCAACGCGTCAGCTACGGCCTGCGCGGGGATCGAGGGCGTCCCGGACTCCGTCTCCGAGGAGGTTGAGTGCGAGGACGAGGACGAGGAGCAGGACACCGGGGACGAACAGGTACATCGGGTCCTGCAGGAAGAACTGGGAGGCGTCCGAGAGCAGGGCTCCCCAGTCCGGGTTGGGCGGGATGACGCCCACACCCAGGTACGACAGGGCCGCCTCGGTGGTGATGTTCTGCGGGACGGCGAGCGCGAAGGAGATCAGGATCGGTGCCCAGAGGTTCGGCAGCAGCTGGCGGAAGAGGATGTGCCCTCGGCCGGCGCTCATGATCCGCGCGGCGTCGACGAACTCCCGCTCGCGCAGGGAAAGTACCTGCCCGCGCACCAGGCGGGCGGTGTAGGCCCAGGCGAACACCGCGATGTTGAGGACCAGGACCAGCAGCCGGAGGTTCTCGTCGGTACCGCCGTGGCTGTTGGTCTGCAGCGCGTTCTGGATGACCGGGGTGAGCGCGATGATGAACAGCAACTGCGGGAACGCCAGCATCACGTCCATGGCCCGTGACAGCAGGGAGTCGACCCAGCCGCCCGAATAGCCTGCCGCGAGGCCGGCCACCACTCCGGCGACGGTGGACAGCACGGCCGACGCGAAGCCGACCACGAGCGAGGTGCGCAGGCCGTAGACGATCCGGGCGAACAGGTCGTATCCCGTGCCCGGCTCGACCCCCAGCAGGTGGTCGAGGCTGATACCGCCCAGAGAACCGCGGGGGAAGTTGCCCGTGTCCGGGTCGATGGCCTTCCCGTCCGGGGTGATGGGGCCCCAGCCGGTGAGCGCCGTGAGCACCGGGGCCAGGAGCGCGATCAGGATGAACAGGACGGTGACCACGAACGCGGCCATGGTCACCTTGTCCCGCCTGATGCGGTTCCAGGCCATGCGGGCCGGTGACCGTCCCGCGATGGCGGGGCCGCCGGGCCGGGAGGCCGACGGTTGTTCGTCGGCCGGGAGCGTGGTGCCGGTGCCGATCGGGACCGGCTGGTGTTGCGTCGTCATCGTTCGGACGTCCCGGATATGGGCTGAGGCTGTAGCGGAGTTTCCGCGGTCGCCGAAGTGGAGGGACTCGTCATGCGGAGGTGCCCCTGGGTGAAAGGCATGGGCGACGCTCGTTGCCGTCGCCGTGCGACTGAGCGGACTTTCGCAACGCGTCGTGAGTCCGGTCAAGGCGGATAAGTGGCTGAAAAGTGATTGTTTGCGCTCGTTGCCAAGAGTTGACGAGAGCGCGGCGTCCAGTTAGCTCTCACATAGAGGTATTGCTACGGTCTCGCGGGCTCCGCTTGGCACTCGTCTCCCTCGGAGATCGCCACCCGGGGCACGCCGAAGTCCCCGCCGGCGCCAGGCAGCGGCGGGGACCTCATCGCGGATCAGCCGACCGGTATCCCGGCCTCCAGATACATCGCCGCGCCGCGTTCCCGCGCCCGCAGGGCCCACCGCAGCCGTTCGTAGCGGACGGGCGGCAGCAGGTCGGCGGCCTCCTCCTCGCTGGCGAAGCGCCAGCCGCGCAGCTCGGGGCCGGGCAGCAGCAGCCGCGCAGCATCGGCGGAGTCGAGCCGGCCGCCGTCGAAGAGGAGGCGCAGACCGCCGTAACCGGGGGGTGCGGGCGGCTCCCAGTCGACGACCAGGAGGCGGGGTACGTCGTCCAGGCGGATCCCGGTCTCCTCCTCGACCTCGCGCACACCGGCGCGGGCCGGCGCCTCGCCGGGTTCGACGACGCCGCCGGGAAACTCCCAGCCGGCCTTGTAGGTGGGATCCACGAGCAGCACCCGGTCCTGCTCGTCGAAGAGCAGGACCCCCGCCGCGAGGGTCTCGGCGGTGGGCTCGGGCGTCTGGACGATGTCGCACACGGGCACGGTCCCGGCGCTGACGGCCGCCGCGATCCGGGCGGCGGTCTCGTACGGCGTGAGGGCCCCGCTGTCGACGGGGTGCGCGTCGGCGGTGAGCCAGGAGGCCAGGGCGGCCCGGTACGGCTCGATGTGGTCGTACGCCCACTGCCGTTGCCGCATCTCGCCGTCGGGCAGGTCGGGCGGGATCTTCCGCCCGGCTATTCGCTCGCGCAGGATCGTTTCCGCCGGGGCGAGCAGGACATGCCGGACGGCGATCCGGCGCGCGGCCAGGCCGCCGAAGATCTCGTCCCGGTAGTCCTGGCGCAGGAGGGTCATCGGGACCACCAGGGTCCCGCCCAGCTCGGCGAGCATCGCGGCCGCCGTGTCGATCACGAGCCGTCGCCAGATCGGCAGGTCCTGGAAGTCGCCGACCTCTGCGAGGTGTTTGGGCGGCAGCAGGTGCCAGAGTGCTCCGCCGATGACCTCGGGGTCGAAGAGCGTGCTGTTCGGGATCAGTTCGATCAGTTCCCGTGCGGTGGTGGTCTTCCCCGCACCGAACGCGCCGTTGACCCAGACGATCACGTTTCCCCCTCTGCTACTGGCCCCCTGAGGCTTGCCCGCTCCACCCTGCCACGGAAACCAGCCGCAGTTGAGGGCGCACAAAGGGGCGCCGACGCCCCCTCCTTCCGGGGGCGCCGGCGCCACGGTCCTGCTGAGCCCGTACCTCGTCAGCCGTTCTGGCCGAGGGTGCCCTCGTCGACATCGGCCAGGCTGTCGCTGGAGACGGTCTGGTCGAGGGCGCTGAGGGTCTTGTCGACGACGAGGTCACCCAGTTCCTCCCCCGCGGCGTGGGAAGGGGAGACCGCCGCGACGACGAAGCCGGTGGCGAGGGAGGCGATGGCGAGCATGCTGCGCTTCTTCATACCGGGATCAACTGGCGAACCGCCGCGCAGGTCACGCCCGGCGCTGAAGTGATCGCGACAGTGCCGGAAGTCGACGCCGAGGGGTCGGCCCGACGGGCCCCGCCCCGCCACGCAGCCGCCGTACCAGGTCCTCGGCGGCTCCCGGCCACTCGGCGTGGTCGAAGGCGAACCCCGAGTCGAGCAGCCGGCCGGGGACCACGCGGCGGCTCTTCAGCAGGAGTTCGGTGTCGGAGCGCAGGACGAACGCGCCGATCTCCGCCATCCACTTCGTCGCGGGCAGGCCCGCCGGAACACGCCACGCCGAGCGCAGCCCACGCATGAACGCGCGCTGCGGCAGCGGCCCGGGAGCGGCGAGGTTCACCGGCCCGTCGACGTCGTCGCGGTCGATCAGGAACTCGACCGCGCGCACGAAGTCCCGGTCGTGGATCCAGGACACGTACTGGGCGCCTCCCGCGACCGGGCCGCCGAGCCCGAGCCGCGCCAGCCACGACAGGACGTCGAAGACGCCGCCGCGGTCGGGGCTCATCACCATCGCCGAGCGCAGGGCGACCTTGCGGGTGTGCGGGGTCCGCGCCTGCTGCTGGGCCAGTTCCCAGTTCCTGGCGATCTCCACGCTGTGGGCCCAGTAGTCGGGTACGCCGGCCTCGTCGCCCCCGATCACACCCGTCACCTCGTCGTTCGGGGCGTCGAAGCGGTGCGCGTAGACAGTGGCCGTACTCATCTGCAGCCAGAGACGGGGCGGGCGCACCGCGGCCTCGATCGCCTCACCCACGACCCGCGTGGAACGTACCCGCGAATCCATCATGGCCCGCAGGTTGGCCTCGGTGTAGCGGCAGCTGACACTGCGGCCGGCCAGGTTGATCACCACGTCGCTGCCGTCGATCTCCTCGGCCCACGCACCCGGCGTCTCCCCGTCCCAGGCGACCTCGCGCACATGCCGCGGTCGTCGTGTCAGGACGACGACCTCGTGGCCCGCGGCGGTCAGCGCGCGGTCCAGGACCGTGCCCACCTGTCCGGTTCCCCCGGGAATCACGATCTTCATTGGGCTCCCCCTTCGTGTGGGGCAAGCCTAGCGCGAAAAATTGAACATGTTCAAAATCGACGATGTGCCGTGAACCACGAAGCTCGGCCGACCCGTGCGGGTCGACCGAGCTTCCGAATGAACGTTCCTGCCCAGTGCGTCAGACTCCCGCCGCAGTCGCGTCCGCCTGTCTGGCGAGCGCCGCCGCGGCCGCGCCCACCAGCCCCGCGTCGGTGCCCATCTGGGCGGGCGTCACCGTCAGCCGCTGGACGAAGGACAGGGTCGCGTAGTCGCTCAGGGCCCTGCGCAGTGGCGTGAACAGCACGTCGCCCGCCTTGCCCACACCGCCGCCGATGACGGCGACATCGATCTCCACGAGGGTGGCGGTGGCCGCGATCCCCGCGGCCAGCGCCTGGGCGGCCCGCTCGAAGGAAGCCACCGCGACCGGGTCGCCGGCGCGGGCGGAGGCGGCCACCGAGGCGGCGGAGGCGTCGCCGTCCGGGCCGGGCCGCCAGCCGTTCTCGAACGCTCGCCGGGCGATGTTGGGGCCGCTGGCGATCCGCTCCACGCAGCCGCGCGAACCGCACGGGCACGAGTCGCCGTAGAGGTCGACGCTGATGTGCCCGATGTGGCCGGCGTTGCCGGTCGGGCCCGGATGCAGCTGACCGTTGAGGACCAGACCGCCGCCGACGCCCGTCGAGACCACCATGCACAGGGCGTTGTCGTGGCCGCGGGCCGCGCCCTGCCAGTGCTCGGCGGCCGTGATCGCGACACCGTCGCCGATCAGCTCGACGGGCAGCCCACCGGCTGCGGCACGCACCCGCTGGACCAGGGGGTAGTCGCGCCAGCCGGGCACGTTCACCGGGCTCACCGTGCCCGTGGAGGCGTCCACCGGGCCCGCACTGCCGATCCCGAGCGCCGTTGCCCGTCCCCACAGAGGCGATGCGGTCAGCTCGCCGATCACCTCCTCGACGGCCCGCATGACGGTCTCGCCGTCCTCCCGTGCGGGCGTGGCGCGCTGCGCGCGGGCCTGGATCCGGCCGTGGCCGTCGACCAGCGCCCCGGCGATCTTGGTGCCGCCGATGTCGAGCGCGGCCACGAGGTCGGTGTGCATCAGTGTCGGATCTCCCCGTCAGACATGGACAACCAGAGAACAACCATGAAGAACCAGCAGGCCGGTCTCGCGGTGGGGGCGCAGGCCGGAGATTGCGGTGGACAGTGTCTCCCGCATCTGACAACGTTGTCCAGGCTCTATGCTCGACGCCACATCCTCATACAACATCATGGATCGCCACACCCCCGTGGACGACAGGACAGGACACCGCATCGTGCCCGAGACCCACAGCCGAGCAGACCGTCTGTCCGGCACCCGCTACGGCAACCGTCCGACCATGAAGGACGTGGCCGCGCGGGCCGGTGTCGGGCTGAAAACGGTCTCGCGTGTGGTCAACGGGGAGCCGGGGGTCACGCCGGAGACGGAGCGCCGCGTCCAGGAGGCCATCGACGCGCTCGGCTTTCGCCGCAACGACAGCGCGCGGGTACTGCGCAAGGGCCGCACCGCCAGTATCGGGCTGGTCCTGGAGGACCTCGCGGACCCGTTCTACGGCCCGCTCAGCCGCGCCGTCGAGGAGGTGGCCCGCGCCCATGGAGCACTGCTGATCAACGGTTCCAGCGCGGAGGACCCGGACCGCGAGCAGGAGTTGGTGCTGGCGCTGTGCGCACGGCGGGTGGACGGGCTCGTGGTGATTCCGGCCGGCGACGACCACCGCTATCTGGAGCCCGAGCTGAAGGCCGGTGTCGCGACGGTGTTCGTGGACCGTCCGGCCGGACAGATCGACGCCGATGTCGTCCTGTCGGACAACTTCGGCGGTGCCCGCGACGGCGTGGCCCACCTCATCGCCCACGGGCACCGGCGGATCGGCTTCATCGGTGACATGCCGCGCATCCACACCGCCGCCGAACGGCTGCGCGGCTACCGGACCGCCATGGAGGACGCGGGCATAACGGTGGAGGACTCCTGGATGTCCCTGGGCGTCACCGACCCCGGGCGGGTGCGGCGGGCGGCCGAGGAGATGCTGTCCGGCCCCTCCCCCGTCACCGCGGTCTTCGCGGGCAACAACCGGGTGACGGTCACCGTGATCCGCGTCCTCGCCGAACAGGCCCGCCGTGTCGCCCTCGTGGGCTTCGACGACATCGAACTCGCCGACCTGCTCCAGCCGGGCGTCACGGTCGTCGCCCAGGACGCGGCAGCCCTGGGCCGTACGGCCGCCGAGCGGCTCTTCCGCCAGCTGGACGGCACCCTGCTCACCCCGGAGCGGATCGAGCTGCCGACCCGGCTGATCACCCGCGGCTCGGGCGAGCTGCCACCGACGGACTGAGCGGCCCATGGACGACCTCACGAGAAACCTGCGCAAGGTGTACGGCCGCACCCTGGAGGCACTGGGTCTGGCCGAGGCGCCACGTGATCATCCGTTGCTCTACCCGGGCATGTGGCCACCGGAATCCACGCTCCTGCACGGGGACCACCTGTTCCCCCTCGACGACCTCGTGCACGAGAGCCGCACGCCCGTCCTGGCCGTGGGCTCCAACGCCAGCCCGGCCCAACTGCGCCACAAGATGGCCGAGGTCGGGATCACCTCGCCCATCCCGATGGTCAGGGCCCGGGTCACCGGCATCGACGTCGGCGTCTCCGCGCACGTCAGCCGCCTGGGGTACGTGTCCGCGTCGCCCTTCGAGGCGCCGGGCGCGGTAAGGGAGTTGTTCGTCATCTGGCTGGACGCCGATCAGCTCGCGGTGGTCGACGCGAGCGAGGGTGTGCCGCTGGCGAACGGCAACTACGCCCGTAGGTGGCTGCCCGCGTCCGAGGTCCGGGTCGAGCTGGGGGCCGGGGTGACGCTCCCAGGCGTGTACGCGTACGTCAACCGCCACGGCGTCCTGCACGACGGCACCGGCATCCCGCGCACGCACCCGGGCCAGCGGGCGCTGCTCAGCGAACTCCTCGTCGGCTCCGCCCGGTTGCGGGAGCTGTTCGGGGTCACGCCCGAGGAGTTCTGCGCGCGGGCCCGAGCCGACCGGCGGTTGTGCGAGCGCGGTACGCGGCTGTTCAAGGACGAGAAGCGGGTGACGGCTTCCGGCCTGGAGCGGCACGTACGGGTTCAGCAGACCGGGAGCCCCGGCACCGGCTCGTCGTTGTCGCCGCCCTTGATGTAGACGTCGCTGACGTAGACGTTCGTGTTGCCGCTGTCGTCGTCCGTCTTCGCCCACCAGACGTTGGTCCACTCGCCGTACGTCTCGCGGCGGCCCAGGTTCTGCTGGCAGTAGAAGTAGCTGGTGCCCTCGTTGAGGACGCCGGCCTCCATGCCGGAGGCGGTGTACGACTTGGCGGTGCGCCAGACCTCGCAGTTGTACTTGCCGCCGCCGACGGACCGGCATGAGGCGGCCGGGGTGGTCGCCGTACCGCCGCCTGTCGTGCCGCCTCCGCCCGTCGTACCACCGTCACCGGAACCGCCGCCGGAGGTACCGCCGTTGGTGCCGCTCCCCGAGGTCTTGGCCGGGGAGGACGTGTCGGCCCGGCCGGTGGGGTTGGTGTCGGTCCTGCCGCTCGGGGCCCTGGTCGCCGTCGGGGTTTTGTCGTCGCCCTCCTCCGTGGCCTCGGGGTCGCCGGTGCGACCGGCGTCGGCCCGGCCTGCCGCCGAGGCACCGGCGCCGGCGGAGGTGGCGGACGTGGCGGGCGGCTTCCCGGCTTCGGCGTCTCCCTGGTCGTTCAGCAGGGCGACGGTGGTACCTGCCGTGACGAGGACGACGGTGAGGGCCGCGCCGGCGAGGAGGGCACGGCCGCCCTTGCGGCGGGGTGGGGTGGAGGCGGACATGGGGCCGGTGGGAGGGGAGGTACCGGGCATGGACGCGGGGGCCGGGCCGGACGGCGGCGGTGATGATGCGGGAGGCGCATGACCCGGCGCCCCCGGCACCGCTTGCTCTGCCGCCCCGAAGCCCGGCGCGGCCGTTGCCGCAGGCTCCACGGGACCGAACCCGGGCGTGGCCGTTCCCGCAGCCTCCGCAGAACCGAACCCCGGCGCACCGGACCCGCCCTGCTGCACCGGACCGAATCCCGGGGCCCCGGCCCCGTCCCCCTGCCCTGCGGACCCCGTCGCCTCCGGCGGCCCGAGACCCGGAGGTACGGCCGGAGCGCCCGCCGTACGCCTCAGCGTCGTCGTCGGCGCATCCGTACCGTCCGAGTCCGCCACCGCCTGCAACAGCTCCCGTGCCTCGTCGGCCTCCGGGCGGGACTCGGGACGCTTGTCCAGCAGCCGCTGGAGCACGGGCGCCAGGGGACCGGCGCGGCGGGTTTCGGGCAGGGGCTCGCTGACGATGGCGGTGAGGGTGGAGAAGGTGGACGTACGGCGGAAGGGCGCGGCGCCCTCGACCGTCGCGAACAGCGTGGCACCCAGGGCCCAGATGTCGGAGGCGGGGCCGGGGTCGGCGCCCTGGGCGCGTTCGGGTGCCAGGTAGTCCAGGGAGCCGACGAGTTCGCCGCTGCGGGTGAGGTGGGTGGCCGAGCCGTCGCCCGGGTCCTCCATGGTGGCTATGCCGAAGTCGGTGAGGACGACGCGGCCCGAGCGGTCGAGCAGGATGTTGCCCGGCTTCACGTCACGGTGCAGGACGCCCGCGCGGTGGGCGGCGGCCAGGGCGTCCATGACCTTGGCGCCGATCCCGGCCGCCTCGCACGCGTCGAGGGTGCCGCGCTCGCGCAGGACGTCGTCCAGGGACGGCCCGTCCACCAGTTCCATGACGATCAGCGGACGGCCGTCGACCTCGGTGACGTCGTGCACGGCCACGACGCCGGGATGCCGCACCCTGGCCGCCGCCCGGGCCTCGCGCTGCATCCGCAGTCGCATACCGGCGAGTTCGGGCCCGTCGGCGTCCGTGTACGTCCGCAGTTCCTTGACGGCGACCTCACGCCCCAGCACCTCGTCGACGGCCCGCCACACGACGCCCATGCCGCCGCGCCCGAGCTGCGCCACGACCCGATAGCGCCCGGCCAGCACCCGCCCGATCCCGTCCGTCTGCCCGTACTCCCCCGAAGACACCGCCGCCCCGTTCCTGTGACCCGTCCGTGCGTGCCGTACACACTACGGGGCAGGGGTGACAGCGCCGGCCGGCCGTGACCGCTGTGACAGGCCCGCTACTTGCCGGAGACCGTAAGGTCCCCCCGCCTCGGTGCCGCGAAGCCCTCCAGGTCCGCCCGGGTCAGGCCGGACAGGCGGGCGACCTCGGCGATGTCGAGGGCGCCGCAGTCGAGGCCACGCAGCAGGTAGCCGCTGAGGGCCTTGGCGGTGGCGGGCTCGTCCATGACGTCACCGCCCGTGCGGTTGGCGTAGCGGGCGAGGCGGGCGGCGGCCTGTTCGAAGCCCTCGCGGTAGAAGGCGAAGACGGCGGCGTAGCGGGTGGGGATGTGGCGGGGGTGCATGTCCCAGCCCTGGTAGTAGGCGCGGGCCAGGGCGCGGCGGGTGAGGCCGTAGTGCAGCCGCCAGGCGTCGTGGACCTTGGCGGTCGGGCCGATGGGCAGCACGTTCGTCGAGCCGTCCGACACGCGTACGCCCGTCCCCGCGGCCGCGACCTGCATGATCGCCTTGGCGTGGTCGGCGGCCGGGTGGTCGCTGGCCTGGTAGGCGGCGGACACGCCGAGGCAGGCGCTGTAGTCGAAGGTTCCGTAGTGCAGACCGGTGGCGCGGCCCTCGGCGGCCTGGATCATCCGGGCGACGGTCGCGGTGCCGTCGGTGGCGAGGATGGCCTGGCTGGTCTCGATCTGGATCTCGAAGCCGATCCGGCCGGGCTCTAGGCCGCGCGCCTTCTCGAAGGCCTCGAGAAGGCGGACCATGGCACTGACTTGTTCGGGATACGTCACCTTCGGCAGCGTCAGGACCAGCCCGTCGGGCAGACCTCCGGCCTCCATCAGACCGGTGAGGAAGATGTCGAGCGTGCGGATCCCCCGGTCGCGAACGGCCGCCTCCATGCACTTCATGCGGATGCCCATGTACGGCGCCGCCGTGCCGTTCTCGAACGCCTCCGCGATCAGCCGGGCCGCACGGGCGGCCGTCTCGTCCTCCTCGGCGTCCGGCCGGGGGCCGTAGCCGTCCTCGAAGTCGACGCGCAGGTCCTCGACGGGCTCGTGCTCCAGCTTGGCACGGACGCGGGAGTAGACCGGCCCCGCGAGTTCGTCTGACAGGCCCAGGACCGCCGCGAAGGAGGCGGCGTCCGGGGCGTGTTCGTCGAGCGCGGCGAGGGCCTGGTCGCCCCAGGAACGGATGGTGTCGGCGGCGAAGGCGTCACCGGGGACGTACACGGTGTGGACGGGCTGGCGGGTGCCGGGGTCTCCGGGGTAGCGGCGCTCCAGTTCGGCGTCGACCGGGGCGAGGGAGGCGCTGATCTCCTCGCTGACGGCGCCCGCGAGGCTCGTCGCCACCTGCTCCTGCTGGCCCTGACCCATCCCGCACCCTCCTGTTTTCCGCTTTACGGAATCAACAATCCGTAGAACGAAGTTATCCGGCAACCTTTCCGCCGGTCAACACCGACTCCCCTTCGATCCACTCCGACATCTCGGCATGCTCACGTCCATCTGGCACCGTTCAACAGACAACTTCACAGCACACACCGCGACCTCACAGCACTCCCCGCCCGACTCGCCCGGAAGCCGCCGCAGAAGGAGCCCCTGTGCCGAACCACAGCCGAGTCACACGCCGTATGGGCATGAAGACCGCGTTAGCGGCCACGATCTTCATGCCCCTGTCCAGTACAGCACTCTCGCCCGTCCCCGCCTCGGCGGACGAGCCCCGAGGCGGCCCCCTCCAGGTCATGTCGTTCAACCTCCGCTTCGCGAGTACCGCCGAGCCCAACAGCTGGACCGCCCGCAGACCCGTGATGCGTGAGCTGCTGCGCCGCGAGGGCCCGCACCTCCTCGGCACCCAGGAGGGTCTGTACCAGCAGCTGCGCGACATCAAGAGTGACCTCGGACCGCACTACGACTGGATCGGCACCGGACGCGCGGGCGGCAGCCGCGACGAGTTCATGGCGGTCTTCTACGACGCCCGCCGACTCGCCCCGCGCGAGTACGAGCACTTCTGGCTCTCCGAGACCCCGAACGTGATCGGCTCGAACACCTGGGGCGGCGCCTCCATCCGGATGGTGACCTCGGTCCGCTTCCGGGACCTGCTCGACGGAGACCGGGAGTTCCACGTCCTCAACACGCACCTCGACAACGCGAGCGAGTACGCACGCGCGCGTGCCGCGTCACTGATCACCCAGCGGATCGCCGGGCTCGACCCGACGCTCCCGGTCCTGGTGACCGGGGACTTCAACGTCGCCGCCCACAAGAACGCGGTCTACGACACGATGCTGGGCGCGGGCCTGGTCGACACCTGGGACAGCGCGGCCGAGCGGAGCAGGCTGTACGGGACCTTCCACGGTTACCAGCCACTGACACCGGAGGGCGACCGCATCGACTGGATCCTCGCCTCGTCCGGCGTCACGACCCACCGCGCGGCGATCAACACCTTCACGCTGAACGGGCAGTTCCCCAGCGACCATCTCCCGGTGCAGGCGGCCCTGACCCTGGAATGAGCCGAGGCCCCCGCCACCGCGCGGAAGCGGTCGCGGGGGCCTCGTACGCCCGAACGGGTTCAGCCCTTGCGGGTGTTGATCTCTTCGGTGAGCTGGGGGACGACGTCGAAGAGGTCGCCGACCACGCCGTAGTCGACCAGGTCGAAGATCGGGGCCTCGGCGTCCTTGTTGATCGCCACGATGGTCTTGGAGGTCTGCATGCCGGCCCGGTGCTGGATCGCGCCGGAGATGCCGGAG
>NZ_LGDG01000062.1 GCF_001279775.1 Streptomyces sp. MMG1533 | reverse complement strand
CGGGCGGGGGTTCCCACGTCTTGCCTCTGGCCGGCGGGGGCTTGAGCCTCGGGGCCCTGAGCGTGGCCGGCCGGGACCTGGGCCTCGGGGGCCTGTGCGTCCTGCCCGTTGCCTGCGGAGCCGTTGATTCCGGAGCCCTGGGCCGCGGGCGCCTCGGCTTCGGAGCCGAGTTCTGCGGAGTCCTGGTTTCCGGAATCCTGGTTTCCGGAGCCCTGCGCTTCGGGACCGTGCGCTTGGCGAGCGGCTGCTTCCGGGCCGTGGTCTTCGAGGGCCTTGCCCTCGTGGCCCGTGCCCTGGCTTTCGGGGCCCGTGCCTCCGCGCCCCGTGGCGTCGCCCCCGGTGCTGTCGTCGCCGGGGGGAAGATCGAACCGCCGTACGACCATGGTCGGTTCGTCGGTCGCCGTGGCCTCGTCGGGGTGGGCGGGGTCGGGGGTCGGGGTCGCAGGTGCTGCGCGGTGCTCGGCCGACTCGTCGCTGCCGGGCCGCGGCTGCCCGCTGCCGCCGCTCTCGTCCACGGTGTCCCCTCGTTCGAAGCGTCTCCCGCGCCTGCCGGTCGGGAGGGTCTCGGGTCGATGGTATGCGGCCGTCGCGACGCGTTCCGCCCCGGCACCCCCCGTGTTTCCTCCGTCGTCGCACCGGCCGCGAGCGCGACTGGGTCACTGTCAGTGGCGGGCCGTATGGTCTGTGGTCATGGAGACGAGCACCGAGGGCGTCATGGAGGCCACCGGCGGTGACACCGCAGAGGTGGAGCAGCCGGTCACGGCCGAGTCGACAGCGGCAACAACGGCAACAACGGCAGGGCACACCGCGGCCACGACGGTCATAGCGGAGTCCACGGCCATGGCGCCGGCCTCCCTGTCCCCCTCGCGTGCCAGTGACTTCATGCAGTGCCCGCTGCTGTATCGGTTCCGGGTGATCGACCGGCTGCCCGAGAAGCCGAGCGAGGCGGCGACCAGGGGCACGCTGGTGCACGCGGTCCTGGAGCGGCTCTTCGACGCCCCGGCCGCCGAGCGGACCGCTCCCCGTGCCAAGTCGCTCATCCCGGGCCAGTGGGACCGGCTCAGGGAGACCCGGCCCGAGGTCGTCGAGCTGTTCGCCGACGACCCGGAGGGCGAGCGGCTGGCGCGCTGGCTCGGCGAGGCGGAGCGGCTGGTGGAGCGCTGGTTCACGCTGGAGGACCCGACCCGGCTCGAGCCCGCCGACCGTGAGCTGTTCATCGAGGCCCGGCTCGACTCCGGGCTGAAGCTGCGCGGGATCATCGACCGGGTCGACGTGGCGCCCACCGGTGAGGTGCGCATCGTCGACTACAAGACGGGCAAGGCGCCCCGTCCGGAGTACGCCGAGGGCGCCCTGTTCCAGATGAAGTTCTACGCCCTGGTGGTGTGGCGGCTGAAGAACGTGATCCCACGTCGGCTCCAGCTGGTCTACCTCGGCAGTGGTGACGTCCTGACGTACGACCCGGTCCTCGCCGACCTGGAGCGCGTCGAGCGCAAGCTGCACGCGTTGTGGGAGGCGATCCGCGAGGCCACGGAGTCGGGCGACTGGCGGCCCCGCCCCACCAAGCTGTGCGGCTGGTGCGACCACCAGGCCCACTGCCCGGAGTTCGGCGGCACTCCCCCGCCGTACCCGCTGCCGGTGAGGGCGCCGGAGTCCGGGGACACGGTGCAGGGCAGAATGGGGCCGGACTAGCGAAGGAGACTTACGTGGCCATCCGCGTCCTACTGGTCGACGACCAGCCGCTACTGCGTACCGGCTTCCGGATGATCCTGGAGGCCGAGCAGGACATCGCGGTCGTCGGCGAGGCCGGAGACGGCCTCCAGGCTCTCGACCAGGTGCGGGCACTGCAGCCCGACGTGGTTCTGATGGACATCCGTATGCCGCGGATGGACGGTGTGGAGGCGACCCGGCAGATCACCGGGCCCGGTCGGGACGGCCCGGCCAAGGTGCTGGTGCTGACCACGTTCGACCTCGACGAGTACGTGGTGGAGGCGCTGCGCGCGGGAGCCAGCGGATTCCTGCTCAAGGACGCTCCGGCCAACGAGCTGGTCCAGGCGATCCGGGTGGTGGCCGGAGGCGAGGCGATGCTCGCGCCGAGCATCACGCGCCGGCTCCTCGACAAGTACGCCACGCATCTGCCGTCCGGCGAGGAACCGGTGCCGGACACCCTGCACACCCTCACCGAGCGCGAGGTGGAGGTGCTGAAGCTGGTGGCGCGCGGCCTGTCCAACGCGGAGATCGCCGCAGACCTCTTCGTCAGCGAGACCACCGTCAAGACGCACGTCGGTCACGTCCTGACCAAGCTGGGGCTGCGCGACCGGGTGCAGGCGGCGGTGTACGCGTACGAGAGCGGGCTGGTGCGACCCGGCGCCCAGTAAGCAGTCGTACGACGCCGAGGGCGCCCCCGCTTGTGAGGCGGGGGCGCCCTCGGCGTTCGCGGGGCATCGCTCAGCCCTTGCTGAGCTCCCAGAACCGGAACACGGTCGAGGCGTCGAGGCAGTACTCCAGGCCGTAGACGTCATCGCGGGTGACGGCGTACTGCTTGGCCTGCCAGACCGGCAGGACCGGGAGTTCGTCGGCGACGATCTTCTGGAGCTTGCCGTAGGAGTCGTCCGTCGCACCGCGGTCGCTCTGGGCGGCGGTCTGCGGGATGAGAGAGCCGGTGATCGTGGTGTTGGCGTAGTTGTTGCTCAGCACGTTGCCCTTGCCGAAGAAGGGGGCCGTGAAGTTGTCGGCGTCCGGGTAGTCGGGCACCCAGCCCTTGACGTAGACGCCGTACTTGCCGTCGGCGATGTCCTGCTCGTACTGGTCGAAGGCCACGGACTGCACGTCGGCGTCGAACAGGCCGCTGGCGTTGAGCTGTGCGGCGATCGCCTTCAGCTCGTCGTCGGTGGCCGGGCCGTAGCGGGACGGGGTCGACCAGAGGGTCAGCTTCACCTTGCCGGTGATGCCGTCGGCCTGGAGGTCGGCGGCGGCCTTGGCCTTGGAGGGGCGGGCGCCGTAGGTGTCGAAGTAGGCCGTGTTGTGGCCGGAGATGCCTGCCGGGATGATCGAGTACAGCGGGGTGGCCGTGCCCTGGTAGACGTCCTTGATGAGGGCGTCGCGGTCGAGCAGGTGGGCGATGGCCTTGCGGACGCCGAGCTGTCCGGCGACCGGGTCGTCCATGTTGAAGACCAGGTGCTGGACCTCGGCGCTGCTGCCCTCGACGACCTCGACGCCTGAGCTGTCGTCGGCCTGCTCGATGTCGGCTATGTCGCTCGCGGACAGGCCTCGGTAGGCGATGTCGACCTCGTTGTCGAGCAGGGCCTTCTTCAGTGCGGACTGGTCGCCGTGGAAGAGCTTCAGCGTCACGCCGGTGTTCTGCACGTCGGCGGTGCCCTTGTAGTTCTCGTTGACCGAGAAGACGGCCTCGTCCTTGCCGAAGGAGTCCAGCCTGTACGGGCCGGAACCGACCGCGTCCCCGTCCTTGCGCAGCCCGTCGGCGTCGTACTGGGTGTGGTCGACGATGGAGCCGGCACCCGAGGCGATCTTGCTGGGGAAGGTGGCGTCGGGCGTGTTGAGGTGGAAGACCACCGTCTTCTCGTCCGGCGTCTGGACCTTCTCCAGCATGGGGAACATGATCGCGGGACCGGCGTCGTCGTTGATCTTCAGCATGCGGTCGAAGGAGAACTTGACGTCCTCCGAGGTGAGCGAGTCACCGTTGCTGAACTTGAGGCCGTCCTTCAGCTTGCACTTGTAGACCTGGGTCTGTGTGTCCGTGAAGGAGCACTCCTCGGCGGCCTCCGGCTGCGGTTCCGTGGCTCCCTTGGGGAAGCTCAGCAGCGACTGGAAGACGTTGTTGAACAACAGCCAGGACCCTGGGTCGTAGCCGGAGGCGGGGTCGGTGGCCAGGATGTCGTCGGACATTCCCATCACCACCGGGGAGCCGCTGCCCCCGGAGTCGCCGGACTCCGTTCCACAGCCGGTCAACAGGCCGGAGGCCAGTCCCGCCACGATGGGCAGGACCGGCCACTGGTTACGCATGTTCACTTGCGGGTGCCTTGTCGTCGATTTCGGGACCCCGGGGCCACCCTCCCGGGCCCCGGGCACGGGAGATGTCAGCCGCTCACACCACGGCCGAGCTCCCACAGCTGAAGCGTCGAGGAGGAGTTGAGTGCGTACGCGGTTCCCGTGACGTCGTCACGGGCGGCCACGTACTGCTTGCCCTGCCACAGCGGCAGTACGGGAACGTCGGCTGCAACGATGTCCTGAATGTCCGTCAGGCTGGTGGCCGCGGAGATCCGGTCCGCCTCGCGGCGGGACTCGGGGATCAGGGTGTTGCGGATCTCGCTGTTCACGTAGGGCGAGCCGATGGTGTTGTCCTTGTCCAGGAACGGCGCGAGGTAGTTGTCGGCGTCCGGGAAGTCCGGGAACCAGCCCATGCCGTAGACGTCGTAGTCGCCCTTCTGCTCGGCGGAGCGGAAGGTCGACCAGGGGGCGCCCTCGATGCTGACGTCGAACAGGCCGCTGTCGTTGAGCTGCTTCTGCAGCACCTCGAACTCCTGCTTGGTGGCCGGGCCGTAGTGGTCGGTCGTGTAGTGCAGCGTCAGCTTCACCGGGGTGGTGATGTTGGCCTGGCTCAGCATGGCCTTGGCCTTGGTGACGCTCGGGTCGCCGTACTTGTTGAAGAACGCGTTGGAGTGACCGGTGATGCTGGCCGGGACCATCGAGAACAGCGGCTCGGCCTGGGAGCCGTAGACCTTGGAGACGAGTTCGCTGCGGTTGATGAGCTGGGCCATCGCCTGACGGACCGCCTTGGACTTCACCGTCGGAGCGTTGGTGTCGAAGCCCAGGTAGCGAATCTCCAGGCCGGCCGTCTCCACGATGTCGATGTCGCTGTTCGTGGCGTTGGTGAGCTTGTCGATCTGCTCCGGCGACATGGTGCGGGTCATCACGTTGATGTCGCCCTTGTCGAGCGCGGCGCCCATGGCGTCGGCGTCCTCGAAGGAGCGCAAACTGATCTTGTCGTTGTTCACCTTCAACGTCCCCTTGTAATTGGGGTTCTTGGTGAACACGGCGTCGACGAGCTCGTCGTTCTTGACCTCGGCGCTCATGGTGTACGGGCCCGAGCCGTCCACGTCGAAGCCGTCGCGCAGCTTGTCCTTCTCGTAGTCGTCGGGGTCGACGATGCCGGCGACGGGGGTCGACAGCTTGAACGGGAAGGTGGCGTCGGCGGTCTTGAGATGGAAGATGACTTCGTTGTCACCCTGCGTCTCGACGGTGTCGATGGTGGACAGCAGGGCGAACACACCACTGTCGGCCTTGAGGGCGCGGGCGCGGTCGATCGAGAACTTCACGTCCTCGGCGGTGATGGCGTCGCCGTTGGCGAACTTCAGACCGTCGCGGAGCTTGCAGGCGTAGCGCTCGTTGCCGGAGTCGGTGAAGTCGCAACTCTGAGCGGCCTCCGGTACGGGGTCGCCCTCACCCTTGGGCTGGATCATCAGGGTCTGCACGGTCTGGCGCAGGATGTTCCAGGAGCCGACGTCGTAGGCGTACGCCGGGTCGAGGGGTGCGGGGGCGTCCTTCGAGGCGGTGAACCGGTCCGTGGTGCCGACGACGATCGAGCCGTCGCTGTCGCTCCCGCTGTCGGACCCGCCGCAGGCAGCGAGCACCGGCGCGAGCAGGCCGATCACGGCCGGCAGCACCAAAGTCTTGCGGTTCATGCTCGAGTTTCTCCAGAGCTGTCAAGTCCGTGTACCCGGCATGCATGGGTGTCGCGGCGGGTCACGGGGTAAGGGCGATGTTCTCGTTATGAGATTAGTCCGCGCCTGCAGGAGAGTTCGCAGCCACCGGAGTTGAGGCGCCATCACACAGCGAAACCGGCTGCGGACACACCGAAAACCCGAGGCCGGAAGGATTAGTGCAGGGTTTCATGAATCAGGACACAAGGGCACGCCTCAACCCCTCGACAGGGCGCGGAGACCATGCACCCCGCCCCCTGTCGACCCCTGGGTGAGTGGGGAACGTCACATTCCTGACGGTCTGCTGCGATGCCGGAATTCAGCCATCCGCAACGGTCCAATTCCTCTCCGGGAATTAACGCCCTATCGACACCGCACGCTGGGTGAACGCCTAGCGCATTTCCGTCATCAGGCCGCGCAGAAATGCCAGGTCCACCTGTTCGAGCGAGGTCACGACGGTGCGCCGGGCGGCCGGGGCGATGGGCGCCACGGAAGGCACCGCCACCACATGGCAGCCCGCGGCCTCCGCCGCCGCGACGCCGGTCGAGGTGTCCTCGACCACCGCGCATCTGGCCGGATCCGCGCCGAGGCCGGCGGCGGCGAACAGATACGGATCGGGGTGCGGCTTGGTGCGCCCCACCTCGTCACCGGCGACCGTCAGGGCGAAGTACTGGGGGCCCAGCGAGGTGAGGACCCGGTCGATGATGCGCCGGTGCGAGGCCGAGACCAGGGCCGTGGGGATCTCGTGCGCGGCCAGTTCGGCCAGCAGCCGGGTCGCTCCCGGCATCAGCGGCAGGGCACGGTCGATACGGTCCTCGAAGCCCTGGTTCAGCAGCACGGTGAGCTCCGCGAGGCCGATGTCGGCGCCGGTGGCCTCGATCAGGAACCCCGCGCTGCGGGTCATGGGGCCGCCGACCACGACATGGCGCCAGGAGTCGTCGAGGGCGTGGCCGAGGCCGGCGAAGATCTCGACCTCGACGTCCCACCAGAAGCCCTCGGTGTCCACCAGGGTTCCGTCCATGTCGAGGAGCACGGCCTGCAGTGCTGAGCCTTCGGCCGTACGAGTGTCTGGCGCAGGGACCGTACTGGTCATCCGGGCGCACCTCCTTGAGGGACGATCAGGCCGGTTCCCCATGGGGAACCGGCCTGCGGTGGACCGACCAGTGTACGACTTATCCGATCAGCGCGCTCGGTGAGACGTGTCTCAGCGTGCGTTGAAGTATTTGGCTTCGGGGTGGTGGATGACGATGGCGTCGGTGGACTGTTCGGGGTGGAGCTGGAATTCCTCGGAGAGGTGGACGC
>NZ_LGDG01000061.1 GCF_001279775.1 Streptomyces sp. MMG1533 | reverse complement strand
GTGGTGCCCTTGACGTCGGCGTCCTAGTAATGGAGGTAGATCTGGTCGACGATGGCGGCGCCGACGGTCGCCGCGCCGTTGTCACCGCTGGGGGCCAGGGGGATGGTGTGGCTGCCCGCGGTGAGGTGCCCGGTGATGTCGTCGTGCCCCCACACCACCCACTGGAAGCCCACCGGTATGTCGACCCTGTGTGAGGCGCCGCCGTCGACCCGTGCGTACACGTTCGTCGGGCCCTTGACGGCGGATGCCGCGGTAGAGCTGTTGCCGAACACCGACAGGTTGTAGTCACCGGTGGTGGGAACGGAGACGGGGAAGGAGATCACCGTGGTGGAGTCGGTGCGCAGACCGCCGACGTCCTTGGTGCCGGAGGTGGCGAACTTGGCGATGCTGCTGGTGGTGCCCTCGGTGTTGATGTTGTATCCGCTGCCGCTGAGGGTGGCGTTCTCGGCCTCGTAGCTGGCCGACCAGGTGCTGTCGGAGGCGGTGGCGCTGCCGGTGCCGCCCGGGGAGACGATCACCTGGTACGCGGACATCGCGTCGAGGGTGATGGGAAGGGTGATCGAGCCGTCGGAGCCCACGGCGACATCGGCGTCGGAGAGCCGGGTCGGGGTGGCCGCCGCGCCGAGGTAACCGCTCCAGCGGTCCTGGAACACGCTGACGTGGACGGTGCTGCCGAAGACCGAGGAGGGGATGTTCTTGATGACCGTGTCGGAGGCACCGCTGGTACCGCCCCCGGCGAGGATGACGCGGGCCTGCTTCTTGGCCGTGTCGAGGCTCGCCAGGCCCTGGAGGGTGTAGGCGTCGTCGTTGGCGGCGCCGGTGACCTTGACGGTGTTGCCGCTCATGGAGCTGTACCAGTTGTACAGCCACCACTGGGCGTTGGGGGTGTTCTGGCCGGCGGCGGAGTCGCCGAGGTGGCCGTTGATGTTCCAGTACGGCAGGTTCCCGTCGACCTTCTTGTCCTCGAGGGCCGCGATCCACTGGACCATCTGGCCGGGGTCGGTCAGGTGGTACCGGTAGGCGTACTCGTTGAGGTTGATCGGCAGTGGCGTGCTGATCCCCGCCGCGGTCTCCAGCGCGCGGTAGGAGTCGACGGTGCTGCGGACGGCCGCCGGGCTGCCCAGGGTGTGCCAGGTCACGACGTCGGGCAGGCAGTTGTTGGCCTTGCAGTAGGTGAGGAAGCTGTTGAGGGCGGAGTCGGTGTAGCTGGAGTTGTTGGGGCCGGCCAGACGCGCCGCGGGCCAGATGCCCTTGATGAAGTCGTAGGTCTGCTTCCACTCGGCGTTGAACGCGGCCTGCGACCCTCCGTTGGTGCGCAGGCCCGGGAACCAGTTGCCGTCGGGCTCGTTGTAGGGGACGAAGACGATCTGGTCCTTGTACGGGCTGGCCATCGCCTGCTCGACCTGGGTCTTCATGTATGCCTGGAATTCGGCGTAGCTGGCCCGTTCGTACGGCCACCTGCGGTACACGTCCGTCATGTAGATCATGACGTCTTTGCCGCCGCTGTCGACGAAGGGCTTGGCGACCTCCAGGGCGTCCGAACCGGTGTGCTGCTGTCCGTCCTGGTACTTGGTGTTGGTGGTCTGCAGCCCCATCCCCTCGATGAGGTTGTTCGTCGGTACGTCCGGGCCGGACAGGCCGTACAGCGCTCCGGAAGCGCCGCCGTGGAAGGCTCCGGTGGTGGTGCCCAGGTCGACGGTGAGGGTGGGGGTGGCGGCGGAGGCAGCCGGTGCCGTCACGGTGGTGACGCCGGCTACGACGGTCAGCGGCAGCATGATCTTGGTGATGCCGTGGAGAAGGCGTCTTGTGGTCGAGCGTCTTTGCCCGATGGTTGGCATGTACTTACGTCCCTTCAGGGATGGGGCTGGTTATCGCTGCGCCGGCCCCCGTGCCGGACGTGTGGGTGGGTCGTCGCTCGCGGGTCGGGCGACGGTGGCGTCGGTCCCGGCGTCCGCGCGGCGGTGGTGGTCGCGGGCGAGCAGCAGGTAGCTGCTGGCGGTCCAGGTGTAGGCGCGGTCGCGCAGTCCCTGGCCGGTCAGGGCGTCGAAGTTCTCGGCGAAGCCGGAGGTTTCGCACAGGGCGCGGAAGCGGGCGCTGATCTCGTCCGCGAGGCGTTCGTGCCCGGCGCGGCGCAGGCCGTCCTCGATGAGGACGGTGGCGGGGGCCCAGATCGGGCCGCGCCAGTAGCCGTCGGGCTCGTAGTGAGGGGAGCCGGGGTGTTCGGTCGCCAGGCCGAACGCGGTGAGGTGGGCCTCGATCCGTTCGGCCAGCCAGTCGCGGACCTTGGCGGGCAGGCGGTCGCCGAGCACGATCGGCATCAGGTCGAGCAGGCTGGCGCTCGGGGCGCGGGCTCCGCCGTGGGCCGGGCGGCTCAGGAACCGTTCGCCGTCCCACAGCTCGTCCAGCAGGGCGGCCTGCATGGCGTCGGCTGTCTCGGTGCGGCGTCGGGCGTCGTCCGGGAAGCCCAGTTCGCCGGCCAGCCTGGCCAGTTCGTCGAGCTGGAGGATCAGTGTCGCGGCGAGGTCGGCGGTGACGGCGAGGCGTCCGGGGTCGAAGGTGGTGGCGTTGTCCCAGCCGCTGTCGTTGCCGTGCTGGTAGTGGGGCAGGGCGGCGCCGGGTGCGCGCCGCGCGGTGAGCCAGAAGTCCGTCCAGCGGGTCAGTCTGTCGTACGCCTCGGTCAGTTGCGCCGGGGTGAGCGGTTCGGGGAGCCGGCGGCGCAGGTGACCGAAGGCCCAGCCGTGGATGGGCGGTTTGACGAAGTTGTAGAGGACCTCGGAATGGGTGACGGAGTCGGGCAGCGCGCCGCTGTCGTCCTGGTGGTCGAAGGGCAGCGCGAACTGGTCCCAGGCGAGACCGGGGCAACCGGGGGCCAGGGCAAGGGCGTTGAAGCAGTGGTCCCAGCTCCACACCTTGTCCATCCAGTGCTTGGACATCAGTACGGCGGGCCGGGTGACCAGACCCGCCGGGCGCACGGTCGCCGACCAGACGACGTAGGCGGCGAGTTCGGCGGCCGGGGTGGCGGCCGAGCGCCACGGGGCGACCGTGTCGACGAACTGGGCGAACGACTCCCGCGCGGCCTCCATGACCTCGTCGAACGCCGCCGACGAGCGGAAGGGCAGTCGCGCACTGTCGAGTTCCTCGACCGCGACCTCCCACGAGCCGTCGGCCCCGGCGGCGACCGTGAGACCGCGCTCCCCGGCGCCCAGGGCCTGGGAACCGTCCACGTCGGCGACCGTGCCGGACAGCACGGTGATCCGGTAGCGGCGCCCGGTCTCGTAGGAGGTGAACGTGTGGGCGCCGTCCACCGGGTCGCGGTAGAAGTAGGTCCCGCTGAAGGGGGTCAGGGCATTCGCCGCCGCGGTGACGCGCAGGCCCAGCCCCCGGCCGTGCACGCGTACGGTGTCCGGCGACTCGTAGGCGAGGTCGATGCGCCCGTTGGCGCCGGTCCAGCTGAGCAGGCCCGGTGTTGCCTCGACGCGGGTCTCGGCGCGGTCGCCCGTCGCCGCGTCGAGGGGGACGAGGCGCAGGACGGCGTGCATGCCGTTCTGGTGCGAGACGAGGTGGAGGTCCTCGGCGCGCGTCTTCTCCGCCAGCACGGGAGAGATGCCGAACCAGGATCCGTGCGCGCTGAAGGGTATGTCGTGGACGGAGAAGGCCGGGCCGGACGGTGCGGCGGTCATGGAGGCGGTACTCGTTTCTCGAGCGGGGACGATCGGCGGTCTGCCGGGCGGGGCGACGGTGCTCGCACGGCGGCTCGTGGAGAGCGCGGCTCAGGCGCGCGGCCGGGTCAGTCCTTGACGGCACCGGCGGTCACGCCGGCGGCGACGTAGCGCTGGGCAAGGACCAGGATCACCGTGGCGGGCAGGGAGGCCACGACGGCGGTGGCCATGATGGCGTTCCACTCCTGGTTGTTGTTGCCGATGTAGTGGTAGATGCCGAGCGTGATCGGCTCGTGCGCCCCGCCATTGGCGAGGGTGCTGGCGAAGATGAAGTCGGACCAGGACCACAGGAACGCGAACAGCGACACCGTGACCACGGCGTTGCGGCTCATGGGCAGAACGATGGACCAGAACGTGCGCAGGGCCCTTGCTCCGTCCATCTGCGCGGCCTGGATCAGCTCGCCCGGGATGCCGGACATGAACGCGGTGAAGATCAGGACCGCGAAGGGGACGGCCAGTGTGGAGTCCGCGACGATCAGGCCGGGGACGGACTGGAGCAGGCCGAGGCTGAGGTAGATGGCGTAGAAGCCCATCGCCATGATGATGCCGGGGACCATCTGGGCGACCAGGAGGAGGAAGCTGAGCATGCCCCCGCCGCGTGGGCGGAGTTTCGCCAGCGCGTAGCCGGCGGGCGCGGCCAGCGCCACGGTCAGCACGACGGTGCCCAGGCCGATGACCAGGCTAGTGCCGAGGTAGGGCAACTGCTGGTCGAGTACGGCGCGGTAACCCTCCAGCGTGCCGTGGGCGGGGAACAGGTCCGGCGGGGACTTGCGCATGTCCTGGTCGCGGGTGAAGGAGACGTTGACCATCCAGTAGACCGGGAAGAGCATGACCCCGGTCAGCAGCAGGCCGATGGTCGTCTTCCACCACGCGGTGCCGGTGCTTCGGTTCATGACAGCGCCTGCTTTCGCTGGACTCGGACGTAGACCAGGCCGAAGACCAGGGCCGCGACGACGAGCAGGTTCCCGACGGCCGCTCCGGGGCCGAAGGCGGGCAGCAGGTTGCCGAAGCCGAGTTGGTAGGACCAGGTGGCGAAGGTGGTGGACGAGTCGGCCGGACCGCCCTTGGTCATGATCCAGATGATGTCGAAGACCTTGAGGGTGTAGACGAGGCCCAGCAGCAGGGTGATGGCGGACACCGGGCGCAGGAGCGGGAAGGTGATGCTCCAGAAGCGCCGCCAGGCGCCCGCACCGTCGAGGGCTGCCGCCTCGTACAGGCTGGTGGGGATCGACTGCAGGCCGCTGTAGAGCACGACCAGGTTGAAGGGGACGCCGATCCAGATGTTCGCGATGATCACCGAGGCCAGCGACCACGACGGCGAGGTCAGCCAGTTCACCGGTCCGATGCCGACCGCGTGCAGTACGGCGTTGACGATGCCGGAGTCGCTGTTGAGCATCCACGACCAGGTCGAGGCCGACACGATCAGCGGCAGCAGCCAGGGCACCAGGAACAGGGCGCGCAGGGTGGCGGAGAGCCTGAAGTGCTGGTTGAAGAAGACGGCGAGGGCCAGGCCGATCGCGTACTGGAAGACCAGGCACACGGAGGTGAAGACCACGGTGTGCAGCAGGGCCGGCGCGAATGTCGGGTCGTCGAAGACGGACCGGTAGTTCTTCAGGCCCGTGAACGGCGCGTCCCCCTGGACGAAGGAGCGGACGGTGTAGTTGCGCAGGCTCAGGTCGATGTTGCGGTAGAGCGGATAGGCGTAGAAGAGCGCGAGGTAGAGGGTGACCGGGGCGAGGAAGGCCCAGGCGGCCCACTGCTGGGAGGGCGGACGGCCTCGCGTCGTGGTGCGGGCCGGGGGCGGGGCGGCGGTGGCCGCCCCGTTCCGGCTCTGCACCGGCCGGCGGTCCGGCGACTGTGTCGTGGTCTTCATCGGCTGGCCGGAGTCCTGGTTACTTGACGGCGGACTGTGCCGAGTCGAGCGCGTCCTTCGGCGACGCCGACCCGCTGAGGGCGGACTGGACCGCCTTCCACAACTGCTCCGAGATCTTGGGGTACTTGGTGCCCAGGTCGTCACTGGTGCGCCCCTTGGCGGCCTGGACTGCGTCGACCCAGGGCTTGAGCGCGGGGTTCGCGGCCACCTGCTTGTCCTGGACCTCGGTGGTGGGGGCCACGTAGGACAGCGTCGTGTCGGTGTCGAGCAGGTTCTGGCTGTTGGTCAGGCAGGACACGAGCTTCTGTGAAGTGGCGTAGCGGCCGGTGTCGTCCTGAACCGGGATGGTGACGAACTCACCGCCCGTCGGGGCCGCGGCGTCGCCTCCCGTGGCGGAGGGGATGGGCAGCACGCCGTAGTCGAAGCCGGCCTTCTCGGCGTTGGCGAGCTGCCAGGTGCCGTTCTCCGCGAAGGCGTAGTCGCCGCCGGCGAACTCCTGCCAGCTGGTCGTCTGGGTGTTGTTGATCACCGAGTTGGGGGCGTAGCCCTTGTCCAGCCAGTTCTTCCACAGCGACAGCGCGGAGACTGCCTTGTCGGAGTCGAGTGCGGTCAGTTCGGCTCCGGAGCCCCAGTACCAGGGCAGGAACTGGAAGCTGCCTTCCTCCGTGCCGATCGCGGAGAACGTGATGCCCTTCTTGCCCGCTTCCTTGACCTTCGTGAGCGCCGCCGTCAGGGACTTCCAGTCCTTGACCGAGGCGACGTCCACCCCGGCCGCCTTCAGCACCGACTTGTTGTAGTAGAGGGCGAGGGTGTTGGCGCCGATCGGCGTGCCATAGGTCTTGCCGTCCGACTGGCCGGCCGCGAGCAGGTTGGGGCTGACCTTCGAGGTGTCCAGCTTGTTGTCGTCGGTCGTGGTGAGCACGCCCGCCTCCGCCAGGGTCGACACCACCGGGTTGTCGACTATGAGGACGTCCGCGGAGTTGCCCTGCTGCGCCGCCAGCAGCGCCTTGTTCGTCAGGTCACTGGTGTCGAACGCGGTCCGCTTGATCTTCACCCCGGCCTCGGTGCCGCAGCCGTCGAGCAGCTTCGCCCACGCCGAGCTCTTGTCGAACTGCGGGTACGGGTCCCAGATCGTGTACGTGCCGCTGTCCGCGGCCTTCGTGGAGGTGTCGTCCGCGCCGGAGGAGCATGCGGTGGCGCCGGCGGTGATGGTGGCGACGGTCAGGACTGCGGCGGTGAGACGCCGTCTGGCAGATCTGTTCATTGCGTGTTCCTCATGGTTTTCGGCACAGGTGTGCCCTGGGATCGGCACAGGTGTGCCCTGGGAGGGGTGATCGGGGGCTGCTGGGCTCGCCGAACCCGGGCGGTGGGTTGCGCGGTCGGCCGGTACGGGTGGGGTGCGGAGGGTGAAGGGGAGGGGGCGGGGTGACGGTCAGGGGTGAGTGGAAGCGCCGGGGTTCGCGGCGGGGGAGGGGGGGGGGGGGGCGGGGGGGGGGGGGGTCGGGCCCGCACCGAATCGCGGGGCGGGGCGCGGGGG
>NZ_LGDG01000060.1 GCF_001279775.1 Streptomyces sp. MMG1533 | reverse complement strand
CCCGCCCCCACCCCCGCGGCCCCCCCCCCCGCCACACCCGCAGAGCCCCACGTGCCCGCAGGACACCATGCATCCGCAGGACCCCACGCGCCCGCAGAACCCCTCGCACCCGCCGCACCCCACAGGGCCGCCACGACCGCCGCCACCACCGCCACCACCGTCACCGGCGTCTCGCTCGTCCGCGCCCAGGCGGAGACCGAACGGCGCCCCTCTCCCACCCCGGCTCCCCTCCCCATGCCGCCCGGCGAACTCCCCGGCCCCGCCCTCCCGGCGGACCCCCGGCGCAGGCGGCGCGCGGGACGTCGTACGGGCCTGATCGCCGCCATCGGCGTGGTCGCCGCGAGCGTCGTCGTCGCGATCGTCCTCGCGGCGACGAACGGATCGCCCGACGACAACCGGGCGGGAGGGGCCTCGTCGGCCTCCTCCGCGCAGTCCCCGTCCGCCACCCCGAGCGACAGCCCGTCGCCCACCGTCGAGGGCACGTCGAGGCCGCAGAGCCTGCCGCCGGGCGCGCACCGGGAGGCGGGCGGGTTCGCGTGGGCGACGCCGGCCGGCTGGCGGCGGGACATCAAGACGGGCGCCGAGGTGCACTACACGTCCCCGGACGGCAAACAGGAGCTCGCCGCCAAGTCCTCCCTCGCCCGCGGCGACCTGATGGAGACCTGGCGGACCTCGGAACAGAACGCCCACCAGGGCAGGGACTACCGGAAGATCCGCCTGGAGGAGACGACGTTCCGCGGCAACCCGGCGGTCGTCTGGGAGTACACCTTCACCCTGGAGGGCGTCCCCTGGCACGCCCGGCTCCTGGGCTTCAACGAGAACGGGAAGTCGTACCAGATCAACACCTGGTACCAGCCGGACGCCGAGACGCAGGCCCTCGAGACGTTCGCAAAGGTCAGGGACAGCTTCACGGTGCTGTGAGACACGACGGAGGGGCCCGTACCGCACGGGCCCCTCCGAAGTGTGCGGGCGGTCAGACCTTCGTGACCGCGCGCTCGCCCTTGACCTTCTCCTTCACGAAGGCGATGACGAGCACACCGGCCGCGACCAGCAGCGACAGCACCACGGTCTCGCGGCCGTCGTGTTCGGTGTCGGTCAGCATGTAGCCGAGGACGAACACGATCAGCGCGGCCGTGGCCCAGGTGAGGTACGGGTACAGCCACATCTTCACGACGAGCTTCTCCGGCGCCTCGGCCTGGATGATCTTCCGCATCCGCAGCTGCGAGAAGCAGATGACCAGCCAGACGAACAGGGCCACCGCACCGGAGGAGTTGACGAGGAAGAGGAAGATCTTGTCCGGGGACAGGTAGTTGAAGAAGACGGCGACGAAACCGAACACGACCGACGCGAGGATCGCCGCCATCGGCACGCCCCGGCCGTTGACCCGCGCGAACACCTTCGGGGCGTCCCCCCGCTCGCCGAGCGAGAAGGCCATGCGGGAGGCCGTGTAGAGCCCGGAGTTGAGACAGGACAGCACCGACGTCAGCACGATGAAGTTCATGATCTGACCGGCGTGCGCGATGCCCAGGGAGTCGAGGGCGGCGACGTACGAGCCGTCGTCCTGGATGGACTTGGAGTCCCACGGCAGCAGCGTCACGACGACGAAGATCGAGCCGAGGTAGAAGACGCCGATACGCCAGATGATGCTGTTGGTCGACTTCGTGACGGCCCGCTGCGGGTCCTCGGACTCGCCGGCCGCGAGGGTCGCGATCTCGCTGCCCATGAAGGAGAAGACGACGAGCAGCACACCGGTGAGGATCGCGCCGGGCCCGTTGGGCAGGAAGCCGCCGTGGTCGGTGAGGTTGGAGAGCCCCGCCTGGTCGCTGTCGGCACCGGGCAGCACGCCGAAGACGGCGAGCCCGCCGACGACGATGAAGGCACCGATCGCCACGACCTTGATCCCGGCGAACCAGAACTCGAACTCGCCGTAGGAACCGACGGAGACGAGGTTGGTGGCGGTGAGGACCACCATCACGATGAGGGCCCACCCCCACTGCGGTACGGCGGGAATCCACCCTTCGAGGATCTTGGCCCCGGCGGTCGCCTCCACCGCGAGCACCACGACCCAGAAGAACCAGTACAGCCAGCCGATGGAGAACCCGGCCCACGGGCCGAGCGCCCGGTCGGCGTGCGCGGAGAACGAACCCGAGGTCGGGTTGGCGGCGGACATCTCGCCGAGCATCCGCATCACCAGCACCACGAGCGTGCCGACGAGTGCGTAGGACAGGAGGATGCCGGGGCCCGCGGTGGCGATACCTGAGCTGGATCCGACGAACAGTCCGGCACCGATGACACCACCGATGGCGATCATCGAGAGATGACGGTTCTTGAGTCCTGCCTGGAGGCCGGGGCCGGGTTCGCCGGAGGCTCCTGGGTCGTGACCAGCCTTGGGGAGGGTCGGCTGCGAGGTCATAGGACGGGATTCCTTTGCGCCGGGTGAGCTGTTTCCCGCACGGGGGTGGTGCGGGCTCCCGTACGAGCGGCGTACGGGTCGGTCCAGTGAATCGGAGGCAAAGTGATTGGTGAACCTTTGATTCCGGATCGTTACTTGAGCTTTTCCTGAGGTTCTGTAGTGTTGCTCTCAGTTTTCCGGGTCAACCCCCGGGGCTGCTGCCCCGAAACACCCGTGTCACACTCATCCCATGCGCGTGTATCTCGGTTCCGACCATGCCGGCTTCGAACTCAAGAACCACCTCGTCGAGTGGCTCCGGGAAGCCGGCCACGACCCGGTCGACTGTGGTCCCCACATCTACGACGCCCAGGACGACTACCCGCCGTTCTGCCTCCGTGCCGCCGAGCGGACGGCCGCGGACCCCGACGCCCTCGGCGTCGTGATCGGCGGCTCCGGCAACGGCGAGCAGATCGCCGCGAACAAGGTCAAGGGTGTGCGGTCGGCCCTCGCCTGGAGCGAGGAGACGGCGTCCCTCGGCCGGCAGCACAACAACGCGAACGTCGTCGCGGTGGGCGCGCGCATGCACACGCAGGAGGAGGCGACGAAGTTCGTCGAGACCTTCCTGAACACCCCGTTCTCGGGTGACGAGCGTCACATCCGCCGCATCGAGATGCTGGCCGACTACGAGACGACGGGCGACCTGCCGCCGATCCCGGCGCACCACCCGCAGAAGTAGGGATTGCCGCTGGGCCGGCCGAGTCGCCCGCTTCTCGACCGGCCGAGTCCGGTGGCGGGTGGGCAAAGGCCGGGGGTCTGGGGGCGGAGCCCCCAGTGGGTACAGGAAAGAAGGGCGCCGTGCCGGAAGGGCACACGATTCACCGGTTGGCTCAGGACTACGCCGCCGCGTTTCTCGGCACGGCACCGCAGGTGACCAGCCCCCAGGGCAAGTTCACCGACGCCGCCGCCCTCCTCACCGGCACGGAACTCGCCGCCACCGAGGCCCACGGCAAACACCTGTTCCTGGGCTTTCGCGGCAGTGAGTGGATCCACATCCACCTCGGCCTCTTCGGCAAGGTCGACTTCGGCCCGGCCCCCGCGCCCCCGCCCACGGACACCGTCCGTCTCCGGCTCGCGAACGGCACGTCGTACGTCGATCTCCGCGGCCCGACGACCTGCGCCCTGATCACGGACCCCGAGAAGGACGCGATACACGACCGCCTCGGCCCCGACCCGCTGCGCGAGGACGCCGACCCGGGAACCGCGTACCAGCGCGTCTCCCGCAGCCGTACGACGATCGCGGCCCTGCTCATGGACCAGAAGGTCGTCGCCGGCGTCGGCAACGTCTACCGCGCCGAAGTCCTCTTCCGGCATCGCATCGACCCGTACCGCGCCGGCAAGGACATCACCCGGGCCGAGTGGGACGCGATCTGGACCGACCTCGTCGAGCTGATGCACGAGGGCGTCCGCAACAACCGCATCGACACCGTCCGCCCGGAACACACCCCGGAGGCGATGGGCCGCCCGCCGCGCGTCGACGACCACGGCGGCGAGGTCTACGTCTACCGCAGGGCCAACCTGCCCTGCCACATCTGTGGCGGCGAGATCAGCACCGCCGATCTCGCCGCCCGCAACCTCTTCTGGTGCCCGGTCTGCCAGAAGCCCTGACGTCGGCCTAGAACCCGTGCGGCAGCCAGGGCGCCACCGTCGACCCGAACCCGACCGCCGCCTCCGCCAGCGCCCCCTGCCGCAGCTCCCGCACCCGCCCGGCTGCGCCCAGCGACGCCAGACTCACGCCTCCGAGGTACGCGGCCCCCAACTCCCGTACGGACAGGGCGAGATCGGCAGCATCCGTCGTACGAACGCAGGACGCGCCCTTCGCGTCCCCGGTGAGCCGCCAACGCCCCGCGTTCCAGGGGCAGAAGTCGTCCTCGATCTCGAACACCACATCAACCGGCGCCTGATACGTCCGCGCCTCCAGCGCGGCGCCGACGTCCACCAGCCGGACGTACAACGAATCCCGTACCCGCAGCCCGCACCGCCGGATGTCGGACACCATGGACAGCCACGGCTCGTCCGACGGCCGTCCCCGCGCGGTCAGCGTCGACGTCAGGTCGATCCCGAACAGGAACCGCCACAGCGCGGCGTGCGCCGCCGCATCCAGCGCTTCCGTGTCGTGCAGGACCACGACGCCCTTGGGTCCGGCGGTCTCCCACTCCGGCTTGATCCGGAAACGCGCGTACCCCACGACCTCGCCGGCCCGCTCCGCCACCACGCACTGCAGCGGTGACGCCCCCTCCCGGACACTCTCCGGGTCGAGCACCACGAGCTGCTCCCACCCGGGCAGCCGCGCCAGCATCCCCGGCCGGCCGGACACCTTGCGCGCGTACACCGCCTCGCACACGTCGAGGACATCCGCCGGTGCGGCGTACCGCAGGCGTACGTCATCGGTGCCGGGCGGTACGGACAGCCGTACGCGCGCCGTGTCGACCTCGACGTTCACGCAGTGCGTCGCCGCGCCGTACCCGAACCGGCCGTAGATCTCGGGCTCCGAGGCCGTCAGCACCGCCAGCGGCTCGCCCCACTCCCGTACGTCGTCCAGCTGCCGCCTCATCATGGAGCGCAGCACCCCGCGCCGTCGGTGCGTGGCCGCCACGCTGACCATGGTCACGCCGGCGGCCGGCAGCGCGGCGCCGCCCGGCACGGTCAGCCGGAAACTGAACGCCCCCGCCGTGCCCACACACACGTCACCGTCCCAGACACCGATGGAACGGTCGGTCTCGGTGAGCGAGCGCCACAGCTCCCGCTCCTCGGACGACTCCTGGACCCCGCCGAAGGCGCGGATCAGGTTGTCGTACCACTGGTCCCATTCGTCCCGCCGCAGTACCCGCACGTCAGTCCCCATGAACCATGCCTACCAGGGCATTGCGGGACGGGCCAGGGAATTTCGGCTTGGTGGCGGCGCGGCGGCCTTCTGTGAAGTTCACTGTGAAGTTGAACCTCGGACGGGGGACAAGTGGGACCTCCCGTGCCAAGCAGCTGGTCCGATGGATAGGGTCCCGAACTAATGGCAGCAGGACGAGAGCGGCGCGCGGAAGCCGAGACGTTCACGGCCCGGTTGAAGATGCAGTGGCACCGGGCTCGCGTCGGCCTGCGCAGAAGTGCCGTCGACTACTTCCGTGGCGACGGTTCGGACTGGGTCGCGCTGGCCGGCCTGCTCATCACCGTTCCCCTGATCGCGGCCACGACACTGGCCAACTCGGTGTGGTGTTCACCGGCCGCGCTGGTCCTGCCGATCGTCGCAGGCGGCCTGCTGCTGCGCCCGGCGAGCCTGCTCGGCCTGTACGCGGCTGCGGCGACGGCACTGATCGTGGAGTCGGTGCAGCTGGGCCCGTACACGGAGGGCCCGTCCAGGGTCACCCCGGGCGTGGTCCTGGTGGTCGCCGCCTGCGGGTTCTTCGGTCTCCTCATCGCCCAGTTCCGCAGCCGGGTCGGCGTGCCCTGGCGGCGCGGCGGCACCATGCTCTTCGACCTGCGCGAACGCATCCGCGTCCAGAGCAAGTTGCCGCAACTGCCACAGGGCTGGCACCGGGAGATGGCGCTGCGCCCGGCGGGCGGCCAGTCGTTCTCCGGTGACTTCGTTGTCGCGGCCCGTACGAACGGCGGCCGCACGATGGAGGTCGTCCTGACGGACGTGTCGGGCAAGGGCATGGACGCGGGATCGCGCGCACTGCTTCTGTCGGGGGCCTTCGGCGGCCTGCTCGGCTCGCTGCCCCCGCACGCGTTCCTGCCGGCCGCGAACGGCTACCTGCTCCGCCAGGACTGGGACGAGGGCTTCGCGACGTCGATCCATCTGGTCCTGGACCTGGACTCGGGCGACTACGAGCTGTACTCCGCGGGCCACCCGCCGGGCTTGCAGCTCAGCGCGGGCAGCGGCCGCTGGGAGGAGAAGGCCGCGGAGGGCCCGCTGCTGGGTGTGTACGACGGTGCGCAGTTCGACCCCGTGAAGGGCTCACTGCGCCCCGGCGACGTGTTGATGCTGTTCACGGACGGCTTGGTGGAGACGTCCGACCGCGACATCGTCGAGGGCATCGACCGCCTCACCGGCGAGGCCGACCGCTATGTCGCTGGCGGCTTCCACGGAGCGGCCTGGCATCTGATCGAGGCGGTGGCGAAGGATGTCAACGACGACAGGGCGCTGTTGCTGATCTGCCGCGAGGGGCCGACGGCCACGTCTGCGCTGCCCGCAACGTCCGCCCGCTGACTGTTTGTCCGCATACGCGCTCGTGCTTTGGTCATGGGTTTGTGCTGCCTCTGTAACTACCGCCGACTCTCGATTGCCTGAGCAATCGGGGAGTTGGTAGAGATGTAATGCACACGATGTGGTGGTGAGGACCCAACGGGGGAGGCGTGATGAAGTTCGACATGGGTGCGCAGACGCTGTCGCAGCTGCAGCGTGATTCGCGGGGGTCGAGCGACGATCTCGGGACGTTGATCCGGCAGTTGGTGCAGGCGGCGACGCCGCTGGAGGGCAAGTTCAACGGTTCGGGCCGCGTGATGTTCGACCAGTTCAAGCAGCGGGCGGACCAGATCGCGAGCGACCTCAACGGGTCGCTGGCGGCGATTCTGGGTGGTCAGTCGGGGATGGACTCGGCGTTCAGCTCCGGCGACCAGGAGCAGGGCGACAACGCGAAGCAGCAGATGGGTGCCGCGAACTTCGACGCGGCGCGCTTCCGCTGAGCTTGACCTTCGTTCTGCGCGGATCTCTGCGCGGATCTCTGTGCGGGCTTTCTTTCAACTCTCGGGGAGTGGTGTGTGATGGCGGGTTCTGGTGCGGATCGTCGGTCGTACGACACGGGTGCGTCGGCGGATGCTCAGTCGAACATCCAGGTGGTCAT
>NZ_LGDG01000059.1 GCF_001279775.1 Streptomyces sp. MMG1533 | reverse complement strand
CGCATCGGTCGGATAGAAGCGGTACTTGAACGCCCGCTTCACATGGTTCGCACTCACACTCACAAACTAGTGCAGCCACAGGTAAAGATCGAATCTGCCAGTCAGAGCACTACGAACCGCCCCGGCGGCGAATCGCAGCTCGTTGCCCTGCTCCGCAGGAGTCCGATTCCTCTCCGCCCTGAACGGCGGAGTATCCACGGAGATACCGGATGAATACCTGGTGGCTCATGTTGATCAGCCTGTCCAGGAGCGATGCTGTCCCTTCCCTCATGACGTCGATAAGGTCAGGCGAGCGGCGGACCGTCCGGGCGGGCCGGACCCGTGTCCTCACCTGCGGAGACAGGTTGTCGATGCATCTACATCCAGGCGAGACCGAGGCCGTTGGCTGGCGGGTGGTGACCGTGCTCGACGCCGTCCGGCAGCTGCGCGATGCATCACCCGACGTCACCGGACGTCCGCGGGTGATCGCGATCGACGGCCGGGGCGGCGCCGGCAAGACGGCCCTTGCCGAGCGGCTGTGCAAGGTGGTGCCCAACTCCGCCATCGTGCACACCGACGACATCGCCTGGAACCACGCCTACTTCGACTGGGGCGCCGTGCTCGTCGAGAACATCCTGCAACCCCTGCACGGGGGTGAGGCCGTGGACTTCCGCCCTGATGCCTGGATCACCCACGACCGGCCCGGATCGATCACCATCCCCGCCGGTGCCGACCTCATCTGGGTCGAGGGCACCGGCATCATCCGCGAAGAGCTAGCCCCGTGGTTGGACGCCTCGGTGTGGATGCAGGGTGACCTCGCCGAGCAGGAGCGCTTGTTGGTCGTCCGCGACGGTGACTCCCCCGAGCAGTTGGAGCACGTGGCGAACTGGCTGCTGGAGGAAGCGCCGTTCATGTTACGAGAACAGCCGTGGGCCCGAGCCACCATGATCGTCGCCGGTCCTCCGCAGATCGACCACGACCCGGACGCCGAGTTGGTCGTCGCCCCGCCGACCAGTCCTTAGGTCGGCCGACCCACCCGCAGAAGCTCCCTCACCCCACCCGTACGGTCAGCCCGTCGATCAGACAGTTCGTCGGCCGGCTGCCGGTCAGTCAGCGGGCAGGCCGAACCAGCGGAGGAGTACGGGTCGTGCGTCGTCGGGGGCGTCCTCGGGGCCGCGGGCATAGCGCGCGAGCAGGGCCAGATAGTCATCATGGAACGCGTCAAGCTCACCCTTCGTGAGGTGGATGAGGCTGCGTGAACCGCGCATCCAGCCTTCGGACTCCGCCTGTCCGGCGGTGAACTGCCGGGCGAGTTCGACGTCCTCCTCCATCCTCATCCGGTCCAGCTCGGCCGACATGGCGCGCTCGGCTTCCGTCAGCTCATCCTGCGGCGGTCTGCGGATGTCGAGGCCGCGCACCCCGCGCCACCAGCGCTCACGCCCCGTGGAGCGCTCGGGGATGTCCTCGATGAGGCCGCTGCGTTCCAGCATGCGCAGGTGGTAGCTGAGCGTCCCGGTGTTCTCGCCGAGGGCGGCGGCCAGCGTGGTCGAGGTGGCCGGGCCCGCCGCGCCGAGGTGACGCAGGATGCGCAGGCGCAGGGGATGTGCGAGGGCCTTGAGCACCTCGGGGCTGTCGACCGTGCGCCGCCCTGCGGCCTCCGCTCTCCGCTCTTTCGTCATGGCGGCAGTCTATCCCGATCGCAGCAATTTTTCTGCAGAGGTTTCTCTGCAGAGAAATATCTGCAATGCTGTGGCGTATGACGCCGAAACGAGTGACCTTGCCTCGCACAACCCGCCGCTTCACAAGTGCTGCTGCGGGGGCACTACTTGTTGGACTCGCACTGGGCCCCACACCCGCGCACGGAGCTGAACGGGCAGCGAATCTGCCCGAGTTCGACTTCTCCGCCTGCCCGACCGTCGATGAGCTGCCCGCGGGCGCGGATCCCGGGACCTGGCGCTGCGAGGTCATGCACGCCACGGGGCATCTGCACATGGGCGCCGTCGACGAGCCGATCACCGAACCTATGAAGATCACCTTTGCGGAAGGCCGTGTGGACGGTGAATTCCGCCAGGTCTTCGGGGAGATGACCGCTGCGCCAATCCCGCTGGGACGCACCCCGTTGACCCTGACTCCGCGGTACGGCGGCTACTCGGACTTCCTGTCCGACGACACCCGGCGCGGCGAGTTCGACATCAAGTTCGCCATAGGCTCGGCGCACGGGCTGTCGGCCCTGCCGTCGTCGGGCTGCTCGGTGGGCAGCGATGAGGACGCGGTCCACCTCGTGCTCAAAGACACCGAACCCACCCGGGTGGTGTCCAAAGACCCCCTGGTCGTCGCCTTCGGTGCCCAGGACACGGAGTTCGCCGCCCCGGGCAGCAGTGGCTGCGGCCCCCTGAGCCGCGCGCTCGACCGCACCCTGGGCCTGCCGTCCGTGGCGGGGGTGAACGCCTTCGACATGAATGTCACGGTGGCCATCCAGCCCTACGTGTAGGCCAAATTTTACCGAGAGCACCGTCGCCGACGGCGAGGACGGGAGCGCGGATGCCGCGTCGCCGGCAGTCCCGCAGCAGGCTCGCCCAGGACGGTGACGATTCACGGTCGCCGTCCGCCATCGCGATCAATTCCTTGGCACCGTCCGCGAGCCCGCCCATCACCACGAGTACGACAGCTTTCTCGCCGCCATCGAATTCAGGCGACCACCTATGAAACGGCGCCCCGGGCAGCGTTGATGTCGGATGCCCCTACGCGGCTCAGGAGGTCTGGGTGTGGTGGTCCAGCAAGCGAGTGAGCAACTGCACGAACTGGTCGCGTTCGGCCGGACAAAGTGGCGCGAGCAGTTCGTCATGGAGGTCGTCCAGGACCTTGTCGAGGAGGCGTAGGTGGCGGCGGCCCTGGGTGGAGATCACGATGATGTTGCGGCGCCGGTCACCGGGATCCGGTGCCCGCTCGACAAGGTCACGCTCGACCAGTTCGTTGAGCACGCCGACCATGTCGCTGCGGTAGATGCCGGAGCGCCTGCTCAGCTCCGCCTGGCTGCCCGGCCCGTACTCCTGCAGTGAGGCGAGCACGGCGTAGTGCCACTTTCGGGCGTTGACCTGCGCCAGCCCCTCGGTGATCAGCCGGTCCGACCGCGTGGTCAGCTGCGACAACAGTCGGCTCGCCCGCCGACGCAGCCTGTCGGGCGTCTTGAGCGCGCCGTCGTCGGGCACGTCCGCCGCTTCGGCTCTGATCATGGCGCCTATCCTAATCCATTGCGTTAGTCCCACTAACGATGTACGTTCACTCGCGCCGAAAACGTTAGTGCGACCAACGTTTATCGAGTGAACTCCAAGGAAGGAAGCTTTTGCCCACCAAGTCCCTGCAGATCCCCACCACGGACGGCCAGGCCGACGCCTTCGCCGCCTTCCCCGACCACGGCGAGCGGCACCCGGGGGTGCTGATGTACGCGGACGGCTTCGGCATCCGGCCCGTGCTGCGGGAGATGGCCCGCGAACTTGCCGGGCACGGGTACTACGTGCTCGTCCCCAACCTCTTCTACCGGCACGGCCCGGCACCGGTGATCGAACTTCCCGAGCACATCGGAGAAGAGGTCCGGCCCGCGATCATGGCCCAGCTGATGCCCTTGATCGAGGCGCACACCGCCGAACGTGTCCTGAGCGACGCCGACGCCTACCTCAGGTTCCTCACCACCCAGCCCGAGGTCGGCGCCGGGCCGGTCGCGGTGACCGGCTACTGCATAGGCGGCCTCCTGGCGATGCGCACCGCCGCGGCCCACCCCGGCCAGGTGGCCGCCGTCGCCGGATTCCACGGCCCCGTGGGCGCCGACGGGCCCGACAGCCTGCACCGCCTCCTGTCCAAGCTCACCGCCCAGGTCCACTTCGGCCACGCCGAAACCGACATGACGCCCGAGGCCCTCGGCGAGCTCAACAAGGCGCTGGATGCCGCAGGTGTCGTCCACACCTCCGAGATCTACCCCGGCACCGTGCACGGCTTCACCATGTCCGACACCGACGCCTTCAACCCCTCCGCACTGCAGCGCCACTGGGACCGCCTGCTCCCCCTCCTCGGCCGTGCCCTGGCCAACAGCTGACGCTCCGGCCCGGGAACCAGACCCGCGCGGTCACGTCGCACCTGAGACTCCAGCCCTTCTCTCGGCCGGGATGAGGGGGCTCTCACCTTCGCAGGAGCTTTGGCTCGGTTGCGTGCGGGCCACTCCTGGGCAGTGTCTGGGCTGATCAGCCCCGGTTCTTCAGCGCCTCGGCAACCTGGCGCACGTCAAGGCGTCCGACGACGACGTCGCTGACCAACACGATCCGCACCCCGATACGCCAGCCAACACACTCCCCCACGGAAGCAAAACAGGGCTCACGCACGCTCTTGGCGGCGAACAGGTACAACTCGTCGACGCCCGAGGCAGGACGCACCATGGAACGGACGCCACGCCTCGGGCGTCGGACCTTCCCATCTGGAAGGCCGCGCGATTCCCTCGTGCTGAAGAACCACCGGAGGGGACCGCACCAACTCCCGCCCAGCCAGCCCGTGCTGGGCGGGCCACCCCCAACAAAGCCCGGTATTTCCCAAGGAAGACCCGAGCGGCCTTCGGGTGTACGTAACCAGGGAGCGCGAATCCTGCCGCCAACCGTCGCCGGACGGAGAGTCAGCTTCCTACAACGTCAGAGCTCCGAGCCTGTAATAGCCATCCACAGCTCCACGTTGGAGAGCATCAGCCGGCCCGGCCGCTGCGTGCCGGTGTCCGGGACGACCGCCCGGACCACGGGCTGGTCGCCCTTCTCGACGGTCACCTTCGTACCGTCGAACGTGGGTGACTTGTCAGCCACGACCGATCGCAGCTTCGCTGCGGCGCGGTCGGCGGTTGCCTCATCCTTGGCAACAAGGCACAGGACCTCGGTGTTCTTGGCGAGGGAGGCAGCCTGCTGGCCGAGGGCGGAGAGGCGTACCGGCTTGGCGGAGGTGAGCGGAAGGAAGTCGGCGCGGTAGACGTCGCCCAGACACTCGGTAACGCGCTGGTACTCCTTCTTGTCGGCCAGTGAGGCGCCGTCTTTCGGGGTGACTGCCGCCATGGAGGCTTCGCCCTGGACGTAGGAGATCTCGTCGTCGGAGATCTTGAAGGACATCCCGTTGCTGCCGGAGTCCGTCCACGTCTCGCCGTCTCCGCTCTGCTTGTATCCGTTCGACTTCAGCGACGTGGTGATGGCCGCCGCATCGAACGAACCGTCCCAGCGGCCGGCGCTCTTGGTGTCGACAGCGGTGTCGATCTGAGTCACCTTCAATGCCTCGCCCCACGGCCCGGGCTCGTACGAGTTCAGCAGGCTGCTGGCCGGCTGACCGATGGAGCCGAGCCCCTTCTCATCGCCCTTGCTCAGCTCACGCGCCTTCGCCGCGTCGAGGTAGGTCACCTGGTTCGCGCTGCTGTCGTCAGCCAGGGCGCCGAGCCCCTCCAACACTTTGGAATCGCTGCCGGCCTGGCCGGAATCGGCCGAACAGCCGGTGCCGACAGCCAGGAGGACGGCGAGAGCAGTGGCGCCGAGGACGGACCTGCGCGCTGTTGTGGGCATGGCGAGGAAGCCTACCGGCGTGATCCGGAGAGTCCGAATCCGCGGGGCCCAAGCATCAGTCGAATACTCCAGTCACAACCAGCACCCCGGCGCTATGGGCGGGTGAGGTGAACCTCGGGCGTGAGCGCGGTCCAGGCGACGAGTGTGGCCGATTCTTCTGCTAGCTTGATCTTTAACCTGTGCGGCGGGGTCGTGGGGTGGTCGACTTCTTGGTCCGGGACGTGGCGCTGCCCGTCTTGCGGGGTGTGTGGACGTCGTGGCGTGGGGTCGGCCGGGTGTTCTTCCGGCCTGGTGGTCGTCCGGGTCCGGGGTGGGTGGGTTTCGGTGCCTGGGCCGGGCAGGTGGCTGTCGGGCGGATGTGCCGGAAGTCGCGGCGGACACGTGCGGGCGTCAGTCTGTCTGCGGGAACCGGCCTTTCCCATGGTCGGCGCCGGTCGGCCGCCAGCGGCCGGGCCAGTCGCAGTTGGGTGTAGGCGGCGAGGATCAGCCAGGTCCAGCGATCGGCCGCCTCGGGGGTGCGGATCTTCGGGCAGGTCCAGCCCAGGGTCTGCTTGAACAGGCGGAAGGTGTGCTCGATGTCAAAGCGCCGCAGGTATGCCTGCCAGAGCCGTTCGGCGTCCGCTGCGTCTGCGTCGGTGCCTGACCACCACAGCCAGACCGGCTTCGGGGTGGCGCCGCTAGGCAGATGCTCGATGTCCAGACGGATCACGGTCCCCTCGACGATCGGGAGGGTGGCGTCGGCCACGGCCCAGGACGAGCGGTGGGTGAGCTTGGGGTGGAGACGGTCCCAGGAGCGGGCGAGGGCGGTGCCGTAGAGGCGGGTGACGGTTTCGGTGTCCGGGGTGCCCCAGGTGTCGGGCTGTCCGAAGACGAATTCGCCGCCGTGCCGGGGCGGCCGGCCCCTGGTGTGAGGCTGCCGTGGTGGTGCGGGCCTGCGCAGGACGCGGTCCGAGCGCATCCGGGCCAGCACCTGCACCGGCAGATCCCGCAGGAGGTGAGCCAGGCGGGGCGCGTCGTATCCCGCGTCCGCGACCACGAGGACGTCCGGGTCACCGCTCTGCCACTGGCCTGCGGCGATCAGCCGCTCGACCAGGTCGCGCAGCTGCCGGGCGGTGACGGTGGCGGTGTCGTCCCCGGGCGTCAGACGAAGCGCGTCCAGCGGTGCGGTCCACGAACTGCGGCCGGGCTGGAGCGCACAGACAATCGAGTAGGGCCAGCCGGGAACGGGGATGTGCTGGTCCTTGCCCCGGCCGTAGGTGTGACACAGGATCCGCTGCGGTGAGGTGTGAGCGTGGGGCCGCAGCCAGCATGTGACGTCGACGGCTAGGACCAGCCGGCCGTCGAGGGCTCGCGGCAGCGGCACCGAGGCCAGGGCCTGCCGCATCCGGTCCGCGTCGACCCGGCCCTGGGCGAGCGCGGCGTAGAGCCCTCCGTGCCCGCGGCGGTGTTCACCCACCAACGACAGCTCGGCCAGCGACCTCACCGGCCCGTCACCGCACAGAACCGCATCCGCCAGCTCGAACAGAGCATCCGAACGAGCGGTGAGACAGGAGTAGAACTCGCCACGGAAGCGTGACAGTTCCTCCAACGGCTCTCGCCGGACATCGTCATGCAGCAGACTCATCCTCACGGCCTTCGTACTGGACGTGTGTGTTCCTTGGTCGGAACACATGATCCAGACGAAGGCCGCTTCCACGTACGGCGGTTACCGAACCGAGTGATCAAGTACGACGCACCGTTCGACGCCGCACGTTAAAGATCAAGCTAGAAGGCTGATGAAGATCTTGGGGTTCTGGCCCTGCCGCGTGAGCGGCAGGGCCAGACTCGTTGTGTGGCGATGGGTGAGTGGGTCGGCGAGATGG
>NZ_LGDG01000058.1 GCF_001279775.1 Streptomyces sp. MMG1533 | reverse complement strand
GCACCTGGCACCTCGCACCCGCCGGTGCATGACCGGAGGGGCTGTCCGGCCTGACGGCCGGACAGCCCCTCACCAAGATCTTCATCGACCTTCTAGGCCACCCACTGCTCGTACGCCAGATTCGCCACCAGCGCGAACACCACCGTCAGCAGCACGATCCGCACGAAACCGCTGCCCTTCCTCAGGGCGGTGTGCGCGCCCAGCGTGCCGCCCGCGAGGTTGAAGACGGCCATCAGGGCGGCCAGTTGCCACAGGACCGCGCCCTGCCAGGCGAAGGTGGCGAGGGCGCCGCCGTTGGTACAGCAGTTCACGATCTTGGCGGTGGCGGAGGCGGTGACCAGGTCGAGGTGGAGGACGGCGGTGAGGGCCAGGACGAGGAACGTGCCGGTGCCGGGGCCGATCAGACCGTCGTAGAAGCCGATGCCGAGGCCCGCGAGGCCGATCGCGGCGAGGATGCGGCGCGGGCCCGCCGGGCCGGTGGCAGGGGCCGTACCGAAGGTGGGGCGGGCGATCACGAAGGCCGCGACGGCGAGCAGCACCACCATGATCACCGGCTTGAGGACCTCGGTGCTCATCCCTGCCGCGAAGAACGCCCCCGCCGAGGAGCCCGCGAGCGCCGCCAGACCGATGCGTACGGCCGTGCGCACGTCGACCGGTGCCTTGCGGGCGTACGTGACCGCCGCACCCGCGGTGCCGACGATGGCGACGGCCTTGTTGGTGCCGAGGGCGTGCGCGGCCGGGGTGCTCGACGGCAGCCCGAGGAGCAGCACCGGCAGCAGCAGGAGCCCGCCCCCGCCGACCACGGCGTCGATCCAGCCGGCCGCGAGGGCGGCGAGGCACAGGACGACGACCATGGTCAGCGATATGTCGGGCATGATCGGGACCCTAGGGGACGAGATGGGTGCATCGTCCACGGACCTGAGGGAGTTCTGAGGTTCGCCGCCCCGGATTGGGCGGCCTCTGTCGCTGCGTTTTGTGCCGATCGGCCGCCAGTGGGACGCACGCCACATCACCGGCGAGACGATCACCGCATGCGCGGGCCGGCGCCGGATTCCCGCGGTGAACCGCTCCCGCGGCGCCCGCCGGGACCCTGCGACGGCGCTGCCGCCGACCGCCGCCCGAGGCGACCGAACCGGGATGTTCCGGGCGCCGCCCCTCATCCGCCCCCGCACGTGAGCTGGTGAAATCCCGCCTCTCCCGGCTCGTGCCGCCCCCGGTCGTAGACGATGGCGCCTGCACGGAAAGCCGGGGCTCGGCAGGCCCCGGTCAGCCCCCGCCGAGGCCGCCTCACAGCGCACTCCCGGCGGGCACGCCGAACCCTCACACCCATCCCCCGCCCCCGCTGAGGGCAGCGTTCCCCGCGGGAAACAGACGTGATGCGGCCGGGTAACACCGGCAACGCACGCTCCTAGGCATGACCTCGAATACGCGTGTGGTGGTGATCGGCGCCGGACTCGCGGGCGTCCGTCTCGCCCGGCGACTCGGTGAGCTCGGCGTTCCCGTGACGCTCATCGGCGAGGAGGAGCACCGGCCCTACAACCGGGTCCTGCTCGCCGAGGTGCTGGCCGGACGCTACAGCCCCGATGTGATCGCCCTGCCGGCGCCCGCGGAGCTGACGCGCGCCCGGGTCACCGGCATCGACCGGGCCGGGCGGACCGTGGAGTGCGCGGACGGCACGAAGATCGCATACGACACGCTGGTCCTGGCCACCGGCTCCAACCCCGTACTCCCGCCCCTGCGCGGCCTGTTCAGCCCCGACCACGTACTGCCGGAGGGCGTCCACGCCTTCCGCACCATGGACGACTGCCTGGGCCTGTCCAAGGCGGTACGGCCGGGCGTGAAGGCGGTCGTCATCGGCGGCGGGCTCCTCGGCGTGTCCGCGGCCCGTGCGCTCGCCCTGCGCGGCGCCCAGGTCGTCCTCGCCCAGCAGTCCGAGCGGCTCATGGAGCGCCAGCTCGACCCGTCCGCCTCCAAGCTCGTCCGGCGCCACCTCACCGACCTCGGCGTCGAGATCCACACCGAGTGCCGGGTCCGCGACGTGCGCTGCGTCGGCGGCGCGGTCCGCTCGGTGGAGATGTCCGACGGTTACGCCCTCGACGCCGACCTCGTGGTCCTGGCCTGCGGGGTCCACCCCCGCGTGGGCCTCGCCCAGATCTCCGGCCTCGACGTCCGCAAGGGCGTCGTGGTCGACGACGAACTGCGCACCTCCGACCCCCACATCCGGGCGATCGGCGACTGCGCACAGCACGACGGCACGGTGTACGGACTGGCCACTCCCGCCCTCGAACAGGCGGATGTGCTGGCCGAGTCGCTCGCCGGTCGGGCCAACGCCCGTTACACCGGCACCCGTGTGCTGACCCGACTGACCCTGCCCGGGCAGACCGCCTTCGACCTCGCCGCGTTCGGCGAGACGGAGGCACTTCCCGGCGACGACGTGGTCCAGCTCGCCGACGCCACCCGAGGCACCTACCGAAAGGTCGTCGTCCGCGACGACCGCCTGGTCGGCGGGGTCCTCGTCGGCGAACTCGGCACCGTCGGCGCGCTCGCGCGCGCCTGGGAGGGAGCAGAGCCGCTCCCGTCCGACGGCGGCCCTCTGCTCCACCTGCTCACCAATGATGGAGGCTCCTGATGTCCACGACCGCACTTCTTGGGGACCGGCCCCGCCCCACGATCGTGCTCGTCGGCCATGGCATGGTCGGCCAGCGCTTCCTCGAAGCGCTCGCCGAGCGCGGCCTGACCGCCACGCACCGCGTGGTCGTGCTGTGCGAGGAGCCTCGTCCTGCGTACGACCGCGTGCAGCTCACCTCGTACTTCTCGGGCAAGACGCCCGAGGACCTGTCCATGACGGACATGCAGTTCATCGCCGACCACGGCATCGAGCTGTACGTCGGCGACCCGGCGGAGACCGTCGACCGGGAGGCCCGCAAGGTCACCGCCCGCTCCGGTCTGACCGTCGACTACGACGTCCTGGTCCTCGCCACCGGCTCGTACCCGTTCGTCCCGCCCGTCCCCAACAAGGACGCCCAGGGCTGCTTCGTCTACCGCACCATCGAGGACCTCCTCGCCATCGAGGAGTACGCCAAGTCGAGGACGACGGGTGCGGTGGTCGGCGGCGGTCTGCTCGGGCTGGAGGCGGCCGGTGCGCTGAAGGGCCTCGGACTGACCTCCCACATCGTGGAGTTCGCCCCCCGCCTGATGCCGGTCCAGGTCGACGAGGGCGGCGGCGCCGCGCTGCTGCGCACCATCGAGGACATGGGCCTGTCCGTCCACACGGGCGTGGGCACGCAGGAGATCGTGGTCGACGAGTCCGGCGCGGTCACCGGCATGAAGCTGTCCGACGGCTCCGAACTCGCCACCGACCTGGTGGTGTTCTCCGCCGGTGTCCGCCCCCGCGACCAGCTGGCCCGCGACTGCGGTCTGACGGTCGGCGAGCGCGGCGGCATCAGCGTCGACGAGCAGTGCCGCACGGTCAACGACCCGCACGTCTTCGCGATCGGCGAGTGCGCGCTGGCCTCCGACGGCCGGGTGTACGGCCTGGTCGCCCCCGGCTACGAGCAGGCCGAGACGGTCGCCGCGACGATCGCCACCGACGAGGCCTCCTTCACCGGCGCCGACCTGTCCACCAAGCTCAAGCTGCTCGGCGTGGACGTGGCCTCCTTCGGCGACGCGCACGGCGCGACCGAGGACTGCCTCGACGTCGTCTACTCCGACTCCCGCGCCGGCCTGTACAAGAAGCTGGTCATCGGCCGTGACGGCACGCTGCTCGGCGGCATCCTGGTCGGCGACGCGGAGGCGTACGGCACCCTGCGCGCCTTCACCGGGTCGGTCCCGCCGGTCTCCCCCGAGGCCCTGGTCCTGCCCGCCGGCGCCGGCGCCCCGACCCAGCTCGGCCCGTCCGCGCTGCCGGACGAGGCGATCATCTGCTCCTGCCACAACGTGTCCAAGGGCGCGATCCGCGGCGCGGTCACCGACCACCAGTGCACGACCGTGCCCGAGGTCAAGAAGTGCACCAAGGCCGGCACGGGCTGCGGCTCCTGCGTCAAGGTCCTCGGCCAGCTGGTCACCGCCGAGCTGGAGGCCAACGGCGTCGAGGTCGACAAGGGCCTGTGCGGCTGCTTCTCGCAGACCCGCGAGGAGCTCTACGAGATCGTCCTCGCCCTGCGCATCAACACCTACCAGGACCTCCTCGACCGCTACGGTCGCGAGGACGCCCAGGGCGGCGACGGCTGCGACATCTGCAAGCCGGCGGTCGGCTCGATCATCGCCTCCCTCGCCCCGACCATCGGCGCGAGCGGCTACGTCCTCGACGGCGAGCAGGCGGCGCTGCAGGAGACCAACGACCACTTCCTCGCCAACCTCCAGAAGAACGGCTCGTACTCGGTCGTCCCCCGCATCCCCGGCGGCGAGATCACCCCCGAGGGCCTCATCGTCATCGGCGAGATCGCCCGCGACTTCGGCCTCTACACGAAGATCACCGGCGGCCAGCGGATCGACATGTTCGGCGCCCGTGTCGAGCAGCTCCCGCTCATCTGGACCCGGTTGGTGGACGCCGGCTTCGAGTCCGGCCACGCCTACGGCAAGTCCCTGCGCACGGTGAAGTCCTGCGTCGGCCAGACCTGGTGCCGCTACGGCGTCCAGGACTCCGTCCGCATGGCGATCGACCTGGAGCTGCGCTACCGGGGCCTGCGGTCCCCGCACAAGCTCAAGTCGGCGGTGTCGGGCTGCGCCCGCGAGTGCGCCGAGGCCCAGTCGAAGGACTTCGGCGTCATCGCCACCTCCAACGGCTGGAACCTCTACGTCGGCGGCAACGGCGGCGCCACCCCGCGCCACGCGGACCTGCTCGCGCAGGACCTCGACGACGACGAGCTGATCCGCCTGATCGACCGCTTCCTGATGTTCTACATCCGCACCGCCGACCGCCTGGAGCGCACCTCCACCTGGCTGGAGCGGATCCCGGGCGGCCTGGATCACGTACGGGACGTGGTGGTGGAGGACTCCCTCGGTATCTGCGAGGAGCTGGAGTCCCTGATGACGGACCACGTGTCGCACTACGCCGACGAGTGGGCGACGACCATCAACGACCCCGAGAAGCTGTCCCGGTTCGTCTCCTTCGTGAACGCGCCCGACACCCCCGACCCGGTCGTCGGCTTCGTCCCCGAGCGCGACCAGATCAAGCCCGACCTGCCGCTGCTGTCCATCGGCATGCGCCCCAGTGAGAACCCGGCAGACGTCCTGGAAGGAAGTGCCCAGCGATGACACTGGCACCCGAGACGACCGACCTGAAGGTCCAACTCCAACTCGACGACGGCTGGTTCACGGTCTGCGACCTGAACGTGCTGCTGCCGGGCCGCGGTGTGGCCGCGCTGCTGCCCGACGGCGGCCAGGTCGCCCTCTTCCGCGACCGCGCCGGCTCCCTGTACGCCATCGACAACCGCGACCCGTTCAGCGGTGCGGCGGTCCTCTCCCGCGGCCTGCTCGGCGCCCAGCAGGGCCGGCCCTTCGTCGCCTCGCCCCTGCTGAAGCAGCGGTTCGACCTGACGTCGGGGCAGTGCCTGGACGACGAGTCGGTGCGGATCGCGACGTATGAGGTGCGAAGCGCCTGAAGGCGACGCGCGGGCCCCGCAAGAGGGTTTCTTGACTGATCGTTCCAATTGAATCTAGGCTCTGGCACGTGGCCAGGACCAAGGAGTTCGACCCCGAAGCCGCGCTGCAGTCAGCTCTCGAGCTGTTCTGGCAGCGCGGCTTCGAGGCTACGTCGATGTCCGACCTCGTCGAGCACCTCGGCGTCGGACGGGCGAGCATCTACGCGACCTTCGGCAACAAGCACGAGCTGTACCTGAAGGCGCTGGAGCGCTACCAGACACAGCTCCCCGACCTGCTCCGGGAGCTGTCCCAGCCGGGTCCCGCACTACCCGCCGTACGCACCCTCGTACGTCGCTACGCGCACGAGGCCGCCGCCGACGAGCTACGCCTGAGCGGCTGCTTCATCACCAACACGGCGGCCGAACTGGCCCCGCACGACCCCGCCGCGGCACGCAGCGTCGAGCGCAACTGGGACCGACTGGAGACCGTCCTCCACTCGGCACTCGTCCGCGCCCAGACCCAGGGGGAACTGTCCGCCGACCGTGATCCGCTCGCCCTGGCCCGGATGCTGCTGGTGCTGCTGCAGGGCCTCAAGGTCGTCGGCAAGGCGTCGTCGGCCCCTTCCCGGGTGCGGGACGCGGCGGAACAGGCACTGGCACTGCTCGACTGACCCCAGCCCCTCACCAGGGCCTTTCTTATGACTTCTTACGACTTCTCACGACCTCATACTGAACCGATCGGTCAAAAAAGGGGACTCATGACCACCGCTCGCTTCACCGGCAGGACCGCCCTCGTCACCGGCGGCGGCTCCGGCATAGGACGAGCCGTCGCCCTCGCGTTCGCCGCCGAGGGTGCGAACGTCGTCGTCGCCGGGCGGCGGCAGGAGCCGCTCGACGGGACGGTGACCCTCATCGAGGCGGCGGGCGGCAAGGCGCTCGCCGTCACCGGGGACGTCTCCCGTGCCGCCGACGCGGAGGCCTTGGTCGCCGCCGCCGTGGACCACTTCGGCTCGCTCGACGTCGCGGTCAACAACGCGGGCGTCTTCCGCGGCGGCGCCCCGCTGGCCGAACTGTCCGAGGAGGACTGGCACACCCAGCTCGACATCAACGTCACCGGCGTGTTCCTCGCCCTCCGGGCCGAGATCCGCCGGATGCGCACCCAGCCGTCGGGCGGCGCGATCGTCAACATCGCCTCCACCTTCGGCGTCCACACCCGCCACCCCGGGGCCGCCGCCTACGCCGCCTCCAAGGCCGCCGTCTCCGTCCTCACCAGGGGCGCGGCCCTCGACCACATCCGCGACGGCGTCCGCATCAACGCGGTCAGCCCCGGCGCCGTCGACACCCCCATGTCCCTGCGCCCCGGCGAGACGGAGACCGACCGCGCCGAGCGCACGAAGGCGGCCCTCCCCCTCGGCCGCATCTCCGCGACGGAGGAAGTGGCCGCCGCGGTCCTCCACATGGCCTCGGACGCCGCCGCCTCGACCGTGGGCACGGACCTGGTGGTGGACAGCGGGGCCACGGCCTGAAAACCGGCTGGAGGCACGGACATCCTCGTGCTTGCATGGGTTCATGGTGCCCACCGACCGTCTGCTCGCCTTCGCGGCCATGTCCTTCCTGCTGATCGTGGTCCCCGGACCCAGCGTGCTGTTCGTGATCGGCCGCGCGCTCGCCCAGGGCCGTCGCGCCGCCCTCACCACCGTGGTCGGGAACACGGTCGGCGCCTACGTGCTGATCGTGGCCGTGGCGCTCGGGATCGGGGCGGTCGTCGAGCGCTCACTCCTCCTCTTCACCGCCCTCAAGCTCGCGGGTGCGGCCTATCTCGTGTACCTCGGCGTCAAGGCGTGGCGGGAGCGTGGAGCGCTGCGGGCGGTGTTCACCGAGGACGGGGCACAAGCGCGAGGTGGCCTGCGCACGTTCTGGGAGGGGTTCGCCGTCGGGGTGACCAACCGTTCCTAAAGACTGAGTGGGAGTGAGTGCTGTTGCCAGTGCTCCTGCTCAGCCGGGTGCTCCGAACGGTGTTGGGCACCCTGGTCGCCCGCTTTCGCTCCACGGCCGGGCGGCGCGCATCTGGTGCGTGGTCCGGGAAGGTGGGGGCGGGTTTCCTCGCGCCGTCGGGTCGCCGGTCGGGCCTGGGCGGTCCGATGCCCACCACGATCACTCTGGTCAGGGTGGGGCGGTGCCGTCCGTCGCCGGATCGGGTGTCCGAGGGCGCGTCGCCCGACCGCGATGCTCGCCGCATCGTGCCGGGACATCCTGCGTCGTGGG
>NZ_LGDG01000057.1 GCF_001279775.1 Streptomyces sp. MMG1533 | reverse complement strand
GAGCAGTTCAACGTGCAGTGGAAGATCGAGGCCATCGTCGACCCGTCGGGCGGCTCGGCACCCCCGGCCACCGGCGGCCCCACGGGCTCCAGCGGCGGCTACGGCGGTGGAGGCGGCGCCGGTCATGGCGGAACCGGTGGCGGGGGTTACGGCAGTGGCGGTGGCGGTGGCGCCCCGGCCTCCCAGCGCCCGGCGTCCCCCCAGCCCCCGCCCGCCGCCCCCTCCGCGACCACCTCGGCCCCGGCGCCCGCGGCCGCTCCCACTCCGCGGCCGTCCGCCCCGGAACCGCCCCCGGTCTCCCCCGAGGACGACACCCCGGAGGACGACGACCCCGACCTCGACGAGTCGGCCCTGTCCGGCCACCAACTCATCGTGAGAGAGCTGGGGGCAACGGTGATGGAGGAGTTCTCGAACGAATAGCGGGTCGGCGACGTCGATCCGTGGGCGGTCATGCCGCCTGGGCGGCTCCCGACCCACCGAAGGGGCACCTCGCAAGCGCCGGGCTGCGCGAGCCGCCCCTCCGCACCCGCACCGAAGCACCCGCCTCTCGGCACCCGCACCGAAGCACCCGCCTCTCGGCACCCGCACCGAAGCACCCGCCTCTCGGCACCCGCACCGAAGCACCAACGAAGCACCCGCCCCGAAGCACCCCCACAGGCCCGCCTTGGAGGAACCTACAGCTCGCCTCCCTCCACCCCTTCGGAACCCCGCACAAAAACCCGGTTAGGCTGACCCCCGTGAAGGTCCTCGTCATCGGCAGCGGTGCCCGCGAACACGCCCTGTGCCGTTCTCTGTCCCTAGATCCCGACGTCAGCGCGCTGTACTGCGCTCCCGGCAACGCCGGCATCGCCGAGGTCGCCGAGCTGCACCAGGTCGACGCCCTCGACGGCGCGGCCGTGTCCGCGCTGGCCGTGGAACTCGGCGCCGGCCTGGTCGTCGTAGGCCCGGAGGCGCCGCTCGTCGCCGGGGTCGCCGACGCCGTGCGGGAGGCGGGCATCCCCGTCTTCGGCCCCTCCAAGGAGGCCGCGCAGCTCGAGGGCTCGAAGGCCTTCGCCAAGGACGTCATGGCGAGGGCCGAGGTGCCCACCGCGCGGTCGTACGTCTGTACGACCCCGGAAGAGGCCGCCGAAGCCCTCGACGCCTTCGGCGCCCCGTACGTAGTGAAGGACGACGGGCTCGCCGCCGGCAAGGGCGTCGTGGTGACGAGCGACCTCGACGAGGCCAAGTCGCATGCGGGCGCCTGCGAGCGCGTGGTCATCGAGGAGTTCCTCGACGGCCCCGAGGTCTCCCTCTTCGCCATCACCGACGGCGTGACGGTCGTCCCCCTCCAGCCCGCCCAGGACTTCAAGCGCGCGCTGGACGGCGACGAGGGCCCGAACACCGGCGGCATGGGCGCGTACTCCCCGCTGCCCTGGGCGGACCCGAAGCTGGTGGACGAGGTCATGGAGACCGTCCTGCAGCCGACCGTCGACGAGATGCGTCGCCGCGGCACCCCCTTCTCCGGCCTGCTCTACGCCGGTCTGGCGATCACCAGCCGTGGCGTGCGGGTCATCGAGTTCAACGCCCGCTTCGGCGACCCCGAGACCCAGGTCGTCCTCGCCCGGCTGAAGACGCCGCTCGCCGGCATCCTGACGGCCGCCGCCACGGGCAACCTCGCCGACCTGCCGCCCCTGCGCTGGAGCGACGAAGCCGCGGTCACCGTGGTCGTCGCCTCGCACAACTACCCCGGCACCCCGCGCACCGGTGACCCGATCACCGGCCTCGACGAGGTGGCCGCCCAGGACGCCCCGCACGCGTACGTCCTGCACGCCGGCACCAGGCGCGAGGGTGACGCCGTGGTCAGCGCGGGCGGCCGGGTCCTGTCCGTCACGGCGGTCGGCGAGGACCTCACGGAGGCCCGCGACCGCGCGTACCGGGCCGTCGCCCGCGTCAACCTGGACGGCTCCCAGTACCGGACGGACATCGCGGCGAAGGTGGCGTCCGGCGCCTGAAAAATCCTGGCGCGGACCGCAGGAAAACCCGGATATCGCTAAACCTCGCAGGCCCCGGATCCGTCTCAGGATCCGGGGCCTGATCGTTGCTGTCCGTCATCCACCTTTCCCCACGGCCATTCCATCGAGTGACCGATGCCCCATCCGGCTGACGGCGGCCAGGGCCCCAACTAGGGTGCGGCGCAAGCGGTCCGGCACTTGGCCCACCGGCATTGCGATGTCTGTGGTGGGTGCCACAGTGGGGGAGTGAGCAACGCCAGGAGAGCCGGGCAGAGAGCCGGGCCGGCAGGACGGCAGGGAGGGGGCGAGGTCCGGTCATGACCGGTATGGGTGTGGAGGCGGGCGCGCACGCCGCGCGGTCCCGAGCCCTGGCCGTGCTGCGCATCCGCAGCCGGGCGCTGGCCGTCGCGCTGCTGCCCGCGGCCGTCGCCGTCGTGCTGCTCGCCGGCGGCTCCACCGACCACCTCGTGGGCCCCGGCTGGGACGCCGCCCGGTGGGCGATGTCCGTCGTCGCCGCCCTCGTACTGCTCGCCGCCGGCGGCATCGCCCTGGTCGTCGCCCGCTCCCGGCCCGCCGTCAGCCCGACGGTCCCGATCGCCGAGGAGTCGGCCCCCGACCTCTACCGCATGGTGCGCGACCTCGCCGACCGCCTCGACGTCCCGGCACCCTCCGCCATAGCGCTCACCCCGGACTGCGACAGCTGGCTTGAGGACCGCACCCACCCGGCCCACGGCCCGCCCCCGCGCGAGGACCACGACGAGATAGCGGGCCCGGGCAGCTCCCACCGCCGTGCCGCCGCAGCGCCCGTCCTCGTCATCGGCTCCCCGTTCCTGTGGTGGATGCGCGTGGGCGAGCTGCGCGCCGTCCTCGCCCCGGTCGTCGCCGGTACGGGACCTTCGGCGCACCCGGACATAGCCGCGGCCCGCCGCTTCGTACGGGGCCTGGACGCGGCGGTGGCCGTGACCTCGGCGCCCGGCCGCAGCGCCCTCATCCGCCCGGTGCTCGCAGGCGTCGGCTGGGTCGCCCGTCTGCTGCTGCGCAGCTGTCGCGGCCATGCCACCGAGATGGAGCGCGGCGTCGCCGCCGCGGCGGCCGAGCGTGCACAGGCTGTGGACTACGGCCTCAGAATCGTCGCCCAGGAACAGGTGGGCCTCGCCTACGCCGGCTGGGACCGGCTGCTGACCCGGGTCGCGCTGCCCGCCTGGCGGATGGGCCGCTGGCCCTCCCGGCTGGACGCGGGCGTCGTCGCGGCCCTCACCGAGCTGTCCCGGCGCGACCGGCTGGCCGAGGGTTTCGCCTCCCGCCTGGGCGAGCGCCCCGCCTGCGACCTGCTCGAAGAGCCCGGCGCGATCGACGAGGCCGCCTCGCTGCTGGCCGCCCGCCTCTTCCACGGCGGCCCCGCCGAGCCGGGCCGGGACTGGGCCCCGGTGGACTGGCAGGAGTACCCGGACGAGGTCGTCGACCGCAAGTGGCGCACCGACGCGGCCCGCCTCCACCGCGTCCTGGACGCACTGGGCGTCCGCCGCGCCCCCGACCCCACCTCGTCGGACCCCGACGGCGGCCCGACCCTGGCCCGCGTCATGGACCACCTGACAGAACCGACGGCGACGACACCTGGCACCGACGGCGCCCCGGACCGGGCCACGGGGGATGCCCTGCCCGCCGGGGCCGACGACAGCACCGACCCACGCTCCACGGACCCACGCTCCACTGACGCCGAGACCGGCACGGAGACCGGCACCGGCACGGAGACCGGCACCGGCACGGAGACCGGCACCAGAACCGACGCGGTCGCGGACGCCGCCACCTCCTCCCCCTCCCCCCACGACGACCTCGACGACTTCAACGACCTCGACGACGACGCCCCCGGCGGCACCGAAAGCGGCACCGCCCTCGCCGCCCGCCTCAGCGCCGAACTCGCCCGCGAAGAGGCATCGGCGCCCGGGAACACACCCGCATCAGGCCCTCCCACGCCCGGCCAGAGCACCGGCAGCGGCGGCAGCCCCGACATCGCTCTCTGGGACGAAGGCATGCTCCCCCTCTTCCCCCTGCAGCCACCCCGCACCGCCCGCGAACTGCTCACCGACCACGTCACCGCGATGGTGTGCTGCGCCGCGATGGACACCGCCGGCGCCACCCCGGGCCTCGACTGGCTCGACGGCCCGTCCCTCATGGTCAACGGCGAACGGGCGGCCGACCTGACCCCCCGCGTCCTCAGCCTGGTGGAGGAGGGCGACCCGGCCCCTCTGCAGGCGTGGCTGGTCGAGTCGGGGATACGCCCGGAGAAGCCGGTCCGTCTCGTCTGACGGCCACCCACAGGCGCAGCGTCCACTGGCGGCGCCTACAGGCAGCGCCCCCAGGCAGGCCTACGGACAGCCCCTACGGACAGCGCACACCGGCGGCGCCTGTACCGGACCACCTGATTCCACTTACGGTCAATTCGCAACGAATAGTGACCGCCTGCGTGCGTAATGTGATGTGCTGGGACCGATCGAGCACAGGACAAGGGCTTACGCCGCAGGACAGGCACAGGACAAGGGCTTACGCCGCAGGGCACACAGGACGCGGGCGTAGGGGGCGCGAGGGAGGGGAGCGACCATGGGATCGGAGCAGATCCGCCGCTGGGAGTCGGGAGCACTCGCGCACGCGGTGACGGACCCCTTCGGCCAGGGCCCCGTCCCCTGGCTTCGCGGCACGGAGACGTACTTCGACGACACCGGCCAGGTCGTCCCCTGGTACGTGGACGCGGATCCGGCCCACAGTCCGAAGGAAGGCGCCTCCAGGGTGCCCTCCCCCCGCACCGCGGCCGGAGGCCCCCGCTCGGCCGACGACGTCCGCCGCCAGATCAAGGGCTTCACCTCCACCGGCGCGGTCGCCCCCGGCGAGGCCGTCGACTTCCACATCACCGTCGACCCGCCGCAGGAGTTCGCCGTCGACGTCTACCGCATCGGCCACTACGGCGGTGACGGCGCTGCGAAGATCACCACCAGCCCCCGTCTGGCGGGCATGGTCCAGCCCCCGCCACTGGCCGCGGACCGTACGGTCTCCTGCCACCACTGGTGGCTGTCCTGGCGCCTGCAGATCCCGAGCTACTGGAGCATCGGCGCGTACGTCGCCGTGCTCACCACCGCCGACGGCTACCGGTCCCACATCCCCTTCACCGTCCGCGACGATCACCCGGCCGACCTGCTGCTCCTGCTGCCCGACATCACCTGGCAGGCGTACAACCTCTACCCGGAGGACGGCCGTACCGGCGCCAGCCTCTACCACGCCTGGGACGAGAACGGCCGGCTGCTCGGCGAGGCCGACGCCGCGACGACGATCTCCTTCGACCGCCCGTACGCGGGAGCCGGCCTCCCCCTCCATGTGGGCCACGCCTACGACTTCATCCGCTGGGCCGAGCGCTACGGCTACGACCTCGCCTACGCCGACGCCCGCGACCTGCACGCCGGCAGGATCGACCCCACCCGCTACCGCGGCCTGGTCTTCCCCGGCCACGACGAGTACTGGTCGACGAACATGCGCCGCACCGTGGAACGCGCCCGCGAGCATGGCACCAGCCTGGTCTTCCTGTCGGCCAACACCATGTACTGGCAGGTGGAGTTGGGCCCGTCCCCGTCCGGCATCCCCGACCGCCTGCTCACCTGCCGAAAGCGCAGAGGGCCGGGCAAACCGGTGCTGTGGCGCGAGATCGACCGCCCCGAGCAGCAGTTGGTCGGCATCCAGTACGCCGGCCGTGTCCCCGAACCCCACCCCCTGATCGTGCGCAACGTCGGCCACTGGATGTGGGAGGCGACCGGCGCGCACGAGGGTGACGAGATCGAGGGCCTGGTCGCGGGCGAGGCCGACCGCTACTTCCCGCGCACCCCGCTGCCCGAGCACGACGACCGCATCCTGCTTGCCCACTCCCCGTACGCGGACAGCGAGGGAGCCCTCCGCCACCAGGAGACGTCCCTCTACCGCGCCCCCTCCGGCGCCCTGGTCTTCGCATCCGGGACGTTCGCGTGGTCACCGGCACTGGACCGCCCGGGCCACGTCGACTCCCGCGTCCAGCGCGCCACTGCGAACCTCCTGGACCACATCTGCAAACGTGGCTGACCATCCACCTACCAGTCCCCCTGTCCGGAACCGATCCCCCATACGGGAGAATCGACGCACGTGACAGAACCACGGGGAGGAACCGTGTCCGGATTCGTTGAAAAGCCCGAGCCCATCCAGGTTCCGGGTCTGGTACATCTGCACACCGGCAAGGTGCGCGACCTGTACCAGAACGAGGCGGGCGACCTCGTGATGGTCGCCAGCGACCGCCTCTCCGCCTTCGACTGGGTGCTGCCCACCGAGATCCCCGACAAGGGGAGGGTCCTCACCCAGCTCTCCCTGTGGTGGTTCGACCAGCTCGCCGACCTGGCCCCCAACCACGTCCTGAGCACCGACCTGCCCGACGGCGCCCCCGCCGACTGGGCCGGCCGCACCCTGGTCTGCAAGTCCCTCCGGATGGTCCCTGTGGAGTGCGTGGCCCGCGGCTACCTCACCGGCTCGGGCCTGGTCGAGTACGACGAGTCCCGTACGGTCTGCGGCCTCGCCCTCCCCGAAGGCCTTGTCGACGGCTCGGAACTGCCCGCCCCGATCTTCACCCCGGCCACCAAGGCCGAGGTCGGCGAGCACGACGAGAACGTCTCCTACGAGGAGGTCGCCCGCCAGGTCGGCGCCGACACCGCCGCCCGGCTGCGCCAGGCGACCCTCGCCGTGTACTCGCGCGGCCGGGACATCGCCCGGGACCGCGGGATCATCCTCGCGGACACCAAGTTCGAGTTCGGCTTCGACGGGGAGACCCTGGTCCTCGCGGACGAGGTCCTCACCCCGGACTCCTCCCGCTTCTGGCCGGCCGACCAGTGGCAGCCGGGCCGCGCGCAGCCGTCGTACGACAAGCAGTACGTCCGCGACTGGCTGACCTCGCCGGAGTCCGGCTGGGACCGCAAGAGCGAGCAGCCCCCGCCGCCGCTGCCCGAGCAGGTCGTGGCCGCGACGCGCGCCAAGTACGTGGAGGCGTACGAGCGGCTGACGGGCACGAGCTGGTCGTAGGACACGAAGAAGCCCCCCGGCGAAAGCCGGGGGGCCGATTCAGAGCGGACGACCAGGTTCGAACTGGCGACCTCAACCTTGGCAAGGTTGCGCTCTACCAACTGAGCTACGTCCGCAGTGCGCCGTGGCGCGAGAGCAACTATACCCAACCTCGCTCCCGCGCGAGCCGCACAGCAGCGTGACGGTTCTCCGCACCCAGCTTCGACACGGCCGACGACAGATAGTTCCGTACGGTCCCCTGCGACAGCGCGGCCCGCTCGGCGATCTCCGCGACCGGCGCTCCATCGGCGGCGAACTCCAGCACCTCCGCCTCCCGCGCGGTCAGCGGCGAGTCCCCGGCGGAGATCGCGTCGGCGGCCAACTCGGGATCGACGTAACGGTTTCCGGCGTGCACCGTGCGGATGATCTCCGCGAGCCGCTGCGCGCTGACGGTCTTCGGGACGAATCCCCGCACTCCCGCCTCCAGAGCCCGCTTCAGATGTCCCGGCCGCCCGTGACTGGTCACGATCAGCACCCGGCACCCGGGCAGCTCGGCCCGCAGGGATGTGGCGACCTTCACACCGTCCGCGCCGGGCATCTGCAGATCCAGTACGGCGACGTCGGGGGCGTGGGCACGCGCCATGGCCAGCGCCTCGGGCCCCGTCGCCGCCTCGGCGACGACCACGAGATCGTCCTCCAGGGAGAGCAACGCGGCGAGCGCACCCCGGATGAGGTGCTCGTCGTCGGCCAGGAGAAGTCGTACGGGAGTGGTCATGCCACGACCTCGCCCGCATCGGCCGTGAGCAGCGGCACCTCGGCCACCACCCGGAACAACCCGCCATCGACCCGCCCCGCCTCGAACGCCCCCTCCACCGCC
>NZ_LGDG01000056.1 GCF_001279775.1 Streptomyces sp. MMG1533 | reverse complement strand
GTTGGGGGTCGGAGTGGGGGTGGGCGTCGGCGTCGGGGTGGGAGTCGGGGTGGGCGCGGGCGCGATCACCGGAGGCACCGGCTGGGGTTCCTTCTTCGGCGGCGCGGGCGTGTTCCGCGCGGGGTCGAGCACCGGGGACGACGCGGGCGGCTTGGCGTCCGGGGTCTTGGCCGGACTGTCGTCGCCGATCAGCGCGAGCGCCACCGCGGCGGCCGCCACGGCCACCACACCGGCCGCGATACCGGCCTTCACGGGCGCGCCCAGCCCCTCGGAGGCCGTCGCGGCGCCACCGGCGCCCGCCCCGCCGGACGAGCCGCCGCTCGCCGCCCCTGTCGCCCCTGCGGCACCGGCCGCGCCCGCCCCGGCACCGCCGGCGACGAGCCCGACCACCTTGGCGTACCCGGCGGCTCCGAACCAGCCGATGACCGCGACCGGCACGACGGCGGGGATGCCGCCGGCGACTTCCTTGATCTGGCCCGCGGCCAGCCGGCACCTGGCGCACTCCTCCAGGTGCTTGCGCAGGCCCCGCTCGGCGCGGGTGCGCAGGCCGCCCCGGGCGTACGCGCCGAGCCGGTCGGCGTAGCGCGCGCACTCCTCGTCACTGGCGAGGGAGGCGCTGACGTGGGCCTGGAGGTAGGCCTGCTTGAGGCCCTCGCGGGCCCGGCTGGCGAGCACGCGCGTGCCGTTGGCGTCGAGCCCGAAGAGCATGGCGACGTCGCTCGGCGACTCGTCCTCGACCTCGGTGTGCCACAGCACGGCCTGCCACCGCTCGGGCAGCGACCGGAAGGCCTGCATGGCCATCGACTGCTCGGCCTCGTGCATCGCCCGCGCATCGGCGCCCAGGCCCAGTGTGTCGTCGTCGGACACCTCGGTGACCCGCGCGGACTGGGCGGCGAACACCGCGAAGTCGTCGACCAGTTGCTCCCGTTTCGCCGACCTCGTCCAGCCGGCGGCGACCCGTCGCACGGTGGTGAGCAGATACGCGCGTACGGCGTGCTCGGGGCCGGAGCCGCCGCGCACCGCCTGGAGCATGCGGGCGAAGACCTCGGCGGTGAGATCGTCGGCGGTGTGGCCGTCGCGGCAGCAGGTGCGGGCGTACCGGCGCACCGCGTCCGCGTGGCGCCGGTAGAGCGCCTCGTAGGCGGTGTCGTCGCCCGAACGCATCCGCTCGATCAGGTCGGCGTCGGACGGCTGCAGCGCCCTCGGAGGTGGCAGGGTGCCACTGTCCTCGCGTCGGTCGCGCTGCGTCGGCACGCTGCCCTCGACGGGCTCGCCGGCCTGCGCAGGGATGGCGGCCCCCAAGGGCTCGGCCGCCGTCGGCTCGCCGCCGCGGGGGATGCCGGCCCGTCCCCCCTGGCTCGGCACGTGCGGTGAGGCCGCGCCGCCGGTCTCCGCGTCGTCGTCACCGAGTGACCCGTCCCGCCCGTCAAAGCTCATTGCGGAAAGCCCCCGCCGCCTGCCCAACCAGTCCCGAACACCGGGTCAGAGTGCCATATTGGCTTTTGTTCAGGACCCCGGAGTGCGGACCGTCCACTCGTCCGTGGGGACTTCCCGCAATGCAGTACTAGCCCTCACCCGCACGGGGAAGGCGTCAATCGACGCTCCCGGAGCGAGAGTTGGGGGAAATGCCCCAAATGCCCGGTGAATTCCCGGGCGGTGATCGAGGCGAGGGCGCCGCAGCACCCACGCCTCACCGTCACCTGTTCGAGTCACGGGTCACCGGAGGACGAGCGTCCTCACACCGGCCGCGACCGCAACCCCTCCAGCAGGATGTCCAGCAGCCGAGCCGAGGCCGCCGCCTGCTGCGCCGCGTCCGGCAGCGAGGGCGCCGCCGTGGCGATCACCAGCAGGACGTCCGACACCGACACGTCGGCCCGCAGCTCGCCCGCCGCCCGCGCCCGGTCCACGAGCCGGCCCACGACCTCGAGCAGCGCCGCCGCCCCCGTGTCGTCGTCCGCGGGGAGCACCGGGGACGGCCCCGGCACCAGCCGCAGCTCCCCGGCACCCGGCTGCGTCCGCTGCTGCGGCACCCGCGCTTCGTCCGGCGAACCCTCGTCCGCCACGCCGACCCGCAGCACCTGCGGCGGCAGCAGCCGCCCGGCGCCCGAGGCCACCGACGTCCGCAGGAAGCGCGACAGCGCCGACCACGGCTCGTCCTCCTGACCGAGCGCCGCACGCGCCTGGTCGGTCAGCCGGGAGGTCTCCTCCTCGGCTATCCGCCGCACCAGGACGTCCTTGCTCGGGAAGCGCCGGTACACCGTGCCGACGCCGACCCGCGCCCGCCGCGCCACGTCCTCCATCGGCGCGCCGTACCCCAGCTCGCCGAAGACCTCGCGCGCCGCGCGCAGTACGTGCTCCAGATTGCGCTGTGCGTCCACGCGCAGCGGCGTCGTACGCGCGCCGTCCGCGCGTCCGTTGCCCGCCGCGCTCATCGCCGAGCCCAACGAGCCGCCCATCGCCCCGCCACCGGGTGCGATGGCAGACGCGGACGACCAATGAGAGTCCTGAACATGCATAAGTGATCCCCCGGTAATGACGTCTCCCCCCGGAGACTCTCCCCGCCATTGAAAGCCGGAGCGAACGGAACAGGCCCGCTTCCCGGACCCGCCCGTCGCGGACCCGAAGGCGCATCCCCCTACACCCCGTCGACACACGAACATAGTTGAGTGGGGGTCAATTCAGAAGGGGCACGTTCCGCAGGGAGCGCCCCCCGATCGGAGTACGGGTCGTATACGTCCCGAATGCACCCCTTCCCGCCGCCCGGCGTACACCCGCTGACCTGCGGTCCTTCCCCGCACTCCGGCGATTCGGCCAACCCCGCGCGCCCCCGGCTCGCGGTCACACAAATTGTCGAGCCTGTGGACAAACGCAAGCGCCGGGTGCGTCATGGGATGGTGAAGGAACGTGCGCGCATTCTCGTTGTCGGCGGCGGATACGTCGGGATGTACACGGCCCTGCGTCTGCAACAGACGCTGAAACGGGAACTCGCTCGGGGCGACGTCGAGATCACTGTCGTCACACCCGAGCCGTACATGACCTATCAGCCGTTCCTCCCCGAGGCGGCCGCCGGTTCCATCTCCCCCCGCCATGTCGTCGTACCGCTGCGCCGCGTCCTGGACCGCTGCCGGGTCGTCATCGGCGAGGTCACCTCCATCGACCACGCCAAACGCACCGCCGCCCTCACCACCCTCGCCACCGACGAGGAGGGCACGGGCGCGCAGCAGCTGACGTACGAGGAACTGGTCCTCGCCCCCGGCTCGATCTCGCGCACCCTGCCCGTCCCCGGTCTCGCCGAGCACGGCATCGGCTTCAAGACCGTCGAGGAGGCCATCGGCCTGCGCAACCACGTCATCGAGCAGATGGACATCGCGTCCTCCACCCGCGACCCAGCCGTCCGCGACGCGGCCCTCACCTTCGTCTTCGTGGGCGGCGGCTACGCCGGCGTCGAGGCGCTCGGCGAGCTGGAGGACATGGCCCGCTACACCGCGCGCTACTACCACAACCTCCAGCCCGACGACATGAAGTGGATCCTCGTCGAGGCCTCGGACCGCATCCTGCCCGAGGTCGGCGAGGAGATGGGCCGCTACACGGTCACCGAACTGCGCCGCCGCAACATCGACGTACGCCTGAACACCCGCCTGGAATCCTGCGCGGACCGCGTCGCCGTCCTCAGCGACGGCGCCCGCTTCCCCACGCGTACGGTCGTCTGGACGGCCGGAGTCAAACCCCACCCGCTCCTCGCCGCGTCCGACCTCCCGCTGAACGAACGCGGTCGGCTGAAATGCACCCCCCAGCTGACGATCGAGGGCGCCCCGCACGCGTGGGCGGCCGGAGACGCCGCCGCCGTCCCCGACGTCACGGCGGAACCCGGCAAGGAGACGGCGCCCAACGCCCAGCACGCGCTCCGCCAGGCGAAGGTCCTCGGCGACAACATCGCGCACTCCCTGCGTGGCGAGCCCCTCCAGACGTACTCCCACAAGTACGTCGGCTCGGTCGCCTCCCTGGGGCTGCACAAAGGTGTCGCGCACGTCTACGGACGCAAGCTGAAGGGCTACCCTGCCTGGTTCATGCACCGCGTCTACCACCTCAACAGGGTGCCCACCTTCAACCGCAAGGCCCGCGTCCTGGCCGAGTGGACCTTGTCAGGACTCTTCAAGAGGGAGATCGTCTCCCTCGGATCGCTCGAACATCCCCGAGCGGAGTTCGAACTCGCGGCCGGTGGAAAGCCTCCTCAGGACCCGATGAACGACCCGAAGGGGTCGTCCTGACCGGACCGAGGAACTCCGGCCGCGGGGTAGGCGTCTGACGGATGCCGACCCGGGCGGCCGCCCTGCCAGACTGGTCCCCGACCTTGGACGGACCGACCCCGCCCTTCGAACCCACGAGGCTTTCCCCAGTGCTGCAACCCCGGGGTGCCATCCCCCAGACCCCCGACCGGGTCCGGCGCCGGCAGAACACGCCGCAGACGACGACACGAGGCAAGGATTCGTGAACTTCACGCGCTGGAGCGCCCGGCTCCCCGGAACGCAGCGCCGCGCCGCAGCGCGGACCGACCACCAGGTCACCTCGGACCTGCGGTCGGACGGCACGGGCTCGGTACCCGCGGCCCGCGCCGAACAACTCACCGGCGAGGCACCACCCGTGCCCGCCGTCGACGAACTCCCGGTGCGCGAGGTCCTCGACCGCGTCCCCGCCCTGGTCGCCCTCGTCCACGGCCCCGACCACCGCCTCGCCTACGTCAACGACGCCTACGTCACCGCCTTCGGCCCCCGCCCCACCGGCGACCCGGTCCGCCAGGCCCTCCCGGAGCTGGACGAACTTGGCCTGTTCCCGCTCCTGGACCAGGTCCTGCGCAGCGGCAAACCGCGCACGATCAAGTCCCGCAAGGCCCCGGACGGCCGCTCGTACACCTTCACCTGCACCCCGGTGACGGAAGGCGGCGGCCCAGGCGGAGCCGTCCTCGTATTCGCCACGGACGTCACCGACCACGCCGAGGCCGCCGAACGCCTCAGAGCCAGCGAACGCCGCCAGCGCGAAACAGCCGTGACCCTCCAGCGCTCCCTGCTCCCGCAGGAGCTCGAACAACCGGACGACCTCCGCATCGCCGCCACCTACCAGCCCGGCGGCACGGAAGCCGCCGTCGGCGGCGACTGGTACGACGTGATCACCCTCGGCGGCGGCCGCACGGCCCTCGTCATCGGCGACGTGATGGGCCGAGGAGTGCGCGCGGCGGCGGTCATGGGCCAACTCCGTACGGCGGTCAGGGCGTACGCCCGTCTCGACCTCCCCCCGCACGAGATCCTGCAGCTCCTGGACGGCCTCGCCATGGAGATCGACGCCAACCAGATCGCCACCTGCGTGTACGCCATCCACGACCCGAACGAGGGCCGGCTGGTCTATGCCTCGGCCGGCCACCTGCCCATCCTGGTCCGCGACGAGAGCGGTGTGGTCCAGCGCGCGGACGAACCGACCGGCCCGCCCCTCGGCACCGGCGGCTGGATGCACACCTCGGGCTCGATCGCCCTGGGACCCGGCTCCACGGCCGTCCTCTACACGGACGGTCTGGTGGAGCGCCGCAACGAGGACCTGGACGAGGGCATCGCCTCGCTGGAGCGAGCCCTGTCCGGAGCGACCGGCACTCCCCAGGTGGTCTGCGACCGCCTCGTCCGCGCAGCCGGGGTGACGGCGGAGCACGACGACGACGTGGCGGTCCTGGTCCTCCAGCACCCCGCCCACACGGGCCCCGACAGCGAGCTCTTCCGCAACGCCGCCCTGGAGCTCCTCGGCGGCGTGGAAGCGGCCCCACGCGCGCGTGCGTTCGCCTCCGGCGTCCTGACCAGCTGGCGCTTCCCGGTGGAGCTGCACGACCTGGGCGTCCTGGCCGTGAGCGAACTCGTCGCGAACTCCCTGCAACACGGCACGCCCCCGATGCGGCTGCGGCTGCGCCGCACCGACCGTCGCCTGATCGTCGAGGTCACGGACGGCGACGACCACCTCCCTCGCCGGCGCCGCGCCGAACCCGGCGACGAGTCCGGCCGAGGCATCGCCATCGTGGCGACGATCGCCTCGGCCTGGGGGTCCCGTCGGACGCCGGGGGGCGGGAAGGCGGTGTGGTGCGAGTTCGGGTTGCCCGGGGGTGCGAAGTGAACGGGGCTGCCCGGCTCGGCCGGTAGAGCGGTGAGGCTCAGGCGCGTGCCCGGGCCTGGTCCGCCGGAGTCGGGCCGCCCTGGGCCACCACCCGGCTCCTCGCCCGCCACGGCTGATCCTGCGCGGGCGTCAGCTGACGCCCCAACCGCACCGCCAGGACCGTGATCCCCAGCGAGAACAGCAGGAACATCACGATGTACGGCATGTGCAGCGACGCCCCCATGGGCCCGCCCACCGCCGGCCCTACGGCCAACGCAAGCTGCTTCACCAGGGCGAACGCGGAGTTGTACTGCCCCGCCATTCCCTCCGGCGCAAGATCCGCGACCAACGGGGCGACGGTCGGCGACAGCATCGCCTCACCCAGTCCGAACAGCGCGTACGTCGACACGAACGCGGCGGTCGCCATCTCCTGGCTGCCATGCCCGAGCCCCGCGTATCCCGCCGTCACCCATGCGACGGCCCAGATCAGCCCGACGCCCGCGATCACCCGCGACCGCTTCCGCCGCTCGACGAACCTCAGTACGGCGAACTGCGCGACCACGATCATCGCGGTGTTCGCCGCCAGAGCCGTACCGAGGGCGGACGTCGAGATCCCGGCGGCCTCCACGCCGTAGGCGCTCAGGCCCGACTCGAACTGCCCATAACAGGCGAAGAACAGTACGAAGCCCAGTACGCACAGCTGCACCATGGCCCGGTTTCCCAGCAGCTGCCTCCAGCTGCCCTTGACCGAACCCGATCGCCCCGGCGCGTCCTCGATGCGCGGCGAGTGCGGCGTCCGCACGGTCGTCATCACCACGGCCAGCAGCAGGAACATCGCCGCCTCGATCGCGAACAGCAACGTGAAGGACGAGACGCGCGTGGTGTCGACGAGGTGACCACCGATGAGCCCGCCGACGCCGAGCCCCAGGTTCTGCAGGAAGAACTGCGTCGCGAAGGCCCGCGAGCGCGTGTCGGCGGTCGAGCAGTCCACGATCATCGTCGCCAGCGCCGGCTGCATCACGGCCTGCCCGGCTCCGAGCGCGGCCGCGGACAGCAACACGGTCGTCGCGTTGCTCGCGAGCCCCAGGCTCAGAGCCCCCAGCGCGGCGGTGACCAGAGCGGCGAGCAGCACCGGCAGCGGGCCCCGCCGGACGATGGCCCGCCCGGCGAACGGAAGCACGATCAGCGCCGCCACGGCGAAGACGGCGAGGACGAGCCCCGCCGTCACGGCACCCAGCCCCCGTACCTGCGCCACATAGACGTACAGATAGGGGACGGTGAAGCCGAGCCCGAATGTGCTGAGTGCGTTGCCCACGTGGATCCGGCGCATCGCTGCGCCCATCGCCCTGGTCACGTTCACCTCTCTCGAGATAGTTGAGAGCCCTCAGTAGTTAGGACTGAAGACTTCGAAGCTAAAGTTAGATCCTAAACAGTACACATCGAAGGACTTCAACGCCAAGCAGGCCCGTGCCATACTGCGCCCCATGGGCGACACCCCCGGCGGCCTCAGCGAGCCGACCCTCGAAGAGCAGATCGCCGCCTACCAGCGCGAGTTCCAGGACCTCGACCCCCAGGTCGAGCAGATCGTCTCGGCGCTGTCCCGCCTGAACCGCCGTATGAACGTCGCCTACGGCCGCCAGACCGCCGCTCTCGGCATCAGCAACGCCGAGTGGGAGGTCCTCAAGGCGCTCGTCCTCTCCGGCGCCCCCTACCGCATGGGGCCCAGCGACCTCGCCAAGCGCCTCGGCCTCACGCCGGCCGCGATGACCCACCGGATCGACCGCATGGTCACCGAGGGCCTGGTCACCAGGGAGCGCGACGAGTCCAACCGCGTCCGCGTGATCGTCGAGCTCACCGCGGAGGGTCGCGAGAAGTGGCTGGAGGCGATGCGCCTCGCCACGGTCTTCGAAGAGGACCTGCTCCAGGACCTGTCACAGGAGGACCGCACCGCCCTCGGCGAGGTCCTCACCCGCCTGCTGCGCAGGGTGGAGCACGCCCAGCCGGACGCTGGCGGGCGTCTCACCGACCTGGACTGATGCCGCCACAAAAGATCTTGACAGGCGATGCTTGACAGTGCCCTGCTCGATCCGTAAAGTTCTTCGGGTTGCCACGGAGCCGTAACGGTTCTTCGGTAGCACCTCCGCCGCATCAGCGGCACCACAAACCACCAGCACGATCTCCCAACGGGGTGGAATTCGGCGTGCCCGAATTCCATTCGATTTGGGTCCGGCAGCTCGATTAGGAACTGCCGGGAGGATCCGCTAAGGTTTGAGACGTCGGAACGGCCCAACGGCCGCGAAGACAAACCCCTCTGACTGGGAATCGGATCCGAAAGGATCTGGTAGAGTCGGAAGCGCCGGAAAGGGAAACGCGAGAGCGGGAACCTGGAAAGCACCGAGGAAATCGGATCGGAAAAGGTCTGATAGAGTCGGAAACGCAAGACC
>NZ_LGDG01000055.1 GCF_001279775.1 Streptomyces sp. MMG1533 | reverse complement strand
CCGTCACCCTCGGCACCGACCAGGCCCGTACCCGGCTGGACGAACTCACCGTCATCGACGTGCGCACCCCCGCCGAGTATGCCTCCGGTCACCTGCCCGGCGCCCTGAACATCCCGCTCGACCACGTCCGGCGGGCCCTGCCGGAGATACGGCATGCCGCCGAGCGCGGTGACCTCCTCGTCGTGTGTGCGTCCGGCGCCCGCTCCGAGAGCGCCTGCAAGCTGCTGGCCGAGCAGGGCATCCCCACCGCCACACTCTCCGGCGGCACCGGCGCCTGGGCCGCGGACGGGCACGATCTGCACCGCCCGGTGGCCTGCGACACCCGGGCCGGGTGGAGCATGGAACGCCAGGTCCGCTTCACGGCCGGCGCCGTGGTGCTCCTCGCTCTCGTGCTCGGCCTGCTCGTCCACCCGGCCTTCCAGCTCCTCTCGGCCGGCATCGCGGGCGGCCTGGTCTTCTCCGCGCTCACCGACACATGCGGTATGGCGGTCGTCCTCGGCAAGCTGCCCCACAACCGCCCCCGCCCGGCCGATCTCGACGCCGCGCTCGCAGCCCTGCGCAGCCGCTGAGCGGCGCGATCGAGGGCGCCCGCGGGCTCCGGGGGCGCCCTGAGCGTCGGCTCGCTCCCGCCGGGCCCGCGGCCTGCCGGCGCACGTCCTCCATGCCGACGCCCGGATCCCGCCGATGAGTGCCTCCGGCGCCTCCAGTGCCTGCAGCGGCAGCGCCCGGCTGGGCGTACAGCACGGTCCGCACCAGGCCGCCCAGAAGTCGATCAGCGCGAGCTCCGAACCGGGCGTGCTCATGGCTCCAGCTCGATATCGATCTCGGGCGGCTGCCGGAGGGTGTTGTGCACCGTGCAGTGCGAGACCACGGCCAGCAGGGCCGCCCTGCGCTGCTCGGGGAGCTTCGGGGGCGGCACGACCACGACGCGCAGGGAGGCGACGCGGGCCGGGCGGTCGGCGGCCATGGTGAACTCCGTGCGGACCCGCAGGCCGGTGCGGGGCAGGTTGTGGCGGTGCAGGTAGCGGCCGGCGTAGAAGGCGACGCAGGTGGCCAGGGACGCGGCGAACAGCTCGGTGGGAGTGGGCGCGGTGTCCGTGCCGCCTGCCTCGGTGGGCTGGTCGACCTGGAGGCGGTGGCCGCGGATGTCCACGGTGTAGGCGTCGTGATCGACGTGGGCGACTTCGAAACGGTGCACGTCCGCGGCGTGCGGTTGGTTCGTGCTCACGGTCTGCGGTGCGCTGCCGGTCATGGCCTGGCCCTTCTCCCTGGTTCACGTTGCTGCCACCGTCCAGTGGACCGCGGAGAGCGTGGCTGATCGAGAGGCCGTCCGGGTGCGGCGGGGGCCCTTCGGCCCTCGTGCGGACTGTCGCTTCGCTATACCCTGCCGGGTATTCTTCCAGGGGTTCTCGGCATCATCCTCGTGGAGGTGCTGGCCGGCGCTCCGCCGAGGGACGGCCGGACCCCGGACGTCACACGTGGTGGCCGAAAACCCGCGCTCGACCGGCAACTCGGGCTGATGCGGCCGGCCGATGCCGGGCCCAGGGGTGCCGGTCGTGGGCAAGGCGCCCTGCGGGCAGTGCGGCGCGGCTCACAGCTTGAGTGTGAACCAGGTGGTCTTCCCCTCGTCGGTGGGGCGGACGCCCCAACTGTCGGCGAGGGAGCGGACGAGAAGGAGGCCACGGCCGGATTCGTCGTGTTCTGCCGCGAGGCGCGGCTGCGGGAGATGCGGGCTGTGGTCGCTGACCTCGATGGTGAGATCGGTGGCGGTGCGGCACAGATGCAGGCCGATGGGGCCTTCGGCGTGCTGGACGGCGTTGGTGAGGGTTTCGGACAGCAGGAGAAGGGCGTCTTCCACCGGAGCGGCGCACTCCCAGGAGGTGAGGGCCTTGCTGAGGAAGGCGCGCCCCTCGTGTACGGAGGACGGCAGGGCGGGGAGGTCGGTGCCGAGCGTTGCCAGCGGTGCGGCCGGAAGCTGGGCCAGGAGCAGGGTGACGTCGTCGTCGTGGCTGTCGGCGTCGGGCAGAAGGCTGGCCAGTACGTGCTCGGCGGCGGCCTCCAGGCTAGGGGCGTCGATGAAGAACTCGTCGAGTACGGCGGTGAGTTCGCCCACCCGTACATCGATGTCGCTGCCGGGTGTCTCGACCAGCCCGTCGGTGTAGAGGACGAGGGCGGCACCGGGTGGGATCTCCGTACAGGACTGCTCATAGAGGATGTCGCCCACACCGAGCGGGGCGTTCACGGGCGCGGGCAGGGGGCGGACACCGGCACCCGGGACCGGGACGAGGACGGGCAGGTGGCCTGCGGAACAGACGGTTACGGTGCCGGTGTCCGGGGCGATGACCAGATAGCAGCAGGTGACCAGCTGGTCGGGAACGTCAAGGTCGGCGACGCAGGTGTCCAGGGCCTGCATCAACTGACGCGGCTGCATGCCGGTTTTGGCCAGCGCGTGCGCCGCCGAGCGCAACTGGCCCATGACGGCGGCAGCTTCGAGACCGCGGCCCATGACGTCGCCGATGAGAACACCGACCCGTCCGGCGCCGAGCGGGATGAGGTCGAACCAGTCGCCGCCCACGCCGGCGCCCTGTGTGGCCGGCCGATAGCGGCTCGCTGTGGCGAGACCGGGGATGGCCGGCGGGGTGCCCATGAGGCTGCGCTGAAGGGTGAGCGCGATGTGCCGCTGCTGCTCGTACAGGACGGTGAGTTCGGCCTCCGCGCGCTTACGGTCGCTGATGTCCCGCACGATGGCGCACGCGCCGACCACCGTGCCGCCGGTGTCCCGGGTCGGCCACAGCGTGACGTCGACGTCCAGCAACGCGCCGGACTTGGTGAGCCGGAGCGTCTCGAAGTGATCGACCTTCTCGCCTTGCCGCAGCCTCTCCAGCAGGACACTGATCTCGTTCTCCAGGCCTGACGGGGCGAGCAGGGACACGTGTCGGCCGATGGCCTCCTCGGCCGTGTAGCCGTAGAGGCTCTGCGCGGCGGCGTTCCAGTAAGTGATGTACCCGTCGAGGGACTTGGCGAGGATCGCGTCCTGGGACGACTCGACCAACGCGGCCAGTTCGTTGATGCGGGCCTCGGCGGCCTTGCGGTCGCTGACGTCGCGTACGGCGGCGGACACCAACAGCCCGTCCGTGGTCTCCAGGGGGCTCAGACTGATCTCCACGGGGAACTCGGTGCCGTCCTTGCGCAGCCCGTGCAGGTCGAACCCGGCACCCATCGGCCGCACCTGGCGGTTGGCGGCGTACCCCTCGCGGTGCGCGGTGTGCTGGGCGTGGAAGCGGTGCGGCATCAGCAACTCGACCGGCCGGCCGAGCAGTTCCTCGCGTCGGTAGCCGAACAGCGCCTCGGTCTGGGCGTTGACGAGCTTGATGGTCCCGGTGTCGTCGACGATGACCATGGCGTCCGGCGCCGCCTCCAGCAGCCCCCGGAACCGCTCCTCGGCGGCCCCCGGCCCACCCTCGCGCACTGTCGCGCCGCACCGGCACTGCTCCAGGCCGACTGTCGGCGCCGACAGCGACGACTCCGGTCCCGCGAAGTCACCCATGTGCACCCCCTGCTCCACCGCCGCGCGGTGCTGCAGGCCATCCCAACGCAACCGGCACTCCGCTGCCACCGGATGTCGCTTACTGTCCGCCACCTGCCCGAACCTGTTCATGACCGACATGCCGGACGGTCGACTCGTGGTCCGGCCGGAACCGAGCCATGTCCACTCGGCCCTCGGCCGGGGTCGGATCTCCCGACTGCGCCGCCTGCCCACTTGGTGAAGGCCGGCCGTGGTGACCGCGAGGAGCTGATGACCGCCCCGGTGATCACTGTCACGGCGCCATGCACTCCAAGGCCGGACCGCGCGGATCATGGCGGATCCGGACGGGGCAGGCCGGAGAGCAGGCCGGAGAGCAGGACGGGGCAGGACGGGGCAGGACGGAGAGCAGAACGGAGCCGGACGGAGCCTCACCGGGCATCACGCCGTCCGGCCCGGCTGCAGCAGCCGGGCCGGACGGGCACCACGTTCTGGCGGGGGTGGGTTCACCAGTGGCCGAGGATCTTCAACCACACGGCGCCGACGCCCATCCAGATGACGATGTTGGCCGCGGCGGCGATCAGGCCGGTGCGCCACCACTCGCCGAGGGTGACGTAGCCGCCGCCGAACAGCACGGGTGCCGGGCCCGAGGCGTAGTGGGTCAGGCCTCCGTACAGGGAGCTGATGAAGCCCAGCACCAGCGCGGCCATCACCGGCGGCGCGCCGGTGGCCACCGCCGCCGTGAGGAACGCGGCGTACATCGCGGCCACGTGGGCGGTGTTGGAGGCGAACAGATAGTGGGAGAACAGGTAGACCAAGGTCAGGGCCACGAAGGCGGTCTGCCAGCCCACACCGGAGACTGCGTCGGTGATCGAGTCGCTGAACCAGCCGATCACGCCGAGGTCCTGCAGCTGTCCGGCCATCATCACCAGTACCGAGAACCAGACCAGGGTGGTCCAGGCCGACTTCTCCGCGACCAGATCGCCCCAGGTCAGCACGCCGGTCACGAGCAGCAGGGCGACGCCGGTGAAGGCCGACACCGTGGCCGACAGGTCCCAGACCTGGCCGCCGACCGACCACAGCAGGAGCAGCAGAACGAAGACCGCCGCCATCGTCCACTCGTTGCGGGACATCCGACCGAGCTCGGCGAGCTGGGCGCGGGCCTGCCCCGGCGCCTCGGGGGTCTCGCGCAGTTCCGGTGGGAAGATCCGGTACAGCAGCGCGGGGAGCACCAGCAGCGCGACCAGGCCGGGCACGATCGCCGCGATCGCCCACGAGGTCCACGTCAGGTGCACCCCGTGGTCGGCGGCAAGTTTCTGCACCAGCGGGTTGGCGGCCATGGAGGTCAGGAACATCGCGCTGGTCACCGTGTTGACCTGCATCGCCGTCACGCTCAGGTAGGCGCCGAGCTTGCGGCGGCTCTCGTCGCCGGGGTGCGAGCCGGCGGTGGTGCTGAGCGAGCGGATGACGGGGTGGATGACGCCCCCGGAGCGGGCCGTGTTGCTGGGAGTGGCCGGAGCCAGTATCAGGTCGGTGAGCGTGATCCCGTACGCCAGGCCCAGGCTGCTGCGGCCCAGTGCCCGGACGAACAGCAGCGCGATCCTGCGGCCCAGGCCGGTCTTGGTGAAGCCGAGGGAGATGAAGAACGCCGCCACGATCAGCCAGATCGTCGGCTCGGAGAAGCCGCCCAGGGCGACGTCCGGCTCCAGGGTGCCCGTGATCATGGTGGCGGTGAGGCCGACGAGGGCGACCGCACCCAGCGGCAGGGGCTGCAGGATCAGACCGAGCACGGTCGCGGTGAAGATGGCCAGGACCGCCCACCCGCCCTGCTTGATCCCGTCGGGCTGCGGCAGCAGATAGACGATCAGCCCCACGGCTACGGGGACGATCCACTTCAACGCCGTCCACAGCCCGGCCGTCCGCGGCCCGGCCGACGCGGCACGGCCCGGGGCCGACGCGGCAGGTGATCCTTCGGTATCCCGGAACGGGCTCATCTGTGCCATCCCATGCGTAAGTCCCGGTGTGCCTCGCAATGCTCGGCCGGGACGGTGTCGTGCTTCCGCATCCACGGTGGCGGACGGAGACGAGAACCGGCGCGAGGCAACCGGCCCCACTCATGGGGCCGAACGGCACCACAGGGGATGAGGGCCTACGGCGCCTCCACCAGGGGCCGTACCGCTCCAGGTGGGCGAGCGCCGGGCGTTGAATCCGCGCAGGCCGTCCAAGCGCCGGCCGACGAGCGGGTGTCCCGGGGCGGAGACCGGTGTCCCGGGGCGGAGACCGGGAATCGGCTCGCCGGCCCCGAACCGACCGGGATCCCGCCGAGTGCGGCCGCCGCCACGGCCGTGCCGGAAGGTACACCTCTCCGGTCATGTGGGTACCCGGTAGGGCGCAGTACGGTGGTGGCCCGCGGCCGTGTGAGGAGGGTGCGATGCACCTGCGACAGCTCGATCAGAAGACGGTGACCTCGCTGGTCGCCGCGGCCACGGCGGCGCCGTCCATGCACAACGCGCAGCCCTGGCGTTTCCGCTTCGTCGCCGCCGAGCGGCTGCTTGTGCTGCGCGGCGATCTCGAGCGGGCCATGCCCCGGTCCGATCCCGACAACCGGGCGCTGCACATCGGCTGCGGGGCCGCGCTGTTCAACCTGCGCGTCGCCGCCGCGCACGCGGGCCTGATCCCGGAGACCCGGCTGCTGCCCGAGCCGGGCGACCCGCTGCTGTTCGCCGCCGTCCGACTGGCCGACCCGGCCGGGCGGTCGGGCGACGACCTGGCCCGGCTGCACCCGGCGATCAGGCAGCGGCACACCAGCCGCCACCCCTTCGCCGACAAGGACCTACCCGTGGAGGTGCAGGCCGACCTGCGGGATGCCGCGTCGCAGGAGGGAGCCGGGCTGCTCTTCGCGGGCCCCTGGCATGCCGAGACCGTGCTCGACCTGGTGTACGACGCGGAGAGCCGGGACGCCCTGGACCCCGACCGCAGGGCGGATCTCGACCGCTGGACCCGGCTCGGCGCGGAGGCGGACACCGCCGTGGACGGCGTCCCCGAGTACGCCTTCGGGCCGCGCCGCCGCGACGGCAAGGCTCCACAGCGGGACTTCGCCGGGCGCCGCCCGGTGGCCGACCGCGGCGCCACCACCTTCGAGAACACCCCGCACCTGGCGCTGCTGAGCACCCCCGGCGACGGCCCCGCCGACTGGCTGCGCGCCGGCCAGGCGCTGGAACGTGTCCTGCTGGAGGCCACCCTCGCCGGCCTGGCCACCTCACTGACCTCCCATCCGCTGGAGGCCTCCGACCTACGGCCGCTGGTCCGCGACCCGGTGGCGGGCAAGGGCCACGTACAAATGGTGCTGCGCCTCGGCTACGGCCCACAGGGGCCCACTACGCCCCGCCGCCCCGTCGGGCACGTCCTGGAAGTCGGGTGACCCGGGCCTGCGAACGCCGCGTGACCCGGCGTCAGCCGTGACGTCCCGCACGGGGTGCGCTGCCCATCGGCCAGGGAGCACATCCTCGCCCGGTACGTGGCCGGGTAAGCCGGAAGCTAGTCGCGAGGCGGGGCCTCGTGGACCGTGTCGTGGACCGTCCGATGCGACGGGTACCACTCTTTGCCCACCGGCCGGCTCTCCATGTTCCAGCTCCAGGAAACCGTCGGCGTGATGCGCATATAGAGGCCCGGGCCGACCATCCCCACGCGCTCGACCGGCTCTTCGGCGCGCCCGTAGACCCGAACGCCCCGTGCGATGAACGGATCGAGGGACACCAGATCGTCGATGACGAGGGCCACCTCGCGATGGCCTGCCCGGACGTTACGGAACTTGCGGGTCCCGGCAACCGCCGCGCCGGTGCCGCCGACCCAGAAGTACGTGCTGTCGTACTCGAAGGCGAGCGGAACCACATCGGGCTGCCGGCCGTCGGGAGACAGCGTCGCGACGCGGGCGAGCGGCTGTGACCGCATGTAGGCGATCTCTTCATCGGTGAACGACATGACATCCTCCGGGCCTGGGCGCGTGATGGGATCTCCACCTTCCATACGACAGGCATTCCTCCGGATCGGCACCGATCCGACGCGCCTGGAGGTACCCCGGTTTGAGGCCGCATGGCCCATGGCGAGGGGCCGGTCAACCCTCCTCCGGAGCGGGACGGTGGCCGAGGGTTGACGGTACGGGGCGAACCGTGCGGAGGAGGAGCCGTTATGCAGACCCGGGAAATCGACGCTACGGCCGTTCAGGCCCTGATGTCCGCGGCGGTGGCCGCGCCGTCGATCCACAACACGCAGCCCTGGCGCTTCGGCCTGGATCCGGACAGCCGGTCGATCGAGGTCCGCGCCGACCGCAGGCGGCCACTGCCGATGGCCGATCCGGACCTGCGTGCCCAGCACCTGTCGGTGGGCGCGGCCGTCTTCAACCTCCGCGTGACCGCGGCGCATCTGGGCTGGAATCCCGTCGTACGACTGCTGCCCGCCCCGGACGACCCCGACCTGCTGGCCACCGTGCAACTGACGGCCGTGCCCGCCGCCGACGGGCAGCCGTCCTTCCGCGGCCTGTACGAGGCGGTCGACCGGCGTCACACGAGCCGGATGCCCTTCACCGGCCGCCCGGTGCCGGACCAGTTCGTGGCGGAGATGATCAGCTCGGCCCGGGCCGAGGGCGCACACCTGGATGTCCCCGACATCATGGGGACCAGGCGCCTGCTGCGCCTGACCCGGGCGGCCGAGGCACGCAACGCCGGCCATCCGGCCCGCACCGCCGAGGCGCGCAACTGGATCACCCTCCCGCGAGCCGACACCCCCTACGGCATTCCCCTGACCGCGCTGGGCCCCCGGGACGCATCCGGACGGATGCCGATGCGGGACTTCACCGGCTCGCTCCCCGCACCGCACCTGCCCGCCCTGCGCTTCGAACGCCACGCCCAAGTGGCCCTGTTGTGGACCTTGCGCGACAGGAGGGAGGACTGGCTGCGGGCGGGCCAGGCCCTGGAGCGCGTGCTGCTCACGGCGACCGTGCACGGGGTGCGGACCTCGATGCTGCACCAGGCGATGGAGTGGCCGGACCTGCGGGCGGCGACGGGCGGATCGGGGCGGCGGTGCTGCCCACAGCTGCTGATCCGGTTCGGGTACGGCCCGGACGGCCATCGCACGCCGCGTGCGTCTGCATACCCCTGAGCCTCTTCCCGCCCCCGCCCCCGCCCCCGCCCCAGCCC
>NZ_LGDG01000054.1 GCF_001279775.1 Streptomyces sp. MMG1533 | reverse complement strand
GAGTTCTCCGGGCAGGCGGTCGGCGATGAAGCAGAAAACCCCACGGCGCGAGCCGTAGGAATCCCCCTCGTTAACGAGGGGGAGGAGGTCAAGAACGGCATTCCCAACTTCATTCCGGAGCGACCGCGCACCATCCGCCGCGCGCTCGCATTGGTCGCACCCTTCACCTTCGAACGCATCTATGGAGCGTTCTGGGGACGGGTGGTTACTGCCGATGGGGCGGCTGCGGTGCGTCGTTCTGCGGAGCGGTACCTGCGCTTCGCGCTGGAGGACGACTCGTAGTGGTGTCAGGTCCGGGTCAGGACGTAGCGGCGACGGTTGTTCAGGCTCGCGGTGCAGGCAAGCCCCGCTGACCCCGTGCTGCGGTGCGATCGCAGGCAGGAGGGCAGGCAGGAGGGCGGGTACCCGCTTCGCGTGGATCGCGAACGACCCATGGGCTTTGGGTGCGCGCCGCAGGGGCGGGCGAGACTTGCTGGGGCGATCCGCCTGTATGCCGCCGCGCCCGAATCGAGGTGGCCCGGCGACGCGGAGCAGTTGTCGGAGATGCTGCGGGCTGACCCGTTCGGATCTCTTCGGTGGCAAGAGGCTTGTGGGCCGATCGGTTGCTGAGTTCGGCACTTCAGGGTGACGAGGGTGGGTCGAGGGGACACCCCTGGCGTGGCGTTCAGCCCGCCTCGGCCTGGCCGAGAGCCTGACCGAGGTGCGCCTTGCGGTGGTTACTGGACCAGCCTGAGCGCGTGCTGTGTGCAACCTCGCCGCCGCCGAGCTGCTCACTCCCTGCTGGAGGGCGCGGCAGGACGCAGGTGGACCACCGGGTCAGGTTTGACACCCGGGACTTCAGGCAGCGGCCCTCACATCCGCGGGTTTCGGGCGCGCAGTCGGTCGATCTCAGCGAGTACGCGGTCCACATGCGGACGCACCTGCGCCTGCAATGCATCATTCCAACTCTCCTCGGAGTAGGGGCGGTTGAGATAGAGCTGTCTGGCGTGTTCGAGGGCGGGGCGGTGCTCGGGCGGGAGCTGGGTGAGGGCCCAGTCGGCGGCGGCGTCCTTCGACTTGATCTGGCCTGTGGCGAGCGTGGTCCAGATGCGGGCGAAGGTCAGCAGGACGTTGCGGGTGTCGCTGTCCAGGTCGTCGAGCAGGCCGGGGATACCCGCCACGCTCGCCCGGACCAGGTCGGTCTGTGGGACCGGGTCGAGGACCTGCGCCGGGCGCGGGCCGGTGAGGGGGGTGGTCGCCGGTCAGCGTCATGGTGATCAGCAGGGCCAGATCGGGCATCGGCTCCGGCTGGGGGACCTCCCCGGCCTCGTACTCCGCACGCAGCCACTCGCCGTAGAGGAAGTCGCCGGTCGGCGGGTACCGCCACGGCCGGACCTCGGACTGGACGACCACGGTGAGTTCGACCGGGCGGACCTTGTTTCGGAGGCCGGAGATCCGGAGCAGTCCACCGAGGAGTGTCCGTCGATCCTGCTCGTCCATTCGCCGCCGGGAGACGACCAGCACGTCCACGTCGCTGGCCGGCCTGAGTCCGCCGAGCACGGAGGAGCCGTGGAGGTAGGTGTCGATGACATCTTGGCCCAGCACGCCGTCGACCAGCCCCACGATCTCCTGAACCTGATTCACTGCATCAGCGTCTCCGGCCATCCGGCGGACTGCACAGCACTATGCGACTTCGGCTGGTCAGGGAGTTGCAGGGGATATCGATGGCGAGGCCGGTTCCTGTTGTGGAGCCGTTGAGGGTGTCTGGCCGGTACTGGAGGCGTTTGGGCCGATCGCGGACGAGCGTTTCCAGGCGGTCAAGGGCTACGACGGCGAGGTTGGCCAGGTTGCGTTTGACGTGCGCCCATACCCCCTCGACGGGGTTGAGGTCGGGCGGGTAGGCGAGAGGCGGGTAGCAGGAACACTGTCAGGCCATTCACGCTCGGCGATCAGCTCACGCATGGCGTGGGAGACGTGGGTGTTCAGGCGGTCCCACACCAGCACGATCGGTGCCTTGGCGAGCTGGTGGGTGCCGTCGATCAGCGCGATGAAGTCGCGCTTGAACATGCGATTGTCGACGACCGGGCACGCTGACACGATTGCCGGCGTGATGACTGCTGAGAGGCCGGACTGCCTGATCGTGACGGGGATGCCCGGGGCTGGGAAGTCGACGGTGACCAGGCTCGTCGCCGAGCGGCTGCCGCGTTCCGCTCGGCTTGATGGCGATGAGCTCAACAGACTGATCGTCAGCGGTTTCGTCTGGGCCCTGGGCGAGCCCGCCGATGAAGCGGCGCGGCAAGTGGAGCTGTTGCACCGCAATCTGTGCGCGCTGGCGAACAACTTCGCCGACGCCGACTTCACGCCGCTGATCGATGCGATGATCCCCTCGCGTGAGAAGCTGGACTTCTTCCTCGATCTCCTCCCGGCTCGACAGGTCTTGTTCGTCGTTCTCGCACCGGGCATCGAGGTGTGCCAGTACCGCAACACCATCCGTGATCCCCGGGAGCGGTTCGACTTCGACGGCTATGAAGATCTCGATGCCGACATGAAGCGCGAGCTCGGCGATGTCGGCTGGTGGTTCGACACCGCGTCCCTCACTCCCGAGGAGACCGCCGATCGCATCGTCCGAGAAGCTCGCCATTGCGCCCTGGTGAACTGACTGCAAGTCCCCGGACCCGGTTCAGGTCGCGGCAGATTGTTCGGACTTGGCCCGGGACTGGGCGAGGCGGTAGGAGCCGGCGCCCGTTTCGATGATCGTGCCGTTGAAGGTGAGCCGGTCGACAATGCAGAGCCGGGGACCGATGAAGGTTCTGGTCCAGCGGCCGAAGGCTTCGTCGGAGGCGATGTCGCGCGCCGCGACGCCGTTCTTCTCCTCACGTTCGGTCGGAACCTGGAACAGCGGCTCGGTGCCGTACTTGTCGTGCTCCATGTAGCCGAGTTCGTCGATGCACAGGAGATATGCGGTGTATGTGGTTGTTACTCACTTTTGGGTGACGGGCGAGGTGTTGGCGGGGTGGCGGGATCTGGCGGGCGGGTGCCGCTTGCCGCTGCCTGCACGTCTCCTTGAGCTGGCGGACCGTCAATCTGCTGCATTCAGTGCGTAGATGGATGATGCATTCGAGAGTCACAGCAATATGGGCAATATGTAACACAGGTCGCATACCGTTTGCCCGGCCTGCGCCGGAGGCCAGGGTGTGGGTGTGCGGCCGACCGGCCGCCACCCGCACTCGCACTGTCCTCGTGCGTGGCTCTTTGTTGGGCCGCGTACGGGGCGGTGCCCGCACCACGCAAGGGGACCTTGTGTCTATTTCGACTGTCTCGGCCCGTCGTCTGGCTGCCGCCACGCTCACGGCCGCCGCCGTGATCGGGTCGGTGGCGCTGCCGGCGTCCGCTGCCGACCACGCGCGTCCGGACCGCACGCGGGTGGAGATCAGCAGCGTGCAGTACGACTCCCCGGGCCGCGACAACAGCTCCAACCGCTCCCTGAACAATGAATGGGTGGAGCTCACCAACACCACCCGCGACAGTGTGAACCTGGACGGGTGGACGCTCGGGGACGAGGACGGGCGCACCTACACCTTCGACCACTACCGCCTGGCTGCTCGTGCCACGGTGCGCATCCACACCGGCGAAGGCCGCGACACCCGCACCGATCTCTTCCAGGACCGCCGCGACCACGTGTGGGACAACTACTCCGGCACCGCCACCCTGCGCAACGACCGCGGCCGCTTCATCGACGAGGCCTCCTGGGACAGCGACCGCCGCTTCCACGGTGACCGCAGCGATCTCGGCCGGCACCACGGTGACCGCAGCGATCTCGGCCGCCACCACCACGGCGACCGCTTCCACGACTGACCCTCAAACGCGCGCGCCGGTGACGACTGAACGTGACCCGGGCGTGCGCGTGTAAGACGGCGGCGCGCCGGCCCTTGACGGCCGGCGCGCCGCCGGCCGTGCGCGTAGCTGGCCCATCTCTTCGCGGATCAGGCGCGACCCGCCGGCCGAGCCGGTCATCACGCAGTGCACACGAACGTGACTCGGACCGTTCAATCGCCGTCCCGGCTGATCTCGATCCGCCGAGGCGACGACACGGGCAACGGCACCAGCACCGCCACAGCTCCCGCCGGTGACGGAGACCGTCGACGTTCCGAACGCAGCGGCGAGGACCGGCGCGGACTGGCCGATGGAGACGGGCACCAAAGACCAGAACTCGTCGTGGGCGCCGACCCTGGAGAGCAGCTGCTCCGGGACCTGTGCTGTAAGGGGGCGCGTACAGGCGACGGATCCTGATGAGTGGGTCTGGTCTGCGACTTTGTCAGGTGGCGTCACCTGCGTTGATCGGTGATCAGGATCGGTGATCGCTGGTCCGAGCGGTGCGTTCCTCCCCTCTGCGAGTGCTTGTGCGGGGTGGGTGCCGGTGAGCCGAGGGCCGGTCGACGGCGTCAGCAGGTATGAGCAGGTATCCGGCCGCTGCGGCCGCGGCGCTGCGCGATGCTGCCCGGCTGGCCCGCATCGACCCAGAAGCCGCCTACCGGCGCCTGCCACCCGGGACCGGCACATGTGTGGCCTCCATTCGCCAACCGATCAAGCAATGAGTTCGCATCCGCCTGATTGGGCCTGGCCTCAGTCCCCACAAGAGAGCCGCACCAGGGTCGGCTAGTGGAAGTAGGTTGTGCCGATGACCGAATCCCTGCCGCCCGGCGGCGCTGTGCTCGATGCGGACGAACTGGAAGCCCGGTGGGCGGACGCATGGGGGCCGGAACAGGTCGCTGAGCGGTTGGGCGGGGTCCGTACGCCCTGGTGTATTGCCGCGGGGTGGGCGCTGGATCTGTTCCGCGGAGGGCAGTCGCGGCCGCACGGCGATCTTGAAATCGCGGTGCCCGCGGCGGGATTCCCGGAGATTCGGGACCGCTTCCCCGAGTACGTGTTCGACGCGGTGGGTTCGGGACGGGTCTGGGCAGGGGCGGGAGCTGAAGCACTGACGGCCACGCACCAGACATGGCTCCGGGATCCGGCAAGCGGTCAATTCCTGTTCGACGTCTTCCGAGAGCCGCACGAGGGCGGGACATGGGTCTGCCGGCGGGACGAGAGCCTGCGGCTGCCGTACGACGCGATCACCGGGCGGACGTCGGACGGGATCCCCTACCTGGTGCCGGAGTTGGTGCTGCTGTTCAAAGCGAAGGCGACGCGGCCCAAGGACCAAACCGACTTCGACGGGGCGCTGCCGCTGCTGGGCCGGGCGCGGCGGGACCTCCTCAGTGAGTGGCTGGAGCAAGTGCACCCCGGACATCCCTGGCTGGCGAAGTTGGCGGGGTAAGTGGCGCGCCACGTCCGTGAATCACCAAGGACGATTCGTTGCCGAGGACTGAGGGCGAACACGTCCTGATCGTGATGATCGGCAGGAGTCGACGTGGCGTCGCGCCGGACGGAGTAGTGGACGTCCGCCACACGCTCCAACAGCCGTTCCAGCGCTCCCTGGCCGCGGGGCAGCTGTCGTATCCGGTGCTGCCGGTCCGGTGCCGTTGGTCGATTGCTCTCGGGCGGTGCGGCTCCTGGGATAAGATCATGCTGGCTGTTGATCGTTGCGGTCGCCGTCATACCGAAGAGGGAGCCATGTGGCGAACGCTGGCCAGTGCGGTGGCCGGTTTGCTCGTGCTGTTCGTCGGCAGTCTTGCCTTCAACGCGGCGTCTGGCCAGAGCCGATGGCCGGGGCCGCTCGACTTCGTGCGCGTCCACCCGTGGGCGGTGCTCCTCATCCTGATTCCAATGTCGTTGATCGGGCTGTGGCAGGCGCCGCGTCGCGACCGTGCGCAGGACCCGCCCGCGCCCATGGCGTACCGGCTGCCGCCGCGCAACACCAACTTCACCGGCCGCGACGCCACGCTGCGGGAGTTGCGGCAGCGCCTCACCTCGGGGAACGACGTGGCGATGCTGGTCGTGCACGGGCTGGGTGGCGTCGGCAAGACCCAGCTCTCGGTCGAGTACGCCTACCGCTACCTGTCGAAGTACCGGTTCGTCGCGTTCGTGAATGCCGAAGAACATGATCTGGTGGCATCTCAGTTCGTGTCGCTGGCCGGGGAGTTGGGGCTGGCGGAGGTGAGTTCCGAGCAGGTCATCCCACGGGTGTACGGCAAGTTGCAGGACCGCAGGCCCTGGTTGATCATCTTCGACAACGGGGAGAAACCGGGCACGCTCACACACGCGCTGCCGTCGGGCGGCCTGGCGAGCAACGGCCATGTCATCGTCACGACCAGGGTGAGTGGTTGGTCGAGCAGAGCCGACGTCATCGACCTGGACGTGTTCACCAGGCGAGAGTCGGTGGAGCTGCTGGTCCGGCGGGTGCCCGACATGACCGCGACGGTGGCGGACCGGATCGCCGAGCAACTGGGGGACCTGCCACTGGCGTTGGAGCAGGCTGCCGGGTACATGGGCTACAACCACACGGCGCCCGAGGAGTATCTGACTCTGCTGACGTCGCGGCTGGAGGACATGATCGCGCAGGGTGAGCTGACCGACCGGCCGGCGGTCGTGGTCGCGACCCTGTGGCAGCTCAGTGTGCGAAGGCTGGAGGCGGACCAGCCCCAGGCGGTACGGCTGCTGGAGCTGTGTTCCCTGCTGGCGCCGGAGCCGATCCCGCTGGACCTGTTCACGGGCAGCCCCGACATACTGAACGTGGGCGCAGCTGACCCGCTGGCGTGGGACACGACGGTCGGCGCCCTGGCCGGCATGGGTCTCGCGAGGCGCGGAGACGCATCCCTGATGCTGCACCGGCTGGTTCAGGCCGCCATCCGGGCCGCGATGCCGGACGAGGTGCACACCCAGGCTCGGATCCAGCTGTGCCGTGCGCTGCTCGCGGCCGTGCCGCACGACATCCACGGCGACCCGGACGCGCGGCCACGGTGGCAGGAGCTGCTCCCGCACGTCCTTGCGGTGGCCAAGGACGATCCACCGGCCGAGTGCGCTGCGGAGACGGCGGTGCTGCTGAGGCTGGCGTCGACGTTCCTCATCCAGCTAGGGGACTGCTCGGTGGCGCTGACCCTGTGTGAACGTGCCCTCGCGATTGACGAGTCGCTGGAGGGCCGGGATGCGGAGGTCGGCTTCGACCTGATCACCCTGGCGCAGATCCACCGGGACCTCAACGCGCCGGCGCGGGCACGCCCACTGGCGGAACGCGCGCTGCGCCTGCACGAGTCCAGTCTGCCGGCGAACAGTCCCGCCATCGCGACGGACCTGGCCACGCTTGCGCGGACGCTGTGCCTTCTCGGTGAACACAGGGCGGCGCAGCCACTGGCCGAGCGGGCGCTACAGATCGACGAGGCGGCGTACGGGCCGGACGACCCGTACGTGAGCTTCGACCTGATTGCACTGGCGAACGTCCACGTCGACCTCGGCGACTACGCCACAGCCGCGCCGCTGATCTCGCGGTCGCTGCGGATCCGCGAGGCCAGTTACGCCCCGGACCACCTGTACATCGGGTACGTCCTGCTGTTCAAGGCCCGAGTCCTGCACACGTTGAACGACCCGACCGCAGCGGACCTCGCGCGCCGGGGTGCACAGATCCTGCACACCCAACTGGGCAAGACCCACCCCAAGACCGAGGAGGCATACGCTCTGGTCAACCGTCTACGTTGACGGCGCCGTCTTGGTGGCCGACGAGTTGGTCAGCACCGCTTTGTTTTGTATGTGAGAGCGGGCAACGTTGTTCGCCCGCTCAGGCGCGCTGACCCCACACAGGTCATGCCTTACTCGGCATGTGGTCGCACAGGCAAAACCCGCGGCTGGCCGGCACGACCTCGTCCCGATCTACTCCGGCTGGGCCGGAACGTGGACACCCCCGGGACAGGAGCAGCAATCGTGCTCGCTCGGCCCCGACCCGGTCGTACTAGGACGTGTTGCGAAAGTGGATCAAGGGGCTCGTTCGGTGTCTGGTACGGGTCGTGTGATGCTGGCGCAATGACTGATCAACGCGAGGTTGTCATCGTCCGCTGGCCAGGTCAGGGCCCTTCCGTGGATCGGTTGGCCGAGTTGCTGGCGGCCTACCATCTGCGGACGGAGGCAGAGAAGGGCGAGGCCGTTGTCGATGTGGACGGGTTGCCGGACCGCTACCGGGCAGAAATCTTGGACCCGCGGGCCGCGTTCGCCGACGATGTCGTGCTGATGGCTCTGAGCGGCGACACAGCCGTGGGCTGCCTGGTGGTGACCGCCCCCGTCGGCGGCCGGTCAGAGGTCAAGAGGCTCTGGACGGACCCGGCATTCCGGAGCCGGGGCATTGCGTCCGGCCTGGTCGGCGCCGCGCTTGCACATTCCGCGGAGAGCGGCGTCAGCACGGTACGGCTGTCGGTATGGAAGTGGCGGGCAGGTGCCATCGCTCTGTACGAGCGGCTCGGTTTCACCGTCGCCCAATCGTGGGAGGAACGGGATCAACTGGTGTGCATGGAACGTGCCGTGTGAGTGGTCACAGCCACTCGTTGATGGCTGCGACCAGCACGGTTGCCTCGTATCTGACGGCGAGCTTGTCGTATCTCGTAGCCACAGTCCAGTGGCGCTTGAGGCGATTGATCCCGCACTCCACCGCGTGGCGCTCTTTGTAGTCGGCCTTGTCGAACTTCGGCGGCCGACCGCCGCGCGAGCCACGCTTCTTACGGTTGCGGACCTGGTCGGATCGTGCAGCGGATGCCACGCCGGCGCAAGTAGGCGCGGTTCACGCGTGACCCGTACGCCTTGTCAGCGCGGACCTTGTCCGGCCGGGTGCGCGGCCGGCCCAGGCCGAGGCGGGGCACCCGGATGGCCTCCAGGACCGGCTGGAACTGCGGGCTGTCGTGCCGCTGGCCCGCCGTGACCAGCAGCGACAACGGCTTCTGCCCCTGCTCAACCGCCAAATGCAGCTTCGTGGTCAGCCCGCCGCGCGAGTGCCCCAGGCCATGGTCGTCGGGCTCGGTCTCGACGCCACCAGGAGGCTCCTTCTGCTCGGCCCCTTTTTACGGGCCCCGGCAGCATGCTGGTGGGCCCGCGCGATCGTGGAGTCCCCGCTGACGTCCCAGGTGATCAGGCCCTTCGCGTCGGCCTCGGCCTGCAGCTGTACGAAGATCTGCTTCCAGGTGCCGTCGCGCTGCCAGCGCCGGAACAGGTCGTAGGCCCGGTCCCACGGCCCGTACCGCTCCGGCACGTCGCGCCACGGCGCACCGGCCCTGGTCCGCCACCGTATGCCGTCGATCAGCTGCCGCCGCGTCCACGTCTGCGGACGGCCCGGTTTCTTGCCCGTCGGCAACAGCGGCTCCAGCCGCGCCCACTGGCCGTTCATCAGATCTCCACGCCCCACGAAACGTGATCATCCACGGCCTTGATCCACTTTCGCAACACGCCCTAGAAGGTCGATGAAGATCTTGGTGAGGGGCTGTCCGGCCGTCAGGCCGGACAGCCCCTCCGGTCATGCACCGGCGGGTGCGAGGTGCCAGGTGC
>NZ_LGDG01000053.1 GCF_001279775.1 Streptomyces sp. MMG1533 | reverse complement strand
AGGGAAACGCCCGGTTACATTCCGAACCCGGAAGCTAAGCCTTACAGCGCCGATGGTACTGCAGGGGGGACCCTGTGGGAGAGTAGGACGCCGCCGAACTCCTTTTAGAGCTCTGGCTCTTGGGCACTCAGCCCAGGAGCCAGAGCTTTTTTGCGTTGAGGTAAGGTCAGGGGGCATCGTTGGCTCGTTTCCCACAGGAGGCCCCCGGGTGGAGGTCCAGGAGACCCGCGTCCAGACGGATCGGGTACTCACCATCCCCAACATCCTCAGCATGGCGCGGCTCGCCGGCGTGCCGCTCTTCCTGTGGCTGATCCTCAGGCCTGAGTTCGGCGGTCCCCAAAGTGACGGGTGGGCGCTTCTGGTGCTGGCTCTGAGCGGGGTCACTGACTACCTGGACGGCAAGCTCGCGCGGCGCTGGAACCAGATCAGCAGCCTCGGCCGGCTCCTGGATCCGGCGGCCGACCGGCTCTACATTCTTTCGACTTTGGTCGGTCTCACCTGGCGCGAGATTCTGCCAATCTGGTTGACCGCTGCACTTCTGGCGCGCGAGCTGGTTCTGCTGGTGATGGTGGGCATCCTCAGACGCCATGGCTATCCGCCCCCGCAGGTGAACTTCCTGGGCAAGGCCGCCACCTTCAACCTGATGTACGCCTTCCCACTGCTGCTGCTCAGTGACGGAAGTGGATGGATCGCGTCACTGGCTGCTATTTTCGGATGGGCGTTCGCCGGATGGGGTACAACGCTGTACTGGTGGGCAGGAGTTCTCTACGTGGTACAAGTCCGCCGCCTGGTTCGTGCGGACGCCATGGCCGACTGAACTCGCCGATTACAACGGCTCTATCGGTCCGATGGCCCGCGGCAGAAAAGTGCGGGACAATCTGGACGGGTGAAGTCGGCTAGACCGTCGTCTCTTAGAGGAGGACGCTTCCGACATGAAGGCCGTCGTGATGGCCGGAGGCGAAGGCACGCGCCTTCGCCCCATGACCTCAAGCATGCCCAAACCGCTCCTGCCGGTGGCCAACCGGCCGATCATGGAGCACGTTCTGCGGCTGCTCAAAAGGCATGGGCTCAACGAGACCGTCGTTACTGTCCAGTTCCTGGCCTCACTGGTCAAGAACTACTTCGGTGACGGTGAGGAGCTCGGTATGGAGCTCACCTATGCCAATGAGGAGAAGCCACTCGGTACCGCCGGAAGCGTCAAGAACGCCGAGGAGGCGTTGAAGGACGATGCTTTCCTCGTCATCTCCGGTGATGCCCTGACCGACTTCGATCTCACCGAGCTCATCAATTTCCACAAAGAAAAGGGCGCGTTGGTCACCGTCTGTCTGACGCGTGTGCCCAACCCGCTGGAGTTCGGTATCACGATCGTCGACGAGGAGGGCAAGGTCGAGCGCTTCCTGGAGAAGCCGACCTGGGGCCAGGTCTTCTCGGACACCGTGAACACGGGCATCTACGTGATGGAGCCCGAGGTGTTCGACTATGTCGAGGCCGATGTCTCCGTCGACTGGTCCGGCGATGTCTTCCCGCAGTTGATGAAGGAAGGCAAGCCGATCTACGGCTATATCGCCGAGGGCTACTGGGAGGACGTCGGTACCCACGAGAGCTATGTGAAGGCGCAGGCCGACGTTCTGGAGGGCAAGGTCGACGTCGATCTCGACGGCTTCGAGATCTCCCCGGGCGTGTGGGTCGCGGAAGGCGCCGAGGTACATCCCGACGCCGTTCTCCGTGGACCGCTGTACATCGGTGACTACGCCAAGGTCGAGGCCGGTGCCGAAATCCGCGAGCACACCGTCATCGGCTCGAACGTCGTCGTGAAGACCGGGGCGTTTCTGCACAAGGCCGTCGTGCACGACAACGTGTACGTCGGGCAGCACAGCAATCTTCGGGGCTGTGTCGTCGGCAAGAACACCGACATCATGCGCGCGGCTCGGATCGAGGACGGCGCCGTCATCGGTGACGAGTGCCTGATCGGTGAAGAATCGATCGTGCAGGGCAATGTCCGGGTGTACCCGTTCAAGACCATCGAGGCCGGTGCGTTCGTCAACACCTCGGTGATCTGGGAGTCCAGGGGGCAGGCACACCTCTTCGGCGCCCGCGGTGTGTCCGGGATCCTGAACGTGGAGATCACGCCCGAGCTGGCCGTGCGTCTCGCCGGCGCCTACGCGACCACGCTCAAGAAGGGCTCGACCGTCACGACGGCCCGTGACCACTCCCGTGGTGCTCGTGCGCTCAAGCGGGCGGTCATCTCCGCTCTGCAGGCCAGCGCCATCGACGTACGCGACCTGGAGAACGTACCGCTGCCTGTGGCGCGGCAGCAGACCGCGCGAGGTAGTGCCGGCGGGATCATGATCCGGACCACGCCCGGTGTTCCGGATTCCGTGGACATCATGTTCTTCGACGGACAGGGTGCGGACCTCTCGCAGGGCAGCCAGCGGAAGCTGGACCGGGTGTTCGCGCGGCAGGAGTACCGGCGGGCCTTCCCGGGTGAGATCGGGGACCTGCACTTCCCCGCGAGTGTCTTCGATTCGTACACCGGGTCGCTGCTGCGGAACGTCGACACTACGGGCATTTCCGAGTCCGGACTCAAGGTCGTCGTCGATGCGTCGAACGGCAGCGCCGGGCTTGTGCTGCCCAGCCTGCTCGGCAAGCTCGGTGTGGACGCCCTGACCATCAACCCGGGGCTCGACGAGTCCAGGCCCACCGAGTCTGCGGACGCACGGCGGTCGGGGCTGGTGCGGCTGGGAGAGATCGTGGCGTCCGCGCGCGCCGCCTTCGGGGTGCGGTTCGACCCCGTGGGTGAGCGGCTGTCGCTGGTCGACGAGAAGGGGCGGATCGTCGAGGACGATCGTGCGCTGCTCGTCCTGCTCGACCTGGTGGCCGCGGAGCGGCGCAGTGGTCGAGTCGCGCTGCCGGTGACCACCACCAGGATCGCCGAGCAGGTGGCGGCGTATCACGGGACGCAGGTGGAGTGGACGACCACTTCTCCGGACGATCTGACCCGCGTCGGTCGCGACGAGACGACGATCTTCGGTGGGGATGGCAAGGGCGGCTTCATCATCCCCGAGTTCAGCAGCGTCTTCGACGGCACGGCGGCCTTTGTGCGGCTGATCGGGCTGGTGGCGCGGACGCAGCTCACGCTCAGCCAGATCGACGCGCGGATTCCGCGGGCGCATGTCCTCAAGCGGGATCTGGCGACTCCGTGGGCCGTCAAGGGCCTTGTGATGCGACGGGTCGTGGAGGCGGCCGGAGACCGCTTCGTGGACACCACTGATGGGGTGCGGGTGGTGGAGACCGACGGGCGCTGGGTGATGGTGCTGCCGGACCCGGCGGAAGCGGTCACCCACCTGTGGGCGGAGGGGCCCGACGACGCCTCCGCTCAGGCGCTGCTCGACGAGTGGTCGGCGGTCGTGGACAGCGCCGGGCGCTGAAATCCACTGCACGCGTGCGTGCCGGACAAGTGTCCCCAAGGGGGCCTGTCCGGCACGCCGGTGGGGCCATTCGGAGGTAGTGGTCGCGACGTGCGACGATGTGCGGCATGCCGCAGCAGCCCCCCGTTCGGAGCACTCCTACGCCTCCTTCGCGTCCGGACGCGTCCATGTCGCTGCTCACCAACGTCATGGACCACAGCCTCGACGACGGGTACGCCGAGGCCGCCGCCCGGAAGAAGGCCGCGGGCGACGGGGGCCTGCCCAAGACCCTGCGGGCGAAGCTGGGTCTGGCCGCCGGCTTGGTGCTCGCGGCTCTGGTAGTGACCGTCGGAGCCGCCCAGGCCCGGGTCGCGGCTCCGGTCGTCGCCAAGGAGCGCGAGGAACTGATCGACCGCATCGATCGGGAGACCGAGGCGGCGGACAAACTCGAGAATTCCGTCGACGAGTTGCGTGACGACGTGAGCGCCCGCCAGCGCGCGGCCCTCAGGGACAGCGGTGGCAGTGACCAGGCAGAACTCGTGGGGATTCTGTCGGGCGCCACGGAAGTACACGGCCCTGGCGTGAAGCTGGTCGTGGACGACGCCAAAGAAGCCAGCACCGGCGGTGATGGCGACCCGCGCGAGACCTCCGGGTTCTCCGACACCGGGCGCGTGCGCGACCGCGACATGCAGCGGGTGGTCAACGGACTGTGGGCGTCGGGTGCCGAGGCCGTGTCGATCAACGGGCAGCGGTTGACGGCGCTGTCGGCGATCAGGGCCGCGGGTGACGCGATACTGGTCGACAACAGGCCGCTTGTTCCGCCGTACACGGTGCTGGCCGTGGGGGACGGCAAGCGGTTGAGCACCAGGTTCCAGAACAGCGCCGACGGGCTCTATCTCCATGCCCTGCAGGAGAACTACGGCATCCGGACCGCCATTTCCGTGGAGGGCGACCTCCGGTTGCCCGCCGCACCGAGTGTGATCGTACGTACAGCACAGCCGAGAACTGAGAAGGGCACATCGTGATCGCCGTACTGGGCCTCGTCGTGGGAGTCGTGGCCGGCCTGTTGGTCCGGCCTGAGGTTCCGGCGGTCGTCGAGCCTTATCTGCCCATCGCCGTGGTGGCGGCACTGGACGCCGTCTTCGGAGGTCTGCGGGCCATGCTCGACGGCATCTTCGACGATAAGGTCTTCGTGGTGTCGTTCCTGTCGAACGTGGTCGTGGCTGCGTTGATCGTCTTCCTGGGCGACAAATTGGGCGTGGGGGCCCAGCTGTCCACCGGTGTGGTCGTCGTGCTCGGGATCCGGATCTTCTCCAACGCAGCGGCGATCCGCCGACACGTGTTCCGGGCGTGAGACGGATGAGCAACCAGGACGAGACGCCCGAGAACAGGCTGCGCAAGGAACTGCCGGAGGAAGTCACCGCCGAAGCGCCCGCCTCGGCAGAGGACGCCTCCCCGGAGCCGCCGCAGTTGAGCGGCCGTCAGCGGCTGGCGAACGGGTTGTGGCCGCCGCGTGTCACCCGGGCCCAACTCATCGTCGCGGTACTGCTGTTCGGCCTTGGCTTCGGTCTGGCCGTGCAGGTGGCGTCGAACAGCGACAGTGACAGCGCCCTGCGGGGCGCACGTCAGGAAGATCTTGTGCGCATCCTCGATGAACTGGATGACCGTACTCAGCGTCTTGAAGACGAGAAGCAGGGTCTCGAGAAGCAGCGGGACGAGTTGGAGAACAGCTCGGACCAGGCCGAGGAGGCCCGCAAGCAGACGGTCGAGAAGGAGAAGCAGCTCGGCATCCTGGCGGGCACGGTGGCCGCGCAGGGGCCCGGCATCACGATGACCATCGACGACACGAAGGGGACGGTCGAGGCGGACATGCTGCTCGACACGATCCAGGAGCTGCGCGCGGCCGGCGCGGAGGCGATCCAGGTGAACGGCGTGCGGGTCGTCGCGGGTACCTATCTGACGGACTCCGACAAGAGCGTGAGCGTCGACGGGAACAAGATCAACGCCCCCTATCGTTTCAAGGTCATCGGCAAGCCGCAGGACCTCGAACCGGCGCTCAACATCCCCGGAGGCGTGGTGCAGACTCTTGAGAAGGAGCAGGCCACCGTGACCGTCGAGCGGTCGGACAAGATCGTCGTGGACGCCTTGCGAGCGGCGAAGCTGCCTGACTACGCTCGGTCGTCCTCCTCGTGAACCGGGGGTGCATGGCGGGCGTCCGGCGAGGGCATGACGTTGCGGGGGGTCGGCGCACCGAATGGGTGGTGCGTGGTGGAAACTGTCTGGTGGATACGGACGTTGTGAGGATGTCCGGGTCGACCGGTGTGTTCAATCAGGGTTCGTCCTGCCCCACGGGCGGGTCTGTTTCGGTCAAGGGGAATCGCCCGTGAAGTTGTTTGCGAAGTTGTTCGGCAAGAGCGCGCGAGAGGGCAGCGACAATGCGACCGCCCGTCATCGCGCACAGCCTGACGCAGAAGGCCAGCGCCCGCTGTTCCGGGACCAGGTCGATGGTCCGGGCGGTGACATTCCCGGAGGTCAGGGCGCGCCGTCAGTTGACCCTGCCCAGTCCGGAGGCATAGGTTTCGGGCAACCGTCAACCTCAAGTACGGGTGGAGGGTTTTCCCCTATGTCGGCCCAGGTGTGTACGAGGTGCGGTAACCGCAACGCGGAGAACAGCCGCTTCTGTTCCAACTGCGGTGCTCCGCTGCGGGCCGGCGCCGCGGCCGAGCGCCCCTCCGAGACGACGTCGACGATCTCCATTTCCGGGCTCGAGGCCTACGACGCCGAGGTCACGGGCCAGACACAGATGCCCATGCTCTCCCCGGAGGCACAGGCGGCCGTCGACGCCCTGCCGCTCGGGTCGGCGCTCCTGGTGGTGCGGCGCGGTCCGAACTCGGGCAGCCGCTTCCTGCTGGACGGCGACCTGACCACGGCCGGGCGTCACCCGCAGAGCGACATCTTCCTGGACGACGTGACGGTCTCCCGTCGGCACGTGGAGTTCCGCCGCGGTCAGGACGGCTCGTTCACGGTGGCCGACGTGGGCAGTCTGAACGGCACGTACGTCAACCGTGAGCGGATCGACCAGGTCGCTCTGTCGAACGGCGACGAGGTGCAGATCGGCAAGTACCGGCTGGTCTTCTACGCGAGCCAGCGGGGCTACTGACCCTCCTCCGGACTCCGTCCGGGGGGACCCCCAGGAAGGTCCATGCTGCAAACACCGAGCGGCGGTGCCGGGCACGGTACCGCCGCCACGGACAGTGGGCTGATGAGTATCGGCACGGTGCTGACCCTGCTGCGCGACGAGTTCCCCGAGGTGACCATCTCCAAGATCCGTTTCCTGGAGTCGGAGGGGCTCATCGAGCCGCAGCGAACCCCCTCGGGGTATCGCAAGTTCAGCGCCGGCGACGTCGAGCGCCTCGGCCACGTCCTGCGGATGCAGCGGGACCACTATCTGCCGCTCAAGGTGATCCGTGAGCACCTGGACGCCATGGAGCGCGGTGAGGCCGTACCACTGCCGACGGTAGGTCGTCAGCGGGACGGTGAGGGTGTTCAGGAGGTCGCCGAGGCGCCGACGGCGGCCAGGATCGGGCGGGGCGAGCTGATGGCCGCCGCCGAGATCGGTGAGCAGGAACTTCAGGAGTGGGAGTCGTACGGGCTCATCGCTCCGCTGCCCGACGGGGCGTACGACGCGGAGGCGGCCACGGTGGCGTCGCTCATCGCGGAGCTCGGGCGGTTCGGGATCGAGCCGCGGCATCTGCGGGTGATGAAGGCGGCGGCCGACCGCGAGGCCGGGCTGGTGGACCAGGTGGTGGCCCCGCTGAAGCGCCATCGCAACCCGCAGACCAGGGCGCACGCCGAAGCCCGTACCAAGGAACTGGCCGGGCTCACGGTGAAGCTGCACGCGGCGCTCGTGCAGACCGCGCTGGGCGTGCGGCTGCCGTGACGCGGGCGGGGTTGGCACAGGCCGGATCGGGCACCCGTTCTCTGCCCGACTACCCAAACGTCCCGGGCACGGCCTAGGGTTGCTGTGTGAACGAGCTCGATGTCGTAGGTGTCCGGGTCGAAATGCCCTCCAACCAACCGATCGTGCTCCTGCGTGAAGTGGGAGGCGACCGCTACCTCCCCATCTGGATCGGGCCTGGGGAGGCTACGGCGATCGCCTTCGCGCAGCAGGGCATGGCCCCCGCTCGACCGCTGACCCACGACCTGTTCAAGGACGTGCTGGAGGCCGTCGGCCAGGAGCTCACCGAAGTGCGCATCACCGACCTGCGTGAGGGCGTCTTCTACGCGGAGCTGGTCTTCGCCAGCGGCGTCGAGGTGAGTGCCCGCCCGTCCGACGCCATAGCGCTGGCCTTGCGCACCGGAACTCCGATCTACGGCAGTGACGGCGTGCTCGACGACGCCGGCATCGCGATCCCGGACGAGCAGGAGGACGAGGTGGAGAAGTTCCGCGAGTTCCTCGACCAGATCTCGCCCGAGGACTTCGGCACCAGCAGCCAGTGAGGCGCACGCGGCCCGGCGGACGAACGGTCCTGCCGGGCTCGTCCACGTCCGTTGACGCCTCAAATGCCGGCATTTGCCAGCGGCGCGTGAGAGCGTCCTGCGGGCCGCTCCGAGCGCATTCGGCTAGCCTTTCCCCGCGGTTGGGTGCGGGAAACCACTCGTAGGGTGATTATCACCCGGCGTGCCGAGTGTGGCGATCGTTGACGCGCCCCTGGTGACTGCCTACCGTCGAGAAGGCAGGTCAAGGACGGAGGTCGGCGTGAGAAGCAGCGGCGACGGTACGGCTGGGGGTGCCCCCGGACGCAGTCTCGGGGCGAGCGGTCCGTACCCGCTTCACAGCAACGCGGCCGATCACGCTCCGCAGCGACCGGCGGCCGTGCCGAGCAGCGGAGGGGCGACGTCCATGGCGTCCGAGCAGATCGGCTATCGCGGTCCGACGGCCTGTGCGGCCGCCGGCATCACCTATCGGCAACTGGACTACTGGGCCCGCACAGGCCTTGTCGAGCCGAGTGTGCGGCCCGCCCACGGGTCAGGGACGCAACGTCTGTACAGCTTCCGGGACGTCGTCGTTCTGAAGATCGTCAAGCGCTTCCTGGACACCGGTGTGTCGCTGCAGAACATCCGCACCGCCGTCCAGCACCTCAGGGAACGCGGTTTCTGCGACCTGGAGCGTATGACGCTGATGAGTGACGGCGCCACGGTCTACGAGTGCACCTCGCCGGACGAGGTCCATGCGCTGCTCCAGGGTGGTCAGGGGGTCTTCGGGATCGCGGTCGGCGTGGTGTGGCGGGACGTGGAAAGCGCGCTCTCGCAGCTGCACGGGGAGCGGATCGACACCGGGGAGACCCTCGTCGGGCACAACCCCGCGGACGAGCTGGCGCGGCGGCGCAACCGGGCGGTCTGACAGCCGCCCGGCTCTTCGGGACGGCATTGTCAGTGGCGTAGGGCAGCATCGGAGATGTGAGAAGCGCGCCCACGATCCTCCATCTCGACATGGATGCCTTCTTCGCCTCGGCGGAGCAGGCGTCCAAGCCGAGCCTGCGCGGGAAGGCCGTCGTCGTGGGTGGGCTCGGGCCGCGTGGCGTGGTGGCCACGGCGTCGTACGAGGCGCGGGTTTTCGGGGTTCATTCGGCCATGCCCATGGCTCAGGCGCGTCGGCTCGCTCCGAACGCCGCGTATCTCGTGCCGCGCTTCGCGTTCTACCGGTCGATCAGCGAGCAGGTGATGGGGCTCCTGCGGGCGCTGTCGCCGCTGGTGGAGCCGTTGAGCCTGGACGAGGCGTTCGTGGACCTGGAGGCCGGTGGAGCGGCCTGGGACGACGCGTCGGCGCGGTTGGCCGGGGTGAAGCTGCGGGTGGACATACGGGCGGTGACCGGGCTGACGGGATCGGTGGGTCTCGCTGCGTCGAAGATGCTCGCGAAGATCGCCTCGGAGCAGGCGAAGCCCGACGGGCTGGTGGTGATCGAGCCGGGGACCGAGCGGGCCCTGCTCGGACCGATGTCGGTGCGGACCCTGCCGGGGGTCGGGCCGGCGACGGGCGACCATCTGCGGCGGGCCGGGATCCACACGGTGGACGAGATCGCCGAGGCGGGGGAGGACGAGCTCGTACGGCTGTTGGGCAAGGCGCACGGGCACGCGCTGTACGCCATGGCGCTGGCCCAGGACGAGCGGCCCGTGGTGGCCGAGCGGGAGACGAAATCGGTGTCGGTGGAGGACACGTACGACGTCGACATCCACGACCGGGTCCGGGTCGGTCTGGAGGTGCAGCGGCTTGCCGACCGGTGTGTGCGGCGGCTGCGGGGTGCGGGGCTGTCGGGGCGGACCATCGTGCTGAAGGTGCGGAGGTACGACTTCTCGACGCTGACCCGGTCCGAGACGCTGCGGGGGCCCACGGATGATCCTGCGGTGGTGCGGGAGGCTGCCGCGCGGTTGTTGGACTCCGTGGACACGACGGGGGGTGTGCGGCTGCTGGGGGTGGGCGTGAGCGGGCTGGCCGACTACACGCAGGAGGACCTGTTCGCGCAGGCGGCGGGGGAGGACGAGCTCGTACGGCTGTTGGGCAAGGC
>NZ_LGDG01000052.1 GCF_001279775.1 Streptomyces sp. MMG1533 | reverse complement strand
TCGCCGTACCGGGATGGCCGTTGCCGACCCTCTGTACGGCATCGGCGGCCAGGACGCGGGCGGTGTCGACGGCCCGCTGGTCCAACTCGGTCCACTCGAAGGCGGCAGCGGTCGAGTGTGGATTCACGCGTGGGCTCCTGTGTCTGTGTGAGGACGGGAGGAATGTGAGGACGGAAGGAAGTGGCCGGACGGAAGGAAAGTGGCCGGACGGAAGGAGCGAGGGCCGTGGCTCAGGGAGAGGCCCCTCCCGCCGGGGAGGACCGGGAGGGGCCTGCCGGCGCCGACGGTGTCGCCTACTTGCCCCAGAGCTTCTGGTACGCCTCGCGGTATCCCTTCGGGTCCCAGGAGGAGCCGCCGCCGCTGTTGGCCGCCGTGGTGATGTGCACCGGGGCGATGTAGCCGCTGGCGGGCTTGCCTGCGAAGGCGCGGTTGAACTCGTCGACGATCTGCCAGCCCTGCTCGGACAGCGGTTCGGGCACCGTGGCCGCCTGGAACTGCTTGCTGTTGATGCGCTGGAAGGCCGAGGGGTCGCCGTCGCCGGCGCCGATGCTGAAGGGGGCACCGTTGCCCTGCTTGCCGCCCGCCCGCAGTGCGGGTGCCGCGTCGGCGAAGTAGAGGTCGTTGATGGCCACCGAGTGCGTCCACTTGGTGCCGAAGCGGGACAGCAGCGCGGAGACCTCCTGGGGGGTGCGGCTGCTGGCGTCGGCGATCGGGATGTTGGAGGTGGACAGCACCTTGGTGTCGGAGCAGGTGGCGAGTTCCTTCTCGATCAGGTCCGACTTGCCCTTGGCGAACGGGATGGAGGCGTCGGTGAAGACCACCACGCCGGCCCGGCCGTTGGACTGGCTGATGACCCAGTCGGCGCTGATCTTCGCGACGTCCTCGACCTTGGTGGTGATGTTGCTGAAGAGCTTCGGGGCCTTGCTGGGCCCGGGGGTGCCGACGGCGTGCCAGCCGATGAGCGGGATGCCGGCGGCGTTGGCCTGCGCGACCTGCTGGGCGGTCGACTTGGGATCGAAGCCGGACAGCACGATGCCGTCGGGCTTCACGGCGACGGCCTGGCTGACGGCTGCCTGGATACCGGCCGGGGTGCCCTGGCCGTCGATGATCCGCACCTTCCAGCCGATGGCCTTGGCGGCCTCCTCGACGCCTTCGGCGGCGCCCGCGACTCCGGGGTTGGTCATGCTCTGGGCGACGTAGACGATCGTCTTGCCTGCGACCGCCTTGGGGCCGGTGGTCGGCCCGCCCCAGGGGGCGTCGACGGCCTCGGCGCCCGCGACCGCCTTCTTCGCCTTCGCCAGGACGGCCGGACAACCGGCCTTCGAGGACCCGCCGACGGTGGTGGAGCCGGCGCTCTCGGAGCCTCGGGTACAGCCTGCGACGGAAGCAGTGAGTACGGCCAGGGCGGCCACGGCTCTGACGGTTGCCTTGCGAGTGGGGTGGTACGACACGGCGGTGCTCCTTGAGGACATACGGCAGGCGGGAGGGCGACGAGCGGGCGCGGAGGTCCGGCCGCGGTCAGAGAGTGTGCGGCGCGTCGTCGTCGGACGCGGCGGTGGCGGACGGACCGGTCGCGGACGGACCGGTCGCGGCGGGCGTCGGCTGCTCCGTCGCGGACACCGTCGCGGGTTCGCCGGGCGCGGACAGTGAGCGGCGGGTGGCGGTGGCGCCGGCGCGCAGTCTGCGGCGGGCGGAGTAGCCGGCCAGGCCGACCGCGAGGAGCAGCGTGCCGCCGTTGAACAGGGAGGTCGCCCAGAACTCGGCGCCGAGCTGCTGGATGCCGGCCAGGCCGATGGCGAGGATGGCGACGGCGACGACGGTTCCGGCGGCGTTGGCGCGGCCCGGTTTGATGGCGGTGGAGCCCAGCAGGGCGCCGACGAAGGCGGGCAGCAGGTAGTCCATGCCGACGCTCGGGTTGCCGATCTGCTGCTGCGCGGCGAGCAGGACGCCCGCGAAGCCGACGACGAGTCCGGAACCGGCGAAGGCGTAGATGCCGTACCGGCGGGTGGGGATGCCGACGAGGTCGGCGGCGCGGGCGTTGGAGCCGATGACGTACAGGTAGCGGCCGAGCGGCAGGCGCTCCAGCAGCAGCCAGAGCACCACGGCGAGCGCGAGGACGTAGAAGGCGGGGACCGGCAGGCCGAGGAACCTGGAGTCGTACAGGTCGGTGAAGGCCGGGGGCAGACCGCCCGGGCCGGGCACGATGCGGGCGCCGTCGGTGATCCAGCCGGTGCAGGCGTACAGGAGGCTGCCGGTGCCGAGGGTGGCGATGAAGGAGTCGATCTTGGCGAACTCCACCAGCAGGCCGTTGAGTACGCCGACGATGCCGCCGCCGAGGATGACGGCGACGCACGCCATCGGCCAGGGCCAGCCGCTGTTCACGATGAGTTGCATGGCCAGGACGTGGGCGAAGCCGAGTCCGTAGCCGACGGAGAGGTCGAACTTGCCGGTGACGATGGGGATCATCGCGCCGAGGGCGAGGATCGCGGGGATCGACTGGTTGGACAGGATCGACGAGGCGTTGTCCATCGTCGGGAAGGTGTCCGGCAGGGCGAGCGCGAAGATCACGAACAGCAGGGCGGTCAGGCCGAGCAGGCCGTAGGTGCCGATGAGGTGGCCGCCGCGCAGCCGGGCGGCGATGGTGCCGCTGCCCGCGTCCTTGTCGCCGGCGCCCGGTGGCTGCCTGCGCGATGCGCGGGGTGTTCCCTTGCGGGCGCCGCCCCCGGCGGCCCCGTCCCGCGGTGGGGTTCCGCCGTGGTCGGCCCGCCGGCGGGCGGATTCGGTCTCGGTGGCCATCAGTTGTCCGCCGTTCCGGTCAGCGCCGGCATGGCCGACGCGGCGTGGGTGAGTTCGGTGACGGTGAGGGCTTCGCCGCTGAGTTCGGCGGTCACGTGGCCCCGTACGAAGACCAGGGCGCGGTGACACACGTCGGCGACTTCCTCGAAGTCGGTGGAGATGAGGAGGACCGCGAGTCCCTGGGCGAGCGCGTCGTCGAGCAGGCGGTAGATCTCCGCCTTGGCACCGACGTCGACTCCCGCGGTCGGCTCCTCCAGGATCACGACGCGCCTGCTGAGGCGCAGCCAGCGGCCTATCATGACCTTCTGCTGGTTGCCGCCGGAGAGGGTCGCGATGGGTGCCTCGGAGTTGGCCGGGCGTACGCCGAACCTCTCGACCAGCGCTGTCGCCTCGGCGCGCTCGCGTGACGGGCTGATCCAGCGCCACGGGGAGCGGCTGTCGGCCCGCGGGTTGGCCAGGAAGTTCTCCCGCACGGTGAGTTCGAGGGCGCAGCCCTCCTCCTGGCGGTTGCTGGTGACGAAGCCGATGCCCGCGTCGACGGCCGCGGCGGGCGAGCCCGGGCGGTACGGCCTGCCGTCGAGCAGTGCCTCACCGTCCTGGATCGGCCGGGAACCCGCGAGGGCGCGGCCGAGGTCCATGTGGCCTGCGCCGGTGAGACCGACCATGCCGAGGACCTCCCCGGCGCGCAGTTCCAGGTCGACGGGTCCCGCGCCCTCGGTGGTGACGCCGGTGAGGCGCAGCACGGTGGGGGCCTCGCCGGTGCGGGCCTTGGGGCCGGGGGCGGGGCGGTGGCTCTCCGCTTCGTGGCCGACGATGTCGCGCACGATGCGGTCGGGGCCGTGGTCGGCGAGGCGGCCCTCGCTGATGAGGTGACCGTCGCGCAGGACCGCGAAGCTGTCGGCGACCTGGTAGACCTCGTCGAGCCGGTGGCTGACGTAGACGATGCCGTGGCCGCGGTCGCGCAGGGTGTGCAGGACGTCGAAGAGGCGGGCGCAGTCCGCGGCGGGCAGGCTCGCGGTGGGTTCGTCCAGGACGATGAGCCGGGCCCGGGTGGAGAGGGCGCGGGCGATGGCGACGAGGGAGCGCTCGGCGCGGGTGAGGTCGGCGACCGCGGCGTCCGGGTCGAGGTGACCTGCGACGATGTCCAGCGCCTCGGTGCTGCGCTCGCGGACCTGCCGCCAGGAGACGAGGCCGGCGCGGCGCGGGTAACCGGTGCCGAGGGCGATGTTCTCGGCGACCGTCATCCATTCGACGAGGCCGAGGTCCTGGTGGATGAAGGACATCTCCGCGGAGGCGGACTCGGTGCCGAGCGGGTGGCCCGCGACGGTGACTTCGCCCTGGTCCGCTTTGTAGACCCCGGCGAGGACCTTGATCAGGGTCGACTTGCCGGCACCATTGTGACCCAACAGGGCGAGAACTCTGCCCGGGTGAAGGTCGAGGTCGACATCGGCGAGGGCCAGAGTGCCGCCGAATCGCTTGCGCAGCCCCCGGATGCTCACCAGGGGGCGGTGTGGAGCTGTGTCAGCTGTGTCGGCTATGTCATCGGGAGCGTCATACACGGACTTCTCCGAAGGGATCTGCCAGCCGAGGACCATTCCATCGGCTCGACCAGAATCCTGTACAGCCACCAGCATGTTGGTCAATAGCTCCGCCGGCATTTATTGCCCCAAAGTTACGGCGGCCGTACGGAGAGATCTCCGTACGGCCGCCGCGGGGTACTACCGGGAAGGGGGCCGGGACCCGGCCCGTGACCTCAGCCGCCCACCGACGCCCCCTGCGGGAGCATGGGGTTCTCCAGACCCGCCGCGATGACCCGCAGGTCCTTCAGCAGCGCCTCGCGGAACTCGTCGTCGAGCCGGGCCTTGAGCACGGTGACACTGATCGCGAACGGCGCCGAGTCCGTACGGAAGCCGTTGACCGGCACGGCGAGACAGAGGATGCCCGCCGTCGCCTCCTCGTCGTCGATCGCGTAGCCGCGCTCCCGGGCCTTCGCCAGGTCCGCCATCAGGGCGGGCACGGAGGTGATGGACCGCTCGCTGAGCGCGGGCAGGGTGCGGCCGCGCAGCCGGTCCTCGGCCACCGCCGGATCCAGAGTGGACAGGATCGCCTTGCCGGTGGCCGTGCAGTTCGCCGGGAAGCGGTCGCCGATGTTGGCGGTCAGCCGCAACGGCTGCGTACCGTCGTAACGTCCCAGATAGAGGACGTCCAGGCCGTCGAGTACGGCCACCCGCGCGGTCTCCCGCGAGATGTGGGCACTGCGCCGGCACAGCTCGTAGAAGTCGCGCAGCTGATCGACGGTGGCCAGGTAGCGGCCGCCGAGCTCCACGAGCTTGCGCCCCAGGCTGAAGCCCGAACCGTTGCGCGCGATCATGCCGGCCGCCTCGAGCGAGGCGCACAGATTGCCCGTCGAGGACTTCGGCAGGCCCAGGGCGCGCGCGATCTCACTCACCGACAGCGGGCGGCCCTCCGCCTCACCGAGTGCATCGAGGATGGCCACGGCCCGCGTCACGGCGGGGACGAGACTACCCGGGTCACTTGCGCTCACCAGCAACTCCACCCATCATTCTGTTCGTCGTTCAGCATATTGGCTATTGTCTCTCGTGTGCCCCCGAACGGCAATGCCGTCGGCGCACGCTGCCGTCGAGATCTCTGGCATCCCTTCGGGACCACTCGACCGTAGCGCGCCCTCCGGGTCGGCCGACGACACCCTCCGAGCCTTGGAGCGCTGAGCATCAGATGACCAGCAGCCCGCACGATCCGTCTCCCCCGCCCCCCGGCGACAACGCCTTCGGCCGCGAACCGGACAACGGCCCCACCCTCTCCCGCGCACAGTTCGACAGGCTCTTCGACGAGCTGCGCACCTGGGGCCGCTGGGCCCCGGACGAGGCCGACCGCGGCGCATGGAACCGGGTCACCCCGGAACACGCACGCCGCGCCACCGCTCTGGTCCGCACCGGCACCACCATCCCCACCGCACTGCCCTGGAACACGGTGCCCGGCCCGGACAACGGCAAGCCCGCCCTCCACTACATGTCCGACCTCGGCGACGTCGAAGCCCCCGAACCCTCCTGCCACAAGGACTTCATCGCCGTCGACTACCACGGCAAGGGTGTCAGCCACCTCGACGCGCTGTCCCACATCGCCTACCGCGGACAGCTCTACGACGGCCGCACCGCACGCGAGGTCGTCGACGCGGGCGGCGCCCGCTTCGGCTCGGTCTCCGCGCTCGGCCCGCTGGTCACCAAGGGCGTACTGATCGACATGCCCGCCGTACTCGGCACCGACTGGCTGGAGCCCGGTCAGGCCGTGCACGCCGAGGACGTCACCGCCGCCGAGAAGGCTCTCGGCGTCACCATCGGCGACGGCGACGCGGTGCTCCTGCGCTCCGGCCACTTCCGGCGCCGCTCCGAACTCGGCGCCTGGAACCCGGACAATGCGAGCGCCGGCTTCCACGTGGACGCCATGCCGCTGTTCGCCGAGCGCGGGATCGCCCTGCTCGGCGGCGACGGCGACAGCGACGTACGGCCCTCGCCGGTCGAAGGACTGCACTCCCCCGTGCACGCCCTGGCGATCACCGCCATGGGCGTGCCGCTGCTGGACAACCTCGACCTCGAAGCGCTCTCCACCGCCTGCGCGCAGGCCGGCCGCTACGAGTTCCTGTTCGTCGTGGCCCCGCTGAACGTCCCCGGCGGCACGGGTTCGCCCGTCAACCCGATCGCGGTGCTGTGATGGGCGCCGCGGAGTTCAGAGTCGGCGTGAGCCGGGACTTCCTGGACGCGGACGGCCGCAATGTGTGGGGCGACATCCGGCTCGGCGAACTCGACGCCGCCGGGATCGACTGGCACTACCTGCCGCGTGACACCGGGGAACTCCTCGGCAAGGACGTCGACGGTCTGGACGCCGTCCTGTTCGCCGGCCCCGCCGTCACGGCACGCACCTTCGAGGGTGCCGCCCGCCCCCCGCTCCTCTTCGCCCGCTTCGGCGTCGGCTACGACACCGTCGACCTCGACGCGTGCACCCGCAACGGCGCCCTGGTGACCATCACCCCCGACGGCGCCCGGCGTCCGGTCGCCACCGCCGCTCTCACCCTGCTCCTCGCCGTGCTGCACAACGTGACCGCCAAGGACCGGCTGGTCCGGGAGGGTCGCTGGGCCGAGAAGGAACAGTGGATGGGCCTCGGGCTCACCGGCCGCCGCATCGGGCTGATCGGCCTCGGCAACACCGCCCGCGATCTGGTCGGCCTGCTCGCGCCGTTCGAGGTCGACGTCGTGGCGTACGACCCGTACTGCCCGCAGGAGAGCGCGGCCGGGCTCGGTGTACGGCTCGCGGACGTCGACACCGTGATGGCGGAGGCCGACGCCGTGATCGTGATGTGCGCGCTGACGGAGGAGACCCGTCATCTCGTCGACGCGCGCCGGCTGTCGCTGATGAAGCCCACGGCCGTCCTCCTCAATGTGGCCCGCGGGCCCATCGTGGACGAGGCCGCGCTCATCGACGCGCTGCGGGTACGCCGTATCAGGGGCGCCGGACTCGACGTGTTCGAGAGCGAACCGCCCGGCCCCGACAACCCGTTGCTGGGCATGGACCAGGTCGTGCTCAGCCCGCACGCCCTGGCGTGGACCGACGAGATGTCCGCCGGGAACGGTGGCAGCGCGGTCCGGGCCGTGCTGGAGGTGGCGGCGGGCCGCGTACCGCCCTTCGTCGTCAACCGGGATGTGGTCGACAGCCCTCGACTGATCGGTCGCCTCGCCGAGTTGACCGCTCGTCAGGACACCCCGGCGGGAGCCGGCGCATGAGCGTCACCGGCCTCGCCAGCGGCCCCGTCGGCTTCCTCGGGCTCGGCGCGATGGGACTGCCCATGGCGGTGAACCTCGCCCGGGCCGGTTTCGACGTGATCGCCTGGAACCGCGGCCAGGCCCCGCTGGAGACCGCCGCGGCCGCCGGCTGCCGCACCGCCGACAGCCCTGAACAGGTGGCCGGCGCCGCACCGGTCGTCCTCACCATGCTCCCCGATCTCCCCCAGGTGATCGAGCTGCTGGACCGCCCGGACGGACTGCGCTCCGGACGTCCGGTCATGGACACCCTGGTCGTCATGGGCACCGTCTCCCCCGTCGCGGTGCGCGCCCTGGCCGAGAAACTGCACCCGCAGGGCATCACGGTCGTCGACGCCCCCGTCAGCGGCGGAGTGACCGGCGCCCGCGACGCCGCCCTGTCGATCATGGCAGGGGGCCCGGCGGAGGCGGTCGCACGGGTCCGCCCGTATCTGGAGGCGATGGGCTCGACCGTACGGCGCCTGGGGGACACCGGCTCCGGCTCGCTCGCCAAGGCCTGCAACCAACTAGTCGTCGCCGGAACCCTGGTGGCGCTCGCCGAGGCCGTCCTGCTCGGCGAGCGCGGCGGCCTCGAACCCGCCGCGCTGCTCGACGTACTCGCCGGCGGGCTCGCCTCCTCCGAGGTGCTGGCCCAGAAACGGCACCACCTGGCCGAGGCGGACTTCACCCCCTCCGGCCCGGCCCGCTACCTCCACAAGGACCTCGGATTCGTCCTGGACAGCGCCGCCGACGCACACGTCAGGCTGCCGCTCTCCACGACCGTCGCCGAACTCTATGCGGCCGTCGAGGCCCAGGGCCTGGGCGACCTGGACAACAGCGTCGTCCTCGACCTGCTGCGCGGCGGCACCCCCAACTCCGATCACCACACGAAGGACTGAACACACATGCAGGTAGGAATCGTCGGGCTCGGACGCATGGGCGGCAACATGGCCGCCCGCTGGCGGGACCGCGGCCATGAGGTGCTCGGCTACAGCCGCACCTCCCCCGACCGCGACGCCGACTCACCGGAGGAACTCGTCGCGAAGCTCGCCGGACCCCGCGTGGTGTGGCTGATGCTCCCCTCGGGCGAACCGACCCGCCAGGCCCTGCGGCAGCTCGCCCAGCTGCTGTCCCCCGGTGACGTGATCGTCGAGGGCGGCAACTCCCGCTTCAGCGACGACACCGAGCACGCCCGGATGCTCGCCGAGCACGGCATCGGCTACGTCGACTGCGGTGTGAGCGGCGGGGTCTGGGGCCGGGAGAACGGCTACGCCGTGATGTGCGGCGGCGAGGACGAGCACGTCCAGCGCGTCTGGCCGCTGCTGGAGTCGCTCGCTCCCGACCAGGACGGCCTGTGCCACGCGGGCCCGGTCGGCGCCGGTCACTACGCCAAGATGGTCCACAACGGCATCGAGTACGGCATGATGCAGGCGCTCGCCGAGGGCTACGAACTGCTGGAGGCCAGCGAGTACGTGCCCGACGTGCCCAAGGTGCTCGCCTCCTGGCGGCACGGCACGGTCGTCCGCTCCTGGCTGCTGGACCTCCTGGTGCGTGCCCTGGACGAGGACCCGGGGCTGGCGACCCTCTCCGGTCGCGTCGACGACTCGGGCGAGGGCCGCTGGACGGTCGAGGAAGCGGTGCGCCTCTCCGTGTCCGCCCCCGCCATGACCGCGGCCCTCTTCGCCCGCTTCGCCTCCCGCAAGCCGGACGCGGACCAGCTCAAGGCCCTCGCGGCGATGCGCCGTCAGTTCGGCGGCCACGCGGTGCACGGCGCCGGCGCGGGCGGGACCGAGCAGGGCTGACCGACCCTGCCGGGCCCCGTCGCGGACCCTCACCATGTCCGGGGCCGGCGACGGCCGTACGGCAGCCGTACGCGCAGCAGGCGGTCGACAGCCCTGGACGACCTGCCCCCGAAAGAATGACAGTCGCTCAGGGGGTCGAGGGCCCGGACCCGGATGTCCCGCACACCAGCCCCCTGAGCGCAGGAGGCATTGTTCAGCACGTCGCGCTGCCACGCGGCGTGCGCCTCCGCATGGACCGCGCGCAGGGGTCGGCGGGTGTGCGGCACTTCATCGGAACGACCCCGGAAACCGGCGACACGGGATCGTCGGCCCGGGAACCGCTCCGGGCCTGGACGGCCCGGAGTGGATACCGTCCGGTCCGAGGCGGATGCCCCGGGACCGGGCGACCAGGAGCCGTAGCGGCGGACCGCCAGGGGCGGGGACGCCGCGGTGATGAGTGAAGGACACCATGCGCACCCAAGACGGCAACAACCCGACGGGCGTGAGCCGTTCGGCGCTCACCCGACGGGGCTTTCTCGTCACCACGGCGGCGGGCGCCGTCGTCGCCACCGCCGACAGCGCGGCGGTGCCGACGACGGCGAGCGCGGCCACCGAGTCCGGAACCGCGACTGCGACAACGGCCGAAACGACCGACGTCTCCGCGCGGACGCACCCGGCGGGGCTCGTCACCGACGACGAGCCCGCCCCGCCCCGCGGCGGACCGGCCGGACCCGCCCAGGAGGCACCCACCTACCGCAGCCTCACCCCGTTCCTTGACCCCCTGCGCATCCCCTCGACCGTCAGGAAGACCCGGGCGGACGGCGTCTCGTACGCCACCGTCCGGATGCGGACGACGACGACGCGCATGCACTCCCAGCTGCCGCCGACCCCCGTCTGGGCCTACGACGGCCAGGTGACGGGCCCCACCTTCGAGGTCCGCCGGGGCGAGAAGCTCCGCGTGACCTGGACCAACGAACTGTCCGGCGGCCTCCCGGTGACGGTCGTCGAGGTGCCCAACGCCACGACGTCGCCCGCGATCTGGGACCAGCCGGGCCGCGGCGGCGTGAGTGCGCGCGAAGATGTCGCGGCCCTGCGGCCGTGGACGGTGGTCCATCTGCACGGCGCGCTCACGGGCGGCGGCAACGACGGCTGGCCGGAGAACGGTGTGCAGCCGGGCGCCTCGCAGCTGTCGGAGTACCCCAACGAGCAGCGTGCGGCGGCGCTTTTTTACCACGACCACGCCATGGGCATCACCCGGTGGAACGTGATGGCTGGACTGTCCGGCATGTATCTGGTCCGGGACGAGGAGGAGGACGCCCTCGGTCTTCCCGGCGGGGCGTACGAGATTCCGCTGATGCTCGCGGACCGCAATCTGGAGACCGACGGCGAGGGCCGGCTCACCGGCCGGCTGCTGCACAAGACGATCGTGGTACGCAGTGAACCGCTGGTGCAGATGCGCGCGTTCACCGGTCCTTACACCGCGGTCAACGGGGTGATCTGGCCGTATCTGCAGGTCGAGCCGCGCTGGTACCGCTTCCGCGTCGTCAATGCCGCCAACACACGCCAGTACCGGCTGACGCTGACCGACGAGAACGGGCGTGCCGTGCCGTCCGGCACCGTGTACCAGATCGGCACGGACCACGGACTGCTGACGGAACCGGTACCGGTGGACCCCGCCGAGGGGCTGACACTGGGCTCCGCCGAGCGCGCCGACCTGCTGATCGACTTCTCGGCGTTCCGCGGTCGCCGGCTGCGGCTGACGAACACCAACCCCAGTCCCGACCCCGGGCCGTGGCCGCAGGTGATGGAGTTCCGGGTGGACGAGCACCCCGTCCACGACCCCTTCACGCTGCCGCGGCGGCTGAGCGACGGTTCCCTCGGGGACGACGGGACCGGCACCCCGACCACCCCTCATCACCCGACCGAGCGGCTGGTGGTGCTGACGCCCATGGGCCCCGGTCAGGCCCTGTGCTGGGAGATGGAGAGGACCGAGGCGCCGTCCGGTGGGCTTCCGGCCGACGGCATCGTGCAGATCAAGGAGAACGACGGCACCCTGACCACGTACCGTCGCGCGGCGGCGGACTTCCACGACCCGGTGCGCTTCTTCGTCCGTACCCGCGGCTGGGAGCAGTGGCGGTTCCTGCACGCGGCGCCGTCGGGCTGGCCGCATCCCATGCACATCCACGCCACGAGCTTCCGGGTGGTGAGCCGGGAGTCGTACGACGTCAGCGGGTTCACGTCGTTCTCGATGCCGGACGGCGGCATCGGCTGCGGCACTGGCGCCCCGCTGCGCCGGACCGGTGCCGGGACGGTGCCGCCCGGCGAGCGGGGGTGGAAGGACACGGTGCGCGTCGGAGCGGGTGAACTGGTCACGGTGGACGGCTACTTCGGGGACACTGCGGGGAAGTTCGTCTACCACTGCCACATGCTCGAACACGAGGACATGGGCATGATGCGGCAGTTCGTCGTCCTCCCCGGCCAGATCCAGGACATCGGTATGCCGATGCCGATGTCCATGAGCGCCGGGACCGGCACCGGCGCGCCGTCGTCGGGACAGCACGGCACGGAGACGCACCAGTGAGCGGCGGGGGCGGCCCGAAGGGCGAAGAGGCGGGCCGCCGGGGACTGGCTCTGCTGGTCGCCGGGGCCTTCTTCATGGAGAACCTGGACGGCACGATCATCTCGACGGCCGCCCCCGACATGGCCGCCTCCTTCGGGGTGCGGCCGGCCGACATCGGCGTCGCCATGACGGCGTACTTCGTCGCGCTGGCCGTGTTCATCCCGGTGAGCGGCTGGGCCGCCGACCGCTACGGCGCCCGCCGGGTCTTCGTCTGGGCGATCGCCGTGTTCACTCTCGCCTCGGCGCTCTGCGCGGCGGCGGGCGGGCTGCCCGAGCTGGTCGCGATGCGCGTCGCGCAGGGCATCGGCGGGGCGATGATGGTGCCCGTCGGCAGGCTGGCGGTGCTGCGCTCCACCCGGAAGACGGATCTGCTGCGCGCGATCGCCTGGCTGACCTGGCCCGGTCTGCTGGCCCCGGTCCTCGCACCGGCGCTGGGCGGGCTGTTCACGACGTACGCCTCCTGGCACTGGATCTTCCTGGTGAACGTGCCGTTGGGCGTGCTGGCGCTGCCGCTCGCCCTGCGGCTCGTCCCCGATCTGCGGCGGGCGGACCGGCCGCGTCTCGACTGGGCGGGCTTCGGGCTCGGCGGGGCCGGGCTGGCGGGGGTGGTGCTGGGGCTGGAGCGGTTCGGGGCTGCGCCGGCCGCGTGGGGCGCGGGCGCGTCCTGGTTCGCCGCGGGGGCCGCTCTCTGTCTGCTGACGGTACGTCACCTGCGGCGGACGCGAGGCCCGTTGCTCGACCTCGACGCCCTGAAGGTGGACACCTTCCGGGTGTCGAACGCGGGTGGCGCCCTGTTCCGCGCGGCGATCACCGCCGTGCCGTTCCTGCTGCCCCTGATGTTCCAGGGGGCCTTCGGCTGGAGCGCGGCCACCGCCGGACTGGTGCTCATAGCGGTGTTCGCGGGCAACGTCGCCGTCAAGCCGCTCACCAGTCCCCTGCTGCGCCGCTTCGGCTTTCGTGCCGTGCTGCTGGTGAACGGGGTCGCGACGGCGGCGACCTTCGTGCTGTGCGGGCTGCTCGGCCCGCACACGCCGATGGCCGTCGTGGTGTCCGTGCTGTTCGTGAGCGGCGTGTGCCGGTCCGTCTCGCTCAGTGCGTACGCGACGATCGGCTTCGCCGACATCGAGCCGGACCGCACCAGCGGCGCCAACGCGCTCTCCAGCACGGTGCAGCAGCTCGCCGCCGGCCTCGGGGTCGCCTTCGGCGCCCTGGCGCTGCACGCGGCGGGCCCGGTCGCGCCCCTCCTCGGCCTGGCCGGCCCCGCCGCCCCCTACCGGGTGGCGTTCGCGCTGCTCGCCCTGCTTCCCCTGGCCACGGTCGCGGAGGCGGCACGACTGCGGCGGGACGCCGGGGCGGTGGTCACCGGTGCGGCCCCTGCATCCCGCGCAGGAGCTGGTACAGCTGTTCGCTGAGTCCGCGGGTCTCCGCCAGCCGCCGCGCCGCCACCGGATCGGGGGTCACGGTGCGGTGTGCGCGGGCGCCGGGCACCGGGGAGGTCAGCGAGGGCAGGGCGCCGAGCGCGTGCCGGGCGAGCAGCGCGGCGCCGAAGCCGGAGCCCGCGGTGTCGTCGGTGATCTCCAGTGGCATGTCGAGCGCGGCGGCGACGATCTCCGCCCACAGGGGGGAGCGCAGGGCGCCCCCGGTGGCCCGCACCGAGGTGATCGGGGCGTCGGCGGCGAGCAAGGAGTCGCGCACCAGGGCGAGTTGCTGCCCGACACCCTCGATCATGGCCCGGGTCATGTGGGCCCTGCCGTGTCCGCGGCGCAGCCCGATCAGGGCGCCGCGCGCGTCCGGGTCCCACCAGGGTGCGCGTTCCCCGAGCAGGTGCGGCAGGGCGATCAGCCCCTCGGCGCCGGGCTCGACCTCGCCTGCCTCCTTCAGCAGGTCACCGACGTCGACGCCGCCGAAGGACTCGGCGGCCCACTGGGCGACGACCCCGGCGTTGCTGACCGCCCCGCCGAGCACCCACAGTCCGTCCGCGAGGTAGTAGCAGAACACCCGGCAGCGTTCGTCCACGCCGGGCCGGTCGCGTACGACGCGCAGGGCGCCGCTGGTGCCGAGGGACAGGGCGGCGGTGGCCGGCGCGGTGGCCCCGACGGCGAGATTGGCCAGCGGACCGTCCCCGGCGCCCGCCACCACGGGCAGCCCGGCGGGCAGCCCCAGGGCGGCGGCGACTTCGGGGAGCAGCGTGAACACGGTGGTCGGCGGCACCAGTTCGGGCAGCCGGTCGGCACCCACCCCGGCGATGTCCAGGGCGGGGTCGTGCCATCGGGTGGTGCGCATGTCCAGCAGGCCGGTGGCGGAGGCGCAGGACAGGTCGGTGACCAGCCTGCCGGTGAACCGCGCGAGGACGTAGTCCTTCAGGCCGCACCAGGTGGCCGTACGCCGGACGAGTTCCGGCTCGTGTGCCGTGAACCAGGCGAGTTTGGTGAGCGGGGCCATGGAGTGCACGGGGGTTCCGGTCGCCCGGTGCAGGGCGTCGGCATCGATGTTCTCCGTCCTTGCCGTGCCGCCGCCTCCGGCCGGGGCGGGGCCGGTACCGCGGCTGCTCCCGGCCGCCCGCAGGCGTCTGGCGATGTCGGCGGCCCTGGTGTCCGCCCAGCTCAGCGCCGGGGTCAACGGATCGCCGCAGGAGTCCAGCGCGAGCAGGGTGTGCAGGGCCGCGCTGAAGGACAGGGCAACGACCGCAAGACCGCGCCCGGCACAGATCCCGGCGCTCTCCCGGACCGCTTCCATCGCTCCCGCCAGCACCGTCTCCGGGTCGTGGACGGCTTCCCCGTGCCGCCCGGTGCGCAGCGGCGCGGGACGCTCGACGGTCGAGACCACCCGGTAGGCACCGTCCACCGCGACCACTTTGGTCGCGGTGGTGCCCAGGTCGATCCCGAGCACCACCTGGGTCTCGTCCTTCATCACTGTCTCCGCCTCCGTTTTCGTATCCGTGGCCGTGTCGACCCGGTGTGCTGTTCCGTGGGGTCACATGGGTGCCGGCCCCGCGCCCGCGGGCAGGGGGGCAGGGCGCGGGGCCGGCTGTCTCAGGGCCCGTCGTCCGGGGGCCGGGCCGCCGAAGGGCGGCCGGATCACTCAGCGGGCGTCGGCGAGATCGGTGAGATCCCGGCCTCGGGTCTCCGGGGTGACGAAGGTGGTGACGAAGGTGATCAGCGAGAGGACGACCACGTAGGCCGCCAGCGGCCACCACGCGTCGCTGAAGGCCAGCAGCAGCGTCGCGCCGAGCAGCGGGGCGATGCCTCCGGCGATGATCGCGCTGAACTCCCGGCCGATCGCGACGCCGGTGTAGCGGTGCCGCGCCCCGAACAGTTCGGCGAGCAGGGCGCACTGGGAGCCCAGCATGCCGTTGACGCCGACTCCGATGCCGAGGGTGATGACCACGCAGATCAGCACGGTGTTCCCGGAGCTCATCAGCGCGAAGGCGGGGACGGCGAAGACCGCCTGGAACAGTGCGGCCATCCGGTAGAGCGGGACCCGGCCGATCCGGTCGGAGAGCATGCCGAACAGCGGGATGGTGACGATACCGGCGAGCGAGGCGCAGGCCACGGCCAGCGGGCCGACCGAGCCGGAGACGCCGACGACGGTGGTCACGTAGCTGATGCTGAAGGTGGAGTACAGGTACGAGGTGCCGTTCTCGGCCATCCGCAGGCCGAAGGTGATGAACAGATTGCGGCGGCTGTTGACCATGAGGTCGCGCAGCGGTCGCTTGCTGACCTCGCCGCTCTCCGCCAGCCGCTCGAAGGCCGGGCTCTCCTCCAGCTTCAGCCGGATGTACACCGCGACCAGGATCAGTACGGCACTGAGCAGGAACGGCACCCGCCACACCCAGCCGAACAGCACGTCCTCGTCGAGCCGGGCCAGCGGTATGAACAGGGCGGTGGCGAGCAGCATGCCGACCTGGATGCCGACGAAGGGCAGTGCCGCGTAGTAGCCGCGTCGGGCCGGTGGGGCGTACTCGGCCATCAGCGTCGAGGCCCCGGCCTGTTCCGCTCCGGCTCCGAAGCCCTGGAGCAGGCGCAGGAGCATCAACAGGACGGGGCTCCACACACCGACCGTGTGGTAGGTGGGCAGCAGCCCGATGGCGAAGGACGAGCCGCCCATCAGCGCGACGGTCACCACCAGCACGGTCTTACGGCCGTGCCGGTCTCCGAGCGAGCCGAAGAACAGTCCGCCCAGCGGGCGGGCGAAGAAGCCGACCGCGTAGGTGGCGAAGATGGCGACGAGTCCGACCGCCGGGCCGAGCCCGGGGAAGAAGAGGTGCCGGAACACCAGGGCCGAGGCGGTGCCATAGATCGCGAAGTCGTAGTACTCGAGGGCACTGCCCACCGAACTGGTGACGAGCGCCCGGCGCAGACCGGGGTTCCTCTGGTCGCTCGCCCCGTCGGCGAGTCGGGATGTCGTCGTTGGCATCTGCATGGGATGCCGCCCTTCCGTCTCAACGGCTTGGTAACAGGCCGTACATCTGCGGACGCCCAGGACCGTAACAGCATGTGGAGCGCAAGCCAATATGCTGAACAGTCAAGGGTGTACATCGCAGGACAGTTGCACTCTCTCACCACCTGCGTCCAGTATGTTGTTTCGCGTACAGGATTTCGTTCGGGAGGTTGGTTCGAGTGTCAGGACATCCACAGGTGGGGCTCGCCGGGCTCGGGGTCATGGGGTCGGCCATCGCCCGCAGACTGCTGCGGCGCGAACGCACCGTGCGGGTCTACGACGTCCGGCAGGACGTGGTGGCGGAACTCGCCAGGGACGGGGCGGTCCCGGCGGACTCGGCGGCAGAGCTCGCCTCGTCCTCCGTGGTGGTCCTCTCGCTCAACACCGCCGACATCGTCGAGCAGGTGGTCTTCGGCCCCGAAGGGGTCCTCACCGCCACACCCGAGGGCGTCCTCGTCATAGACATGTCCAGCATCGATCCCGGGCGCACCCGCGCCTTCGCCGAACGCGCCGCGAAGCTCGGCGCCGGCTGGGTCGACGCGCCCCTGTCCGGCGGCGCACCGGGCGCGGAGCGCGGCGAGCTGACGCTGATGCTCGGCGGCGAGACGGACGACGTGGAACGGGCGCTGCCGGTGCTCGGTGCTCTCTCCTCCCAACTCACCCACCTCGGCCCGGCCGGCTCGGGGCAGCTGGTCAAGGCCGTCAACCAGGTGCTGGTCGGCTGCGGATTCGCCGCCCTCGCCGAGGCCGCCGCCCTGGTGCGGGCGGCCGGTCTGCCGCCACGGCACGTACAGGCGGCGCTCACCGGGGGCAGGGCCGACTCGGCGCTGCTTCAGGAGTTCTTCGTCAAGTTCGCCGAGGTCGACCTCACCCCGACCGGACGGGTCAGCAACATGGTCAAGGACCTGGAGGCGGCCCGCGACTACGCGCTCTCGGCCGGAGTGCCGCTGCCGGTCACCACCGCCGTCTCCGAACTGCACCGCTGGCTGGCCGCCGCGGGCCACGGCGACGCCGACAACGCCGCACTCATGCACTACTACGGAACCGGTGCCGGAAACGGAAACGGTTCGACGGGAGACCGGTCATGACGACTTCAGCCAAGGGTCCTTCCCTGTTCGACCTCTCCGGGCGGCTGGCCCTGGTCACCGGATCCAGCAAGGGCATCGGATTCGCCCTCGCGGCGGGACTGGCCGAGGCGGGCGCCGAACTCGTCCTCAACGGCCGTGATCCCGAGGCCCTGGAACGTGCCCGTGCCGAACTCGCCGAACGCACCGGGACCAAGGTGCACGCGGTGCCGTTCGACGTCACCGACGAGGCGTCCGTGCATACGGCGATCCAGGAGATCGAGAACCGGATCGGCCCGCTGGACATCCTGGTCAACAACACCGGCGTGCAGCACCGCGAACCACTCCTGCAGGTCTCCGCCGAGAACTTCGAACGGGTCCTGCACACCAACCTCACCAGTGCCTTCCTGGTCGGCCGCGCGGTGGCCGCGGGCATGGTCGGGCGCGGCCACGGAAAGATCGTCAACATCTGTTCCGTGCAGACCTGGCTCGCCCGTCCCGGCATCGCCGCCTACGCGGCCTCCAAGGGCGGCCTCGCGATGCTGACCCGGGGCATGTGCGCGGAGTGGGCCGGCTCGGGGCTGACGGTCAACGGCCTGGCACCCGGCTACGTGGTCACCGAACTGACCCGCCCCCTCGTCGACGACGCCGCCTTCGACTCCTGGATCCGGGGCCGCACCCCGGCCGGGCGCTGGGCCTCGGTCGAGGATCTCGTCGGCACGCTGGTGTGGCTCGCCGCCCCCGCGTCGGACTTCGTCAACGGCCAGGTGATCGCCGTCGACGGCGGCCTGACCGCGGTCATCTGAGAAAGGACCGAAGACATGAACTCAGCCCACTCAGCGAACTCAGCGAACTCAGCGACGATGCGAGCGGTCGTGGCCCACGGGGCGGGCGACCTGCGCCTGGAGGAACGGCCGGTGCCGGAGCCCGGCCCCGGCGAGGTGGCGGTCGACATCCGCTACGGCGGGATCTGCGGCTCCGACCTGCACTACTGGCGGCACGGCGCGGTCGGCGAGTTCCGGCTGCGCGAACCGCTCGTCCTCGGTCACGAGATCGTCGGCCTGGTACGCGCGGCGGGCCCCGGCACTCAGGCCCCGCCACCCGGAACCCCGGTGGCCGTACACCCGTTGGCCTCCTGCGGCGCGTGCCGACAGTGCGCCGCGGGACGGCGCAACACCTGCCTGGACACCGGCTATCTCGGCAGCGCCGCCCGCAACCCCCACGTCCAGGGCGGCTTCGCCGAGGTCCTGGTGGTGCCCGCGGAACGGATTTTGCCCCTGCCCGAGGGCCTTGACCTGAAGCTCGCCGCGATCGCCGAGCCGGCGGCGGTCGCCTGGCACGCGGTACGACAGGCCGGCGACGTACGCGGCAAGCGGGTCCTGGTCACCGGTGCCGGACCGATCGGCTGCCTGGTGGTCGCGGCCCTGCGCGCCGCCGGTGCCGGTGAGATCACCGTGACCGACGTCCACGAGGCGCCGCTGGCCGTCGCCAAGCAGGTGGGCGCCGACTCGACCGTACGCATCGGCGGCCCCTCGAGCGGCGGGGACGGGCTGGAGGAACTGGCGGCGGACATCGCCATCGAGTCCTCCGGCAACCCCGCCGGGCTGCGCACCTGCGTGTACGGAGTGGACCGGGGCGGTCTGGTGGTGGGCCTCGGCCTGCTCCCGCCCGGGGACACCCCGGTCGCCGCGAACGCGCTGATCACACGGGAGCTGCGACTGGTCGGCTCCTTCCGCTTCGACACCGAGCTCGGCGAGGTACTGCGAGCCCTGGCCGACGGCCGCCTCCCGGTCGACCCGGTGGTGACCTCCGTACTCCCCGTGGCACACACCGGCGAGGCCTTCGAACTGGCAGCCGACCCGGCGCGGTCCTGCAAGGTGCTCCTCGACTTCGCGGATCCGACAACGCCCTGACGCGGTCCGGCCACGAGCCGGCCCCTCACCCGCCCGTCCCCTTTCTCCGTGGGAGTTGCGCATGTCCGGCACACCCGTACCCCGTCCCCGTCCCCGCGTCGCGGTGAGCCGCACCGGCCTGCCGGGCCCCGCCGTCCGGCGGCTCGCCGCGCGGTACGACGTCACCGCGTGGGAAGGGACGGCGCCACCCACCTCTGCCGAGCTGGGAACGCTGGTCCGAGGCTGCGAGGGGCTGCTCGTCCTCGGCAGCGACCGGGTGGACGCCGCCCTGCTGGACGCGGCCGGCCCCGGCCTCCGCGTCGTGGCACTGGCGTCGATGGGCTACGACGGCGTGGACGTCGAGGCCGCCGCCGCGCGCGGTGTGGTGGTCACCCACACCCCCGAGGTGCTCGCCGACACCACCGCCGACGTGTCGATGGCGCTGATCCTGATGGCACGGCGGCGGCTCGGCGCCAGCATGGACGCGTTGCGGCGCGGCGAGTGGGGCGCCTTCCGGATGGATGCCTTCCTGGGGCTCGACGTACAGGGCGCGACGCTCGGGCTGATCGGCTACGGACAGATCGCCAAGGCCCTCGCACGGCGGGCGGCCGGCTTCGGGATGCGGGTCCAGCACCACCATCCGCGCCGCAAGGAGGACGACGAGCTGTCCCGCTGGGTCACCTTCGACGAACTGCTGCGGACCAGCGACGTGGTGTCCGTGCACACCCCGCTGACACCCGAGACCGCCGGCATGATCGGCACGCCGGAACTCGCCCTGATGAAACCGACGGCGACGCTCGTCAACACCGGACGCGGCGGAATCGTCGACGAGGACGCTCTGCTCACCGCGCTGCGCGGCGGGAAGCTGCACTCCGCGGGCCTGGACGTGATGGTGGACGAACCGCGTACGGATCCGTCCGATCCGCTGTTCGCCGAACCGCACCTGGTGGTGCTGCCGCACGTGGGCTCGGCGACGGAGGCCACGCGCGCGGCGATGGTGGAGCTGGCGGCACGCAACATCGAGGCCGTACTGGACGGGGAAGAGGCACCAACCCCCCTGCCGGGGACCAGGGGACGGCCCGCGCAAGGAGCAACACAGCCCACGACCAACAGGACAACGCCGACCGCATCCCAATCCGGCTGACCGAGCACCGGGCCACCCACCGGACCGAGCACCGGGCCGAGCACCGGGCGGAGCCATCTGTCGTCGGCGGGCCAGGACAAGTCCGCCGCGGAAGCGGAGCACCTGCGACTGCTCAAGGGCAACGTCGGCTTCGTGGTCCTAGCCCGCTACATGCAGATTCTCTCCGGGAACCTCATCGAGCAGGTCGGCGTGCATGTCACCCACGCCGACACCTCGGCCGACCTGCAGCGCCGCGGTGCGGACGTGGAACGGGCCGTGCTCTCCCGAGCGGTGCAGTGGCACGCCGAGGACGGGGTGATCCGCCATGGCAACCACACCATCGTCTTCACCTGACGTGGGCGGTCAGTCGTCGGCGGGCGACACCCGGGTCACCTTGCCGTCGGTGTCGGCTTCCAGGTAGCCGGCCTGGCTGTATTTGTTCGTAAGGTAGACAGCCATTCCGGCCGGGGTGTCGAAGACGTCGTTGGGCTGTCTCACCATCAGGTAACGGGATTCCGGAACATCGACGTTGAGCTTCTTCTCCGCTTCTTTCAGGAGCGCCGGGACCTTGTCCCAGTTGAAGCCGTCAAGACTGACGGGCTGCTCGCCGCCGGCCAGGGAACCCGCGATGATGCCCTTCTTCACGCCCTCCCCGGGGCGATAGGTGTAGTAGTCGTACTTACTGTTGCTGCCGTTGACCATCAGCTGGGCCGACACGTAGTCCGTGTAGACGGTGAAGTCGCCGAACATGTCCCGGCCGGTCTCTTCCTTGAAGGCCTTGATGGCGGTGCGGATGCTGTCCGGGGTGAGCATGTCCGTGGTCTCCGCCTCCTGTGACTGCTGGGCGGCCGGGGCAGCGGTGGTCGGCGGGATGGTCGTTTCCGGGGCCGACGTGGAGGACGAGGCCCCCGCGTCCGAGTCACCCCTGAAAGGCAGGAGCCACCCCAGTAGGACCAGGGTGCCGGCGAGCGAGATCCCCGAGACGCTCAGCAGGACGGTGAGGCCGGGCGGGCGTCGGCGTTCGGCGCGCACGGGCGCGGTCGCCGGCTGAGGCATGGCCTGCCTCGGCCCGGGGTTGATCGGCGGCAGCCCGAACCCGGCCGGGGCAGCCGCACTGGTCGGATCGGGAATGTCGGTGCCGGAGAGAACGACCGGCGGCGCAGAGGCATCGGTCGGTGCGAACATGTCCGGCGCGGCAGTGACCCCCGGAAGTGAAGCGAACGGGGAGGCGGACGGCGCGCCCAACGGGTACGAGGTGGGCTCGTCGCGCCCGGCCACCGGACGAGCCGACCCGACATCGGCCTCGACCTCGGCGAGCATTCGGTCCAGCGCGGCGGCGGACGGCCGCGCCGACGGGTCCCGCACGAGCACGCTCATCAGGACGTCGCGCAGGGCACCGGCCCGCACGGGCGGCGGCACGTCGTCGTGGAGGACCGCGGCGAGGGTGGCCAGGGTGGTGCCCCGGCGCAGTGGGTGGTGGCCCTCCACAGCGGCGTACAACATCATCGCCAGCGACCAGAGGTCGGAGGCGGATCCGCCCTCGTGCCCCGAAATGCGCTCCGGTGCCATGAAGTCGGGCGTACCGATGATGGACCCGGTGGCGGTGAGGCTGGTGGTCTCGCGGATCGCGGCAATGCCGAAGTCGGTGAGGACGGGGCGCTTGTCGGGCCGCAGCAGGACATTGGCGGGCTTGACGTCCCGGTGCTGGATCCCGGCGTCGTGCGCGGCGACGAGCGCTGACAGCACCCCCCGGCCGATCCGCGCCGCCTCGGCCGGCGGCATCGGCCCCTGGGCCAGCCGGTCGGCCAACGAGCCGCCGCCGACCAACTCCATCACGATCCATGGGTAGGTGCCGTCGCCACCGTCGACTATGTGGTGAATGGTGACGACATTCGGATGGTCGATCCGGGCCAGCGCCCTGGCCTCGCGCAGCACTCGCTCACGCAGCATCCGCGCGCTGTCGGGATCGTATTCGGCGAGGTCCCGGTCGGGCGGACGGACCTCCTTGACGGCCACCAACCGGTGCAGCACCAGGTCCCGGGCCCGCCAGACCGTCCCCATCCCACCGCCACCGAGGCGGGCCTCCAACTCGAAGCGCCCGTCGACGACTCGTCTCCCGGCGCCTCTGTCTGCCTCACTCATGTGCGGGAGCTTAGTTGTCGCCACCGACACCGTTCGCAGCCCCCGGACGGGCCCGGGCCAGGCGTACCGGCCGCGGGTCGGCGACCATGCCACAGTTCGCGGCCGACGGGTGGTCAACTCCCTTGCGGAGCAGGTTCGATGGTGTGAAGGGCCGTGTCGCGCGCTGTTTGTGGATCACATCGCGAGACGCCTTTGCGTCATGCCCCTGACAGGGCGTTGTCTCGCACGGTGAGTACCGAACAGTCCGAACACCACGTCCGCGACGCCGTCGGCGATCGCTCCGCACGACGCGCTGTCACCGTCTTCCCGATCCTCGTTCTCGTGGCCGGTGCCGTAGGACTTCTGCTCCCGGGGAGCTTCACCGGCTGGGGCGAGGCGGTGCCGTACCTGCTGGGCGTGGTGATGTTCTGCATGGGCGTCACCATGACCCCTCAGGACTTCCGCGGTGTCGCCAAGCGGCCCTGGGCGGTGGCCCTCGGGCTGGTCGCGCATTACGTCATCATGCCGGGGCTCGGCTGGGCCATCGCCCACCTGCTCCAACTCCCGCCGCAGCTCGCAGCGGGCGTGATCCTCGTCGGCTGCGCCCCCAGCGGCACCGCTTCCAACGTGGTGACCTATCTGGCGCGCGGCGATGTGGCACTGTCCGTCTCCGTGGCCACCGTCTCCACACTCGTGGCCCCACTGGTCACCCCGACCCTGACGCTGCTGCTGGCGGGCGAGTACCTGCCGGTCGACGCCGGCTCCATGGTCACCGGCATTCTCAAGACGGTGCTGGTGCCGGTGCTCGCGGGCCTCGTCGTGCGGCTCCTGGCGGCCCGCCACATGGAGCGGGCCCTGCCGGTGCTGCCCTGGCTGTCCGCCCTGACCATCGGCGTGATCGTGACCGTGGTCGTCGCGGGCAGCGCCGATGCCATCAAGTCGGCGGCCCTGCTGGTCTTCGTCGCCGTCGTGCTGCACAACGGCCTCGGCCTGGCCCTGGGGTACGGCGCGGGACGGATCGCCCGGCTGGGCGAGCCGGGGAGCCGTGCCATGGCCTTCGAAGTCGGCATGCAGAACTCCGGGCTCGCGGCCTCGCTGGCCACCGCTCACTTCAGTCCGCTGGCCGCCCTGCCGGCCGCGGTCTTCTCCGTCTGGCACAACATCTCCGGTGCCCTGGCCGCCGCCTGGCTGTCCCGCCGGGCGCGATGAACGGCGTACGGGCGCCGGGGCCGGCCACCGCCCTCACGACGGCCGGCGTCCACACACCGACCACCGGCCACCGGCCACCGGCCACCGGCCACCGGCACGCCATAGCAGGAGTTGGCCCGATCGACGCCCCGGCGAAAGCGGCCCGATCGCTCGCGGGCGATCCGGACGACAACGCGACTCCTGCCCGCGTCTTCGGCAGCAACCCGCAGCCGGCTGACCGGCGTGCGCGGCGACGGGACGTCCCCGCGCACGCCCGTGGATCAGTCCACGATCACCACGCTGCGGGCAGCCGGTGCCGGGCGGGCAAGCGCAGCACCGAAGTTGCCCTCGACCTCCGCCTTCTCGGCCGCGTCCGGGTACGGGTTCGTGCACGAGACGCCGGCGCTGGAGCCCGACATCAGGCTGGTGCAGGGCCCGGGTTTGCGGTCCGGCAGGCCGAGGATGTGGCCGAGTTCGTGCGCCGAGATCCGGACCGTGTCGTAGCCCTCGTTGACGGCCTGTCGTCCGATGTAGACCGTTCCGTTGCCGAGCGAGGTGGTCAGCGCCCGGGGCCACCCGTCGTCGGCGAGGATCCGGATGTTGGCGCGCTGCCCGGCGGCCGCCGGGCGCAGCTCGACGGCGTCCACGCTCTCGTTCCAGATCGCCGCGCCCCGATCGACTGCGGTCTTGAACTCCGCCGACGCGCCGGCGTCATAGGTGACGACGCGGGCTGCAAGCAGCTGATCGCCGGAGCCCGGAGCAGCCGCGTACGCCTGGCCACCGGCCAGGGTGAGAGCCACCGTGACGGCAGCAGTGAAACCATGGACGAACGTGCGCCGGTACATGGTCGACCTCCTGTGGGGGGTGAGGTAGGCATGCTCATGTCACACACCGTCAAGCTCACTGCCCATCCCTCGCAGCCCCCAATCCGTCATTCGGGACCACCGAAGGCTCTTCCGCCCCGCACGTCGCCGAATCCGTGACGCCGACATCGCGCACGCGATCGCCGCCGGGCAGGCATCGCGGCGGACGCGCACGGTGGTCGGACCGGACGCAGTCACGTCGGCGACGATTGCGAGACCGTCCCGAGCAACATCCGGTCCCCCAGGGCGCCGTCACTGCCTGGTGCGGGACGCGGGCCCCTCGGCGGTGCTCGGCGAACCCGCACGATACGGACGTGATCAGTGCGCCGACGGCCGCCGTCCAGTCCCCTCTGCCCTACTCACGTTTCAACTCGCCCTCCCCCACCAGGTCGGAGGAACTGAAGAGGCCCCCGTCGGAGTCGTCGAAGGAGTAGCGGACAGTGTCGGTGTCCAGGCTGGTCAGCGAGATCTCCACCTCGTCGAGGCAGCCCCCGGTGCCGTAGGTGATGTGTTCGAGGGCGTCCACGCGATATGCCGTGCGGTGGCGCAGGGTCCAATACCCGCCGCAGGAGAGCTGCGGGTAGTCCACCTCGGCGACCCGCTCTCCGGCCTTCCCTCCGGTGTAGCGGATCCGGACGTCGTAGACGCTGGCCCCGTCGCCCTGGTTCACGGTGCCCCGCCAAGTGCCGACGAAGTCGAACTGCTGGGCCTCGGCCGAGGACGCTTTCGGCGTCGGTGTCGGTGTCTTCGAGGTGCTCGGCCGGGTTTCCTCGGACGGAGTGGGTGTGTCCGTGGGCGAACGGTCGTCGGCGGCGGCCGTGCTCGACAGCTGCGGCACGGCGGCCGCGTCGGCCTTGTCACCGGCGCCGTCGCGCAGGACCAGGGCGAGGGTCACGGCCAGCACCGCGGCCAGGGCGGTGCCCAGTCCGGCCAGCAGCTGCATCCTGGCCACCGGACGGCGCGGCGCAGGTGGTGTCCCGACTGGCTGCGGGACGGTGGTCGCATGGGGTCGGAGCGGTCCGGCGCCGGTGACGGTGGGCGCGTGGTGCAGGCCCGGGCCGCCGTCCACCTGGGTGGGCACCGGCCCTTCGAGGGTGAGTAGCCGCGCCGCTTCCTGTCCCAGCCGGGCGGTGAGCGTCGGCGGCAGCCAGACGTCCGGGGCGCCAGGGCCGAGGACGCGGGTCGTCTCGGCCTCGATCTCCTGCGTCGAGGGCCGGTTCGCAGGGTCGCGGTCAAGGCAGCGCTCGACAAGGCCGCGCAGAGGGCCGTCCAGGCCGTCCAGCCGGGGCGGTTCGCTGATCACCCGCATCAGCACCACGTGCGGGGCGTCGTCGTCGCTCCACTCGAACGGGCTGCGGCCGGTGGCGGCGTAGACCAGGACGGCGCCGAGGCCGAAGACGTCGCTCTTTTCTCCGACGTGTTCTCCGCGCACCTGCTCGGGCGACATGAACCCCGGCGATCCGATGATCGCGCCCGTGCGGGTGGCCACGCTGGAGTCGGTGGCCCGCGCGATCCCGAAGTCGATGACCCGGGGGCCGTCCAGGGTGATGAGTACGTTGGAGGGTTTGAGGTCCCGATGCAGAACGCCGAGGCCGTGGATCGCCGACAGGGTGGCGGCGAGGCCCCGGGCCAGGTGCCACACCGAGTCCGCCGGCAGGGGCCCGGACCATTCGTCCACGACCCGGTGCAGGGGCGGGCCGGGCACGAACTCGGTCGCGAACCAAGGGGTTTCGCCCTCCGTGTCGGAGTCCAGCACCGGCGCCGTCCCGGCGCCCGAGACTCGTCGTACGGCAGCGACCTCGCGGCGGAAGCGGCGGCGGAACTCGGGCTCCTCCGCCAGATGCGGATGGATCAGCTTCACGGCGACGGCCCGCCCGTCCTCGGCCCGGGCCAGGAACACCTGGCCCATTCCGCCGGAACCCAGCCGACCCATCAGCCGGAACCCGCCCAGCGCCGACGGGTCACCCGCCCGCAATGGCTTCATCGCTCAGTCCCATGTTCTGCGGGCACACGAACCCCCTCCACCGCGCCCCCGTTATGGTCACGGCCGGGCCATTCTGGCAGCTCACGTGATGGCCGGTCCCGGTTTTGACGGGTTCGCCGTCTTCACTCCGGTCCCAGGCGTGCAGTGCCGCAGGATTCCGTCGCCCGGTTGTGGTTCTGCTGCGGCGGTCGAGGCCGCCGGTGGGCACGCGAACCCCGAAGGCTGCCGGCTCCCCCTGCCCGGTCGCAGGGACGCGACGACAGTCGTTGTCCCGGCCCGGGCGAAGTCGCGCGGAGGCGCCGTCCCTCCATAACGAGGGCCGTCCGGCGGCTTTCTGAGTGGCAGGGGCGGTCACGGCGCGTCCCCACGGTCCGGAGTAGGGCGCGGGCCGAGGCATGGAACACCACTGAGACGTATCGGCTACCGGGAGGCGCCTGACCGGGTTTCTCCTGCGGGAGTTCGTCTCGCGCCCGTCCTCGCGTTTAGCCACTGCGCGCCGACGTCCATCGCTGCACGCTTCGGCCGAAGCCGGCCCGACCTGCGCCGGATCGCATCACAGCGGCGGTTTCGATTCCGTGCATTCACCGCCGCGGAGAGGGAAGACGCGGATCCAGGGCGAGTCGCTTGTGAGTGCACGAGAGTCAGGAGGGCCTGCCGGCGAGTGCAGCCTTCGAAAGGAGTCCCAGTGACCACGTACGTCATCACCGTCCCCGGCACGTTCCTCCGAGGAGTGCCCGACGGCGTGTGCTCGGACATCGAGCGCAGGCTTCGGCCCCAGGACCCCAAGAACACGGATCTCGGGGAGAGCGAGGAGTTGAGTCTGCTCACGGTGGACGAGGAGGGCATGTTCGCCGCCCGGGTCGAGGTCGAGGCCGGTGATCAGTCGGGGGCCGAGGCCGAAGCGGTGCGCCTGGTCTCCCGCGCCCTGCGGGACAGTGGCTTCGCCGAGGAGGACGCTCCGTTGGGCGCGGCGATCGTGACCGGCATCGACCGCGAGTTCTGAGGCGCGGTTCCTTCGTGGATCCACGGCACGTTGATCCATGACACGTTGATCCGCGGCAGGACGTGCACCGTTTCGAGAGGTTCGCGTCCATCCCTACGGCGTGAGAGCTCCCAGGCTTCCGCATCGCCGGTCGGCGGCCGACGACGGTGGCGGAGCATCGCCGTCCGGTTCACGGCTCGTTATGGGGATGGCGTCGCACCGGTCCGCGCGCGAGGATGCTCCTTCGCGGAGTAGGTCCGCCGCGCGGTTCCGGTCCGTTCCCCGGGCCATGTGCGGGGAGCACAGACGAGGCCGGCAGTTGAACCTCGAGGGAGCCTTGGGATGGGTTCACACGCAGCGCCGCACCATCACAGCAGGCGAGTTCTGTTGATGTCCGTGGGCCTGATGCTCGTGGCCACAGTCCTGGGGCTTCCCCGGGCCGACGGGGCACCCGCTTCGGCCGACGCCTGCCACACCACGGGCGTGAATCTGCCCCGCGGTGACTGCGGACCCTTCTGGCAGGTCCTTGCGGAGGACTTCAACGGCGACCGGGTGCCGCTGGGCGCGTTCAGCGACTGCGATCACTACGTCGACACATCCGCCGCTTACTGCGGGGGCCTGAGTGGGAAGTACCGCGACAACTGGTGGGCATATCCGACCGGTTGGCCTGACACCGCCGACAGCCGGGGCCGGGACGTGGTCGGCGTCTACCATCCGGAGGACACCGTGAGCATCGGTCCCGCGGCGGACGGCGACGGGCGGATGTCCATACGGATGTGGCGACCCGGCGACGGAGGCCCCGTGCATGCGGCGGCGTTGGTGCCTCGTGCGGTCATGCAGATGAAGTACGGCAAGTACAGCGCACGCATCAAGGTGACGACACTGGCACCCGGATACAAGTCCGCCTGGCTGCACTACGGCGGTGGCTGCGAGATGGACCATCCAGAAGGCGAATGGACCGGCTCGCTGACTGCCTTTCACCATCCGTGCGGCGGCGGCGAGCAAGGCTACTTCCCGGGCAGTGACGACTGGACCGAGTGGCACACCGTGTCCACGGAGTGGACGCCGGGCAACGTGCGGTTCTTCGTCGATGGCCGACAGACAGGGCACGACACCCGCGACGTACCGGATCACCCATTGTCCTGGGTGCTGCAGAACGAAAGCGCCCTGGAGGGACCCGGGGCCGCTCCAGGCAGCACCGCACAGCTCGACGTCACTTGGGTCGCTGCGTACGCATACGGTTGGAAGTGATCGTGCCGCTCCCGCCGGTCGCGGTGTGGGGCGGTGCGGTGCGGCGGTGGTGATGGTGATGGTGAAGCCACGCCCCCGGGAAAGATCGGGGCAGGACAGCGGGTCGCCGGCCATCAGGGATAGGACGTGATGCGGGCGACGCGGGCGTGAAGCAGACGGGGAGAAGCTTCGAAACCGTGGCGGGAGTAGGCCGGGATCGCGCGGGAACTGGAGTGCACGGTGACCCGTTCGAGTCCGAGTTCCCGGGCACGGGCCAGGACCGCGTCGATGAGTTGGCCGCCCAGGCCGCCGTCTCGTTCGCCGGGAACGACGTATACGCACTGCAGATCGCCTGAGGCCCGCTGCAGGGCGCGTGGGCTCGGCACCCGCGCAAGGACCGCAAGCCAGGCCATGCCGATGATCACCTGACCGCGGACCAGGACCATACAGCGATGTGATGACGTGTTCTCCCTCGCCCACGTGACGAAGTGCTGCACGAACTCTTCATGCCCGGTGACGGGAACGTCTTCGCTTTCGAGGATCCACTGCCATCGAAGCTCAGCGACGACGTCGAGTTCATGCGGGACGGCCGGACGAATAGTGATGTCGTTGTCCATCCGCGCATTGTGCGTGGTCCGGCCGATGTCATGGAGCGAACCGATCCTGCTCCGCCTCGCATACGCCTATGCCTACGCCTACGAACAAGCCGGCCGCGTCCGCCGACCGCCGACCTACCGACAGCCCGACATCGGCTTCTGACAATCCGGCGACATGCACGCGACTCCACGAGTGCGCAGGCCCCGGGGGAGGTGCGAGTCCTGCGCGGTAGCGTGGCGATCATGGTGGAGGTGGATTGGGAGATGCGGCCGGCGTCGGTGGCGGACATCGAGGCAGTCGCCGAGTTGCGTGCCGTGGTGCTACGGGCGGACCTGGAACGACTCGGGCGGTACGACGAACAGCGAGTGCGGCAACGGCTGCGCGAGGGGTTCGATCCGTCGTACACCTGGGTGATAGAGGTGAGTGGCGCGTTGGCCGGCTGTGTGGCGCTGCGACCGGCCAAGGACGCTCACTGGCTGGAGCACTTCTACCTGGCCCCGCATCTGCAGGGCAGCGGTATCGGTTCGGGCGTGCTGCGCGGACTGTTGGAGCGGTGCGACCGCGACGACGTTCTTGTCCGGTTGAACGTGCTGCAGGGCAGTCCGGCCAGACGGCTGTACGAGCGGAACGGGTTCACTCTCGACACCGAGGATCCGGTGGACGTGTTCATGGTGCGCAAGCCCGTCCGGTCGGAGTGGCTGCCCGACGAACTCGGCTTCGGTTCAAGTACTCCTACGCTCAGCTCACGAGCGGGTGGAATCGGAGCCTGAACGCGCAGCACGGGTGGTGCTGCCGCAGCCATTGCTGCCTCACGCAGTGGCCAGGTCACAGCGGCCCGCGCAGCCTTGCAAGCGGCCAGGGCGCTGCCCGCCCTCCAAACCGGCCGCAGCTCGCCAGGAGCTCTGATCAGCTCGTCCTCCCGGCGCCCGGGACGCCGTTCGGCTACAACAATGGCTGACACAATGGGATGGATCGGCTCTGATGGCGGATGAGCCTGGGGGCCGTCTTGAGCCGTCGCGTCCCGGCCTCAGGCCGCGCAACGGTACCGATGCGATGCCGTGCAGCGGTACCGACGCGATGCCGCGCAGCGATACCGATGCGATCCCGCGGATGAGGTGCTCGGAGCGGGGAACCTGGGCGGGGACGGAGGCGTTGTCGTCTGGGAGCGGAGTGGACCGACCTGCCCCTCCGTGAAGGGAACGGGAAGACACATGAGCGACAAGGCCCGGGAGCTGTTCGACGCGCTCGACCTCGACCACAACGGGACCCTGAGCCGTGAAGAGGTGATCATCGCCTTGCGGACGAAGGGCCCGTCTCTGGCCGCATCGGGGGTTCTGCCGTTCTGGGGACTGGGAGACACCGAGGCCTCCTCCGCGCTGTTCGATGCCGCTGACCAGAACGGGGACGCCGTGGTGACCCTGGAGGAGTTCGCGGCGGTGGTGGACCGGCGTTTCGGCTGGCACTGACGCCCGGTCGACCGCCGCGGCGCGGTCGGTGAAGTGTGTGCTCGAGGATGGACCGGCCACCGTCGGATCGCGTGGATCCCGACGGCGGACTTCCATGGCGCCTCGCGTGGGCACCAGCTTCGACGCCCCTGGGTGACACCCGTCCCACATGGTCAGGGTCGGCCCGTGGTGCGACGCTGGAGTGGAACGGTGCCCGAGGAGGGACGCCCAGGAGGACCGATGGGACGCGACGTCCCGGCGCTGGTCTTCACTCGCGAGGACCGCCGCCGGTATCGGATCAAGATGCAGGATTGCCTCGACGCGTTCGCACAGATGCTGCGCGAGTCGCGGTTCGAGTCCGAGCGGCCGCAGGTCGGGCTGGAGATCGAGCTGAACCTGGTCGACGACCGGGCTGAGCCGGCGATGCGGAACAGCGATGTGCTCGAGGCGATCGCGGACCCCGCCTGGTCCACCGAGCTGGGCCGGTTCAACCTCGAGATCAATGTTCCGCCCCGTCGTCTGACAGAGGGCGGCCCCGATGCGTGGGAGTCCGAGATCCGCGCCGCGCTGAATCACGCCGAAGAACGCGCCAGGGCGGTCGGCGCGCACCTGATCATGATCGGAATCCTTCCTACGTTGCGGCAGAAGGACATCGGTGAGGCAGCGCTCTCGGAGAACCCCCGCTACCGACTGCTCAACGACCAGGTCTTCGCGGCGCGGGGCGAGGACCTGCGGATCGAGGTGGACGGCGTGGACCGGCTGCGGATCTACGCCGACACGATCACCCCGGAGGCCGCGTGCACCAGCACCCAGTTCCACCTCCAGGTCTCCCCGGAGGAGTTCCCCGACTACTGGAACGCGGCGCAGGCGATCGCCGGGGTCCAGGTCGCGCTGGCGGCGAATGCGCCCTTTCTGTTCGGCAGGGAACTGTGGCACGAAACCCGTATCCCGCTGTTCGAGCAGGCAACCGACACCCGGCCGCAGGAGATCAAGGTGCAGGGCGTGCGGCCCCGGGTGTGGTTCGGGGAGCGGTGGATCAACAGCGTCTTCGATCTTTTCGAGGAGAACCTGCGCTACTTCCCGGCGCTCCTGCCCGTCTGCGACGAACAGGAGCCCGCGGAGACGCTGGACCAGGGCGACATCCCCGAGCTGGGCGAGCTCACCCTGCACAACGGGACCATCTACCGATGGAACCGCCCTGTCTACGCGGTCGCCCACGATCTGCCGCACGTGCGAGTGGAGAACCGGGTGCTGCCCGCCGGCCCGACCGTCGCCGACACCCTTGCCAACGGCGCGTTCTACTACGGCCTCACCCGCGCCCTGGTGGACGAGGAACGACCGGTGTGGTCGCGGATGTCCTTCTCGGCCGCCGAGGAGAACCTGCACACGGCGGCGCGGCACGGTATCGAAGCGTCACTGTACTGGCCGGGCATGGGCGAGGTGCCGGTGCCCGAGCTGGTCCTTCGGCGTCTGCTGCCTCTGGCGCACCAGGGGCTGGAGCACTCCGGCATGGACGCGGCCTGGCGCGAGCCGCTGCTCGGCATCATCGAGCAGCGGTGCGTCACCGGCCGCAACGGAGCAGTCTGGCAGAAGGAGATGCTCCATCATCTGGCCGCCTCCACCCGTTCCAGCCGCCACGAGGCCCTGCGGCGGATGACGCAGATGTACAGCGACTACATGCATCTCAACGCCCCGGTCCACACATGGCCCGTCGACTGACCCGGGCCGTCCGGCTGCGAAGGTTCCGGCAGTGGACTCACCCCTCGCCGCAGCTGCCGCATATCGACAGGTCCCCTTGACCACCACGGCCTCCTGGCACCACACTCCCCCGGCGCATGTTCCCCTCTCCTCCCCGGGGTGCGCGACGGTCCGGCTCGGTGGAATCTGAGGATCATGCAGCGTAAGGGTGGAACGGGCGGCGCAGGGCACGACGTGGAGACAGTTCTCGACGAGCTCTACACCACACCGCCTTCCGACTTCGTCGCCCGCCGGGAAGAGCTGGCTGCCGAGGCCAGGGCGGCCGACCTCGTGGACGAGGCCCGCCGGATCCATGCCGCCCGCCGCCCGACCCTCGCGGCCTGGGCAGCGAACCTGCTGCTGCGCGCCCAGCCCGAGGAGCGCAAGAGCTTCCTGGAGCTGGGGCGAGCGCTGCGCGAGGCCTATCGGACTCTGGACTCGGACGGCATCAAGGGACTGTCCGAGCAGCGCCGCAGCATCGTCTCCGTCCTGACCCTGCAGGCCGCCCGACTGGCTGGCGAAGCCGGCCATCGGCTGTCCGACACGGCCCAGCAGGACGTCGCAGCCACCCTGCGCGCCGTGCTCGCCGATCAGGACGCGGCCGACCAGTGGGCCACCGGCAGGCTGGAGTCCGGCCTCGACCCGCCGTCGGCGTTTCCGTCCGGCACCGCCCCGGCGGCCGGTCCAGCCCGCAAGCCGCCCAGGCCCGCGGCGGCACCTCCGTCATCGCGACCGCGGGCGAAGGACGAACTCGCCGAGTCCCGGCGCCGCCGACAGGTGGAACTCACCCAGGCCAAGAGGACGGCCAAGGCGGCCGCACGGAGTCTTGGGAAACAGCGCGCAGCGCAGGCGGAGGCGGACACGGTGCTGCAGCAGGCACGTGACCAGCACGAGCAGGCCCGTCGGCAGGTGGCCGCTGCCGAGCAGCAGCTGCAGCAGGCGCGCGAGGAACTCCAGCGAACCGCAGATCAGGAGCAGGAGGCCAAGGACCGGCGTCAGGCGGCTGCTGATGCCTTGGACGCTGCCGAACAGGAGGCGCGCGAGGCCGAGCAGGAGGTGGAACGACTGGCCGCACCCGTCGAATAGGCACCTCTTGGGAGCCGGAGTGACCGGGCTCCGCTTGTGCGCGGGCCGGCAGGCGTCGGGCCCATGGAAGCGCCGGCTGAAGCCGACGACACCAGCAGGCCCCGACAGGTGGTCGACCACCAACTTCCGCTCAGAGCCGCCACGCGCGGCGGTGGCCGAGCCGGGTGACCGTGGCCTTGCCGTCCGTGCCCGTCGTGGGCCAGGTTCGGCCGGCCTGAGCCACTGCGACGCATCAAGTCGCTTGGCAAGCAAGGAACATGACAGCCACGATGATCCACATGACAGGATTCGCGGGACTGAACAAAGAGCACAACTTCGTGTTGCTCATCCGAGACACGGACCTGGTCGCGGCGGCCCTGCGTCAGGCGCTGGCCGAAGCCTCTCCCGAGGAGCGGCCGGGTCTGGAGCGCGCCGCCGCACTCGTCGAGTCCACCGCCACCACCTCCGAAACGCAGCTGCGCGCCCGCTGGGTCCGCTCCCGGCTGGCCGCAGTCGGCTTCACGGGGGACATCGCCTCGGTCGCGGCGGTGAAGGCGTTGCGCAAGGCGGAGCCGAAGCTGAGCCTGCTGGCGGCGGTGCAACTGCAGAAGGAGGCGGTGGCTCATCCGGAGTGATCCGGACGAGCCACCGCAGCACGCGCGGGCGGGGGACTGCTGAGGCATTGCCGAGAGCCCTGCCTCAGCAGGAGCCCATAGCGGGAGCCGGAGGACTCACCCTTCGAAAAGCACCGACCCCCACCACGCCGAAGCAGTCATGGACGCCTGGCAGCGCGGGCCACCGACGGCATCCAGCCTCAGCACCGGCCGACATCGTCGGCCCCGGGTGAACCGGGCGATCCGGCCGTAGCAGTGCCCGGCACCCGGGGCTGCCTGACAGACATGCCCGTCACCTTCCACCGGAGATCGCCCATGACTGCTCGGCAACCCCTCACCTACGACGCCTTCATCGAGCTGGCCGTCGCCGACACCGCCGTCGTCGGCCTCGTGCTCAAGGGCTCCCACGCCCATGAGGGCATGGTCACCGAGCACTCCGACCACGACCTGTACGTCGTCCTCGCCGATGACGCGACCACGCATCTCACCCGGTTCCGGGGCCATCGCACCCCCGGGCTCGACCTCGTCGTCGTGTCCCTCACCGCGTTCCGCACGGCCGGCATGCCAGGCTTCGAGCGCTACGCCCTTGCCCGCGCCCGGATCGTGCTCGACCGGCTTGACGGAGGCATCGCCCGGATCCTGGCCGCCAAGGCACACCTCGGAGTCGACGAGGCATTCCAGGACTCCGGTGGATGGCTCGACGCATATGCCAACTCCCTCTTCCGGTCCGTCAAGAACGCACGCGACGGTCATCTGCTCGCCGCCCGCCTCGACGCCGCCGACAGCATGCGGTTCCTGCTGGAGTTGCTCTTCGCCCTCGACCGGCGCCCGCGTCCCTACAACAAGTACCTGGAGTGGGAACTCGCTCGACACCCGCTGCCCGGCTGGGACACCGACCTGCTGCTCAGCACCGTGGACGGCATTTCACAGACAGGTGACGTCCCCCTGCAACGACAGCTCTTCGCCCGCGTCGAGGCGGCGGTCCGGCCGGCCGGACACGGAGCGGTTCTGGACGCGTGGGGCAAAGACCTCGACCTGATGCGCCCCCGATGAACGGCCCCGCACCCAACAGCCCGGTCCAGCTCCGGCTCCACCACGAAGCGGAAGATGCGCGCCGTGTGACCCGAGCCTTCAGGCAGACCTGATCAAGGTCGCCCAGACCGCGTTTCCGCCGGTGAGCCGCGATCGGTCGACTCCCCAGGCGTGGGCGATCTCCTGTACCAGGAACAGGCCTCGGCCGTTCTCGTCCTCGGGCCCCGCCTCGCACGGGGGCAGGGTGCTGCCCGGACAGCCGTGGTCGTGCACTTCCACGCGGAGGCAGTTGTCCGCGACGAACCCGATGCCGCACAGGACGCGCATGCCGGGTGTGTGGCACACGGCGTTGGTGGCCAGCTCCGACACGAGCAGCACCGTGTCCGCAGACATCTCACAGGGCAGGCGCCAGGCGGCCAGGCGTGCCTGCATCGAGTGGCGGGCGATTCTGATGTTGGACCTGTGCGCGGGCAACTCGATCCAGTGCGTACGTTCCGGGCTCATGACATCTAAGAGCTGGGGGGAGGAAGTCGTGTGGGGGGACACGCTTGTCGCCTTCCATCTGGAGGGGCGCAGTGGGGAGACAGGACCGGGCAACGGTCCCGCCGGGAGAGGGGGTGGTCCCGGCAGGAACGGCCGCGTGAAATCGAGGCTTCGGCGCACGCCAACTCCGCATGATGGCACGGTTGTTGACAACGATGCCATCGAGGCCGACGAGATCGCTCACACAAGTAACTATGCTCGTAGGCAAGTTCACACTGCAACCGTCTCCCTGATAATTTCACCGCGATGGTATCCGCTTGGCAGCATCATCAAGTCGCTGTCAGACTTGCGCTGGTGATGACCCATCAGGAGGTGGCGCAGTGAGCGAGGCTCGTTCAGGTGGGGGCACCAGCGCACCGACCGTCCTGCGCATGATCCTCGGCCGGCGGCTTCAGGACAGGCGGCTCGGCGCGGGCGTGTCGCTGGATGATGCGGCAAAGGCCCTGCGGGTGACGTCGTTGACCATCCGCCGTCTGGAGAAGGCGGAGGTCGGCCTCAAGCCCCTGTACGTGGAGAAACTGCTGCAGACCTACGGGGCCGGCCAGCAGGAGATCGACGAGTTCGTCGACCTCGCCGACCGGGCCAACGAGCCCGGCTGGTGGCACGCCTACCGCGACGTGGTGCCGAGCTGGTTCACCGGTTACGTGAGCCTGGAGAGCGGGGCCAAGACCCTGCGCACCTATGAGCCCCACTATGTCACCGGGCTGCTGCAGACGTACGGGTACGCGCGCGCCGTCTTACGCGGGGGTTTCCCCAACGACAGCGAGGAGGACCTGGAGCGCCGGGTCTCTCTGCGGCTGCGCCGCCAGAGCCTCTTGGAAAAGGCCGACGCCCCCACGCTCTGGGTGGTGATGGAAGAGGCGGTCCTGCACCGGGTGGCGGGCAGCGCGGAGATCATGCGGGAGCAGATCGACCGGCTCCTGGAGGTCTCGGAGCTGGACCATGTCAGCGTCGACATCGTGCCGTTCACCGCAGGGGCACACGTCGGAGCTTGTGCCCCCTTCACGTACTTCCGGTTCGAGGAACCGGAGCTGCCCGACATCGTCTACAGCGAAATCCTGTCCGCCTCCGTCTACCTGGACCAGCGCTCCGATGTCGCGGCCCATCTCGAGGCGCACAACCGGATGTCGCTGCTGACCTCTTCCGCGGACAGCAGGGCGCTCCTGAACCGCATGCGAAAGGAGTATTCATGACCATCGTCGACGGCGGTGTCTACAACGGCATGCCCGCCTCCGACCTCGGCGAGCAGGGCTGGGAATGCCCCTGGAGCGGACCCAACGGGGGCCAGTGCGTGGAAACCAAGCAACTCGCCGACGGCCGCATCGCGTTGCGGCAGTCGACCGATCCCACCGGTCCCGCGCTGATCTACACACCGCAGGAGATCGCCGCCTTCGTCCAGGGGATCAAGAAGGGCCTCGCCGATCACCTGGCGGTCGGCTGAACCGAACCGCAAGCGGGAAGGATCCGAGCCGGCCCCGGCCGTGACCCGCCCGGCACACCACGCACACCACCGAAGGGAACAGGATGAGCAACACCCGCGCCGCACGGGGCATAGACACCAGCAGGCCGCACTCCGCCCGCATGTACGACTACTACCTCGGCGGCAAGGACCACTTCGACGTCGACAAGCAGGCCGCCGAGACCGTCGCCGCGGCCTACCCCGGCATCTTCGTGTGCGCCCGCGAGAACCGGGCCTTCATGCACCGGGCCACCCGTGTGCTCGCCCAGGAGCACGGCATCCGTCAGTGGCTCGACATCGGCACCGGTATTCCCACCGAGCCGAACCTGCACCAGGTGGCCCAGAGCGTGGTCCCCGAAGCGCGCGTGGTGTACGCCGACAACGACCCCCTGGTCCTCAAGTACGCCGAACGCCTCATGCGCAGCACTCCCCAGGGCCGCACCACGTACATCGAAGCGGACGTCAACGACCCGGAGGCGCTGCTCAACGCCCCCGAACTGGCCGAGGTCCTGGACCTGGACCGGCCCGTGGCGTTGTCGCTGAACGCCCTCATGCACTTCGTCACGGACGCCCAGGACCCGTACGGAATCCTCGACCGCCTGCTCGGCGCCCTCCCGTCGGGCAGCGCGCTGGCCCTCAGCCACTGCACGCCCGACTTCGACCCGCCCACCTGGCAGAAGGTCACCGACATCTACACCGCCGCCGGGACGCCGGTGCAGTTCCGCTCCCAGAAGGACGTGGCGCGCTTCTTCGACGGACTCGACCTGCTCGACCCCGGCGTCACCGTCGGCCACCGCTGGCGGCCCGACGCGTCGAACGGGGACGAGTCCGCACAAGCGCCCACGGACGCCACCGTCAGCCTGTGGACCGGGGTGGGCATCAAGCCCTGACCAGCCGGTACCGCCCGCTCACGAGTCAGGTGGGGGCGCCGGACAGCGGCAGGCGGGTGCGACCCTGACCGAAGCCGGCCAGCGCCGATCCGCGTCGTGGTCGCCCCTCCCATCGCGTCCGACCCGCCCTCGCCGCGCCGACAGGTACGGCGCCGACTGGAGTTCCGGCACCGGCTGCGCCGCCCAGTGCTTCCGGGGCGACGACCACTGGAGCGACCAGGCCGGCAACACCCGACCTTCACGTTCACCGGCACCCGGCTCGCCCTGCTGTCCGTGCGCGGCACCGGCGACGGAATCGCAGCCGTGGGGGCACCCAAGGGCCCGACCACTCATGCTCTCCGTCGGCCGTCTTCGCCGCCAACCCCGGTGGGCCCGTATGCTCCGTCTCGGGTCGTTGTCAGGCGCAAGTCACCACGTACGAGCAGGCAGAGGACTCCGCCGATGAACCTGGGCAGCCATTTCACTCAGCGCCTACTGCGCCTTCCCCCGCCGCCCACCAGGGATCTGGTCGTCCATCGTGACCTGCGGGTGCCGATGCGCGACGGGGCCGTTCTGCTGGCCGACCGCTGGGCCCCGAAGTCCGGCGGCGACGGCTTGGCGACCGCGCTCCTTCGCATTCCGTACGGCAGGGCGGGCATGGCGGCAGGGCCGATGGTCAGGCCGCTGGCCGAGCGCGGCTTCCAGGTGCTGATCCAGAGCACCCGCGGGACGTTCGGCTCCGGCGGCGTCTTCGACCCGTTCCGGCACGAGCGCGAGGACGGGCTGGACACCCTGGAGTGGGTGATCAAGCAGCCCTGGTTCGGCGAGTCGATGGTGCTGTTCGGGACCAGCTACCTCGGCTACGTCCAGTGGGCGGTGGCCGACCGGCTGCCACCACAGGTCAAGGCGATGGTCCTTTCGGTGTCGGAATCGGCCCTCTCCCTGGAGTTCCTCCGCAAGGACGGATTCTCCCTGGAGACACCGTTCGGCTGGGGTGTCATGGTCGCCGGCCAGGAACGCCGTTGGGCGATGCCGCGTCAACTGCTGGGGGCGAAACGGGTGCGGCGCGCCATGGACACGTTGCCGCTCGACCAGGCCGATGCCGCCGCCTTGGGTCACCGCTCCGACTACATCCAGGACGTCCTCGCCCACGACGCCGACACGCCGCGATGGGCGGAGCTCGACCACAGTCACCGGATAGCCGGCCTCACGGCACCGGTGAGTTCGGTCGGCGGCTGGTACGACATCTTCCTGCCCGGCCAACTCCGCGACTTCCAGGCCGTGCAGGCGGCCGGACAGCAGGCCCGGCTCACCGTCGGCCCCTGGTCGCACATCTCCAGGGACCTGGGGGTCACGGCGACCGCCGAGGCCCTCGACTTCGGGCTGGCCCACGCCCGCGGCGAACAGCCGCCCGAGCGTGCCCCGGTGCGCCTTTTCGTCATGGGCGAGGACAACTGGCGCGACTTCCCCTCCTGGCCGCCGCCCGGATACGCTCCGCAGCGCTTCCACCTGCACCCGGCCGGCACCCTGACCGCCACCCCGCCGGGTGAGTCCGCGCCGGACGACTACCACTACGACCCGGCCGACCCGACCCCGGCCGTCGGCGGGGTGCGCTTGGCCCCCGGCGTCAAGGCGGGCCGCGTCGACAACACCGCACTCGAAGCCCGGCCGGACGTGCTGACCTACACCACCGCCACACTCGACACGGACGTCGAGGTGATCGGCGAGGTCACTGCCGAGATCTGGTTCCGCTCCAGCCTGCCCTGCGCGGACGTGTTCGTCCGACTGTGCGACGTGGACGAGGAGGGTCGCTCGACCAATGTGTGCGACGGCCTGATCAGCCTGACCGAAGCCGACCGGACTTCGTGTGCGACGGTGCGCCTGTGGCCGACGGCGTACCGCTTCCGGCACGGTCACCGCATCCGGGTCCAGGTCTCCAGCGGCGCCTTCCCCCGCTACAACCGCAATCCGGGCACCGGCGAACCCAGGGCAACCGCCACCACTCTCCGCGCCGCCGATCAGGAGGTGTTCCACGAGCCCGCGCACCCGTCCGCGGTGATCCTGCCAGTCCGGCAGCCGATCGATTAGCACCTGTCCGGGCGATCACGCGCCGTCTCATGACTGTGCGGAGTGCTCAGCGATCCGTTGGGCCTTCGTCGACACCGACGACACCACCCGCGCCGAACCGGCCGGCATCACCACCGCCCTCGGCACCCTGCGCCGAGCACCGTTGACCGGCCGTGCTGCGCACCGGCGTCAGGCGCGGGCGAGTTCGGCAGCTCCGAAGGAAACGTCGAAGCGGTCGCACCAGATACTGACGCTGGTGTAGCGGGCGGGGTCGATGCCGTCGGGCAGGGGGTAGTTCTGACTGCCCTTGTTGCCCTTGAGTCTGCCGAGGCTGACGTACTCCCCGTCGTCGAAGACGTGCCACCCCGCCTTCCCCTCCTTCACCGGTGCGTCGGTCAACCACACGCGCAGGTCCGGCCCGTTGCTGGTGTCGAGGTCCTCCAGCCGGACGACGTGGGAGCCGTCGGCCAGCCGTACGAGCTTCACCGTGCCCGACGTCGCGTGCTCGTGGCTGATCAGCTCACCGCTCGCGAGGGCCCGCGGCCCGGCAGCCGAAGAGGACGGCTCGGAGGGTGCTTTCGAGGGCGCAGCCACAGGCCCGGAGGTCTGCACGATGCCACCGGGCAGGGCCTCCTCGACGGTCTCGTCCTGCCACAGCTTCCACGGCTGGAACCAGTACAGCCCGAAGCCGGCTCCGACGACGACCACCACCAGCGCTCCGATGACCCACGGCCTGGTCAGTACCCTCCGCACGCGCCCCATCCCCGCCTCATCTCTTGCAGGTTGCCTGTCCGTCCCATTCAACGGAAGAGTGCGGCCGCCCCATAACCCCGCAGGAGATGACGGAATCCTTACGTCGTCCTCGCGCTTCCCCTACGCGTGTTGGCGGGCGCCAGGATTCCCGGGGCGACGGCGCTGCGGCACAGACGAGGAACCGCGATCACCGTCGGCTCTCCTCGGCCGCCGCCCGCCTCGGATCGGCGGCGCGGATCAGCTGACGCAATGCCCCGTAGTAGACCTCGTCGTCGGTCACGGCGGGCACGATCGCGGCGAGGTGGCCGGTCAGCGCCGGGAACTCCTCCGGGTCGAGCGCAGCCAGTGCGATGCGCGTGGCGGCCTGGGCGGCCTTGGGGTCGCGGTGGTCGACGAAGCTCGCGCTGCCGAGGGTGAGCAGGTACATCCGCCGGTACGCGGTGATCGCCTCCACCGGGTTCATGCCGGCCGCGAGGCTGTCGGCCAGCTGCGGCTCCACCAGGCGGGCCAGCAGGTTCGGCCCGAGCCATGGGCGCGTCCCGCGCAGGGCGAGCAGCCCCGGGTGAGCCGCGAGCAGCCGGAACAGCGCGACGAACCGCGTCTCGGTGGCCGTCGCCCAGTCGGTGCCGGGCTCGATCGCGGGCAGGCGGGCGGCCAGATGGTCGGTGCACAGGTCCAGAAGTCCGGCCAGGTCGGTGCAGCGGCGTTGGAGAGAGGCGAGGGAGATGTCCAGCCGCGCGGCCAGCGCACGGAAGGTCAACGCCTCGGGACCGCCCTCGTCGACCAGGAGAAGGGCGCTCTCGGCGATACGGCCCGGGGTCGCACGGTCCAGGGAAGGTGAGTGGCGCGGCATGCGAGTCACTGTACGATACGTCGTATCGAAAACCCAGTCGAGTACTCGCTGCCACGGCGCCACCGTCGGGCCACCGACGGCCGACCCACCGCCAGCGGTCGCCCCCTCACCAGGAGCAACACCATGCGCCGGCTCACCTACGACGACATCAAGGCCGCCACCGAACGGATCACCGGCCGCGTCCGCCCCGTCACCCTCGCCCCGGTCGACGCCGGGAGCGTGCCGGGGCCGTGCGAGATGTGGCTGGCCCTGGAGTTCATGCAGCACACAGGATCGTTCAAGGCCCGCGGAGCGCAGAACTTCATCCAGGCCCACCGCGACGCCGGCACCCTGCCCGATGCCGGGGTGACCATCGCCTCGGGCGGCAACGCCGGACTGGCGTGTGCGTGGGCGGCTCGGCAGCAGGGCATCGCCGCCACCGTCTTCGTACCCACCACGGCGCCCGCGGTGAAGGTGGCCAAGCTGCGGTCATACGGTGCCGATGTCCGCCTCGTCGGCACGGAGTACGCCGAAGCCCTGGCCGCCTGTGAGGAGTTCGCCGCCGACACCGGCGCGCTCGCCTCCCATGCCTACGACCATCCGCTGACAGCCGCCGGAGCGGGCACCCTGCTGGAGGAGATCCGCGACCGGCTCCCCGGCCTGGACACGGTCGTGGTCGCCGTCGGAGGCGGCGGACTGTTCACCGGCGTGGCCACCGCCGCCAGGTACCACGGCATCCGAACCGTCGCCGTCGAGCCGCAGAACTGCCGCGCCCTGAACGCCGCCCTGGAGGCCGGTCACCCTGTCGACGTCACCGTGGATTCCGTGGCCGCCGACTCCCTCGGCGCCCGCCGCACCTCCACGATGGCGCTCCATGCGGCCCAACAGGACGGCGTGCGCTCCACCCTCGTGCCGGACAGCGAGATCATCCGCGCCCGCCAGGCGCTGTGGGACCACCGGAGGGTGGCGGTGGAGCACGGCGCCGGCACCGCCCTCGCCGCCCTCACGGCCGCCGAGGCCCCCTACCGGGCCGCCCCCGGCGAGAAGGTCGCCGTCGTGCTCTGCGGCGCCAACACCGACCCGAGCGACCTGGTCCACTGACCGCCACTCGGCCAAGCCTGCCGCCGACGTCGCGAATCCTGGGCCCGGGTGCGGTGGCGGGACCTGCCCGAACGGTTCGGGCCGTGGACGTCACCACCGCGACCAAGAGCATGCGCATGCGCATGCCTGGCCGACGGTCGACGTCCGCCGGTGCTGCCGCTGCTCCGGGCACCCAGCCAAAACCCTGGTCGGAGCCGATGGCCACACCGATCCGGTGGATGCACCTCAAGGCACGTCCTGGTCACGCGGGAACGCCGGTGCGGCGGGAACGGGCAAGAGCCAGCCCACCCAGGGCCAGGGCGATCAGCCCCACGACCAGGGCCACGATGGCCCCGCCGAGCCCGTTGCCGGTACCGACACCTCCGTCGGAGGTTGCCACGACCAACCCGCCGAGCGCCATGGCGATCAGCCCCGCAGTCAGAGCCACCACGACTCCCAGGCGCCCGGAGCCGGTGCCGAAACGACCGCTGGGGCGGGCCAGAGCCATCCCACCCACGACCACGCCGATCAGGCCCAGCACGGCGGCCGCACCGGCCCCGAGTCGCCCGGCGCTCATGGCGTACACACCGGCGGCGGTCGGCTGGACCGAGACCTGCGTGGCCTCCGCCGCCACAAGTCGAACTGACATCAAGGCTCCGGATGCGCTCATGTCCCTCTCCTCTTCCGTGCGTCTGGTTTTCCGCGGTTTCGGATGTCGCCCGATCATGTCGCCGGGCGCACTTCCGGTCGTCCTGCGGACGGAGACACTTCGCGCTGCCGCCGACGGCGCATCCGGATGCCGCAGACGTGGCAGGCGCCGCGAAACTACTGCGTGCGCGGTAGGCGGCTGCTCATCCGCGAGCGGGACTCGCCCGCAGCGGCATCCGATTAGGGTGCGCGCATGAGCACAGGGCGGTGGGGTGTCGGGGCCGGTGTCAGAGACTGGGCGGTCGCCGTCTGCGTGGCGGCGACGCTGCTGGTCACCGGACTGTCCGGGCAGCGCTCCGGCACCCACCTCGACCTGCTCGGCCAGGCTCTCCTGGTGTCCGGTGGCCTTGCGCTGGCCGTACGCCGCCGGGCTCCGGTCACCGTCCTGGTCGCAACCGGGCTGTGCGCGGTGGGTTACCAGGCGGCCGGCTTCGACGTGCCTGCCGTCGCGTATCTCTTCGCGGTGTACGCAACCGTACGGGCGGGACACCGCACCGCTACGGTGGCGGCGTCCGTGGCCATGCTGGTCACTCTTCCCCTCGCCGCCCTGGCCTCGGGGCTGCACGACACGGGCGAGGCGTTCGCACAGGCCCGAGGCGCACTGGAGCTGGCCTGGCTGATCGCGGCCGGTGCCGCGGGAGAAGCGCTGCGGCAGGCCGAGCGGCGGGCCGACGAAGCCGAGCGCACCCGGGAGGAGACCGCACGGCGCCGCGCTGACGAGGAACGGCTGCACATCGCACGGGAGTTGCACGACTCGCTCACCCACCAGATCTCGATCATCAAGGTGCAGGCCGAAGTCGCCGTGCATGTGGCCCGCAAGCGAGGCGAACAGGTGTCGCAGGCCCTGCTGGCGATCCAGGCGGCCGGACGTGAGGCGACCCGGGAGCTGCGCGCGACCCTGGAGGCGCTGCGCGACGACGACACGACCCCGCCGCGCGGCCTCGACAACGTCCCGGAACTGGTGGCTCGGGCCTGTGCGATCGGCCTGGACGCGACGCTGACGATCGAGGGGCAACGGCACGACCTACCGGCCGCGGTGGACCGGACCGCCTACCGGATCGTTCAGGAGTCACTCACCAACATCGCCCGGCATGCCGCCGCCACTACGGCGTCCGTCCGGATCGACCGCCGTCCGGACGCCCTCGCGATACGCGTCGACGACGACGGCAAGGCCACTGCGGACACCGCCCCGGTGCCCGGCGTCGGGCTGCTCGGGATGCGCGAACGCGTCACCGCCCTCGGTGGTCGGCTGCGGGCGGAGCCGCGCGGCGAGGGAGGCTTCACCGTCGAGGCCGAACTCCCTGTGGAGCAGGCACGATGATCCGTGTACTGCTGGTGGACGACCAGCCGCTCCTGCGCAGCGGATTCCGCGCGCTCCTCGACCTCGAAGACGACATCGAGGTGGTGGCCGAGGCCGGCGACGGGCTGGAGGGCCTGGCCCTCACCAGGGAACACCTGCCCGACATCGTGCTCATCGACATCCGGATGCCGGTGGTCGACGGCATCGAGGCGACCCGACGCATCGCCGCCGAACCGACCCTGGCCGGGGTACACGTCGTCATCCTCACCAACTACGGCTTCGACGAATACGTCTTCAACGCGCTGCGTGCCGGCGCAGCCGGATTCCTCGTCAAGGACATCCTGCCGGAGGACCTCCTTCACGCCGTACGTGTCGCCGCGCGGGGTGACGCACTGCTCGCCCCGTCGATCACCCGCAGGCTGATCAACCGGTACGTTGCCCAGCCGCCCCCCACCGGTGTCGGCACGGGGCTGGAGGAGCTGACCAACCGCGAACGCGAGGCCGTCGCCCTGGTCGCGCAGGGCCTGTGCAACGACCAGATCGCCGACCGCATGGTGATCAGCCCGCTGACCGCGAAGACCCACATCAACCGGGCCATGACCAAGCTCCATGCCCGTGACCGCGCCCAACTCGTGGTCCTCGCCTACGAATCGGGCCTGGTCGCCCCACGCAACCGCTGACCGAGACCGGATTGCGGCCGGCCCGCCGCCGTTGCAGCACGGTGACCCGGCGCACTCCGGCCGCGCGGGCCGGCTCCAGGATCCGCGGACCGGTCTCCAGCGGAGCGAAACAGGCCCCACCGAAAGTGATCAGATGAAGGCCGGTGACGCCCTCCAACTCCGGTACCAGGCCGACGGGTTCGGTCAGATCACCCTCGACGCCTCGACGCCGACACCGAGAGGGGCCTTCATGTGAGGCCGCTGCCACCGAGGGGCAGGCCATACAGCTTGACGGTGCTGAGCGATGTCTGTGGGGAACAACCTGGTCCGGTTCTCCGTACCATCGCTACGGCAGGACATTGTGCAAGGGTTGTTGTTGCCGCCACACAGGCATCGGCCCGGCAATGCTCACATGTGTGGCAGCCCTCAACTCCGGCCTCGGGCCGAGGAAAGGTTGTGCGTCCCGTGTCTGAGAACACTTCCGCTATCGGATTGACATCGCAGTACACCGCTCAAGTAACTGCCGACCTCGAGAACAACGCCAAGGAACAACAACGGATCAGCGGCGAAATCGCCGCCCTGCAGGAGCAGTTGGCGGCTCTTGAGCGCGACCACACGATGCTCGTCGGCATTCAGCAGGCGATCGGCACAGCACCGGTTTCCGCAGAGATTGCCGCTCCGTCCAACGCCGAAAGCGTCACGGTTCCCACCCCGCGCAAGGAGACGCCCAGCGCTTCCGGCGCGGGCAAACGGCCGCGGACGAAGAAGACGGCCGCCGTTCCCCGCCGCGCTGCAGCCAAGAAGCCCGCCGCCGAAAAGCGTGCGCCCCGGGCCGAGACCACCAGCGCGGCACAGCCGACGCTCGTCGAACTGGTCCGCCGCCATCTCGCCGACCAGAGTGAGCCCCGTTCGGCGGCGGAGATCGCCACAGCGCTCGGTCAGGTCCATCCCGAGCGCAACGTCAAGACGACCGTGGTGCGCACCACCCTCGAGGGCCTGGTGGCCAGGAACCAGGCTCAGCGCACCAAGCAGGGCACATCCGTCTTCTATACCGCCCCCGACGGCCCGGAGCAGGCTGCACCGGCGCAGACCGAGGAACAGCCGGCGCAAGCCGACGCATGACGTCTGGAACGGCGTGCCGTACCGGTCGCCTCCCGGGCCGGCCCGGCGATGTCATCGTCCTGCTCCGCGGGCGCGGCGAGGAGCATCGCGAGCGAACGGAGGTATGGCTGCGTGCGCACGAGGTCCGCTACGAGGTCCTGGTCCCCCACGACCACCACGACCGCGTCGTCGCCTTGTGACGTCGTACGGGCCTGCCGTCCTGACAGGTCGGCTACGGCAGCTTCCACACGGCGGCTTGCCGGTGAGCCGGGGATCAGGTGCCTGCCGTTCGTGAGGCGGCCGGGGCCCGGCGTCAGGTGCGCGGGCCGACCGGACCGGCGGGCGCACGAGCGCCCGCTGGTAAAATGGGGGCACGCTTCGACACCGCCGGGGCCCGTACCAAGGGGTACGGGCCCCGGCGCGTTCCGGGCGCCAGATCAGGAAGGTTCCCCATGAACGCGAAGCCGTCGGTCCCTGGACACTCCCGTGCCGGCAAGCCACAGCGGGCGACAGCGCCGCTGGGCGAACTCTCGACGCCGCAGGCACTGTCCCCGGGGCTGCCGCCGGCCGAGTCATTCGACGCACTCGGGCTGCCGTCGGAACTGTTGACGACGATGCTCGGCCTCGGGGTGACGGAGCCTTTCCCGATCCAGGCGGCGACCCTGCCCAACGCGCTGGCCGGCCGCGATGTCCTCGGCCGCGCACGGACCGGCTCCGGCAAGACGCTCGCTTTCGGGCTGGCGCTGCTCGTCCGGACGGCAGGCCTGCGGGCGGAGTCGAAGCGGCCGCTCGCGCTGGTCCTGGTGCCGACCCGAGAGCTCGCGCAGCAGGTGAGCGACGCGCTGGCGCCGTACGCGCAGACACTGAACGTGCGACTTGCGACGGTGGTCGGCGGGCTGTCGATCAACCGGCAGTCGGCGCTGCTGCGAACCGGCGCCGAAGTGGTCATCGCGACGCCGGGGCGGCTGGCCGATCTGGTGTCGCGCCGGGACTGCCACCTGAATCAGGTGCGGATCACGGTCTTGGACGAGGCGGACCAGATGTGCGACTTGGGGTTCCTGCCGCAGGTCTCGGAGATCCTGGACCAGGTCCGCTCCGACGGGCAGCGGCTGCTGTTTTCGGCCACGCTCGACCGCAACGTCGACCAGCTGGTACGGAGTTACCTGCACGAGCCGGTTCTCGCATCGGTCGACCGGATGGCGGGCTCGGTCACCACGATGGAACACCACGTGCTGAACATCCACGCCGCCGACAAGTACGCGACCGCGACCGAGATCGCCGCGCGGGACGGCCGGGTACTGATGTTCCTGGACACGAAGGCCGGTGTGGACCAGTTCACCCGTCACCTGCGGGCGAGCGGCGTACGGGCGGCCGCCCTGCACAGCGGGAAGTCGCAGCCGCAGCGCACGCACACGCTGGGCCAGTTCAAGGACGGTGAGATCACCGTGCTGGTGGCCACCAATGTCGCGGCGCGGGGCATTCACATCGAGGCACTCGACCTCGTCGTCAATGTCGACCCGCCCGCCGACGCCAAGGACTACCTGCACCGTGGCGGGCGCACCGCGCGCGCCGGGGAGTCCGGGAGCGTGGTCACCCTGGTCACGCCCAACCAGCGGCGCGATGTGAACCGCATGATGTCCGATGCCGGGATCCGGCCGACGGTCACCCAAGTGCGCTCCGGCGAGGAGAAGCTGACCACCATCACCGGGGCGAAACGCCCGCCGACCGGCGCGAAGACCAGCAGCGGAAACGCCCCCTTCCGCGGCCTGGGCACCCGTGCGGGCCGCCCCGCGAAGGAGTCCCGCAAGGCCGCCGAGGCCCGCAAGACCGCGGAAGCCCGCGCGGCGGCCCGGGTACGCAAGGCCCGCTGACGCCGGACGGACTGGGGTACATCGCCACTGGCGAGCCGAGATGCCTCTACGACCGGGCCCCGTTCTGCGCACCGACATCCGCGCGGAAGGCGTGACGTACGCCGAACTCGCCGGGCTCCGCCCTCACTTGCCACGCCGGACACGACAAACGTCAAACATCAAACGTCGCACGTCCATCGGGAGTGAACCGCACATGGCACGCGACGTATCAGGCGCTGAGGGATGCGCGCCGGATCGCGTCGAGCGCGCGCGTCACGTCGTCGTCGGTCGTCGACCAGTTGCTCACCGAGATCCGCATGACGCGCCGGCCGTGCCAGGTGGAGCCGCTGATCCACGCCGTGCCGTCCTCGAGCAGCCGGGCGAGCACCCGTTCCGTGCGTTCGTCGTTGCCGAACTCGGCGCAGACCTGGGTGAACACCACCTCGTTGAGGACCGTCGCGCCGTCGATCCCGGCGATGCCGGTGGCGAACGCGCAGGCGTGTCGGCACAGTCGCTCGACCAGGTCGGCCACACCTGAACGGCCGAGGGACCTGAGCGCGGCCCACACGGTGAAGGCCCTGCCGCGCCGGGAGAGCTCGGGGACCTTGTCGATGGGGTCGCCGTGTTCGTCCTGGATGAGGTAGTCGCCGTGCAGGCCCATCGCCGCCCGGACCGCCAACGGGTCGCGCACGATGGCGAGGCCGCTGTCGTAGGGGACGTTCAGGGTCTTGTGGGCATCCGTCGCCCAGGAGTCGGCATGTGTGCAGCCCGCCGTCAGGTGGGCGTATTGCGGGGAGGCAGCCGCCCACAGTCCGAAGGCGCCGTCGACGTGCACCCAAGCATCCGCCTCGCGAGCGGCACGGATCGCCTCGACGAAGGGATCGAAGGCGCCGGAGTGGATGTCTCCGGCCTGAAGGATCACGATCGTGGGCCTCCGACCGCCGGTCGCCAGGGTGTGGCGCAGGGCCTCGGGCTCGATGCGCCCTTGATCGTCCGCCTTGACCAGTTCGGGTCTGCCGAGCCCCAGGTAGCGCAGCGCCAGGTCGATGGCCATGTGGCGGTCCGCGCCGGCGATGACGCGTACAGCCGGCCCCCCTGCGAGTCCGTCACCGACATCCCAGCCGGCGCGCCGCAGTACCGCGTCGCGTCCGGCGGCGAGGCAGGTGAAGTTCGCCATCGTGGCTCCGGTGGTGAAGCCGACGGCGCTGTCACTCGGCAGGCCGAGCAGATCGAGCAACCACGCGCTCGCGATGTCCTCCGCCGCCGTGTATGCGGGCGAGACTGCGCGCATCACGCAGTTCTGATCCCAGGCACTGACCAGCCAGTCCGCGGCCAGCGCGGCTGGTTCGGTGCCGCCGACCACGAACCCGTAGAAGCGGCCACCGGGAAACCCGGTGAGCCCCGGTTCACAGGCCGTGGCCAGCAGGTCGACGACGTCGGCGGGCGTGCTGGGACCGTCGGGCAGTTCGGCACCGAGCGCGCGCACGATCTCGTCGACCGAGGCGCCGGCGGGAACCCGGCGGTCCGACAGGCTCTCCAGCCAGCGGACGGCATGGCCGTAGGCCTGTCGGAGCGCCCTCTCGCGCGCGTCCATACCTCGGACTATGAGCCAGCCACCGCGGCCACGCAAGCCACGAACTGCACGGTCACTCCCACACCTTGATCACCGAGCGGCGGAAAGAACGAGTCCAGGATCCGGCGCGGCTCCCGCGGGGCTTCCGCACCCGTCGACACCCGATCCGCCGAAGCGAAGGCGCCTCCCGGAACCGTCGACGAAGGACGCCGCATCGCAGACCGTCCCGCCTCGCCGGGCGGGGGCGCCGGCGCGTTCCGCTTCGCCGTCGCCCGAATCCCGCCCCGCGACCAGGCGGTCAGCCGCCGAGGGCGGCCATCACCACGTCCTTGGCCTCCTCCTGGACGCGGCGCAGGTGGTCGGGTCCCTGGAACGACTCGGCGTAGATCTTGTAGACGTCCTCGGTGCCCGAGGGGCGGGCGGCGAACCATGCGTTCTCGGTGGTCACCTTGATGCCGCCGATACCCGCGCCGTTGCCGGGTGCCTCGGTGAGTACGCCGGTGACGGCCTCCCCGGCCAGGGTGTCCGCCGTGACCTGCGCGGGCGAGAGCTTGGCGAGCAGTGCCTTCTCCTCGCGGGTCGCCGGGGCGTCGATGCGGGCGTAGGCGGGCTCGCCGAAGCGGGCCGTCAGGGCGGCGTAGTGCTCCGAGGGGGTCTTCCCGGTGATGGCGGTGATCTCGGAGGCGAGCAGCGCCAGGATGATGCCGTCCTTGTCGGTGGTCCACACCGAGCCGTCGCGGCGCAGGAACGACGCGCCGGCCGACTCCTCCCCGCCGAACCCGAGCGAACCGTCGACCAGGCCGTCCACGAACCACTTGAAGCCGACGGGCACTTCGACGAGTCGGCGGCCGAGGTCGGCGGCGACACGGTCGATCATCGAGGACGACACCAGGGTCTTGCCGATCCCGGTGCCGTCCGGCCACTGCTCGCGGTGGGCGTACAGGTAGGCGATGGCGGCGGCCAGGTAGTGGTTGGGGTTCATCAGGCCCGCGTCCGGGGTGACGATGCCGTGCCGGTCGGCGTCGGCGTCGTTGCCCGTGGCGATCTGGAAACGGTCCCGCTGCTCGATGAGCGAGGCCATCGCGTACGGCGACGAGCAGTCCATGCGGATCTTGCCGTCCCAGTCCAGCGTCATGAAGCGCCAGGTGGGATCGGCGATCGGGTTGACCACGGTCAGGTCGAGCCGGTGCTCCTCGGCGATGCGGCCCCAGTAGGCGACGGAGGCCCCGCCGAGCGGGTCGGCGCCGATACGGACGCCCGCGGCGCGGATCGCGTCCAGGTCCAGGACGGCGGGCAGGTCGACGACGTAGCTGCCGAGGAAGTCGTAGCGTCCGGTGCCGGGAGCCGTGAGCGCCCGGGCGTACGGGACACGGCGTACGTCCTTGAGGCCGGCCGCGATGATCTCGTTGGCGCGGTCCTGGATCCAGGAGGTCGCCTCGGAGCCGGCCGGGCCGCCGCTGGGCGGGTTGTACTTGAAGCCGCCGTCGGCGGGCGGGTTGTGCGAGGGGGTGACGACCACCCCGTCCGCGAGGCCGGTGGTGCGGCCGCGGTTGTGGGCGAGGATGGCGTGCGAGACGGCCGGGGTGGGCGTGTAGCCGTCCGCGCTGTCGATGAGCACGGTCACGTCGTTGGCGGCGAACACCTCCAGCGCGGTGACCCGGGCGGGCTCGGACAGGGCGTGGGTGTCGGCGCCGAGGAAGAGCGGCCCGTCGGTGCCCTGCGCATTGCGGTACTCGCAGATGGCCTGGCTGGTCGCGGCGATGTGGTCTTCGTTGAACGCCGTGTTCAGGGACGATCCGCGGTGCCCCGACGTACCGAACGCCACCCGCTGCGCGGGGTCGGCCGGGTCGGGGTGCAGCGCGTAGTACGTGGTCACCAGCCGGGCAACGTCTACGAGGTCCCCGGGACCGGCCACCTGACCCGCTCGTTCATGCTGCATGGTCCGTTCCTCCGCATGGGTTGGTCCGTCGCTCGACGTCCCATCTTTCCTCGTCGGGGCGCAGGTATGCGAGAGGGGTCGGTCGGCGGGGGCGGTCGGCGGGTCCTGCACGTGAAGGGCGGGGCGACTCGGGGGTGACGTCAGGCGTCCTCGACCGTCGCGGTGACGGGCGTGCCGATCTCGACCGTACGGCTGACCGTGCAGAGCCGGTCGTGGGAGGTCCTGACCGCTCGGGGAAGGATCGCCCGGGCCCGGTCCGCGCCTTCGACGTCCGGGAAGGCGACGGAGAAGGTGACCGCGAGGTCGGTCATCCGGTTGCCGAGCTCGTCGCTGATCTTGTTGCCGGTCACCGCGACGGAGAACGTGGTGGGTTCCGCGTGCCGGCTGGTGGCGGCATCGACATCCACCGCCGTGCAGCCGCCGATCGCGGCGAGCAACAACTCGACCGGGGTGAACTCGGCATCCCCGTGCGGATCGGAACCGGTGCCGAAGCTGATCGTGCCGCCGCGAGCGTTCGTAGCGGTGAAGTGGCCGGTGCTGGTTCGCTCGACGGTGACGGAGCGCAGGGAGTTTTCGGTCATGCCGACGACACTAAATGCCGAGTCGGCCGTTGCGCTGGACTGTTGACCGTACGTACCGCGCCCGCGCGTTCCCTGTGCGTCACTCATTGACATGTCCTCGCCCTAGCGCGACGCTGAGAGCGCTCTCAGAAAGGTACGGACCAATCTCCGCCCCCTCCACTCGATCCCCCACTCGCACGGAGGTCAAGAGTGCTCCCCAAAACCAAACATCCGCTCGCGTCCCTGGCCGCGGTGGCCGCCCTGCTGGGCGCGTTGCTCGTCTTCGCGGCGCCGTCGCCCGCGCAAGCGGTGCCCGCCACGATCCCCCTGAAGATCACCAACAACTCGGGCCGCAGCGAACCGGTCTACATCTACAACCTCGGCACCCTGCTCGCGACCGGTCGGCAGGGCTGGGCCGACGCAGGCGGCACGTTCCATCCCTGGCCCGCCGGCGGCAACCCGCCCACACCGGCACCGGACGCATCCATCCCCGGGCCGGCAGCAGGGCAGTCGGCGACGATCCAGATACCCAAGTTCTCGGGTCGGATCTACTTCTCCTACGGGCAGAAGCTCGTCTTCAAGCTGACCACCGGCGGCCTGGTGCAGCCCGCTGTGCAGAACCCCGGCGACCCCAACCGGAACATCCTGTTCAACTGGTCGGAGTACACGCTCAACGATGCCGGGCTGTGGCTCAACAGCACCCAGGTGGACATGCTCTCCGCGCCGTACGCAGTGGGTGTGCAGCGCGCCGACGCCGGCACCATCAGCACCGGTCATCTCAAGGCGGGCGGATTCAACGCGGTCCTCAACACCCTGCGGGGGCAGTCCGGCGGGTGGGGAAACCTGATCCAGACGCGGTCCGACGGGACGGTTCTGCGCGCGCTCTCGCCCGGGTACGGGTTGGAGACCGGGGCCCTGTCCGCCTCCGTGATGGACGACTACGTCAACCGTGTCTGGCAGAAGTACGCGACGACGACCTTGACGGTCACACCGTTCGCCGACCAGCCGAACACCAAGTACTACGGCCGGGTCTCGGGCAACGTCATGAACTTCACGAACAGTTCCGGCGCGGTCGTCACCAGCTTCCAGAAACCGGACGCGGACAGCATCTTCGGCTGCCACAAGCTCCTTGACGCGCCCAACGACGCGGTGCGTGGGCCGATTTCGCGCACTCTGTGCGCAGGCTTCAACCGCTCCACGCTGCTGGTCAACCCCAATCAGCCCGACGCCTCGGCGGCCGCCTTCTACCAGGACGCCGTCACCAATCACTACGCGCGGATCATCCATGCGCAGATGGCCGACGGGAAGGCGTACGCATTCGCCTTCGACGACGTCGGCCACCACGAGTCGCTCGTCCACGACGGAAATCCTCGGCAGGCCTACCTCACACTGGATCCGTTCAGCTGACCCGGCGTCCCGCACGCGGTCACGGCCGCGTGCGGGCGCATGCTGCCGCGCCTGGGCCCGTCGCCACGTGCCCAGCCGTCGACGGCAGCCCGAGATCGGCCGTCGAGGAGGTCCGTGTCCTGCGCTGCCCGCTCCGAACTCAGGTACAGGGACTCCCGATTGGTCCACGCACGGCCGGCCGGCGGCGTGTGCGTCACCCGCCGTAGAGGTTCGAGGCGACGGTCAGGAAGACGAGGAGGTTCGGCACGGTCTTGACCTCGGCGAGCGCCCAGGCTCTGGGCTGTCCGTGCTGCCGGACGACCACGAAGCCCTCGCGGACATCGATCGTCTCGACGGCCGACCAGGGCAGAATCCCGTTGCGTTCGGCGGAGATTCCGGTGGCGTCCAGGCTGAACGGGCCGTAACCCACTTTCTGCCCCTCCCGGACCGCCTCCCACACCTGCTGGGCCTGGGCGCGGGCGATGGCCTCGGCGATCAGGGGCAGCCAGGTCCCGTAGTCGGCGAAGAAGGACGAGATCTCCACTCTGGTGCCGTTGGGCGCCACCAGGGTGGAGTTGTGCGCGCTGTTGAAAGGGGTCTTCGTACCCTTGTAGTTGATCACTTGCTGGACGGTTTCCTGGTAATGGACCGCCTGGTCCCAGCGGACCGCGAACAGTCGCCCGGCGCCCCTGTCCAAGAGCAGCCCCCTCTCGAAGAGGTGCAGGCGTTGGGCGCCGAGTTTCTTCCGGAAGTTCGGGCTGTTGAGCAGGCCACCGATGGCCAGCGCGCTGAATATCAGGGGATACGCCGCGAGCCACCAGGCCACCAAGACCCACAGCAGGACGCCTCCGGTCGCCAGGCAGACGGTGGCGGTCAGGGAAGCGGCGATGAACAGTCCCCGGTACTTCTCCTGCACGTTGACCTCCTTCCTTGGCAGGAAGGTGTGTTCGAGTCGGCCGAAGCCCCTCCGGGAGGCCAGTCGGGCGACTTCAGGGGACGGGGAACCCGGCACGCTCATGCAGGAGCCTCGGTTTCGTATCGGAGCGGTCCTCGTCGAGGCCGCTTCAGCCAGTCGTGCGAGCAATGAGTCGAGCGAGCAGACGGGTGCGCGGGACCATCTGTGCGACAGCGACGTACTCGGTGTCCGCGTGCGCGCCGCCGCCCACGGCGCCCAGGCCGTCCAGCGTCGGACAGCCCGCCGCCGCGGTGTAGTTGCCGTCCGAGGCACCGCCGACGGCGAGCCCACGCAGCGGCTCCTGTCCCAGTTCCGCGGCGAGCCGGGAGGCGAGGGCGAACAGCTCGGCTGACGACTCCGGTTCCATGGGCGGCCGTTGCCTGCCACCCAGCACCTCCAGCCGGGCTCCGGGCGTCCGGGCGGCGAGGCCCCGCATGCACTCGTCGATCCAGTCCTGCGCCGCCGGGGTCGGCACGCGCACGTCCACCGACACCCGCGCCAGGGCGGGCACCGTATTGCGCGCGCTGCCGGCCGACAGCAGGGTGGGCGTGACGGTCGCGAAGCCCGGGCCGGAGTGTGCGGCTCCGACGGCCCCCATCGAGTCCCCGAAGCCGGCGATGGACAGCACCTGGTGAGCGGCCTCCACCGCGGCGTTGACCCCCTTGTGCGGTTCCAGACCCGCGTGCGCGGCCCGGCCGTGTACCACGACCTCGTACCGCGAAGTGCCCTTGCGGGCGGTCTTGAGCGCACCCTCCTCGTCAGCGGACGCCTCCAGCACAAAGGCCGCCGCGCACCCCCGCGCGGATTCCTCGATCAGCTGCCGGGAGGTCACGGAGCCGACTTCCTCGTCCCCGTTGACCAGTACGCACACCCCGTCCGGGGAGGGCAGGGAGGCCAGCGCGTGGAACATCTGCACCAGTCCCGCCTTCATGTCCAGGACTCCGGGTCCGCGGGCGATCCCGTCGGCCACCGACCAGGGGTGGTTCCGGAGCGAGCCTGTGGGCCAGACCGTGTCGTGGTGTCCCACCAGCAGGACCCGCGGGGTGCCGAAGGTCCACCGCAGATGGGTCACGCCGTCGATCACGATCGTCTCCGGCCCGGCCCCCAGCAGCCTCGTCCCGAGGGCGCCGACCACCTCGGCACTGCGCGCCACTGACGCGTGGTCGGCCGAGAAGGACTCGCAGAGCACGAGTTCCTCCAGATCGGCCAGCATCGCCGGCAACACGAGCGCGGCCGGCCGGGTCACCGGTCCCGCCCCGTCTCAACTCCCCGTCGCGACAACACACTTCCCCCTCGGATCTCATGGCCATCGGGAGCGGCGGGGCTCGCTCCCCCTCCGGAGCCCCGCCGCGTGAACGACGTTAGGACGAGGCAAGGCATTCCACCAGCGACTGGATTGCATGGGATCTATGCGCCCGAGGAATACCTTGGGGGAAGATGGTGATGACCGGAGGACGATCTTGGAAGCGTGAGGAGTCGGGGAACATGTTCGAGATCGACGCGCTGCGGCTGCTCGTGGCCGTGGCCGAGACCGGATCGTTCACGAAGGCGGCGGCGCGGCTCAACTACACGCAGTCCGCGGTGTCCCGCCGGATCGCCACACTGGAACAGCAGGCGGGCGGGCCGCTGTTCGAGCGGCTCCCTCGGGGTGTACGGCTCAATTCCGCCGGCCGTACGCTGCACCGGCACGCCATGGAGGTACTCGACCGGCTGTCGCGGGCGGAGCGGGAGCTGGCCGTGCTGCACGCGGGGCACGGCGGGCTGCTGCACGTGGGCGCGTTCGCCACCGCCAACATCTCACTGGTGCCCACCGCCCTGCGGGCGCTCCGGAACGCCAGGCCGGATGTCGAGGTCGTGGCGGTGGAGGGCCCGACGGACACGCTGATGGAGCGCCTCGCTGACGGGACACTGGACCTCGCCGTCGTCAGCGACTACCCGTACGGCCTGCCGTCGGCCGACGGTGTCACGACGACGGTGCTGTGCGAGGACGAGCTCCTCGTCGCGCTCCCGCGCGGGCACCGCTTGGCGGGAACCGAACCGGTCGACCTGCGTGAACTGCGCGACGAGGCCTGGCTCCAGAACGCGTACGGCGACCGTCCCACGATGCTCGCCGACGCCTGCGCGCGGGCGGGCTTCATCCCCAGGAAGATCATCCGAATCGCGGAGTGGACCGGAAAGTTCGGCTACGCGGCCGCCGGGCTGGGGGTGGCAGTGGTCCCTTCGCTTGCCGCCTGGGCAGTCCCCGGCGAACTCGTCCTGCGCCGCCTCACCGACCCGGCCCTGCGCCGGACCGTACATGTGGCGTTGCCAGCCGCCCCGCTACCGGCGGCACTCACACTGCGGGATCTGCTGAGCGACACCTTGATCGCGAGAGAGCCGCACCCGCTTCCGGACCGGTGATGATCAGTCCGGACCGGTGATGAATCGGCACGCAGACCGCTCTACGAACCCCGCGGCACCCGCGCCCTCACCACCCTCGCCCCCGGGTTCCCCCTTGCCTCAGCAACTGCGACCGACCTGTTCGAACGCCCCATCGACGGCTCCCGTACCGGCGACTCGCCGGGCACGCCGGGCGGGACCGGGGCGGCCTACGGGGTTACCGTCGGCGGCGTGGAAGGTGATCGCCGAGGGTGGCGCCAGTGTTTGCTCAGCGGGGCGGTGTTCGCCGTGTGCATGGCCGGCACCACGCTGCCGACTCCGCTCTACGGCCTCTACCAGGAGAAGTTCGGGTTCTCCGAGCTGACGGTGACCGTCGTGTACGCCGTGTACGCCTTCGGGGTCATCGGTGTGCTGCTGCTGGCGGGCAACGCCTCTGACGCCGTGGGCAGACGGCCCGTGCTGCTGTGGGGGCTGGGATTCGGGGCGGCGAGTGCCCTCTGTTTCCTGTGCGCGGCCGGGCTGGGCTGGCTGTATGCCGGGCGGCTGCTGTCGGGGCTGTCCGCCGGTCTGTTCACCGGGGCTGCCACGGCTTACGTGATGGAGTTGGCACCGTACGGCGGCACCTCACAGGCCACGTTCGTGGCGACGGCCGCCAATATGGGCGGGCTGGGCTGCGGCCCCCTGCTCGCCGGAGTGCTCGCCCAGTACGCCGCCTGGCCGCTGCACCTGCCGTTCGCCGTACACCTCGCCCTGGTCGCCTGCTCGGCCGCCGTCCTGCTGCGGCTTCCGGAGACCGTGGGGCAGCCGCGGCCGCTGAGCACCGTACGGCCGCAGCGGCCCGGTCTGCCCACGCAGGTGCGGGCGGTGTTCGTGCCTGCGGCGATCGCCTCGTTCGTGGGGTTCGCACTGTTCGGGGTGTTCACGTCGGTCAGCCCGGCGTTTCTCGCACAGTCCCTGGACGTGGACAACCATGCCGTGAGCGGACTGGTCGTCGCGCTGGCCTTCTTCGCCTCGACTGCCGGGCAGTTGGCGGTCGGCCGCGTCGGGATGGGGCGATCGCTGCCGCTGGGTTGCGCCGCACTCCTCGCCGGGCTGGCGCTGCTCGCCGGCGCGCTGCGGTGGGATCTGCTTGCGCTGGTGGTGCTGAGCGCGGTGGTGGGCGGGGGCGGGCAGGGGCTGGCGTTTCGCGGGGCGCTGGCCGCGCTGGCCGAAGCGTCTCCCGCGGACCAGCGTGCGGCTGTGATCTCGACGCTGTTCGTGGTGGCTTACGCGGGTATCTCTGTGCCGGTGATCGGTGTGGGGGTGTTGGTGGGTCCGATCGGTCTGGAGGCCGCAGGGCTGGTGTTCATCGCGTGCATGGCCGTCCTGGTCTCGACCGCGGCCGTCTACCTCCTCCGGCGTCCGGTACCGGCAAGGACGTGAGCCGGTACGGACTCGGCGAACCCGACACACCTGTCCACTTGATTGGCCGTCACATCCCGAACCGAGCTGGGTGTTCGGCGTTCTCCGCTCCTCGGAGCGGGACCCCTCTCGGCTTGAGGCCTTCCCGGGCTTCCGGCCCGGCACCGGAACGGCGTTGGCCGCCATGTGCCCCGCCGCCTCCGCGCCCGCGACGCGTTCGTACCGACCGCGTACGCCCTGCCGGCCTAGGCGTAGCGGGACGAGCCGGGCGTGGCCGACACATGGCGCGGCCCGAGGTCCAGGTCCGAAGACCTCGCGCCGCGGCGTGATCGTGGTCGTCAAGCGCGCTGCCACAGCGCAGGGGTGAGAGCGGGCTGCCACGCACCCTGCGCCTGATGCGCCTGCAGGCACTGGTACGAGACACCGTCGTAGGTCACCCGCACTCCGACCTCGTAGACCTGACCCGCGGCCCAACCGCCCGCCTGACCGTCCTGGGGAGCGGACGTACCGCTCTCGCCCGTGCTGGTCTTGAGGGTGAGGCCGTAGGTGCTGAGCAGCGGGTTGATCGGCTGGTAGAAGGTGGTGCCGCCGCTCGTGCAGTCGCCGGAGCCTCCCGAGGTGACGCCCTGAGCCTGGGTTCCCGAGATGTAGGAGCCGCCGGAGTCGCCCGGCTCCGCGCACACCGTCGTGCGGGTCACGCCGTCGACGGTGCCCTCCGCGTAGTTGACGCTGGTGTCGTGCTGCTGGATCGTGCCGCAGTGCCAGCCCGTGGTGGAGCCGGACCGGCAGATCGCGGCGCCCGCCAGGGCCTGGACCGATCCGGCGGTCTGAACGTTCTGGTCACCCTCCCCCTTGACGTAGGGCGTTGCGGTCCAGTCGCTGTTGACGCCCACCCACGCCATGTCCCGGCCGGGGAAGACGGAGGCCTGGAAGGTGCCCTGGGCGACGTTGTTGAAGCCGGCGGTCTTGGCCCCGGCCTTCCCGCAGTGGCCGGCCGTGGCGAACCCCTGCTGCGCGCCCTTGGTGACGGCGAATCCCACGGAGCAGCGGGCGGTGTCGTCGATGTAGTAGGCGTCACCGCCTCGGACGTCGTACAGGGCGCGAGGCTGGTCGGCGGACACCCTGATGTCCACGACCTTCCGGTCGACGCCGGAGGCCGCGATGAGCGCGTCCGCGGCGGCACGGCTAGTCGCCTGCACCGTCACCCGGTTGGTCCGTACGTCGATGTACCGAACCGGCGTGTCGAGGGCCTTGCCGGTCACGGCGCCGTCCAACTTCGCCTTGGCGGTCTTCAGGTCCCCCAGCGCGGTCTTGACGACCGCTGCCCGCGCTCCGCCGGCCCTGATGGCGGGGACGTCCGCGGCCTCGGTGGTCGCGACGGTCAGGTCGGCGGAGGTCGCGCCGCGCACCCATGCTCCCGCGAAGCGCCCGCCCAGCGTGTTCTGGAGCCGACCGGCGCGCGTGCCGGCCTCCGCCTCGTTCACCAGACGCGTCTTGGCCTGTGTTGCCGTCAGGCCCAGATCGCGCTCCAACGCGCGCAGGACGGCCGGCGCCGGGTTGTCGGCACCGAGCGTCGCGGCGACGGAGGGCGGTGCTGCCGGCGCGGGAGGCTCGACGGCCGCCGCCTCGGGCAGCCCCGTGAGCACGAGTGCGCCCAGTACCGCCAAGGCTGCACAGCCGGCTCCGGCATGTCTGTGGACCATCAGGTGTCTCCTAGGTCTTCGGTGGCAGAAGGGCCTCGAAACCCTAGGTTTTGCCGAAAACCGCTCAGAAAATGTCCGTTTCCTGCCTGTTCCGCGCATTGGACGACATGAAGGGCCCGCCCGGCGGATCACCGGGTGCTGACGGGCCGACACACCAGGTACCGGTGCCCGGGAGCACACCGGAGAGTGAGCGTCGGCGAGGAGAACAGCGCTCGTCACACGGGCTCGAGGCCGGGGTTGCCGGCCTCGGTCACAAAGGACGCGGCGGTCGTGATCGGCGCGCCCGGTGTCGTCACGGCGGACACGGTCCTGAAGTCGGCCCGCGCCGCCTGACGGTCCAGTTCGACCCTCACATAGCCGCGCTGCCCGTTGTAGAACTTGAGATGCGGGTTGGCCTTGAGGTAGGTGTCCCGGTTCGGGGGCTTCTCGGCGCCGTCCCTGCCGCTCGCGACGGATGTGGCGACGATCTCCGTGCCCAGAGTCGCTGACGCCGGGTCGTCGAAGTCGTCCTTGATGTCGAAGGCGTACCCGACGTGCACGTCCCCGGTCATCACCACCAGGTTCTCGACGCCGGCCGACTTCGCGCCGTCGAGGATCCGTCGGCGCGAGGCCCGGTAGCCGTCCCAGGCATCCATGGACATCTTCGCGTCCGGGCTGAGGCCGAGTTTGCGCTGCGAGAAGCACACTTGTTGCGGCATCACGTTCCACAGGGCCTGCGAGGCACGCCAGCCGTCGATCAGCCATGCTTCCTGCGCCGCCCCGGTGATGGTGCGCGTCGGGTCGTCCGGCACGCGGCCGGGAGCGTGTTTGGTGTCGCCGTACGCCTGGTCGGAGCGGTACTGCCGGGTGTCGAGGACGTCGAACTGGGCGAGCGTGCCCCACTGGAGCCGACGGTAGAGCCGCATGTCCGGACCAGCGGGCAGCTGCGCGCTGCGCAGCGGCTGGTTCTCCCAGTGCGCCCGGTAGGCGGCCGCGCGACGCAGCAGGAACACCTCCGGCGGGTCGTTGTTCTCGCTGATGGCGCCCGCGCGGTTGTTCTCCGTCTCGTGGTCGTCCCACGTGATGACGAAGGGGTGCGCGGCATGGACCGCCCGCAGGTCCGGATCGCTCTTGTAGAGCGCGTAGCGCAGCCGGTAGTCCTCCAGGGTCCTGGCTTCACGGTTGAAAAGGTCGGGCAGCTGTCGGTCCGTGTAGTTGCGCGCGCCGCCCGCGGAGTCCACGGCGTACTCGTACAGGTAGTCGCCGAGATGGAAGACCACGTCGACGTCGTCCTGGGCCAGATGGCGGTGCACCGTGTAGAACCCGTCGTGGTAGGCCTGGCAGGCGACGGCGGCGTACGAGAACGTCGCGGTGGCGGCAGTGGCGGCGGGCGCCGTGCGCGTACGGCCCGTCTCGCTGATCCAGGCTCCGGTCTTGAACCGGTAGTAGTAGACCCGGTCGGACTTGAGTCCCTCGACGTCGACGTGAAGGGTGTGGTTGTACTCGGGATAGGCGATGGCGACGCCACTGCGGACGGTCAGGGCGAAGCGCTCGTCGAGGGCCACTTCCCACCGGACGACGACGTACTTCTGGGGCAGACCGCCGTCCGGCTCGTACGGGGCGGGGGCGAGCCTGGTCCACAGCAGCACGGAGTCGGGAAGCGGGTCTCCGGAGGCGACGCCGAGCGTGAACGGATCGGTGGGGATCCTTGCCGAGTCGAGCTCGGCGGAGCCTGCCGCTCCCCGGGCCGGCAGGTTGGTGCTGAAGGCGAGGGCGACGGCCGCTGCGGTGACGGTGAAGAAGCTGCGCCGCCCGAAGTGCCGTGCCACGGCGCGCAATTCGGGGTCGTGTCGTGAAGAGGTGTCTTGCAGTAGCGATCTACGACGGCCTGTCGAGGCCATTGGGCCTCCTCTCGCGGTTGACTGCACGAACGACCTCTGCACCACATTCGACAAAGCATCAGGAAGCAGACTTCCGAATGCTAAGCAGATAAAGATCACAATTACCGCAAGTACGGAATCCCGAGAGCGTCGGAGCGGCCGACCGTGAGGTCGGCTCCTGTACGGCGGCCGGTCGGCGGCCGCCGGGACGGGACATCGGGGAGAGCACACCCGCAAGGGCGGTGACGGCCGAAGGACGAAGCATCTGTCGGCGGACCTGACCGACATCGCGTTCGCGTTGCTTGACGCCTGGCGGTCGAAGGCGGGTGGCCGCCGCCACGACGTCACCCCCGCCGGCCGCCATCGCTCGAGGCGGCGTCGGCATGTCCGTCCGGAGCCGAACCCCAGCTCGGGCGGCAGCAGTTGCCAGGCTCCGTGGGCCCATGGGAGACCCTCCTGAGCCGACGGCACCGACGGGCCGTACGCGGCGCGTGCCGCTTCGCGAGGAGGTTGTTCGTCCGCACCGGACGATGAGGGGGATGAGGGGAAAGGGGAGTACCCACTCCTTTCCACTCTCAACGTATAGCGCACCAGGGGGCTTGCGGCAAGACCCCGGTCGTGCCGCAGAATCACCGGCCTGAGCCGGAATCCGCCGAACGGGAGTCGCGAAGTGCGTGTGTTGTTGTCGACGTATGGGTCGCGGGGGGACGTCGCACCGCTGGGAGGACTCGCTGCGCGGTTGCGGGAACTCGGCGCGGAGGTGCGGGTGTGCGCGCCGCCGGACAAGGAGTTCGCGGAGTTACTGGCCGGTGTCGGCGTGCCGCTGGTGCCGTTCGGCCAGTCGGTGCGAGAGCTGGTGACCGGGGCGACGCCGTTGTCGGCGGCGGACGCGCCCCGGATCGCGGCCGAGTTGGTCGCCGCGCGGTTCGACACGGTCGGCGCGGCGGCCGAGGGATGTGATGTGGTGGTGGCGACCGGTTTGATGCCGGCCGGCACACGGTCGGTGGCCGAGAAGCTGGGCATCCACTACGTGTACGCGTGCTTCCATCCGTTCGAACTGCCGTCGCCGCACTACCCGCCGTCACCGCGGCCGGGCCGGCCGTTCCCGCCGGACGTGACCGACAACCGTGTGCTGTGGGGCCTGGACGCCGAGAAGGTGAACGCGCTGTACGGCGAGGCGCTCAACAGCCACCGGGCGTCGATCGGCCTGTCGCCGGTGGACAACGTCCGCGACCACGTCTTCACCGACCGGCCGTGGCTGGCGGCGGACCCGACCCTGGGCCCGTGGCAGAAGCTGATGGACCTCGACGTCGTACAGACCGGCGCCTGGATCCTCCCGGACGAGCGCCCGCTCCCGGCCGAGTTGGTGGCGTACCTGGACGCCGGCGCACCTCCGGTGTACGTGGGCTTCGGCAGCATGCCCATGGGCGCCTCGAAGGACGTCGCCCGGGTGGCCGTGGAGGCGGTCCGCGCGCAGGGCCGCCGCGTCCTCGTCGGACGCGGCTGGGCCGACCTGTCCCTGATCGACGACCGGGACGACTGCTTCGCCGTCGGCGATGTCAACCACCAGGCACTGTTCGGCCGGGTGGCCGCCGTCGTGCACCACGGCGGCGCGGGCACCACCACGACGGCGGCCCGGGCCGGCGCGCCCCAGGTGGTGGTACCCCAGATGGTGGACCAGCCATACTGGGCCGGCCGGGTGGCCGACCTGGGCATCGGCGCGGCACACGACGGTCCGACTCCGACCTTCGAGTCCCTGTCGACCGCGCTCAGGACGGCCCTGACCCCCGAGACCCGCGCACGAGCGAGGGCCGTGGCCGGCGCGATCCGCACCGACGGGGCGACGGTGGCCGCGAAACTGCTGCTCGACACCGCAAGCCGAGAAAGGCCGCCAGTGTCCACGTGAACCCACGGGATCGTCGAACCAGGACCCAGAACACGAGAACCCTTGAGAGCCCTGGCGACCTCAACCGACAACGGCCACGGGGGCCACGTCAGGCGGAGCGTTGCTCGCCATGGCCACCAGGTTCGTCACGCCAGTCCAGACGCTTTGCCGCGCGCAATGGTCGCGAGCGACCTCAGATCGGAGCCCATGACGTGAACCCGCTGACCACCAGCGTGTTTGACCTTCCCGACCGCCTTTCCCCCAAGGCCGACCCGACGCTGATCGCCGATGACGAGCAGCACTTCGCGGCCATCGCGCAGAGCCTCGAGCAGGCGATCGCCGAACTGTCCGACCACCTCGATGCCGAGCGCAGGGCGCCCGGCGGTGTGGGGCGGCAGGCCATGGACCGGGACACGGAGATCCACCGGCTGACCGCTCGTCTGCGCGCACTGCGTCGCTTCGGTTTGGACCTGTGTCTCGGACACATGGTCAGCGCGGACAACCCCGAGCCGGTCTACGTGGGACGACTTGGCCTCACCGACAGCACGGGTCGTCGGCTGCTGCTCGACTGGCGCTCCCCCGCGGCCGAGCCGTTCTTCGGAGCCACCCACGCCAACCCGATGGGTCTGGCGAGCCGACGCAGGTATCGCTGGACCCGCGGACGGATCGGCGACTACTGGGACGAGGTGTTCACCTCGGACGGGTTCGCCGGACACGCCGCGCTCGACGACCAGTCCGCCTTCATCGCCAGCCTGGGCAGCAACCGGTCGCCACGGATGCGAGACGTGCTCGGCACCATCCAGGCCGACCAGGACGCCATCATCCGCGCGGGATCCCGCGGCGCACTCGTCGTCGACGGCGGTCCGGGTACCGGGAAGACCGTCGTCGCCCTGCACCGCTCCGCCTATCTCCTCTACTCCGACCCTCGCCTCGGTCACCGCCGGGGCGGCGTGCTGTTCGTCGGTCCGCACCGGCCCTACCTGGCCTACGTCGCCGACGTCCTCCCCAGCCTCGGCGAGGAGGGTGTGCAGACCTGCACCCTGCGGGACCTCGTCGCCGAGGGAGGCGCGGCAGCGGTCGAGCCCGACCCGGACGTGGCCCTCCTCAAGTCGTCCGCGGACCTGGTGCAGGCGATCGAGAGGGCCGTCAGGTTCTACGAGGAGCCGCCCACCAAGGGGATGACGGTCACGACCCACTGGTCCGACATCTGGCTGAGCGCCGACGACTGGGCCGTGGCGTTCGAAGCGGCAGAACCCGGAACTCCGCACAACGAGGCGCGCGACCAGGTCTGGGAGGAACTGCTCACGATCCTGGTGGACAAGCACGAGGGCGACGCCTCGGCCGACCTGCTCCGCAAGTCGCTGCGGCAGAACAGGGAACTGCTCACGGCCTTCAACCGCGCGTGGCCGCTGCTCGAGGCGGCCGACCTCGTCGGAGACCTGTGGTCGGTACCCGCCTACCTGCGGATGTGCGCTCCCTGGCTCGGCCGCGACGACGTTCGGAAGCTGCAGCGCGAGAACGCCCAGGAGTGGACGGTGTCCGACCTGCCGATCCTGGACGCTGCACGGCAGCGGCTCGGCGACCCGCAGGCGGCACTGCGTGAGCGTCGGCGCAAGGCCTCTGTCGCCGCCGAACGGGAGCAGATGGCCAAGGTCGTCGACACCCTGCTCGCGGCCGATGACGACGGCGAAGGCGCCGTGACGATGCTGCACGGGCAGGACATCCAGGACGCCCTGGTCGACGAGACCGCACTGCCCAGCGCCGAACCGGACCTGCTCGCCGGCCCGTTCGCGCACATCGTCGTGGACGAGGCTCAGGAGCTGACCGACGCGGAGTGGCAGATGCTGCTGCTCCGGTGCCCGTCACGGAGCTTCACCATCGTCGGGGATCGTGCCCAGGCCAGGCACGGGTTCACGGAGTCGTGGCAGGAACGGCTCGAGCGGATAGGGTTCGACCGGATCAACCTGGCCTCCCTGAGCATCAACTACCGGACGCCGGAAGAAATCATGGCGGAAGCCGAGCCGGTCATCCGGGCCGTGCTCCCGGACGCCAACGTGCCGACCTCGATCCGCAGCGGCGGCGTGCCCGTCGTCCACGGATCTGTTTCGGATCTGAGCTCGATCCTCGACACCTGGCTCGCCGCACATGCCGACGGGATCGCCTGCGTGATCGGCGATCCCACCTTCCGGACGACGTCCCGCGTCCGGTCGCTGACCCCGGAGCTGTCGAAGGGGCTCGAGTTCGACCTGGTCGTCCTCGTCGACCCGGAGGCGTTCGGCAAGGGCATCGAAGGAGCGGTCGACCACTATGTCGCGATGACCCGGGCGACCCGGCAACTCGTCGTCCTCACAAGCTGACGACGACGGCCCCAGCCGGAAAGCACCGGCTCGCCGCAAGGTCGCGCGGCGACGGCCCGCCCCCTGCGCCAGGGGCGGGCCGTCGCTGTGTCGTACGGTCAGCCGATCGGCTCGGGCATGGGCACGACCTCGTGGGCGAGCCCCCTGCGGTCCCAGGATCACCGTGTCCTTGAGGTACGCGTACGCCCCTGGAGACCCTGCGTGGCCTCGTCCGCCTGAGCCGTGACGAGCCCGGCCTGCGTGCCGTCTGGCTGGAGGCTCACTTCGACGCCGAAGGCATCCTCGCCGGCTTGATCGCCGAAGGCACCGATCGCTCCGAGGACGGCCTGGCCGTCCGCCTGGAAGCGGGCATGATGAACACCGCGCTACGCGTCGCGGTCGAGCACTGGGCCCTGCAGCCCCACGAGACGACCGGACCGCCGCTCGGCGCAACCCTCGGCCACGCCCTGCAGGCGATCACCCGGTTCCTCGAAGCGGACGCCGTCAGGGCTCCCGGCCGTCGGCGGATGATCCACCTTCCGGCCGGCGACTCCCGGCTTCGCGAGTGAGCGACACCTGAGGGCACGGCGTCGTTCAACGGCCGAACGTCAGCCGGGCACGGCAGGGGCGGGTGAGCGTGGGGGAGGAAAGGGGAGTGGTGTTGTCGGACATGGGGCTCCCGTCGGTGGGTGGGGACGAATCGAGAATGGCGCGCTCATGTCAACTCGGGTGTGGATTGCAGCCCCTCCGTCCGCGTCTTCTGATTCGCGGGAAGTGAGCCGCGCGGCAGAACACCGACCGCGCGGCTCACCCCTGTGCGAGGGATCCGAGGACCTGGATCAGAGGACGGAGACCAGCAGCGACACGGCGGACTCCTGCCTGCCGATGCTCGCCTGGCCGAACGGGCCGGACCAGCTCACCCCGTACTGGTCGGAGCTGTTGCGGTCGTACCGGTAGGCGGAGCGGGCCTGGGTGAGGAGAGGGCCCGGTAGGGACGGCCGGGCAGCAGGGCGTCGAGTTCGCCGAGATTGCGGGCGAGGATTCCCTTGAACGCCGTCCCGTCGGCCCCGCAGGCGCGGGCCGGCTCGCAGGGCTCCGTCAGAATCCGTTCGGCGACAGAGGCGCCGACCCGCACACCCTTGACCTCTGCCGGAGCGCGGGGGCGAGGTGGTCATCGCATGACGCCCCCGTTCACGGCCGAAGCCGTGGGCCGCGTCGAGGTGGAATCCGACGCACCGGCATGCACTTGCCGTGGCGCGGCGGACGTCTTCCAGGCGGTCCTGTCCCCGGTGCCGGGGACCCAGGTCGTAGCTGGAGTCACACAGCCTCGGCGGCCGGGGCTCCGATGTCACGAGCGGCCTCGGACGCCGGCTCGGGAGGGTTCTTCCGGGGAACGGTCGCTTCGGGAACCCCCTGATCGGTAAGGGCCGGCTTGCGGATCAGGAGCAGCGCCGCGTCGTCGTGCAGTCGACCGCCCACATGTGCGAGCAGTTCGTCATGGAGCGCGCCGAGGGTGCGTGCCGGCTCGTCGGACACGTGGCGCGCCAGCCCTTCGGCGAGCGGATAGAACGCCCGTCCGCGGTCGCGGGCCTCGGTCACCCCGTCGGTGTAGAGCAGCAGTTGGTCCCCGTCCGCGAAGGGCAGCACCTGAAGGCCGGGGGCGTGACCCGTGAGGGCCCTCAGCCCGAGGGGTGGGGCCGGATGCGTGGGCTCCACCTCCACGACGCCTTCGGACTCGCGGACCAGCAGCGGAGGCGCGTGTCCGCAGTTCACCACCTCCAGCTTCCCGGCCTGGGGGTACCCGGCGACCACGGCGGTGACGAAGTCGTCGTGCCCGAGATTGCGCGCCAGACTCCGCTCGATCCTGTCGACGACGGCAAGGAGATCGGGCTCGTCATAGGCGGCCTCACGGAAGACACCGAGCACCAGCGCGGCGGTCCCCACGGCCGGCAGCCCCTTGCCCCGCACATCACCGACGATCAGCCGCACCCCGTACGGGGTGGGTATCAGTGCATAGAGATCCCCGCCGATACGGGCCTCGGCCGCCGCGGCGCTGTAGCGGACGGCCGCCTGGAACGGGCCGACAGTCGCCGGAACGGGCTTGAGCAGCGCGTGCTGAGCGGTCTCCGCGACCGAGCGGACGGCCGCGAGCACCCGTTCACGGCGGCCGCGCAGCGCACTGGCCAGGCCGCCCGCAAGGGTGACGGCGCCCAGGGCGGACATTACGGCCGCCAGTTCGCCGCCCGGAACACCGTCCCGGACTCCGAGCGTCGCGCCGAGCACCACGGCGAGGAAACCCACGCAGAAGACCCCACGCGGCCCGTTGGTGGTGGCGGCCAGCGCGGGCCCGGCCGCGAGCAGGGGCAGCCAGATCATCCCCGCTCCGCCGGCCAGGTCGGCGAGCACGACGACGGAGACGATCAGCACGGGCAGAACGGGCGTGCCGGCGGCCAACCGCGCGACGGCGCGCCTGCAGGCCGAGGTCCCGGGGCCTGCCATTCGGTTCCTGAACAGCCGTGTCGGCCGATGGTCACCACCATGGTCTCGGAGCTGACTCATGTTTTCGTCCGCAGTCCTCACCTGTGTACGGGGCGTACTACCGAAATGCCTGTTTCATCCAGGAAACGGGGTCGGCTCGGGCGCCACAAGGAGAGGGTTTTCAGATAGTGAGCGAGAGGCTCCTGGTCACGCGGCTCGCGGTGGGGATCAGACGTGCCCGGATCTCCGGCAGCCGGGCGAGCCGGTCCGCCGGCAGTGACACGCCGAGCGAGCCGAGTATGTCCCCGCTGTAGACGGGGACGGCGACGCAGACCGTACCGAGGGCGTACTCCTCCAGGTCCGTGACGGCCGGGGCCACGGGTGAGGAGTCCAGTCTCCGGAGCAGTTCCGGCAGGCTGGTGATCGTCCGTGGGGTGAGGTCGGCTAGGTGGTGACGGGAGAGGTAGTCCTTGCGGGCCGCCTCGTCCATTTCTCGCAGCACGGACTTGCCCAGCGCGGTGGCGTGCCCCGCGTCCTCGAACCCCACCCAGAGGTCGACCCGGGGCGCCCGGGGGCCGTCGACGATCTCGGCGACCCTGATCTCGCCCTCCTCGTAGAAGGTGAGGTAGGCGGCGGTCGTGAGCTCGTCTCGCAGCGCTGCGAGCGTGGGACGGACGCGGCTGAGCAGGGCCTGTCCACGGCCCGTGGTCTGCAGCGTCTGCAGCTTGTCGCCCAGGATGAACCCGCCGTCGTCCAGCTTCCGCACGTATCCGTCGTGGACCAGCGTCCGCAGCAGGTGATAGGCGGTGGCCAGGGGCAGACCCGTCTCGCGTGCCAGCTGCTTCGCCGGCGCGCCGTTCTCGTGCGCGCTCACCGCCTCCAGCAGACGCAAGGCCCGCTGGACGGACATGATGAGCGTAGGCCCGTCGTCCGCACCCATACGACAAGCGTGCGTCAGCCGTACGGCGTGAGCAAGGTGAGTGCGGTCCCTCAAGGTCCGGACCGGCTCCGGGCCCGTTCGGCACACGCTCCAAGCCTTGCCCCTCGCGGGCCCGGGCGGAGCGGGCGCATCGGTGAAGATGCCCGCCCCGGCCTGTGACGGCCGGGGCGGGCATCGGGTCGTGATGACGGCACGTCAGACCAATGGCCACATGCACGCGGTGAGGGCGAACCCTGACAGGCCCATGACGGTCGTCAGGACCGTCCAGGTGCGCAGGCCGGCGGCCACATCAAGGCCGGTGAGCTTGGTGAACATCCAGTAGCCCGCGTCGTTGATGTGTGACAGCGCGAGCGCTCCCGCGCCCATTGCCAGCGCCACGAGGGACAGTTGACCGGTCGAAAGGTCCGCCCGGTGGAGCAACGGAGTGAGGATGCCGGCGGTGGTGATGAGGGCGACGGTCGCGGATCCCTGTGCCGCGCGCAGCGCGAGCGACGTGAGGAAGGCCAGCAGCAGGACCGGGAACCCGGTGCGCTCCAGGACGTCGGCGACGGCGTTGCCGATGCCGCTGGCGACCAGCACCTTGCCGAAGACGCCGCCCGCTCCCGCGACCAGGATGACCATGGCGACCGGCGGCAGCGCCGACCCCATCACCTCGGCGATGCGTACGCGACTCCAGCCGCGGCGGGCACCCAGGAAGTAGCCGCACAGGGTGACGTCGATGAGCAGGGCGACCATCGGGGCACCGAGGACGGTGAGGACGGCCCGCAGGGCGGAACCCTCGGCGAGGAGGTTCTGGCCGAGGGTGCCGAGGAGGATGAGCAGGATCGGCGTCACGATGAGTGTGAGGACCATGCCGAACGAGGGTGGTCGGACGTCAGTGCGGGGCGTGACGGGCTTGGTCAGGACGGCGGTGGCGTGGCCGCCCCCGTCGGGCGTGCCGGGGGCTGCGGCGGCCGGGGTCGGAGAGGGCCCGTCGGTGACCGGTTCGCCGTAGACCTCGGCCCGCACCACCGGGTCCATCGGGTACTCGCGGCGGGTGAGACGGCGGGACACCAGGTAGCCGAGCAGGACCACGACGGCCGTGACCGGGATGCCCATCAGCAGCACCAGACCCTGGCTCGCGCCGATCGCCTCGATGACCGCGACCGCGCCGGGGTGCGGGGGCAGGAACGCGTGCACGGTGAGCATCGCGGCGCCCATCGGCAGCGCGTAGACCAGCAGCGGCTTGCGGGCCGCGCGGGCGACGCCGTACGCGATCGGCATCAGGATGATCAGGCCGACCTCGAAGAAGACCGGGATGCCGAGGACGAACCCGGCGACGGTCAGGGCGAGCGGGGTGCGGCGGCTGCCGAACTTCTCGATGAGGGAGTGGGCGAAGGCGTGGGCGCCGCCGGAGAGTTCGATGATCCGGCCGATCATCGCGCCGAGGGCGATGATGGTGGCGATGTGCCCGAGGGTGGCGCCCATGCCGTCCTCGATGGTCTTGACCAGGTCGGCGGCGGGCACACCCGCGACCAGGGCGACGCCGATACTGACGACGACGAGGGCGACGAAGGGCTGGACCTTGCCCTTGAGGATGAGCAGGAGGAGGACCGCGACGCCGGCGACCGCGATCAGCAGCAGGGTGGTGTGGCTCATCGTCCCTCTCCCTTCGAGGACTTGGGGGACAGCACGGTGACGACGGAGGAGTCGTCGCGCGCACCGAGCCCGGCCCGTTCGCCGAGCAGGTAGAGCTGCTCGGCGGCGGCGGCCAGCGGAACGGGCACATGGGCGTCCTTGGCGATGCCGGTGACGATGCCCATGTCCTTGACGAAGATGTCCAGCCTCGACTTGACCGCCGGCTCGGGCCCCTCCTCGTACGACTGCACCATGCGCGGCCCACGGTCGGCGAACATGAACGAACCGGCGGCACCGTGCTTGAGGCTGTCCACGACGGTGGTGGGGTCGAGACCGAGGCCGCGGGCGAGCGCGATCGCCTCGGCGGCGGCGGCGATGTGCACTCCGGCCAGCAACTGGTTGATGGCCTTGAGTGCCTGGCCGTCGCCCGGGCGGGGGCCGACCACCGTAAGGGTGGAGGCGAGCAGGTCCAGTACCGGTCGCGCCGTCTTGAGCGCGACGTCGTCGGCGCCGACGACGATCAGCAGGTCACCGTCGCCGGCCCGCACCGGGCCGCCGCTGACGGGCGCGTCCACGGTCAGCACGCCACGTTCGGCGAGCCGTTCGGCGGTGGCGCGGGCCGCCTCGGGGCCGACGGTGCTGGTGAGGACGACCACTGTGCCGGGGCGGAGCGCTTCGGCGGCTCCGTGTTCCCCGAACAGCGCTCCCTCGACCTGGGCCTGGTCGCGGACGGCGAGGACGACGACATCGGCGTCCCGGGCGGCCTCGGCCGGGGAGGTCGCGCCGCGGGCGCCTGCGGCCGCCAGGGTGGCGCGCCGGTCGGCCGCGATGTCGTACACGGTGACGGGGAGATGGCCGGCCAGGCGCCGGGCCATGGGCAAACCCATGGCACCGAGGCCTATGACGGCGGTGTGGGGACGGGGAGACATCTTTGTCCTCCAGGGGACGCGAGGGATGAGCGGGGAAGGACGCCAGGGGTGGGGAGGCCCTGGCGAGAGGGGGTGCCGTCGCTGACGGCTGGGGGGGGCGTCGTCCGAGCGGTGGCTCGGGAGGCGACGCCGGTGGGACGCGGACCCGGTTCTCCGGCGCGCGGTGAACAGGCCGGTACGGGGCGGGTGGGCCGTGCCGGATCAGGCGGCGGACGATGGGCTGAGGCGGCCGATGACTTCCAGGGCGGCGTCCCTGACCGCGTCGCGGCCTGCGGTCCAGACGGCGACGACGTCGGAGCCGGGCAGGGCGTCCGGGAGACGGCCGCGCACGGCCTCGAGGTAGGCGCGGCGCAGCTCGGCGTTGACGTTGACCTTGGCCACGCCGCGCGCCAGGGCGCCGTGTAGCTGCTCGACGGGCAGACCGCTGGCTCCGTGCAGGACCAGGGGGACGGTTACGGCGTCATGGATCGCGGCCAGGCGCTCCAGGTCGAGGCGGACCGGGTCCTTGGTGAAACCGTGGACGTTGCCGACCGCGACCGCGAGGGCGTCCACGCCCGTGGCCGTCACGAACTCCGCCGCCTGCCCGGGGTCGGTCATCGTCGACTGCTGTGCGGTGGCGCCCGTGGAGACGTCCTCGTCACCGGGCAGCGCTCCGAGTTCGGCCTCCACCCAGGCGCCGAAGCCGCGTGCCCGGCGCACCGCCTCCGTGGTCAGGGCGATGTTGTCGGCGAAAGGCAGGTGGGAGCCGTCCACCATGACCGAGGTGTAGCCCGCCTCCAGGCAGGCCGTGATCTCGTCCAGGTCCCGGCTGTGGTCGAGATGCACTCCCAACGGGACGGACGAATGCTCGGCGGCGTCCAACGCCAGCCGCATCAGCGCCTGTCGGCCGGCGTGCTTGAAGGGGCTGGAGCCCGCCTGGATCAGAACGGGCCGTCCGGCCGCCTCGGCGGCGGCCGTGATGCCCTGGACCGTCTCCAGGTTGTAGACGACGAACCCGGGCAGCGCCCGTCCGGCCGCGGCCGCCTGCTTGAGGGCGTCGGTTCCGTGCAGCAGCATCATGCGCTCCTGAGCAGGTCGAGGGCGTCGGCGAGGGCGTCGGCACCGCCGACGTTCCCGGCGAAGACGACGTACGGGATCCCCGCGGCGGGGCCGTCCACCGGCTGCCACAGCGAGACGATCCCCGGCAGTAGCGTGCCCCGCGCCCAGGCACGGCGGATCTCCAGGCCGTGGGTCGCGATGTCACTGGAGGTGATGCCGCCCTTGGCGACGACGAAAGCGGGCCGGCGGGACGCGTTGACGCGGCGGACGGTCTCCACGAGCGCGGCGGAGATCCGGCGGGAGACGGCCAGACTGTCGTCCGCGTCGGCCCCCGTGACGAGCGTGCGGGAGGTGCGGATCACCACGTCGGTGGAGTCCAGCGCGTCGGCGGCGGCCGCGGCGACCTCGGCGAGGTGCGCGTCGCGCCGATCGTCGAGCAGCAGGGCCACGTCGAGTTCGTACTCGGCGATCCCCCCGCGCTCCCGCAGCCGGTCCAACTGCCGTGTCGTCAAGGAGACATGGGAACCCACGACGACGAGGCCGTGGGGGGCGTCGCCGCGCAGCGGACGCAGTTCGGCGGGGGTGAGCGGTGCCCGCCCGCGCTGCCCGGCGCGGGCCCGCACGAAGGACGGGCCGACCCGGTACACCAGCCGGGCGCCGTTCTGCTCGGCTTCGGCGAGCGCGAGGGCCAGTACGCGCAGATCGTCGTCGCACACCGCGTCGACCACCGCCGTGCGCCGGTCGCGCAGGGAGGAGAGCAGCCGTGTCACGTGGGCCGGTCCCCCGCCCCGCAGGTCGTCGAGGGTGATGCGCAGGACCTCGTCCGCGCTGGTGCGTCCGGCCGTCTTCTCCTCGACCCATTCCGGCAGCGAGGAACTGCGGTACCCGAAGGTGGCGTCGCGCGCGAACTCGCTCTCGCCGACCGGGAGCAGCCCGTCGGTCGTGCGCATCCAGTGGCGCGAGTCGACGGTCAGCCGCCCCGCCTCGATGTAGGCGGGCACCAATACCACACCGTCCGGAGCGCCCACGCCCAACGCGGCGAGCTCCTCGGCGAGGACATCGGTCTCCAGCGGGAAGTGGCCGCGCAGGGTCGAGTCGCCCCGGCTCGCCAGGACATAACCGGTGCCTTCGGCTGCCGAGGCCTCCTGCAGGGCGCGCACCACCTCGCGATTGCGGGCGGCGGCGTCCTCGGGCGACAGGCTGCGGGTGTTGGTGAGCACGAAGAAGGCCGCGGTGCCCTGGCGCAGCGCCCAGCGCAGGTCGTCCACCGACCAGGAGGTCAGGACCGGGACGTCGGCGACGGTCTGGGTGCCGGTCGGGTCGTCGTCGAGCACGACCAGACACGGCCCGCCGGTGATGCGGGTCATCACCTCCTCGGCGGTCACCACACGGACGGGCGGCAACCCGTCCAGCACCTGATGCTCGGGTACCGGAGCACCGGGCCGCGTCCGGGCATGGAGGGGTAGGGACATGGCGACTTCCTGAACTGTGCGAAGGGGGCGGGGGTCTGGGGGCGAGGGAGCGGGTCAGTCGGCGAGCGGCTTGATGACGTGGGTGCGCAGGTCGTCCGCGGTCTGGTTCATGTGGGCGTTCATCGCCTCGCGCGCCGTCTCGGGGGTGCCGGACTCCAGGGCGGCCAGCACGGCCTCGTGATGCGCGATGGCGTTGGTGCGGATCTCGGGAACGGCCGAGGTCTCGCGGCGGCCCTCGACGAGCAGCGGGCCGAACGGCTCGAAGAGCAGCGGCACGAACAGGTTGCCCGTGGCCCGCATCACCGTGTCGTGGAAGTCGATGTCCGCCTGCACGAACTGCTCGGTGTCCCCGGCATCGGCGGCCTCCCGCATGACTGCCAGCTGCTGACGCAGGGCATCCAGGTCGTCCTCGGTGCGGCGAGCCGCGGCGAGTTCGCAGGCGCCGTTCTCGATCAGCCGACGCGCCTCGATCAGTCGCTCCGAAAGGGCTCCGCTCGCCGTGCGCGACGCCGCCCGCACCACCGGCTCCAGCGCGGTCCACCGGTCCGGCGGATTGACGTAGGTACCTCGGCCGCGCACCACCCGGACGACGTTCTGTGCCCGCAGCTGCTTGACCGCCTCGCGCACGGTCAGCCGGCTGACCCCGCCCTGCTCGGACAGCTCGCCCTCGGGAGGCAGAGCGGAGTCGGGCGGGTACTGGCCGTCGATGATCGCGGTGAGGAGCTGCTCCGCGAGGTCGTCCGAGAGAGACATGGTGGCGAATCTTCCTTCGTCGCGACATCTGACGTCAGACATCTGATGTCTATGTGCCGGAAACGATGGCACCGCGACCGGAGCCCGTCAACACCTCGGGCCGTGCAATTTCATGTGCCGGCCCCTGCCGGGCACGTCTGCCCGTCCGCTGAGCACCGGACGGCCCCGTCAGCGGGTGAGGCCGGCCTCGTCGCAGGCGGGCCTCAGTTTCCGGGCGCAGATCTGGTCGATGGTGTACACGCCGTCCTTGACGAGTGTCTGCTCGATGTTGCCGGCCGTCACCGCGGTCGGAGTGAGCAGAACGGACGGGATCCGCTTGGTCGTTGGACTGTCGGTTGTCGTCGTGGCCACGTCTCGCAGACCCTCGCCGCGCCCCAGGGCGACGGCCATGGCGGCGGCTTCGGCCGCTTCCGCCCTGAACGGTTTGTAGACCGTCATGTACTGCTCGCCCTTGATGATGCGCTGCACGGCTTCGAGATCGGCGTCCTGACCGGTGACGGGAGGAAGCTCCCTGACGCCGGCCCCCTTGAGTGCGGAGATGACGCCCGCGGCCATGGCGTCGTTGGCGGCGAGGACTCCGCCGACTCGGTCCGGGCCAAGTGCCGCCATGGCGGCGGCCATGTTGGCGTGGGCGTTCGCCGTGCTCCAGCCCGGGGTGTCGTAAGACCTCACGATCTTCGTCTTGCCGGCGAGGACGGACAGCGCGCCCTTGCGGTACGACGCCGCGTTGGGGCTGGTCGGATCGCCGTTCATCATCACGACGTTCTCGTCGCGTGCCCTGTCGCCCATGGCCTTCAGGAGCGCCTCGCCCTGGAGCCTGCCGACCTGCACGCCGTCGAAACTGACGTAGCCCGAGATCGGCCCTTCGGCGAGCCGGTCGTAGGCGACGACCGGGACGCCCTCCTTGCGTGCCTCCCGGATCGAGGAGCGCAGCGCCCTGGTGTCGGCGGCGTCGAGGATCAGGACCCTCGCGCCGTTGGTGATCATGGAGGCCATCTGTTGGCGCTGGGTCGTCGCGTCGTTCTCGGCGTTGGCGTACTCCATCGTGCAGCCCGGACAGAGCTTCTTCAGGTGCTGCTCGATGAGGGGCTTGTCGGACTGCTCCCAGCGCGGGAGCGCTCGGCTGGGCAGCAGCAGGCCGACGGTGAAGCGGTCCGTGCCCGCGTCGTCGTCTCCCGCGCAGCCGGCCAGGAACATCGTCATGATGGCCGCGACGAGCGCCGCGACGGCAAGCCAGGTACGTGCCTTCACAGCGGGGCCCCTCGTTCCGGCAGGGGCTCCGAGTCCCCTGGCGCCGGCCGTCGGCGCGGCACAGCGATCTCGCTCCACACCTGCTTGCCGCCGGCCACGGGCATCGAGCCGAAGGACTCCGACATCGCCTCGACCAGAAGCAGGCCCCGGCCGCCGGTCGACTCCCAGTCCACGATCACCGGCTTGGCGGGCGCCCGCGGCGAGGAGTCGGTCACACTGACGCGCACCCGGTCACCGCGCAGTGTCAGGTCCACGCGAACCGGACCCTGGGTGTGCACCAGCGCGTTGGTCACCAGCTCGGACACGACCAGCAGCACCGCGTCGGCGGCTTCCTCGGCCTTCCACCGGCGCAGAATGCGCGCGGTGAAACGGCGGGCGTGCATGACGGCGTCGGGCAGCCGCCACACCACCCAGTCGGCCCGGATCGGCCGGGTCTTCATGCCGTCGTATCGCAGCAGCAACAGCGCCACGTCGTCCTCACGGCGGCCGACGTCGCCGAGCAGTTCGTCGGCCATGCGGCCCGGATCCGCCGGATCGGCCGCGGCGAGTGCGCTGCGCGTCCGGCGCATCCCCTCGTCCAGGGGCAGGTCGGAGGCCTCGACCAGACCGTCGGTGACCAGGGCGAGCACCGTGCCGGGCTCCAGCGTGACCGCGGTCATGGGGAACTCGGCCTCCGCGAGGATGCCGAGCGGAAGCCCGCCCTCGACCTGCACCTCCTCGGTACGTCCGTCAGGACGGCGAACCAGTGGCGAGAGGTGGCCCGCCCGGACGAACAGGGTGTTGCCCTGTTCCAGGTCCAGTTCGGCATAACAACAGGTGGCGAACAGATCGGTCTCCATACCGACGAGGAGTCGGTTGGCGTGGGAGACGACCACGTCGGGCGGGTGGCCCTCCACCGCGTACGCCCTGACCGCCGTACGCATCTGACCCATGATCGTCGCGGCCCCGGCACTGTGCCCCTGCACGTCACCGATGACCAGCGCCACCCGATCCTCGGAGAGAGCGATGACGTCGTACCAGTCACCGCCCACCTGCAACCCCCGCCGGGCGGGCAGATAACGGGCGACAGCCGTGCACCCGGGCAGCTCGGGAAGACGTCGGGGCAGCAGACTGCGCTGCAGCATCGTCGCGAGTTCCTGCTCCGCGTCGTGCGCGTGCGCACGCTTGAGGGCTTGTCCGACCAGCGCGGCGGTGGCGGTCAGCAGCGTCCGTTCCTCGGGAACGAACTCATGCGGCTGGTCCCAGCCGACCAGACACACGCCGCCGACCCGCCCCTTGGCGGGGAGCGGCAGCACGGCCAGGCCTCCGCCGCCGATCCCTGCCAGCCCGGATTCGAGGACCGAACCGGCGGGCCACAGGTCCATACGTCCGTCCTGCAAGGCCAGTTGCAGAGTGGGCAGAGCGCTGACCGGCGCGTCGGGCCACTCCGAACGCCACTGTGAACGCCATATCTCCGGCCAGGCCGTGGGCTGCGGCGGATCCAGCACGGTGACCATGAGCCGGTCGTCCCGCAACTCGGCGAGAGCCACGCGGTCGGCGCTCAGCGGCTCACGCAGCGCGGTGACCGCCACCCGGCCGACATCACGGACCGTCGCGGCCGCATCGAGCGCGGCGGTCAGCCACTGGATCCTGGAAACGTCATCGGCGCTCCGGCTCAGGACCGAGGTTGCCGTCACCACGCCCAGCACCTGCTCCGGCCGGACGTCCGTGCCCGCCGCCACCCGGCAGCTCAGGCTCAGCCAGCGCATTTCACCGGTGGGGCGCCGGACACGGAACTCCAGCTCCCGCCGACCGTACGCCTGACTGGTCGGCTCCAAGACCGACATCAGCGCGTGCATGTCCTCCGGGAAGGCATGCGCGAGCAGGGTGTCGGCCTTGCCGTCGAAGTCGTCCGGCGTGATGCCGACCAGTTCGAGCATCGTGTCGTCCGCCTCGATCAGGCCGGTGTCCGGCATCAGGACGAACGTGCCCACGTGCAGACTCCGCAGCGCGGGGTACAGCAGCGCCGAAGGCTCGGGCCGGCCGGTACCGGCCTGGAGGGTGTCGGCGATCGCGTCGGCGTACCGCCCGAGGAACCGCCGTTGCTCAGGCTCGAAGCCGTCCACGGAGTCGCCCATGACGAGGAGGCAGCCCAAGCGCCTGCCTCCGGACGCGAGTGGCAGGGTGGCGAGCGACATCCCCGGTCGCGACGGCGTCGGCACACCCTCGGCGTAGGAGGTGAGTGCGGCGGGAGTGAGCCATATGGGCCGGTCGGCGCCCAAGGCGTGCGCCGCGGGCGAGCCACCGGACAGAGGCAGACGCCTCGGCACCTCGTACTGGGAAGTGGCACATCCGGCCGCCTCCGCCAACCGCAGCTCTCCGTTCCCGGCATCGAGCACATAGACCGCTGCCAGGTCCGCTCCGGCGAACGTCAGGGCCCGATCACTCACGGCGGCATCCGGCATCGGAGGCGCAGAGGGCCCCGTGCCTGCCGTGCTGGCCTCGGATGCCCGCAGCTCCGTAACTCCGGCCCGAGCCCGGCCGTCGTGAGGCATGTCCGCAACGTACCTCCCGTCCCTGCCGCAGGTGCCGACGCGCTGGGGGGAGCCAAGCACCCACTCACTAGAATCTCATATGCGAACCAAACGGACAGATCCACTTCTGCGGCTGCCGACGGCGAATCGGACGGCAACGCCGCGGACCGCCCGGCCGCGGCACGGTGACAGGCCGGCCGAGGGGCGACCGGGTCCATTGCACGATGACGAGCGCGGGGAGCCCGGCCCGAACCCTGGTCGGAGTCGGCGCGTTCGCAGATCAGCGCCCCCGGTGCCACACTGACGACGTGGTCGACTTGCTACTTCCACGCGGTGCGTTCCAGGCCGACGTTCGGCTGTGGCATCGCGAAAGCCCGCCGACCGCCGATGCCGGAGCGGTCGGGCGGAGGCCCCGCCACGCCGGTGCGCCCGGCTTCGCGACTGCCGGTACGGCCCGGCCGACCTCACCCGGATCCTTCACGCCGCGTCACGCGCGCACGGCACCGCCGGTCCTCCGTGAACCGGCCGCCAACCACCCGGCGAAGGCGGGTTGGCACAGCCGTTGGACCTCACGCCCGGCGAAGACCGGTCACGGGTAGCCGACAAAGGAGGTCCCCGGCATGAAGGCCTGCACACGGGACGCTGCCCTCGCCATGACCGCCGTGTCCACAGCCGTCGCCCTCGCGGCCTGCGGGCCCGGCGCCGAAAAGGACGCCGACGGGGGCGACGCACCGAGCATCGGACTGCTGCTGCCGGACGCCACCACGGCCCGGTGGGAGACGCAGGACAGACCTCTGCTCGAAAAGAAGATCGAGGAACTGTGCGACGAGTGCACGGTCGAGCACACCAACGCCAAGGGCGATGTGGCCATCCAACAGGAACAGATGGACTCGATGATCACCAAGGGTGTCGACGCCATCGTGCTCGTGGCCGTTGACGCCAAGTCACTCGGCGCCGCGGTCAGGAAGGCCGCCGAGGCAGACATCCCGGTCATCTCCTACGACCGTCTCGCCGAGGGCCCGATCTCGGCGTACGTGTCCTACGACGGCGAGGAAGTCGGCAGGCTCCAGGGCAGGGCACTCCTCAACGCCATGGGTGACGGTGCGCGCGGCGCCCAGATCGTCATGATGAACGGCGATCCCAGCGACCCCAACGCGGCCTCGTTCAAGAAGGGCGCACTGTCCGTGCTCAAGGGGAGAGTGAAGATCGGCAAAGAGTACGCCACGCTCCAGTGGAGGACGGAGGCCGCGAACATGAACATGTCCGGCGCCATCGCGGCCCTCGGCGTCGACAACATCGACGGGGTCTACGCCGCCAACGACGGTCTCGCCGCCGGCAGCATCACTGCCCTCAAAGCCAACAAGGTCGACCCACTGCCCCCGGTCACCGGGCAGGACGCCGAACTCGGAGCAGTACGGCGCATCGTCGGCGGCGATCAGTACATGACCGTGTACAAGCCCTTCGCACCCGAGGCGTCCGCCGGAGCCGCCCTGGCCGTGGCCGCGGTTCGCGGCGAGAACTTCGACCGGGTTGCCGCGGACAAGGTGAGGACCCGCAGTGGTGAGACGGTTCCGGCCGTCATGCTCACCCCCGTGTCCGTGACCGTCGACTCCATCAAGGACACCCTGGTGAAGGACGGCGTGTACACGGTCCAACAGATCTGTACCTCCCCCCTCAAGGCCGCCTGCGACAAGGCCGGGCTGACCTGACAGTCCGGCTCCCACCGGGTCCGGGCTCCGGACTCCGGAGCTCCGGGCTCCGGACTTCAGGCCCTGCACTTCAGGCCCTGCACTTCAGGCCCTGGACTTCAGGCTCCGGGAAGGAGATGTTCTCCGTGCCGACTCCCCCCCTGCTGGCGCTGCACGGTGTGTGCAAACGCTTCGGCGTCGTCGACGTGCTCACGGACATCGAGCTGGAGATTCGCGCCGGGGAGGTCGTCGCTCTTCTGGGCGACAACGGGGCCGGCAAATCCACCCTGGTCAAGGCGATCTCCGGAGTGACCCCCGCGGACAAGGGGGTCATGAAGTGGGAGGGCCGGACGGTACACATCAAGCGACCCCACAACGCCCGGGACCTCGGCATCGCCACCGTCTACCAGGACCTCGCCCTCTGCGGAAACCTCGATGTCGTCGGCAACCTGTACCTCGGACGGGAGATCCGCAGGTTCGGGTTCCTCGACGAGGTGGAGATGGAGCGCCGCACCAGGCATCTGCTGGAGCGCCTGACCAGGGGAATCCCCGATCTCCGCGTCCCCGTCGTCTCACTGTCCAGCGGTCAGCGACAGACGGTCGCCATCGCTCGCTCGCTCCTCGGTGACCCGCGGCTCCTCCTCCTGGACGAGCCGACCGCAGCGCTGGGATTCGACCAGACCACCGAGGTCCTGGACCTGGTCGACCGGTTGCGCGACCGCGGCCTGGGGGTACTGCTCATCAGCCACAACATGGGCGACGTCAAAGCTCTCGCGGACCGCGCCGCCGTCCTGCGGCTCGGCCGCAACAACGGCTTCTTCGACGTGAACACCGTCTCTCAGGAACAGATCATCTCCTCCATCACCGGCGCCGCCGAGAACGTGCCTCGCCGGATGGCCCACCGGGAGGCGGGATGGTGAAACGGATGCACAACATGGCGGACAAACCCCAGCCCCAACCCGCCGCGCCCACCGCCAAGCCCCCTCAGCAGCGCCGCGGGCAGACCGTCGTCCATGCGATGGAAGGCTGGGTCGCCGCCTTCCGGCGCAAGCTGAGCGCCGGCGAACTGGGCTCCCTCCCTGTCGTCCTCGTCCTCGCCACGGTCTGGGTGATCTTCCAGGCCCTCAACGAGAACTTCCTCTCGCCCCGGAACCTGTCCAATCTCAGCGTGGACATCGTGGGCACGGGGCTGATCGCGGTCGGCATCGTCTTCGTACTGCTGCTCGGTGAACTCGATCTGTCGGTCGGCTCGATCAGCGGCCTCGCGGCGGCTGTCTTTGCCGTGCTGAACGTGAAGAACGGCGTGCCGGAATGGCTCGCCCTCGTCGTCGCGGTGCTCGCGGGCACCGTGACGGGAGCCGTCCAGGGCTTCTCCTTCGCCAGGACCCGGGTGCCGGCGTTCGTCGTCACGCTCGCGGGGCTGCTCGCCTGGAACGGCATCATGCTCGCCATCCTCGGTACCAGCGGCACCATCAACCTCGACGAGAACGGGCTCGTAGCGAAGCTGACCAGCTATTACCTCACCAATGACGCCGCCGCCTACGGCCTGGCGGCGGTCGCAGCGGGCGTGGTCTTCGTCGTGTCATACCAGGACAGACGCCGGCGGCAGGCCGTCGGCATACCGCACCGCTCACTCCGGGGGATCTTGTTGCGCACGGGAGCTCTCGCGGTGATCGCGTTCACCGCCGCGTATCTGCTCAACCGCTTCCAGGGTCTGCCGCTCGCCCTCCTGATCTTCCTCGTGCTCGTGGCCGGCCTCGACATCGTTCTGCGCCGCACGCACTACGGGCGGCAGGTCTACGCCCTGGGCAGCGGGGTCGAGGCGGCCCGTCGCGCCAGCCTCAGTGTGACGCGGGTGCAGACCGCGGTGCTTGCGGTCTCGGGCACCATGGCCGCGGTCGGGGGTCTGTTCCTGGCCTCACGCATCACCTCGGTGAGCCAGAACTCGGGCTCCGGCGTCCTGCTGCTCAATGCCATCGCCGCAGCGGTCATCGGTGGCGCCAGCCTGTTCGGAGGACGCGGTACGACCTGGAACGCGGTGCTGGGCATCCTGGTCATCCAGTCGATCGCCTCAGGCATGGCGATCACGGACACCCCCACCGCCGTCCAGTTCATCATCACCGGCGGAGTGCTCTTCGCCGCAGTGGTCATCGACTCCCTGTCACGACGCTCGCAGGAGGCACACGGGCGAGCTTGACTCGTCCGTTCCCTGCGAATCGCGCAACACCTTCGACCGAAGGGGTTTGCGTCGCCCGGAAGTGGTGAGGCGGCCGGGATGTCTCAGGCCCACGCCACATCCATCACTTCAGTAAGACGCGTACCTTTCCGTGCGCGTTCCACATGTGATGTGCGGGCGGTGTGGTGAGCGAAACCACGCAAGCCGCACACGCCCATGCGACGGCGCAGTCACAGACGGAGACGACGGCCGACAGCGGGGCGGCGCCCGGGACGGCGTCTGCGGTACGGACCGCACCCGGGCGCACGAGGGAACGCGACGCCTTCTTCGACAACGCAAAGTACCTGGCGATCGTGCTGGTGGCGGTGGGTCACGCCTGGGAGCCGCTGCGTTCCGGCAGCCGGGCCGTCACCGCGCTTTACATGATCGTCTACGCCTTCCACATGCCGACGTTCATCGTCGTCTCCGGTTACTTCTCGCGCGGTTTCGACTGGAGTGCCGAACGACTCAAACGCCTGGTGACCGGGGTGGCCGTGCCCTACGTCGTCTTCGAAACGGCGTACACCCTCTACACCCGGTGGACCGACCAGGTGCCGGAGCGCCCCATCAGCCTGCTGGGTCCCCTGTACCTGACGTGGTTCTTGGCGGCGCTGTTCATCTGGCGGCTGACCACCCCGCTGTGGCGGTTCGTGCGGTGGCCGATGCTGCTCGCGCTTGCTCTCGCGGTGCCGGCGACGGTCACGCCGTCCATCGGCAACGATCTCGCCCTGCAGCGGACCCTGCAGTATCTGCCGTTCTTCGTGCTGGGCCTGTACCTGAAGCCGGAGCACTTCCAGCTGCTGCGCCGCCGAGAGGTGCGCATCCTGGCCGTGCCCGTGTTCGCCTGCGCACTGGCCGTGGCGTACTGGGCCGTTCCGCGAAGGAGCGGCGACTGGTTCTTCCACCGCGACGGCGCCGAGGAACTCGGCGCACCCGGTTGGTACGGGCCCGTGATGACCCTGACCCTCTTCGCCTGCTCGCTGCTCCTGACCGCCTGTTTCCTCGCCTGGGTCCCCCGGCGGCGGATGTGGTTCACCGCGCTGGGCGCGGGCACGCTGTACGCCTACCTGTTGCACGGCTTCTTCGCCCAGGGGGCGAAGTTCTGGGGCTGGTACGAGCCCGACTGGGTCCACGGGCCACTCGGTGAGATCACCGCCACCGCCGTCGCCGCCGTCATCGCGACCGTCCTGTGCACTCCCCCAGTCCAGCAGGTCTTCCGGTTCGTCATGGAACCGAAAATGCAGTGGGCGTTCAGGCAGTACGCCTCCGGACCCGGCGCGCGACCGAACCGCGCCCAGGGCGAGTAGAGGAAATCCGCACCTCAACCGAGACTCGACACCGGCTTCAGGATGCACGGCCGATATCACCCATGAAACTCCGTGAGATCAATGGTGTGAACTCGCAGCGGAAAGCCGAACACCGGATGTTCGGTCTCGCGCTCCAGCACCATGCCGAGCTTGCGGATGACATTCTCGGAGGCGTCGTCACCCACCCGGCTGATACTGATGACGCGGTCGAGGCCACGGTCCTGGAGCGCGAACTCAAGCGTGGCGTGGGCTGCTTCGGAGGCGTACCCCTGGCCCCAGAACTGTGAGCCGAGTCGCCAGCTGATCGCCACGGCGTACGGCGCCACCTCCGGCAGGAAGTCGGGGACGGACAGGCCGGTGAAGCCGGCCAGTTCACCCGAGGCCAGCAACTCGACGGCAAAGAGGCCGAAGCCTTCCTCGTCCCACTCCTCCTCCCACTGCTCGATGGCCTCGGCCGTGGCCTCCAAGTCGCAGACCGAGCCGTCGTCGACCCAGTGCATGACCCGCGGGTCCGCGTTGATCTCCGCCATGGGCGCCAGGTCGTCGTCATGCCAGCGACGGAGGATGAGGCGGGGGGTGCGGATCTCGGTCATGATCCCATCCTGCCGAAGTCAAGGGGGGCATCGGTAATCGACGCTCCCTCATGCTGCCGCATGCCTGGACAGCCGGCCGATCACCGAATTTCCCGCACCGGCATCGCGGCGTTCCTGCCGATGCGGCATCCGAGTGTCGGCCTGACCGAGGCGCGACTTTCAGTGCACTGATTCACTAGAGGCGGAATGATCTGGCAGCACCGCCACGTTGCCCTCGACGTCAGCTCCGGGCGCCGATCGAGCGTGCGGGCGCGCGCGATCAACGCACTCCCCCGTCGACATCCACAAACAGGATGCCCCTTACACAGGGGCGACTTCAGAGGCCACGTCGGCCAGGATCACATCCCGTACGACTCCGAGAACCCGCCTACCAGCGACCCGCCGGGCGAGTCGAACCGGACCGGCCGCACCGAGCTGTCACCTGGGGCACTTGAGGGATTGGATGCACTGAATCGTTGACTAGACCGCGCGGTACAGGTAACTTCACCAATCACCCGGGGGCGGGTTCTGGAACGAACGACGAGGTTCGGAAAGAGGTACTCCCTGTGTTCAAAGAGTTTGTCGTATCAGGCGATTCACACATCATCGAGCCTGTCGATCTCTTCAAGACCCGGCTGCCCAAGCAGCTTCGCGAGCGGGCCCTCTGGGAAGAGGAGTTCACACTCGAGGAGCCGATCGTGGAGGGCGGGCACACCGAGTTCAAGAAGCTGCACACGATCGGGTACGACGGCTGGACAATCTCCAAGTACCGGCAGTTCGGCGGGGAGACCCCGGACGGCGAACCGGAGCACATCATCCGGGACATGAACCTCGACGGCGTCGACGCCTCGGTGATGTTCCCCAACCTGTCACTGTTCGTGCTCTTCACCGACGACCACGAATTGTCGATGGCACACGCACGCGTGTGGAACGACTACATCGCCGAACGGTTCCTCCAGTACAAGGACCGGCTGCGCCCGACAGCGGCGATCCCCGTCACGGACATCCCCGAAGCCGTCGCCGAGATCGAGCGGTGCGCGCGCCTCGGGCTGGGAGCGATCCTGATTCCGGAGACCCCGCCCGTGCCGTATGCCTCTCGCATGTACGACCCGGTGTGGGCGGCCGCCCAGGCGAACGGGATGCCGGTGTTCATCCACGTCGCCACCGGCGGGGTGAAGACCAAGGAAGACACTTCGGAGACGGCGATGACCGTCCGGAGCATGATGACGGCCGTCAACATGGGCAAGGGCCAGTTGACCGACGACATGGTGTCGGGCCGGCTGCAGAATTCCGCGGCCGGGTTCGCGAACCCGCAGCGCATCATCGCCGACCTCGTCGGTGGCGGTGTCTGCGAGCGGTACCCGAACCTTCACTTCAACCTGATCGAGTTCAGCGCCGGCTGGCTGGTCTCCTACATGGGCTTCATGGACAAGTCCTTCAGGACCGGTATCGGCCAGGACCCCGACTGGTGGCTCGGCTTCTGGGACGACAACCGCTCGCCGAAGGAGCAGCCGGCCATGGGGCGGCTGTTCACCGTCAACGAGAAGTGGCCCTACCCCCTCAAGCCCAGCGAGTACATCCAGCGCCAGATCCACGTCCAGTTCGCGGACGACCCCACCGCCGTCAAGGCCCGCCACATCACAGGCGTGTCGACGATCATGTGGGGCAACGACTACCCCCATGCCGAGGGCACCTTCCGCAGCAGCGCCGACTGCATCGCGTACAACTTCGACGACACGGTGTCCGACGAGGACCGCGCTGCCATCCTGGGCGGCACGCTGGCCGACGTCGTGAACTTCGACAAGAGCAAGAAGCTCGCCCCGGTGTCCGAGGACGCCTGACCCGCGACCGAGCCGCGGGCCCCGGCCCGGAGCGAGTTCGCTCCGGGCCGGTCGCCCTCATGGACCCGGGCAGATGCCGCGAAGTCCATGGGGGCCAGGCCGAGTTCGGACAGACCGTGGTCGCCGACGAGCCGGCCGACCACGTCGTGCTCCACGTCCGACAAGGTCGCCGGACGACTGTCATGACCGGGTGGTGCGGGCCCGGAAGTACCCACGTCCACATCGCAACAGAGCCCCCGGAACATCGACTCGGTGCCGAGCAAGAGCCCGATGCCGCGCGCGCTCGCGACCATGCCAGATGCTTTTGGGACAGGAGTCACGCGTGAGAGCCAAGGCGGTCAAGGGATCCCCCGCAGCCGAATCAGAGTCCGGTGGTGCACAGCCCGCCGCTCCGTCTGCCGCGCCCGGCAGCGAATCCGATCTGCGGGCCGCAGGTCTCAAGGCCCTGCGCGAGTTGTTGCCGGGCGTGTTCCCCGAGGGTGACGACATCGACCTTCGGGACGGTCGCTTCGGAGAAGAGCTCGTCGAGATCGGCGTAACCAGTGTGTTCGGTGCCCTGTGGGCGCGCGACGGGCTCAGCCGCCGTGACCGCAGCCTGGTCACGTTGGGCATCCTCATCGCCCTCGGCGCAGAGTCCGAGTTGCAGACCCACGTCCGGATCGCCCTGACCAACGGCCTGACCGAGGACGAGCTCGGCGAGGTCCTCTACCACGCTTCGGGCTACGCCGGCTTCCCCCGGGCGGTGGCAGCCCGCACCGCCGCCCGCGAGGCACTGGGCCAGTAGCTCCGTGCCGTGAGCCGAACCGGAACCCCGGAGCAGCCGGCGCCCGTTCATGTCTCTGCCTTCCCGACACGGACGGCTCGGGCCCGGACCACGAAGGGCCGGGAGCCGACCGTGACGGCAACGGAGACTGCGGCAACAGTGGTGATCGCAGTGCCCGGAGTGAGGTACTGGGCGAGGATGCCGGCGATCCCGGCGCCGATACCCTGCCAGGTCATCCGCCCGGCGGACTCGACGCCCTGCACCTGGCCGCGGACCGAATCCGGGGTCAGCGCGAGAAGTTGCTCCTGCAGGGGCAGGGTGGCGGCGTACCCGGCACCGGCGACGAACACCGCGACCGTGACCACCGGCGCGGGCGGATGGAGTGCGAACAGCAGGTGAGGGGCAGCGAGGAGCAGCCGCAGGGCGAACGCGCAACGGCGTCGCTGGTCGGCGGTGAGCAGTCGTCCGACGATCAGGTCCCCGAGGAGCATGCCTGCCGATCCGGCGGCCAGGAGAGCGCCGGCGTGCCCCGGGGCGTAGGAGATGAACAGGGCCGCGCAGCCGACGATCAAGCCGTTGGGGACCCACAGGTTCAGCAGCAGCGCCCGCCGGCCGGAGTGAGAGAAGAGCGCGACATTCGTCGTCCAGGTCTGACGCAGTCCGGGGCGACGGGTCGGACGGATCGAGTGCTCCCGGACGGTCGCCGCCACTACGACCAGCCCGAGTCCGGTCAGGGCCGCGGCGATGGTGAAGACTTCTTGCGGGGCCAAGTGGCGCAGCAGCACGGCACCGATGGCATAGCCGAGGATCGCCATGCCCCCCGAGGTGATGTTCATGAGCGAACGTGCCGGCGCGTACGTGGAGGTCGGCACGACTTCGGCGAGCAGCCCCATCCGCGTGCCGGTCCCCAGGGACTGGAAGAACCCCAGTATCAGGAGCAGGCCGAACCGGGCGCCCAACGGCAGCCCCGGAATCGCCTGCGCGGCAAGGCCCGCCAGCGAGACGCACTGGAGTACGACGAGAGTCCGGCGGGGACGGCGCCCGTCCGCAACCGACATCAGCGTCAGTGCGCCGAGCACCGTCGCGAACGTGGCGCCGTACATGCTCACGGCTGTCAGAAACGGGGAACCGGTCTGGTGGTTGACCAGTGTGCCGAGCGCGAAGCCCGACAAGGTGGCGGCGGCAACCGTCAGCGTGAAGCTGACGTACAAGCCGGTGAACTCTCTGTTGCTGAGCAGGGCGCGGTAGCTGGTAGGCGATGGCGCGGTCGGCGCAGACGTGTCGGATGGCATGAAAAAAGCCTTCGGGCACGTCCACTTGGGGGCGCCGAAGGCCAACGCGCTCATTCTAGCAGTCCTCGCAGATCCGCCCGTCGCGCTCTTCTCGGCTCAGTGGCGCTGGGGTGGCCGGGTGTCGTTCGAGGCGGTGCGGGACCGCGCGCGGAAGGTGCGGCGGTAGGTGTCCGGAGGCACGCCGACAGTGCGGTTGAAGTGTCGGCGCAGCGTCGTGGAGGTGCCCATGCCGGTCGCCGTCGCGATGGCGTCGACACTGTCGTCGGTGGTCTCCAGCAACTCCTGTGCGCGGCGGATCCGTTGGGTCAGCAGCCATTGCAGTGGGGTGGTGCCGGTCGCGGCCCTGAAGTGGCGACCCAGGGTGCGCGAGCTCATGCGTGCCCGGCGTGCCAGGTCCTCCACGGTCAGCGGGTGGTCGAGGCGTTCGAGCACCCAGGGGAACAGTGCGGCGAGCGGATGGTCGTCCCGGGCGGGCACCGGGGCGGTGACGAACTGGGCCTGGCCGCCTGCCCGGTGCGGCGGCACGACCAGGCGGCGGGCGACGGCGTTGGCGGTCGACGAGCCGTGGTCGAGGCGAACCAGGTGCAGGCACAGGTCCAGTGCGGCGGCCTTGCCGGCGGAGCTGAGCACGCTGCCGTTGTCCACGTAGAGCACGTCCGGATCGACCTCCACCCGGGGGTAGCGGGCAGCCAGGACCCCGGTGTGTGCCCAGTGCGTGGTCGCACGCTTCCCGTCCAGCAGACCGGCGGCGGCCAGCACGAACGCGCCCGTGCAGAGGGAGGCCACGCGCGCGCCTGCGTCGTGGGCCGCGCGCACCGCGTCGACCAGGTCGGCGGGCGGGTCCTCGTCGACGTCCGCCCAGGCGGGGACGATCACGGTGTCGGCGCGTCGGAGCCGGTCGAGCCCGTGGTCGGGCTCCAGCCGGAACCGGCCGACCTGCACGGCGTCCGGCCCGCAGAGGGCGACGTCGTACCAGGGGTCCGTCACGCCGACGGGCGCGGCGCCGAACACCTCGTACGCCACGGACAGTTCGAAGTGCAGCATCCCGTCGGTGACGGCCAGCGCGACAGTGCCCATGTCCGGAATTGTACGGGGCATGGCGTTCCGGACACTCACGGTGGGAGGCCCGCCCTCGTCAGGATGTCCGTAGTGGATCATTCGAGCACGGGGAGAACTCATGGGATCGCGGCAGTCGGTGGCGGTATTCGGTGCGTACGGGCACACGGGGAGGTTCGTTGTCGCACAGTTGCGGGATCGCGGGTTCGTCCCGGTGCTCTCAGGTCGCGACACGGCCAAGCTGCAGGCTCTGGCGGCGTCTGCTCCCGGGCTCGACGCCCGGCCGGCGTCGGTCGGCGACGCGATCTCACTCGACCGCGCACTGGCCGGCACGGCGGCTGTGATCAACTGCGCGGGGCCCTTCGCCACGACGGCCGCACCGGTGATCGAGGCGGCACTGCGCGCCGGGATCCCGTATGTGGACGTGGCGGCCGAGATCGAGGCCAACGTCGACACGTTCGAACACTTCACGGACCGCGCCCGCGCAGCGGGAGGGGTGATCGTCCCCGCGATGGCCTTCTACGGCGGCCTCGGCGACCTTCTGGCCACCGCGGCGATGGGTGACTGGACGACGGCCGACGAGGCGCACATCGCGTACGGGCTGAACAGTTGGCATCCCACCGCCGGGACGCGCGCCGCGGGCAAGGTCTCCCAGTCGCGGCGGAACGGCCGGCGCGTCCGCTACACGAACGGGCGGCTGGACTACCACACCGACACCCCGCCGATCCTGGAGTGGCCCTTTCCGGACCCGATGGGCACCCGCGCCGTCATCGGGGAGTTCACGATGGCCGACGCCGTCACCATCCCCAGCCACCTGTCCATCCCCGAGGTGCGCTCATACATGACGGTCGAGGCGGCCAGGGACCTGTCGGCCCCGGACTCGCCGACGCCGGCCGCGACCGACGAGCGTGGGCGGTCCGTGCAAACTTTCCTGGTCGACGTCGTCGTGCGCTCGGGCGGTGCCGAACGGCGCGCTGTGGCGCGGGGCCAGGACATTTACGCTGTCAGCGCGCCGCTCGCGGTGGAAGCGGTTCACCGCATCCTCACGGGGCAGACCAGGACGGTCGGCGTCGCCTCCGCCGGGGAGATCTTCGATGCGCCCGACTTTCTCCGGGCGCTGTCCGCGCACTTCTCCCTCGAACTGCATCAGTAGCGGAAAGGCCGCCACTGCGACGTCGGGGGCGTTGGGGGCGGCTTGCTTCCCCGCCTTCGGGAGGTCGGGCCGCCGGACTGCTGACCCGTTCCTGAGATCGTCGCCGCAGCCCGGTGCGGAGCGACTGGGGGTCAGTGGCTGGCGAGTTCGCCGGTGAGCTTGCCGTGGAGGTCGGCGCTGGAGTCGTTCAGGCCGATGATCTCGACCGTCTTGCCGCGCTGGGCGTACTTCGTCTCGATGGCATCCAGGGCGGCGACGGAGGAGGCGTCCCAGATGTGCGCGGCCGACAGGTCGATGACGACCGTGTCGGGGTCGTCGGCGTAGTTGAACCGACCGACGAGGTCGTTGGACGAGGCGAAGAACAGTTCGCCGGTCACCGAGTAGACGACCCGGGTGCCGTCGGGGTCGGCGACGGCGGCGACATCGGCCAGATGGGCAACGCGCTTGGCGAAGATGACCATCGCGGTGATGGAGCCGACGACGACGCCGATGGCGAGGTTGGACGTGGCGACCACGACCGCGACGGTGACGGCCATGACGGTGATCTCCCCGGCCGGCATCCGCCTGAGCGTCTTCGGCGCGACGGAGTGCCAGTCGAACGTCGCGAACGACACCATGACCATGACGGCGACCAGAGCGGCCATCGGGATGTCCGAGACGACCGGACCGAAGACGATGCACAGCACCATCAGGAATGCGCCCGCCAGGAACGTGGAGAGGCGGGTACGAGCGCCGGAGACCTTCACGTTGATCATGGTCTGGCCGATCATGGCGCAGCCGCCCATGCCGCCGAAGAAGCCGGTCACGATGTTGGCGATGCCCTGGCCGACGGACTCGCGGGTCTTGGACGAGTGGGTGTCGGTGATCTCGTCGACGAGCTTGGCGGTCATCAGCGACTCCATCAGGCCGACCAGCGCCATCGCCAGGGCGTACGGGGCGATGGTGGTCAGGGTGCCCACGGTGAACGGCACGTCCGGCAGGCCCGGCACCGGCAGCGAGGACGGCAGGGCGCCCTTGTCGCCGACCGTGGGCACGGCGATTCCGGCGGCGACGGTGATGACGGTCAGGATGACGATCGAGACCAGCGGGGCCGGGACGACGGTGGTGACCCTGGGGAAGAACACCATCAGGGCCAAACCACCGATGATCAGCGGGTACACGGCCCACGGCACGTCGTGCATCTCCGGGACCTGGGCCATGAAGATCAGGATGGCGAGGGCGTTGACGAAGCCGACCATGACCGAGCGTGGGACGAACCGCATCAGCTTGGCCACGCCGAGCACGCCGAGCACGATCTGAATGACGCCGGCCAGGATGACGGCGGCGACCAGGTATCCGAAACCGTGCTCCCGGTTGAGGGGGCCGATGACGAGGGCGACGGCTCCGGTCGCTGCCGAGATCATCGCGCGGCGTCCGCCGACGACGGAGATGGTCACGGCCATCGTGAACGAGGCGAACAGGCCGATCGCAGGGTCGACACCGGCAATGATCGAGAACGAGATCGCCTCAGGGATCAGCGCAAGTGCGACCACGAGGCCGGCCAGCACCTCGGTACGCCACACCTTCGGATCGGCCGACCAGTCCGGACGCAGACCGCGCAGCCGCACGACGGAGGACACAACGGAAGAAGACAAGAGGAACAGGAACCTGTCGTGCTCGGGCACACCGCCATCGGCAGGCCGGGGCGTGCGGAAAGGGCGCGGAAGGCCGGGCCGGCATCCCGCGTACGGCCCACTCGGCGGGCCGGAAGTCTTCACAGCGGACAAGACCGGGCGCGAAAACGCGACCGGTCCGGTGTCAGGGGCGGAGCAGCACGGCGGGCAGGCAGTGCACCGCCGGGCACCACGGACACGCGCACGCTCTTCTCCTGCAGCGCTCGGGTCTTCGCCGGGGGCGACATCGGCCCCGACACAGCAGTACGCAGACCCCAGGCCCGCACGGCTGAGGTGAGGCACCGGGCCGACCCTCAACATCGGCGACTCTACCCTAACGTTAGGGTAGAGATCGGTCGGGCCGTCGGGACGCGGCAGCACCCGGACGAGAAGGGTCAGGGTCACGGGCGTGGACAGCAAGCACATGCAGATCGGCGAGGTCGCCACGCGGACCGGGCTGTCCCTGCGCACCATCCGCCACTACGAGGAGACCGGCCTGGTCGTCCCCTCCGCCCGTTCCCGGGGCGGGTTCCGCCTCTACACCGAGACCGACGTCGCCCGCCTGATGGTCATCCGCCGCATGAAGCCGCTCGGCTTCACCCTGGGGCAGATGCGCGATCTGCTGGAGGCCACCGACCGTCTCGATGCCGGCGCACTGGACATCGGTGAGCGCGAAGCCGTGCTGGAACACGTGCGGACGTACGAGCAGGCCGTCACGGAACAGGTCGAGAGACTGCGCCTCCAACTGGCCCGCGCGGAAGAGTTCGCCGCCACCCTCCGCAGCCGCCTGGAAGAACCTGTTCCCGCCCCCCGGTTCTGACCCGCTCCTGACGATCGGCCACCTTCCGGCGGCGCCCTGGGGTGCCTCTTCCGGGCCTACTTGGATTCGACCCGTCCGAGTGGGGTGGGTGCGGCCGTCAGCGCGTCACGCGCCGCCTGCCAGGCGGCATCCCCGGGGTAGAGCTCGGTGCGGAGGTAGGCCCAGGTGAGCCGCTGGACGGCAGACACACGCTCGGGGTTCTCGTCCGTGGTCTCGGCGACGTCGTATCCAGCGACCCCGCCGAGCCCGTGCTCCGCGTCATACAGGGTGAACAGGGACTTCGGGCCCGGGGAAAGGTGGTACGGATCGGCGTGCCAGTCCGAACCAAGAACCGTCAGGTGGGCGGAGTCGTCCTTGTCGCCGGCGACCACGAGCGCGGGCGTCGTCATCTTGGAGAAGTCCGTGGTCAAGAAGAATGAGAGATTCTCGGCTGCGGACGCGGTGAGGGCATCGCCGCCTCTGCCGGGTGCGGCAAGCAGGACACCCGCCCTGATCCGGGGCTCGGCCAGGTTCGCTTCCGTTCCGTCGTGCGGATCGGTGAGCCGTGCGCCCAGCAGCAGGCTCACGGTGTGCCCGCCCATCGAGTGTCCGGCTACGGCGATCTTGCTTCGGTCCAGGCGCCCGAGGAGCTGTGGGACGGCTGCCTCGATCACGTCGAGCTGGTCCAGGATGCGCGTCATGTCCTCGGCCCTCGATCGCCAGTACAGAGGCGCGCCGGGGGTGTCGGGATCCAGGCTCAGCGTCCTCGAGCTCAGATGGGTGGGCTGGATCACGACGAAGCCGTGCGCAGCCCAGAAGTCGGCGAGGGGTGCGTAGCCGTTCAGTGAGGAGAGGTGGTTGGAGTAGCCCTGACCGTGCGAGAGGAGGATGACCGGCAGGTCGCCCCCGCTCATGGGCGCGGAGACCCGCACCTCCAGGTCCACGGCTCGGTCGGGAGCTGACAGCGCTACCGGACTGACCGAGAGGACGGGAGTGGGCGAGCCGAAGGCATCGGCCGGGTAGGTCGATTCACTCATGATGCGTATGCCCTTTCAATGGCCTCTGCTGCCGGTCTCGTTCGGCCGGCGACGGGTGAGGCGGTCGGGGGTCGTGTGCGCCGGCGCGATTCCCGCGGGCCCGGGGCTGCCGGAGAGGAAGTGGAGGCCGTCCCTCGGACGATCAGCGGCGCCGCAGTGACGGGTCGAGCAGCGCGGGCGGCGTGTCGTACTTCTCGTGTGCGGCCAGGTCGGTGCCGGGAGCGACGATGGCGTCGATCTCGTCGAGCAGGTCGGCGGAGAGCACGGTGTCGGCGGCGGCGAGTTGCGAGTGCAGGTGGTCCAGTGTGCGGGGGCCGATGAGCGCGCTGGTCACGGCGGGATGCGCGGTCACGAATCCGAGCGCGAGCTGGATCATGGTCAGGCCCGCTTCGTCGGCGACCTTGGCCAGCTGCTCGACGGCGTCGAGCCTGGCCCGGTTGGAGGGGATGGCGGTGTCGAAGCGTTGCGGCATGAACGTCGAGCGGCTGGTGGTGACTTCCCGGCCCGCGCGGATCGCGCCGGACAGCCAGCCCGAAGCCAGCGGACTCCACGCCAGCACACCGAGCCCGTACTCCTCGGTCACGGGCAACACGTGGGTTTCGATACCGCGTTGCAGGATCGAGTAGCTGGGCTGTTCGGTGACGTAACGGCTCAGGCGATGTTCGCGGGCGGCCCACTGGGCTTGCACGATGCGGTATGCGGGGAAGGTCGAGGAGCCGAAGTAGCGGATCTTTCCCGCGCGTTGCAGGTCGGTCAGCGCCGACAGGGTCTCCTCGTCGCCGGTGCGCGGGTCCCACCGGTGGATCTGGTAGAGATCGACGTGGTCGACACCGAGACGGCGCAGGCTGTCATCCAGCGCGGTGACGAGCCAACGGCGCGAACTGCCCTGGTGGTTGCGCTCGTCGCCCATGGGCATGTTCGCCTTCGTGGCCAGCACGATGTCGTCGCGGCGGCCGGCGATGGCTTTGCCGACCATCTGCTCCGACTCACCACCGCTGTACATGTCGGCGGTGTCGATGATGTTGATCCCGCTCTCCAGAGCGGCATCGACGATGGCGGTGGCCTCGTCCTGGGTGGTGCGCCCGATCTCGCCGAAGTTCATCGCGCCGAGCGCGAGGGAGCTGACCTGTACACCGGTGCGGCCCAAGGTGCGGTACTGCATGACCGTGTTCCTCCATTGCGGATGAAGCGTGGTGGCATTGCGCGGGGACATGCGTAAGGCATGCGTGGCTTGGTGACGGCCCTCTGCTCTGGCATCATGAGCAAACGGAACGTTGTTCCGGAAACATACGGAACGTTGTTCCGTTTGGCAAGCTCGACGATGGAGGGAGCGGCGCGGTGCAGGACGGCGACGAGGGCGCAGGGCGTGCAGCCCAGTCCAAGCGGGCGGACGCCCGGCGCAACAAGGAATCTCTGCTCGACGCGGCCGCCGCGGTCTTCGTCACGTCAGGCGTGGAAGCGCCGGTACGCGACATCGCGGCCAAGGCCGGCGTCGGACTGGGCACGATCTACCGCCACTTCCCGACTCGCGCGGATCTCATCATCGCCGTCTACCGGCACCAGGTGGATGCCTGCGCGGAGGCCGGTCCAGCCCTGCTGGAGACCAGCGCAACTCCTCACGCGGCCCTGGGACAGTGGATCAACCTCTTCGTCGATTTCCTGGTGACCAAACACGGACTCGCCGCCGTGCTGCACTCCGACGACGCCGGCTTCGACGCCCTCCACGCCTACTTCCTCGACCGGCTCGTGCCCGTATGCGCCCGGCTGCTCGAAGCCGCGGCCGGCGCCGGTGAGATCCGCTCCGACCTGGAGGCCTACGAGCTCATGCGCGGCGTCGGAAACCTCTGCATCGGCGCGGACAGCGATCCCCGCTACGACGCACGTCGACTGGTCGAGCTCCTCATCGCCGGACTACACCGACCGCACTGACCATCGGCCGGACAGCTGATGTCGGCCGACGTTCGCGGCCGCGATCGACGCGAAGTGGAGCGCCCCCTCGGCACCCCCGCCACGGCGGTCTCCGGCACGGGCCGCTTTCGGGGTGCCGTCGGAGGGGTCGGTACGCACGTGTGCGGCGTCAATTCCCTCCGGCCGGGCCACTGGGCATCTTCGAGGCGCCCGGCCGTGCGCGAATCCAACCGAGCAGTACCACCGAGCACAGTGCCGCGAACGCACACCAGGTCGAAACGAACTCCAGCTGCCACAGAGCCCAGCAGGCCAAGGCGCCCACGGCGACCAGAATCCCCAGCACCAGCAGCCGTCGGTCTCCGGACAGCAGCAGGGAGCCCACGGTGGCCAGGAGGTAACCCGCGACAAGAAGACGTGAATGGGACAGGTCCAGTGCATAGCCGACCGTGCGGCCGCGGATCTCGGCCGTCACCGGGCCGGCGGCGATGCCGTATGCGAGCATCGCGGCGGTCACGACTCCCGCTGCGAGCAGGGGGACCAGCCGGGACCGGGCATGCGGTGGGGCGGCGCACAGGACTCCCGCGGGCACCCACACCGCCAACAGTGGCAGCGCGATGATCGCCCAGAGGACGGTTGCCGGTCCGTCGCCGCCGCCCGAGGACCAGACCACCGACTCGACGATCTGGTGAGTCCCGAGCAGCAGCGGCAGTGCGGCGAGCGGCAGGTCCCTGCTGCTGCGCACCCGCGCCACACAGACCACACCGGCGGCCGCGACACCGACGCCCGCTACGAGATCGGCCGTCGCACTCCAACACATCACGCCACCATGGGGTCGATCGTCGTGTGTATCCGCCTTGCTGTGCGGGTCACGCTACGTTGCGCTCGGCCGCCGGCCCGGGTGACACGAGGCCCGCGCCGCCGTCCCCGAAGGAGCGGGTCGCGGACCTCACTGCCGATGGGGCAGGCGGTCGGCGTCTCTCGGTTGCCGGTTGCGGGGAGAGTCGCCGGCGGTGAGGTGTTCCAGGACCTCCACCAGGTCCTGGCAGGCCCGTTCCACCGAGCGTCTGGTGTTGCGCTGCTCGGTGACGACGGCTGACAGGAGCAGCGCTGTCAGGGCCATGGAGCCGTTGAACGCCTGGAGCTTGATCATCACCTCGATACGGGACAGCCGTTCGAACGGACCGCTCTGATCCGTCGCCGCGACGGTGGCCGCGGTGGAGGCGAAGAGGGCACACAGCATGCTGCCTGCCAACTGGAAGCGCAGGGCGGCCAGGATCAGCAGCGGGTAGACGAGGAACAGCAGGCTGATGCTGCTGTACGCGGCCAGCGGTACGAGACCACAGGCGATGAGGGCCAGCCCCAAGGCCTCCCTCCATCGGGACAGGCTCGGAGGCCGGCGTGCCGCGTGGAGCAGAAGCAGGATGGGGGTGACGATCAGGACGCCCATCGCGTCGCCCACCCACCATGCCAGCCAGACGGGCAGGAAACCGGGCGCATCGAGTTCGTCCAGGAGGACGAGGACTCCCACGCCGACAGTCGCGCTGATCAGCATGCCGGCCAGGGCCCCCAGGAACACCAGCGCAACACCGTCCCGCAAGCGGCCGAGGTCCGTCCTGAATCCCACCCTGCGCAGCATGAGGTACGCACAGACCGGACCCGCGGTGTTGCCCGCCAGCGTCCCGATCACGGCGGGCTGCAGTGAGGTGATGGACATGACCACGAACAGGACGCCCAGAATGATGCCGGGCAGGGAGCGCAACCCGAAGATCAGCAGACAGGCCACCGCGACGCCCGTAGGCGGCCAAATGGGTGTGACCACGGCACCCTGGACGACGAGCCGGCGCATGAGGCCCAGCCGTCCCGCCGCGAAGTAGCAGGCGGCTACTGCCAGCGTCTGGACGGCGTAGAGGGCCGGCCGACGCAGATCCTGGATACCCACCACAGCAGCCATCAGATACCGATGCCGTCCTGTCGGCGAGCCGAGAGGCGTGGTGCCCGCCTACCGCCGTACGTCGGGTCCGTCGTGACCGACGACCAGTACGGCAGCGTCGTCCTCGTGTCCCACCTGCTCGGCACCCTTGATCACGGCTGCGGCGAGCGAGCCTGCGTCCATGCCCGCGACGGCGGCGATGCCCGCAAGTCTCACCACCTGGTCGAGCCCCTCGTCGACGCTCAGTGAGGGCCCCTCCACCACGCCGTCCGTCAGCAGCACGAAGACCCCGCCCGTGCTGAGCCGGTACCGGGTCACCGGGTACTCCTGCCCCTTCTGGACGCCCAGCGGCGGTCCCCCTTCGTCCTCGGCGATGCCGGACTTCCCGTTCGCGGTGGCCCAGACGCAGGGGATATGGCCCGCCCGGGCGCTTTCCAGCACTCCGGTGGACGGGTCGAGCCGCATGAAAGTGCAGGTCGCGAACAGGTCGGTACCGAGGGACAGAAGCAGATCGTTCGTTCTGGAGAGGAGTTCGCCCGGCTCGCTCGTGACAGACGCGAGCGCGCGCAGGCCGACCCGGACCTGTCCCATGAATGCGGCGGCCTCGATGTTGTGGCCCTGCACATCGCCGATGGAGAGTCCGATGCAGCCGTCGGGCATCCTGAAGGCGTCGTACCAGTCGCCTCCCACGTTGAGACCGTGAAAGGCAGGTGAGTACTGCACGGCCAGATGGAATCCGGGAGCGACAGGCAGGTCCCCGGGAAGCATGCCGCGTTGCAGGGCGACGGCCAGCTCGACCAGGGAACGCTGGAGCTCGGCTCGCTCACGCGCCTGGGCGGACAGCGTCCCGAGCCGGGCCAGCAGTTCGTCACCGTCGTCGGTCGAGCGCTTGCGGGACATGGACCACTCCGGAAGTTAGCGTCCATTTGAGTATAAAATCCTATTTGACCTATTAGGGTGACGGCCACGTGATCGTACGGTCGGCGGCCGCTGACGAGACTTGCTGCGCCAGTCCGTGACGGAGCTGACCATCACCGACGGCCTGCTGTGCGGTACCGGGCAAACTCGCGGGCTCTACGATCGGGGCATGACGACCCGGTACGAGTGGCGAGGCGACTTCGACAACGCTGCCCTCAACTCGTTGCATGCCGAGGGATTTGGTCATTCGCCCGACACCACCGACTGGCGGACACGACTTCGGCGTCACAGTCTCGGCTGGGTCTGCGCGTGGGAAAACAGTGCCCTCATCGGCTTCGTCAACGTTGCCTGGGATGGCGGGGCTCATGCTTTCATCCTGGACACGGTGGTGGCTCCGCATCGCCGGTCCGAGGGGATCGGCGCCGCCATGATCGAAACCGCAGCCCAAGGAGCCCACGCCGCGAAGTGCCATTGGCTCCATGTCGACTTCGAGGAGCACCTGCGCTCCTTCTACTTCGACGCCTGCGGCTTCAAAGCGACGGCGGCGGGTCTGATCGCTCTCTAGGCCAGGCTTGAACAGCGGCATCGGGGGGGGCCGTAGGCGGCGGGAACCAGCGTCAGTCACCGATCCAGGTGTCACCTGCACCGGCCGCCACCGGTGACCAGCGCGGATCGACCGAGTGATCGACTGAAGGCCACCGAGTAGGCCTGCTTTGCCACGCCGGCCGGGAAGGCACGCCCGTGCTCGTCGTAGTAGTCAACGGCCCCATCGCCGAGTTGGCCGACCAGCGCGACGGACCGGCCGCCGTTCGGTGGATCACAACGGCTGTCAACGGGCGCGAGAGGTGACGGCGGACAGTCGGTCCGGTCCAGGTCAGGGTCAGGGCCGGGGCCAGGGTCCCGCGGGTCGACAACCGTCGCGGCGATGTGCCCCGTCGCCCAGCGGACCGATCAGCCGAGGACGAGCGGGAGTTTCCCGGCCAACTCACCCAGTTCGGCCTTCTCCGCCTCGGCCGGGGCACGCCGTCCGGTGCCGATCAGCAGCACGTCCCTGTCGGAGAACGACGGGGGAAACGCCGCACCGGCGATCTCCTCCAGCAGCTCGCGTGACCGGGTGAGTCCCTCGGCGGGCGGTTCCGCCGCGTCCGGGAGGTGCGCGATCAGGTCGAGGTGGTGCAGTGTCCATTCCAGGACGTACGCGCAGAGGTAGTCGCCCGCGGTGAGTACCTGGTCGCGAGTGCCGACCCGGACCGAGGGATCCGCGAGTTCGGCGGCGCGACCGGCGGCGGAACCGACGTCGTCCAAGTGGAACTTGAGCAGCCACGGCTCTTCGTACGCGGCGGCCAGACGGACGATCAGCGCGTCGAGCGGGTCGTCGCCGGCCGGAGGTTCGACGATGTCCCAGTAGGTCACCGCGTCCCGGGTCGGCTGTGATTCGGCTGGGGTGACGAGGGTGATCAGGACGTCCTGAGCGTCGATGATCAGGTGGCACACCAGGTCCCGCACAAGCCAGCCGGTGCAGCCGGACGGCCGCTCGAAGTCCTCGTCCGGGAGTTCGGCGACCGCTGTGCGCAACGCTGTCCAAGAGCGCGAGAAGAGATCCACGGCCGCAAGCTAGCAGCGCCCCGAGCCTCGCTGCGACCGCTTTCACCCGCCCGCGGATGTGGAACTCGGGCTCGCGGACGCGGGACCCGCGGACCGCCGGCGAGCCTCGATTCAGTGGGACGGCCACGCCCGGCACCGTCGGGCGTGGCCCGCCCGATCCCGACTCCTGACGACTACTCGCGGACCGGGAGGCGCCGATTGCGGAGATGGTCTCTCGCCCGGTACGCCGAGGCGAGTACGCGGGGTTACTCCCGCTGCCGGACGTCCTCGCAGCTCCCGCCCGGCACTGTGTTTCAGGTGAAACTCAGCCGCCCCGCACGCCGGGCCTCCCTCGTCGTCCATGTCGCCGCCTCCGCAGGCTGGCTCGGGCTCACGCTCGGGCTGCTCGCACTCGGGATCACCGCGACCACCACCGGCTCCGCGGTGACCGTGGAAGCCTCCGTCAGGGCCATGAAGCTCTTCGCCGACTGGCTCGTGCTCCCTCTCGCCTTCCTCACACTCCTCAGCGGCCTGACGCTCTCCCTGGGCACCCCGTGGGGGCTGGCAAGGCACCGGTGGGTCTACACGAAGTTCTGGCTCACCCTGGCCACGACCACCGCCACGGTCTTCGCTCTGCGCCCGGGGGTGGACTCTGCGGTCTCCGCCGTCGCCGCGGGCGGACCGCTGCCCGATGCCGGCGACGTCCTGTTCGGGCCGATCGTCTCGCTGTCCGCCTACCTGTTCATGACGGTGATCTCGATCCTCAAGCCGTGGGGCCTGACACGGCGTGGCCGGAATCTGCGTGCGTCCGCCGGCACGCCGCTGGAAGCCCGACGCGCCCGGCAGACCGCCTGACCCGTGCACCGAGTCGCCTCGACCTTGGTCACCGCTTCCGGGCCGGTGACACGGGTCAGAGGTCGGTCACGAGGAGCCGGTAGCCGACGTCGATGGAGTCGAGGGCGAGCAGGTCGGCGTGGTGGTGGTGCCAGCGGCCCGTGGCCAGGTCGTCGGTGAGTGCTGCCAGCCCGGGAGCGAGAGCGTCCGCCGGGGTCTGGGCGAGCATGGAGATGCCGGCGCGGACCTGTGGGTCGAGATAGGCGTGGGGGCGTCGCCAGTACGCTGCACCGAACCCGTCCGTGCAGTCGTACGGGATGGGGACGGGTTCCTGGCGCGCCCCGCCGAGCAGGGCGACCAGCTGTTCGATCGGGACGGCGCGGGTGTCGTCGAAGGCGGCGGCCTGCGGAAGGTAGTCGCGTACGAGCCAGAACTGCTCGCTGAATATCCGCTGGTTCCAGGTCAGGATGACGATGCGGCGGCGGGCGACCCGGCGGAGTTCGGCGATTCCCGACGCCAGGTCGGTCCAGTGGTGGATGGTCAGCAGCGCCATGACGGCGTCGGCGGCGTTGTCGCGCAGCGGCAGGTGTTCGGCGACAGCGCGTACGGCGGGTGCGGAACGGGGTGGACGCTGGGCGAGCATGACGTCGCTGGGCTCGATCGCGAGGAGCGTCCGCGGTGGTTCGTAGGAGCCCGTGCCCGCTCCGACGTTGACCACGTCGGCGGCGTTCCCGAGCGCGGTGTGAATCTGCGCGGCGATCCTCGGATCCGGCCGACGGGTCCGGCCGTACGTGGCACCGAGGGTGTCGTAGATGGCCATGTCTCTCAGTATGCGAAGCCGCGCCACCGCACCGGGCCGCTTCGAGTGAGACTCCCTCCCTCCTCCGTCCCCAATTTGCGCGTGTGTCACAGGCGTTGACCGGACTCCTGCGCAACAGCACAATGAGCGCGCACGCTTGAGAGCGCTCTCAGTCGTGCCGTTCCGCCATGTTCCGTGCCTCGCCCCACACCTCCGAGGAGACCAATGACCGGCAGCCCAGGCCCTGGACTCAGCCGCCGTGCCCTCGTCGGGGCCGGACTCGGTGTCGGCGCCGCGGCCTTCACCACGGCCGGCTCCGGCGCGGCCCAGGCCGCGGAACGCTCGTCCGACGGCAGGGGCTCCGCGCAGCGCCGGGCGTACGCCTTCCTCGCCGCCGCCATGGACGCCTATCCGGACCACGGAACCATCCGGCTCGCGCAGAGCTACACCGACCAGGCCGGCCTGTTCAGCACGGCGTTCACCTACGACAACGCCCTCGCGATCCTGGCCAACCTCGCCTCCCGTACGGCTGAGGGCCGTTCCAGAGCCGTGGTCCTCGCAGACGCGCTCCTCTACGCCCAGGCCCATGACCCCGTGTACGACGACGGCAGGCTGCGCCAGGCCTACAACGTCGGGCCGTACACGTTCTACGACGGTGCGCCGCAGCCGGACGGCTTCGTGCGAGCGGACGGCACGGCAAACGTCGGAACGCAGTTCGGCTTCACCGGCACGGCCGTGGGAGACATGGCCTGGGCCGGCATCGCGCTGAGCGCACTTGCGGGCCGGACCGGAAAGCGCCGCTTCCTCACGGGTGCCGTGCGGATCGGAGAGTGGATCGTGCGCGTCGGGCACACCGACGAACCCCTCGGCGGCTACAAGTTCGGGGTCGACGGGGCCGACGAGAAACTGCCCTTCACCTCGACGGAGCACAACACCGACCTCATCGGCCTCTTCGGCCGGCTCGCCCGGCTCACGGGGGACCGGGTGTGGCTGGAGCGGCGTACGCGTGCCGAGGCTTTCGTCAAGAAGATGTGGGAGCCGTCCGGGGGCTTCTTCTACACCGGCACCAACGACGGCGTGACGATCAACAAGTCACCGATCCCCGAAGACACCCAGACCTGGACCCAGCTCGCCCTCTCCTCCCCCGCCCACTGGGTCTCGCTGGACTGGGCCACGACCGAACTGGCGGTCCTGGACACGGCCGACCGAACCAACAGCTCCGTACCCGCGGGCCAGTCCTACGAAGGGGTCACTTTCAGCTCCGCCGGCCTGCTGGCGAACGAGGACGCCCCGATCGCCGAGGGCCAGCCCAAGCCGAACCGCAACGGTGTGTGGTTCGAGGGAACGGCCCACCTCGCACTCGCCCTGCGGAACCGGCATGCACGCGGGGACGAGGCACGCGCCCGACGGCTGATCGCCTCCATCGAGCGGGCGCAGGACCTATTGGGCAGCGGCCAGACCATCGGGAGCAAGGCGGTTGCCGAGGGCTCCGGAATCGTCTCGGCGAGCAGCCCGCTCGACACCGGTTTCGGGTTCGGCTACTACCCGTACCGGCACACGGGTGCCACCGCCTGGTACCTGCTGGCAGCGGCACGTACCAACCCGCTGCGGGGCTGACAACGCAGGCCGGCCGGGGCTTTGAGGGCCGACCGACTCCACTGCCTCCAGGATCGGGCCGAGAAACCCTCTGACGGGTACGAGGCCGCCTCCGTGGTGGCCGGCTCCTCGCGGCGCAGCCCGGGCGCACGCCGTACCGTGCCCACGGGGCCCGGGTGACGCTCGGGGACATCGGTCCGGAGGCCGATGCCGCTGTTCTGCTCTCTTCATACCGTCCAGCCTGTGTGGCCCGTGACCTGTGCGGGAGGCGCGTGGGGGCCCTGCCATGCCCCGGAACGCCGCTCCCCGGCACAGTGCGGCCTGCCACCGGACGCTCGGGACCCTCACTCTGAAAGAAGCCGGAGATCACATGGGCGACGACATCGCCCCGGTACTCGGCACCCCGTGCGTGGCCCACCTGGAGGACAACGTCGGGGCCGACGGCGTCCAGCTGTCCATCTCATCCCCACAGCGCCCCCGTCCTGCCCTTCCCCTGCCTGCCGGCCGGTCTGGTCCTCATGGGCGGTCACAGGTATGGCATCACCAAGTCGTCGCCACAGTACGGATCATGGCCCAGGTGTTGCCTGTGCGGGCGTAGTCGGTGGTCAGTTGCAGTCGCCAGTTCGCGCGGGTGCCGTACACCGTCGCATCGGTGACGGTCCGGGTGACGAGGCGGACCGTGTCGCCCTCGATGTCGAGGGCCGTGTTCTTCTCGTCGATCGCGTGGTAGACGAACCGGCCGTCTCGCATCTGCGACAGCCACTCGGTCTTCGGCTGCACGTAGCCGGTCATGTGGGTGAGGGTGAAGCCGTCGTCGAGCATGGCGTCGAGCGCCTCGGTGTCGCCCTCGTTCATGGCCTCCAGAAAGGCACGGTGAGCCGCGGTGATCTCCTCGCGGGCTCTCTGGTCGGATGATGGCTGCACGGGTGGCTCCTGTCGCCCTTGGGAGGGTCGGCGTCGTCGGTGCCCGCCCCGGTGTAGGCGTGGGACATCGACATCGCGCCCAGACCGATGCGCGAGACGTCCAACTCGCACAGCTTGATGTGTTTCATGGTTCCGCTCCGCGGCCGGCTCGCGGGGCGAGGACGGCGTATGCGTCCGACGCGAAGGCAAAGGGATCTTCAGTGCACCCCAGCCTGCTGGACGGGCCGGTCGCATGGCAGGCCATGCTGTGCAGGGGAGCGGTGTTCCGGGGTGCGACAGGGCCCCTCACGGCAGGCGTCGAGCGGGTCGCGGCAGGGCCGTGCCCGGGTATGACGGCTGAGGAGCGGATCCGGTAGGCGTCGAGCCGAACCGTGGCTCCGATGCCGTTGTGCCACGGATCCTCGTCCCCGCCATCCGGCACCGCGCTCGCCATGGACACTCGCACGCCTCCACTCCCCCATCGGCCGCGTGACGCCCGGCTCGCTGTTACGGATGCGCTCCGAACTCCGGACGACGGCCGCGTCATGTCTGCGCAGACATGACAGCGCAGACATGACTACATAGTCAGTCGGACGACGTCTGGCATCATTGGCTTCGATCGTGCGGTCACCGGGAGACACCATGACGCGAGGAACGGGACGGGGCGGCAGCTCCGCCGCGCCGCGCAGCGTGGACGTGGCCCGTCAGGCCGGGGTCTCGCAGAAGACGGTGTCGAGGGTCTTCAACGACGAGCCGTATGTCTCCGCCGAGGTGCGCCGACGCGTTCTCGAAGCCGCCGAACAGCTCGGCTACCGACGCAACAACGCCGCCCGGGCACTGGCTTCCGGGCGGACCCGGTCCATCGGCGTGGTCACGCTGGGCACCGCCCTGTACGGCCCCGCCTCACTGCTCATGGGTGTCGAGCGAGTCGTCCGGGACACGGGCTACGCGCTCCGCGTGGTCAACACGATGGAAGGCGACCCGGCGGGCATCGCCGGCGCCGTGGACTCGCTCCTCGACCAGGGCGTGGACGGCATCGTCATCTCCGAGCCGATCGACGAGGAGGAAGACGACAATGACGTGTCCCTCCGCATCGACGTGCCGGTCCTCGTTCTCGGTGCGCCACCATCTGCCACCGCGCCCACGGTCCTGACCGCGGGGGACGGTGCCGACCTGATGGCACGCACCGCCACCGAGCACCTGTTGGACCTCGGCCATACGACGGTCCATCACCTGGCCGGTCCGCAGCGGTGGTTCGCCGCCCGGGACCGCCTCGAAGGATGGCGGTCGGCACTGACCGCGCGGGGCAGGGACGTGCCTCCGGTCGTCGAGGGCGACTGGTCGGCCGCGTCCGGGTACCGGGCGGGACGCGCACTGGCCGAGGACGATGACGTCACCGCGGTCTTCGCCGCCAACGACGACATGGCGATCGGCCTGATCCGCGCGCTGACGGAGGCCGGCCGGCGGGTCCCGGAGGACGTGAGCGTCGTCGGCTTCGACGACGTTCCCGTCGCCGCCTATGTGACTCCTCCCCTCACCACGGTGCGGCAGCCGTTCGACGCCGTGGCGCAGGAAGGGCTCAAGCGCCTGGTGCACGCCATCGAGAACCCGGACGCAGACCCCCTGCCGACGAGCGGCCCACCGGTCGACCTCGTCATCCGCGCCTCGACCGCGCCCCCGCCGAGCCGGACGACCCCGGCCCGCGGGCGGCGTACCGCCTCCCGTCCCCGAGGAGCCACGCACAGTCCGCCGCTCCGGAACGGAGGCCCGTCCACCCACGACTGAACAACACCGGTAAGCCCGGACAGCAAGAGCTCACGGCCGGTGCGTGACCCCAGGACGAGCCGCTCGACCGGTCACGCCCCCGCCCCCTCCGGACGCCCCCGTCGCCCCATCGATGCAGGGCCGCTCCCGAACCCGGACACCCAGTACTGGCACGTGGCGACCGAGCCCAAGGGCTGCGTGACGCCGCTGAACAAGTCGGACGGCGGAGCCGACCCGCGTGCCGAAATATCCCGTTGTGCGTGGCACAGCACGGCTTCCTACCGGACTCTTACTCCTCCGCCAACTCCCCTCCCGGGCAGCCGATTTGGCCGACCACCGAGACCCGGGCGCCGCAAGATCCCTCCGGGGGCCATCGTCACGGCTACTTAGGTTTGCCTACACTCAGCCCGCCCTGGCAGGAAGGCGACCCTGCCGGGCGTGCCCGAGAGGAGTTCCCCGGTGTGGGACAACGCGCTCCCGAGCTTCCTGATCGGCCTGCGTGAGGGCCTGGAAGCCGGCCTGATCGTTTCGGTTCTGGTGGCCACACTCGTCCGCTCCGGACACCGCTCCCGGCTGCCGCACGTGTGGACCGGGGTGCTCGCGGCGGTGGGGGTGTCGATGGGGTTCGGCGCGGTGCTGACGTTCACCTCGGCCGGCCTGTCCGGTCAGGCGCAGGAGGCGTTCGGCGGTGCGCTCAGCGTGGTCGCGGTCGCCTTCGTCACCGCCATGGTGTTCTGGATGCGCCGGTCGGCGCGGAGTTTCTCCGGTGAGATCAAGGAGAAGGTCACCGCGGCACTGAACATTGGCTCGGGCGTCTTGATCATCACCTCGTTCCTCGCCGTCGGGCGTGAGGGGCTCGAGACCGCCTTGTTCCTGTGGACCACGGGGCAGACGGCCGGCGAGTCCGCCGGGCCGCTCGTCGGTGCGGGGGCGGGTCTGCTGCTGGCCGCCGCCGTCTGCTGGGCGCTGTACCGGAGGGTGCTGCACCTCAACCTGACCCGGTTCTTCACCATCACCGGTGCCGCGCTGATCGTGATCGCGTCCGGAGTGCTCGGCTACGGGTTGCGCGATCTGCAGGAGGGAGGTGTGCTGCCGGGGGCGGCGGCGTACGCCTTCGACCTGTCGGGGAGCGTCGATTCCGGCTCCTGGTACGCCACCCTGCTCAGCGGCACGCTCAACCTGACGCCGCAGATGACGTGGCTTCAGATCGCGGCCTACGGCGTGTATCTCGCCGTCGTGATGACGCTGTTCGTACGCGGAGTGCGCGGCGCGGACGCGTCCGGCGCCGCCTCGTCCGCAGCGGCAGCACCCCGCTCCACGCCCGTCGCCGAAGCGCCGGCCCCGCCTCCGGCCATCACCGAAGCGGCCGCCCCACGCCCCGCCGTCGCCCCCGGGCGGCTCCTGCCCCGGTGGGTCCTGCCGGTGGCCGCGCTCGCCGCCCCTTCCCTGCTCGCGGGAGTGCTGATAGCGGTCGGCGGCTCCAAGCCCGCTTCCGCCGCCACCATCGCCGTCTCCCCCGCGCACTGCGGCCGGGGATTCACCGCGCCGAAGCCCGGGCGCCAGTCCTTCCAGGTGCGCAACAGCGGCAGCCGTACCGTCGAGGCGTATCTGATCGACCCGGCCACGGCGGCCGTCTACGGCGAGGCCGAGGGCATCGCGCCCGGAACGACCCGCACGCTGATCGCCACGATCGGCGGCGGGAGTTACGCCTGGCGCTGCGTGCCGACCAGCGGTGCGGCCGTCACCTCCGTCGCGGTCCGGGTCACCGGCGGCGGCACGGTGAGAGCCGTGCTGCCCGTCACCGAGCGGGACCTCGCCGCACCGCTCGCCTCCTACCGCGCCTACGTACAAAAGGGTCTGGCACTCCTGCTGACCAGAACCCGGACGCTGCAACACGACGTTGAGGCCGATCAGCTCGACCAGGCGCGCAGGGACTGGCTGCCCGCACATGAGCAGTACGCCTCGCTCGGCGCCGCCTACGGCACGTTCGGGGACTTCGACGCGAAGATCAACGGAACGACGGCCGGACTGCCCGACGGGGTGAAGGACTCCGGCTTCACCGGTTTCCACCGTGTCGAGTACGGGCTGTGGCACGGCGAGTCGGCCGGCTCGCTCGCCCGCGCCGCCCGGCAGCTCACCGCCGAAGTCGCCGCCCTGCAGAAGGACTTCCCCCACCAGGACTTCGATCCGGCCGACCTGCCGCTGCGCACCCACGAGATCCCGGAGGGCACCCTCCAGCACGAGCTGACCGGCGCCACGGACTACGGGAGCGGCACCGATCTGGCGACCGCCGAGTCCGACATCAAGAGCACTCGGGAACTGCTCGGCCTCCTGCGCCCGTTGATCCACAGACGCGCCCCCGAGCTTCCCGCAGCGGTGGACAGCTGGCTGCGGCGCACCGACCAACTGGTGCTCTCCGCCCGCCGCGAGAACGGCAGTTGGACGCCGGCCGACAAGCTCCCCGCCGCCACCCGTCAGCGGCTCGACGGCGCCATGGGCCAACTGCTGGAGGAACTCGCCCCGATTCCGGACCTGTTGGAGGTCCGCAAGTCGGCCTGAACACCCTTGCGCCTCACCACCGCCGCGCCGCCGCGCCGCCGCAGCACCGCACCGCACCGCCAGGAAAGGACCATCCCGATGACGCCCCAGCAGCCGCCGGGCCCCGACGCAGGCCCCGAGGGTGTCCGCCCCGCGGGCCGTCGTACGTTCGTCAGGACCGCCCTCGGTATCGGCGCGGCCGGAGCGGCGCTGGCCGGAGCCGGATTCGCCGGCGCGGAGCTCACCGGCGGGCGCGCCGACGCGGCGGAAGGCTCCACCACGGACGGCGGAAAGGTCCCGTTCCACGGCCTCCACCAGGCCGGGATCACCACCCCTCAGCCGACCTCCGCCACCTTCGTCTCCTTCGACGTCATCGCCGACGGCCCTGCCGAACTCACCGACCTGCTGCGCACCCTCACCGCCCGGGCCCTCTTCCTGACCACCGGCGGCGCCCCCGAAGACCTGGGCGTCGGCGCGCCGCCGTCCGACAGCGGCATCCTCGGCCCGGACATCCCGGCCGACGGTCTGACCGTCACCGTGGGCCTGGGCTCCTCGCTCTTCGACGACCGGTACGGCCTCGCCTCCGCCAAGCCACGGCACCTCACGCCGATGCGCACCTTCCCGAACGACGACCTCGACGCGGCCGAGTGCCACGGCGACCTGTCCCTCCAGATCTGCGCAGGCCACTCCGACACCGTGCTGCACGCCCTGCGCGACCTGGCCCGGCACACCCGCGGTGCCATGCAGGTCAAGTGGCGTGTCGACGGCTTCCAGAACCCCTCCCGCCCGTCCGGCGCCCAGCGCAACCTCCTCGGCTTCAAGGACGGCATCGCCAACCCCGACACCTCCTCCGCCCGCGAGATGAACAAGCTGGTCTGGGTCACCGAGGCCGACGGTGAGCCGTCCTGGGCAGTCGGCGGCAGCTACCAGGTGATCCGGATCATCCGTATGCGCGTCGAGTTCTGGGACCGGGTCTCGCTCACCGAGCAGGAGCAGATGATCGGCCGGCGACGGGACAGCGGCGCCCCGCTCGACGGCGCCCGGGAAACCGACACTCCCCATTACGCCAAGGACCCGCACGGCCGGGCGATCCCGCTCGACGCCCACATCCGCCTGGCCAACCCGCGCACCGCCAAGACGGACTCCTCGCGCATCCTGCGCCGCGGCTACAACTACGACCGCGGCATCGACCAGGTCGGCGACCTCGACATGGGGCTGGCGTTCTGCTGCTACCAGCAGGACGTGGTCCGCCAGTTCGAGGCCACTCAGGAACGCCTCGTCGACGAGCCCCTGGTCGACTACATCACTCCCACCGGCGGCGGCTACTTCTTCGCCCTCCCCGGCGTCCGCGACCGGTCCGACTGGCTCGGACGCGCACTCCTGCACGGCTGAACCGCCGGGCTCGGCCGAGACGTCCGTGCCGGGCGGGTGGGCGAGGGCCTCCGAGGAGACACCGCGTCATCCGAGGTGGCGCGGCCGGGCCGCGCGCCCGCCGCGCCACCTGCGAAAATCGCTGTCCGGTGGCCGAACCCCGGTGATAGACAACCGGAGTGGAAAATACTCTGGAGTTCCCCGACCTGCTGCGGATGATCGACGAACGGTCGACCGCCTTCCGCGCCGCGGTCGCCTCCGCACCCAGCCTCGACGTACAGGTGCCGACCTGCCCCGAGTGGACGCTGTTCGATCTGGTGCAGCACCTGGGCCAGGGGCGCCGCTCCTGGGCCGCCACCATCGCCGCAGGGCCTGCCGCCCCGGCCAAGTCCACAGCGGAAGGCGCCCCGGTAGGGCCTCGGGAGCGCGAGGCACTGCTGGCCTGGTTGGCCGCATCGACGCAGGAGCTACTGGACGCACTGCGGGAGGCCGGCCCGGATCGCGGTTGCTGGACGTGGTGGGGTGCGTCACAGTCGCCGCAGACCTGCGGTGCCGTCGCCCGGCACCAGCTCCAGGAGGTCGCGGTGCACACCTACGACGCCCAGATCACCGTCGGTGCCCCGCAGCCGCTGCCGGACGAGGCGGCCCTCGACGGTGTCGAGGACTTCCTGTCCACCTGCTGCGCAACGCCGAGCGCTTGGCCGCACAAGGCCGCTGCCCTCGACTTCCACGCCACCGAGGGCCGCTCCTGGCGCCTCACGCTCAACGGCGACGGCGCACGATCCACCCGTCTCACCACGCCCGGCACGATGCCCGCCACCGACGTCGACGGGGGCCCGGACGCGGTCGGCGCCTCTGTCCGGGGCACGGCCAGTGAGCTGGTCCTCTTCATGTACGACCGTATTCCGATGGACTCCCTGCAGATCGACGGAGACGGGCATCTGTTCGACCTGCTCCGCGAGTGGGAGCCGGAGGAGTAGGACGGCCTCGGTCCGGCGCCGTTCCTGGCGAACAGACGGCAACAGCGGAGCCACTGCGCGGTTCCGCCCGTCCCACCCGGACGGGCAGGACGGGCGGAACGGCCGGACTACGAACGGCCGGACTACGACCGGCCGACGACTCGGCCCAGTTCGATGCGGTCGATGTTCGGGGCCCAGGCGCTCGCGTTCCCGAAGGTCACGCTGTTGGAGCCCTGCTTCAGGTCGACGGGGACGCCCACCGTCCAGTAGTCGTCCGAGCTCCAGGTGTTCTTGAAGGTGACCTTCCTGGGTGCGCCGCTTCCCACCGTGATGTCCGCCGTACGGGACATGATGTCCGTGTTGTAGGCGTGGCCGTTGTCGCGCCGGTCGTTGTGCGCGTAGTGGACGACCAGCAGATAGCGGCCCGACCGGGGGACATTCACCGTGAACTGGGCGGTGCTGGCAGGGCTGTTGCCGAGCAGACCGATGTAGGAACCGGCGGATGCGTGAGCGGAATCGACGACCTTCGCGCCGCCCGAGAGGGTGGCCGAGGCGGCCTCGTAGGAGAGGGTGCCGGTGGTCGACCCCTCTCCCGAGACATCGAGGGAACGTACCGAGGCGTTCGCGGCCGCCGTCGCGATGCGGTTGTTGCCCGCGACCAGGTACAACCGCAGGGGCCGGCCGGGCATCGCCGACACCGTCTCACCGTGCAGGGTGAGCCGTACCGCCGCCGAGGCCCGCGGCACCACCGTGTAGTAGCCGTCGCGCGGGGCGTACACGTCGAAGACGGCCTTGTCGCCCTTGCGCAGGACGAGGGCGCCCGTGCCCACCCCGGCCGACGAGGAGTAGTCGTACGACGGCCTGCCGCTGATGTCCGCCAGGGTGGCCTCGTACGAGGCGGAGGGCACGCCGGTGCGCGCGGTCAGGTCGATGCGGTCGAGGGTCACCTCGGCGTCGCCCTTCGCCAGCGTCAGCACGTGGGTTCCGGCCGACAGCTCCACGCCGACGTCCTTCTTGGCGCGGTAGGTCCAGTTCTCGGTGGAGGGGTAGGTGACCGTGACAGGCTCCGCTCCGTCGACCGACAGCTTCTGGGTGGCCGGCGCCCCGGACTGGTTGCCGTACAGAATCGCCAGGTCGTACGTACCGTCCTTCGGCACCGTCACCGTGAAGTCGACCTTGCTGGCAGCCGTGTTGAGGGAGCCGACGTCCTTCGTGCCGGAAGCCGCGTAGCCGTTGGCGTTGCTGACCGTGCCCTGGGTGTAGACCTGGCCGCCGGTGATGGCGGCGTCCTCGGCCTCGTACGAAGCCGTCCACGGCACGGAGGCGGCGGTCGGGGCTCCGGAGCCGCCGGGGGTGAGGACGACCCGGTACGCCGACATCTTGTGCATGTCCCGCAGCGGGACGGTCACCGAGCCGTCGGCCGCCACCTGCACCTTCGTCCGGGCGAGGACGCGCGGCGTCGCGTGCTGTCCTTCGTAGCCCGACCAGGCGGCCTCGGCGACGGTCGCGGTGACCGTACGGCCGAAGACGGACCGCGAGACGTTCTGGACGACGACGTCGGAGTCACCCGCGGAGCCGCCGAGCAGGACCTGGGCCTGGCGGCGCGAGGTGTCGAGGGAGGCGAGTCCCTGGAGGGTGTCGATGGCATTGGCCTGCGGCGGGGTCACCTTGACGGTGTCGCCGGTCAGGCCCGCGTACCAACGGAAGAACCACCAGCCGCCGTTGGGGATGTTGGACCGGACGACATTGCCGTCCAGGTTGCCTGCGGCGTCCCAGTAGGCCTGGTTGGCGTACACCTTGTTCCGCTCGAACATCGAGACCCACTGCACGAGTTGGCCCGGTACGGACAGGTCGCGGCGGTTGGCGTACTCGTCGATGCTGATCTTCAGCGGGGCGATGCCCAACTCACGCTCGATGGAACGGTAGTTGTCGTAGTGTCCCTGGAAGTCTCGCAGCGAGCCGGAGCTCAACTCGTGCCAGGTCAGCACCTGGGGCAGGACGTTCTCCCGCTTGGCGAAGGCGAGGAAGTCGGTCATCAGCCGGGTGTGGTACCCCGTCTCGTTGGGGCCGGCGATCCTCGCATCGGGGTCGATCGCCCGGATGCGCTGGTACACCGTCTTCCAGTCCTTGAAGAACCGGTCGCGGTTTGCCTCGTACTGCGCCTGGTCCGCGACGCCGATGTTGTACCAGATCCAGTCGGGTTCGTTGAACGGGATGTAGACGAAGCGGTCGCTGTTCGGGTCGGCCGAGACCTCCTTGACGATCTTGTCGACCTTGGGGAGGTAGTCGTCGATGCCGAGGTCCTCGTACGGCCACTTGGCGTAGATGTCCTGCATCATGACGTTGATCTCGCCGCCGCCGTTGCGGAAGAACGACTTGGAGACGGAGAGCGCGTCGCCGTTGGGGTGCTGGGCGCCGCCCTCCGGCTTCTGCGAGATGCTGGTGATCTTCAGGGGTTCCAGGGCCGCGTCGCTGGGCACCCCGTCGTCGCTGAGTCCGTACAGTGCGCCGTTGGCGCCGAGCGTCACCGGGCCCTCGGAGGCGGCGAGGTCGACGGTGAGGCGCTGTGGGTCGGCGGCTGCTGCCGCGGGCCCTGCTGCGGGGAGGGTGCCTGCCATGGCGGCGACTCCGAGGGCGGTGGTGAAGAGGGCGGTTCTCATACGGGACCTTGTGCGGGTGGGGGTGATCACGCGGTTGGACCTCCAGTCATTTGACGGCTCCACTGGTGATTCCGGACACGATCTTTCGCTGGCCGACGAGGAACACGGCGACCATGGGCAGGCTCATCACCACGACGTACGCGAAGACGAGATGCCAGTTGTTGAGGTAGAGCTGGGCGCTGGCGACCTGGTAGAGGTTCAGCGGGAGAGTCGCCCGCTCTCCGCCGCCTAGGACGAAGAACGCGTAGAAGATGTCACTCCAGGCGTAGAGCATCACCATGATCGTCGCGGTGGCGATCACCGGCCGGAGCAGCGGCAGGACGATCCGCACGAAGACCCGTGACGGCTTCGCTCCGTCGATCCGCGCCGCCTCCTCCAACTCCACGGGGATGGTGCGGACGAAGCCCGTCATGAAGAAGATCGATGTGGAGAGGTACATCCCGGTGTAGACGGCGATCATCCCGGGGCGGGTGCCCGCCAGCCCGAGCTGCCGCAGTTCCATCACGATGGTGATGACGGCGGGTGGCAGCAGCAGTCCGCTGATGCACAGCGCGTACGCGGCCGAGACCAGCTTGGACTTGCGGCGGGCGAACACCCAGGCGGCGCCCGCGCCGAGGATCAGGACGAGGGCCACGGAAGGCACCACGACGAGCAGCGAGTTGAAGAAGCCGCGCAGCATCTCGCCCTGGCTGACGGCGTCCGCGTAGTTGCTGCCGGGCTGCCAGTGCCGCGGCAGGTCCAGGTTCGGTTTGATGGCCTCCGCCTGCGGCTTGGCGGAGGTGACGGCGACCAGCCACAGCGGTACGCCGACGGCCAGGGCAGCGATGGCCACGATCAGAGTGGGGCGACCGATGCGCCACAGACGTGGGCCGACAGTTGGTAGGCTTATCGACGTGTTGCGCGAGAACCAAGCCAGCACATCAACCTCCCTTCTTTCAGGGACCGGGCTGGCTCCAACCCGGCTGGTGCTGATCGTGTGAGTCTCGGTCGCTCGTTGAGCGACAGAGCAGTGTGAGCCAGGAATCCTGCTCGCCCGCGAGGAGGAGGGTTCAAAGCAGTTGCTCCCTTCGACGCAAGCCGAAGACAAGCGGAATCGCCAAGGCCACCACGATGAGGAAGAGCACCAAACTCATCGTGGAGGCTTGGGCGTACAGCCCTTGTCCGAATACGCGGAACATGTAGATGTTGAAGACCTCCGTGGAGGCCGCGGGCCCGCCGCCGGTGGTGGCCTGCACGATGTCGAAGGTGTTCATCGAGCCGATCAGCGCCGTGGTGACGTTGAAGGTGACGGCCGGTGCGAGCATCGGCCAACGCACCGACCAGAAGGTCCGCCAGGGGCCGGCGCCGTCGCACTTCGCGGCTTCCAGCATCTCGCCGGGGATGCCCTTGAGTCCGGCCAGGTAGATCAGCATCGACAGGCCCATCCACTTCCAGCCGTGGATGAGAGTGACCAGGACCAGCGTCCAGGTCGTCGAGCCCAGCCACGGAATGTCGGTGCCGAGCACGGAGTTGACTGCGCCGTCCTGGTCGAGCAGGGCCTGGAAGACGTAGCCCGTGGCGAGCGCGGAGATGAGGACCGGCAGGAAGAAGACGGCGCGGAAGAACCGGTTGAAGCGGGTGTCGGCCTCCAGCAGGAGGGCGAGCACGAGGCCGAAGCCGTTCTGGAACAGTGCGGCCAGCAGGGCGTAGAGCAGGGTCGTGCGGATCGCGCGCAGAAGGGAGCCGTCGTCGGCGATGGTCCGGAAGTTGTCGAGCCCGGTGAAGGCGATGTCCGCGTGGTACGAGGACCAGTTGGTGAACGGGTAGTAGAAGTTGAGCAGGTTCGGCACCAGGAAGAAGCCCGCGAAGACGACGACGGCGGGGAGCGCGAACCACCAGGGGTGGTGGACGGCGGCGCGGGGCAGCCGTCCCACCTGCCGGGGTTCGCCTTTCGTGGATGCCTGCTTACGCGTACGTATGGCCGTGTCCGCCATCAAAAGCCCCGTGTGGTCTAGAAGCCGGGCGCGCCCTGGGCCTTGGCCACCTGCGCGAACTGGTCCTGGATCGCCTGGGCGACCTGCTGCGGGCTCTTCTTGCCGTAGATCATGTCGGCGAGGTAGAGGTGCGTGTCCGGGGCGACGATCGCCTTGGCCTGGAAGACCCCCATGGCCTTGGGCAGGGCCGCGACCTGGTCCTTGGAGGCCTGCGGGAGTCCCTCGGGGGTGGGCACGGACGGCTGCACCGACGGGATCTTCATCGCCTTGATGTAGTCGGGGTAGTCGGGGCCGAGCCAGAAGGCCAGGAACTGCCGGGCCGCGTTCTGCCGTTTCTCGTCGCCGGTCTTGAAGGCGACCACACCGTTGGTCTGGTCGGGCGAGTACATGCCGGTGGCCGAGGAGTTGGCGATCGGGAACCAGCCGATCTTCTTGTCGATCTCGGCGGTCGAGTACTTGGCCTGCAACTGGCTCTGGAAGGAGGTGACGTTGAGGACCATGCCGGCCTCGCCCTTCCACAGCGCGTCGGCCTGTCCGGTGAAGGTGCCGGTCTTGTAGTTCTTCTGGGCCAGCCCGGCGGCGAGCAGCTTCTCCTTGTACTTCTTGATCGCGCCGACGACGACCGGGTCGGTCCACTTCTTCTTGTTCTGGTTCAGATCCGCCCACCACTGCTTGTCGAGGTCGGTGAGCTGGACCTGCATCTGCCACTGCAGGGGCCACTGGTCGCCGCCGGCCTCGTAGAAGGCGGCCGCGTCGGTCTTGTCGGTGACGGTGTGGCCGAGGGCCAGCAGTTCGTCGTACGACTTCGGGAAGTCCTTCTCGCCGAGGCCGGCCTGCCGGAAGACGTCCTTGTTGTAGTAGACGCCGAGCATGGCGGGGCTTGTGACGATCGCCGCGTACCGCTTGCCGTCGATGACGCCGAGCGACCTCTCGGTGTCGCCCAGCTTGGAGACCCAGTCCTCGCCGTCGAGGGTGAGGAGGTTCTGCTGTGGCTGGATGAAGGGCAGCGTGGAGATGGACGGCTGCCAGAACATCAGGTCCGGCCGGTCGCCGGAGGCGAGTTTGGTCGGCACGTTCTGCTCGTAGAGGTCCGGGATCGCCTGGGTCTCCACTTCGGCGCCGGTGGCCTTCTCGAAGGCGTCGATGACCTGCTTGGGTGCGTTGACCGTGTTCTGCGCGGTCCACATGGTCAGTTTCACGCCGTCCAGACGGGCGGTCGGGTCGACCGCCGTCTGCTTCGCGTCCGAACCGGAGTCGTCGGAGTCGCCTGCGGTGGGGTCGCTGCACGCGGTGCCGGCCAGGCCGACGGCGCATATCAGGGCCAGGGCGGGGAGAGCTCTTGTCTTCATCACGTGCCTTTCGAGAACGGGTGGTTCAGGAAGCAGGACTCAGAACAGCGGTGCTCGTACGAGGTGTTCAGTCGCCGGCGGGCGCCCCCGAGCTCTCCCGCACCACCAGCTCCGGTACGGAGACGGGGTGCGGGGCGATGTGTGCGGACTCCTCCAGCACCCCGTGCAGCAGGGCGAACGCGGACCGTCCGAGGCCGGTGAAGTCCAGGCGTACGGTCGTCAGTGACGGGGTCAGATAGGCGGAGTGCGGAGCGTCGTCGAACCCGGCCACGCTGACCTCGCCGGGGACGGACCGGCCGGACTCGTGCAGGGCGCGCAGTACCCCGAGGGCCAGGTCGTCGTTGCCGCAGAGGATCGCGGTGACGGCCGGGTCCTTCGCCAGTCGCAGACCGGCCGCGTGACCGCCCGCCGGGCCCCAACTGCCCTGCACAGGGCGGGGTTCCGGCGCTCCGGCCTCCTTGAGCGCCTGTCGCCATCCGGTGGTGCGGGCGCTGGTGCGGCGGGTGCTGGACGGGATGGCGACGTAGTGGACGGTCTCGTGGCCGAGGGAGAGAAGGTGGCGGGTCGCCGCGTAGGCGGCCTCGCGGTCGTCGGCCCACACCCAGGGGCGGTCGCCCGAGGGCGGGCTCGTGGGGGTCTCGACCACGCCGACGACCGGCAGTTCGGCGGGAACGGCGGCCAGGGCCCGTACACCGGCCGGATCGTAGGCGATCACGATCAGTCCGCCGCCCGCGTCCGCCGCCCGCTGCACCTCGGCGGCGACGGCGGGTTCGTCCGCCGATTCGAGCACGCCGATCCCCACCGCGTAGGACGCGGCGCGGGCGGCCTCCTCGATGCCCTGGAGGATGGAGGCGTAGCCGTAGTGGGTGGTGTTGGCGGTGAGCACGGTCACGGCCCTGGTGCGGCCGCTGGCCAGGGCGAGCGCGGTGGCGTTGCGCCGGAAGCCGAGCTCGTCGATGGCGGCGAGCACCCGCTCCCGGGTGGCCGGTTTGACGCTGGGATGGCCGTTGATCACCCGGGAGACGGTCTGGTAGGAGACCCCGGCGGCGGTCGCGACATCCCGGATGCTCGGCGGGCGCCTTGTGTGACCGGTCACATTCATGCCAGGATTGTGACCGGTCACAACATGGTCGTCAAGAGACCGTAACGATGGATTCACGCGACTGACGCGACCGCCCTCGGCGTACGAACGACGTTCGGACCAGGCGGGCCCAGGAGGGGGAAGCACCTTGACCGGTACGGCGGACGGGACGACGCAGGGCCCCGACTCCCCGCGAGTGGCGTTCACTTGGGGCCACTCGTCGCTGGAGGCCGAGTTCGCGACCACGGCCGACGGCACCCTCCGGCTGGTCCGGCTGACCCTCCCCGGGGACGTCAGGGACCTTGGGCCGGGGGACCCCGAGTCCGCCCTCCCCCTCGTCGAGTTGACCGCCCTCGGCCACGGCAGCGGCTGGTCCGGGCCGCGCTTCACCGGCACGGCCTTCGGTACGCGCTTGCGGTACCGGGACCACCGCAGCGGCAGACGTGCCGACTGGGAGTGGCTCACCGTCGAACTCCACGACCCCGGGAGCGGGTTGACGGCGTTCGTCGAGCTGACCTCCCCCGTCGGGCTTCCGGTGCTCCGCTCCCGCGTCCGGCTGCGCAACGCGGGTGCGCAGCCCCTGGTCGTCCAGTCCGTCAGCAGCCTGCTGCTCGGCGGCCTGCCCTCCCCGGACGACCTGGACGTGCACCGGGCCCGCAACGACTGGCTCGCCGAGTGCCGTTGGTACGCCGAGCCGCTGCGTGACACCGTCGCGGACATCAGCGTCGACGCCCACCAGCACGACAGCCGGGCCGCCCTCGTCCTCGCCGGACGCGGCAGCTGGCCCACGGACGGCCATCTGCCGATGGGCGCACTGACGCAGCGGGACGGCGGCCGGACCTGGCTGTGGCAGACCGAGTCCCCGGCCGGCTGGCGCTGGGACCTGGGCGAACACGCGCACGGCACATATCTGGCGCTGAACGGTCCCACCGACGCGGAGCACCAGTGGCGGGTCAGGCTCGCGCCGGGTGCGGAACTCACCACCGTGCCGGGGGCGCTGGCCCTCGGTGCCGGGTTCGACGAGGCGATGGGCGCGCTGACCTCGTACCGCCGTGCCGCCCGCCGCCCGCACCCGGACCACACCACGCTCCCGGTCGTCTTCAACGACTACATGAACACGCTGATGGGCGACCCGACGACCGAGAAGCTGCTGCCCCTGATCGACGCGGCGGCCGAGGCCGGCGCGGAGTACTTCTGCATCGACTCCGGCTGGTACGACGACGACACCCGGGGCTGGTGGGACAGCGTCGGCGAATGGCTGGCCTCGCCCCGCCGTTTCCCCGGCGGCGGGATCGTGGCGGTCCTGGACCGGATCCGGGAGCGGGGCATGGTGCCCGGGCTGTGGCTGGAGCCGGAGGTCGTCGGCGTGCGCAGCCCCGTCGCGTCCGCGCTCCCTCCGGAGGCCTTCTTCCAGCGGGACGGCGTGCGCCTCGCCGAACAGGGCCGCCACCAGCTCGATCTGCGGCACCCGGCCGCCCGCGCACACCTCGACAAGACGGTGGACCGGATCGTCGGCGACTGGGGCGTGGGCTACCTCAAGCTGGACTACAACATCGTGATCGAACCGGGAACGTGCGCCGCCGGGGACATCGCACCGGGAGCCGGACTGCTCGGGCATGCCCAGGCCTACCTGGACTGGCTGTCCGACGTCCTGGACCGTCATCCCGGGCTGGTCGTCGAGAACTGCGCCTCGGGCGGCATGCGCATGGACGGCGCCACGCTCGCGGTCGCCCAGCTCCAGTCCACCAGCGACCAGCAGGATCCGCTGCGCTACCCGGCGATCGCCGCGGCGGCCCCGACGGCGGTCCCGCCCGAGCAGGGCGCTGTCTGGGCCTACCCGCAGCCCGGGTTCGACGACGACCTGATCACCTTCACCCTGGGCGGTGCGCTGCTCGGGCGGATCCATCTGTCCGGCCATCTGGACCGCATGTCGGCGCACCAACTCGAGCTCGTGCGGGACGCGGTGGGTGCGTACCGGACGATCCGCGAGGATCTCGCCCGAGCCCTGCCGTTCTGGCCGCTGGGTCTGCCGGGGTGGACGGACGAGTGGCTGGCCCTGGGGATGCGGGTGCCGGGCGGTTCGTCGTACGTCTCGGTGTGGCGCCGTGGCGGAGCGAGCGAACTCCACCTGCCTCTGGAGCACTTGGCCGGCCGGGAGGTCCGTGCGGACATCCTGCACCCGTCCGCCGCGGTGGCCGGCGCGGCGGTCTGGGAGGGCGACGGGCTTCGGGTGTCGCTGCCGCGCACGCCCGCCGTTGTGCTGGTGCGCCTCACTCCTGAGGTCTGAGGTCTGAGGTCAGCGGTATGAGGTCAGAGGTATGAGGTCAGAGGTCAGAGGTCAGCGGTATGAGGTCAGAGGTATGAGGTCAGCGGTATGAGGTATAGGGACGACTTCCGGAAGTCACACATACCCGGGCGTCCCACTCGGTGGCGCGGAAGGTGGGTTTACATCCCGCAGAAGTGGTGAGGCGCGGGGGATGCCGTGCTCTCCCCCCACAGTTGCCACTTCAGTAAGACGCGTATTCCCCCGTGCGCGTTCCCCATATGACGCGCGGGGGGTGTGGTGAGCGAAACCACGCACGCCCTGCCCGACCGTGCGATGGCGCCGGGGTCGGCAGGGACGGCCGCCGACGGCGGGGTGGCGCGGGGGACGACGTCCGCGGCCCGGACCGCACCCGAGCGGACGAAGCAGCGCGACGCCTTCTTCGACAACGCCAAGTACCTGGCGATCGTGCTGGTGGCCATGGGACACGTCTGGGAGCCGCTGCGCTCCGAAAGCCGTACCGTCACCGCGCTTTACACGATCGTCTACGCCTTCCACATGCCGGCGTTCATCGTCATCTCCGGGTACTTCTCGCGCGGCTTCGACGCGAGCCCGCAGAAGCTCAAGCGACTGATCACCGGTGTGGTCGTCCCTTACGTCGTCTTCGAGACGGCGTACACCCTCTTCACCAGGTGGACCGACAACGTTCCGGACCGGCCGGTCAGCCTGCTGGATCCGCTCTATCTGACGTGGTTCCTGGCGGCGCTGTTCATCTGGCGGCTGACCACTCCCCTCTGGAAGAGCGTGCGCCATCCGCTGCCGCTCGCGCTCGGCATCGCGGCGCTGGCGACGCTGTCACCGTCCATCGGCAGCGACCTCGACCTGCAGCGCGCTCTGCAGTTCCTGCCCTACTTCGTGCTCGGCCTGTGCCTGAAGCCGGAGCACTTCCGGCTGGTGCGGCGCCGCGAGGCGCGCGTCCTGGCCGTGCCGGTCTTCGCGTGTGCGCTCGCCGTGGCGTACTGGGCGGTGCCGCGGATGGACTACGCCTGGTTCTTCCATCGCCGCGCCGCCGAGGAACTCGGCGTGCCCGCGTGGTACGGGCCCGTCATGACACTGGCCCTGTTCGGCTGCTCCCTGACCCTGGTCGCCTGTTTCCTCGCATGGGTGCCAGGACGACGGACGTGGTTCTCCGCACTGGGCGCGGGCACGCTGTACGGCTATCTGCTGCACGGATTCGTCGTCCAGGCCGCCAATCACTGGCACTGGTCCCGTCTCGACTGGACCCACCGGCCGCTCGGCGAGATCACCGTCACCCTCGTTGCCGGCGCGGTCGTGACGGCGCTGTGCACGCCGCCCGTCCGTCGGGTGTTCCGATGCGTGATGGAGCCGAAGATGGCGTGGGCGTTTCGGCGGGACACGGCTTCCGGGTCCCTCCACGACCGCGCCGTCAGACACAGATGAGACGCGGACCCAGGCGGATCCTCACGTAGTCCGGGGGCGCTTGCGGGCTCCCGGCCCGTGGGCCGGGGCGTCGAGCGGCTGCGCGTCTGCGCGGTCCCTCGCGTCCCGTGCCCCAGCACGCGTCTGACGGCCTCCTTTGCGGCACGGCTCACCGCGCCGTCACACCGCCCCGTCACACCGCCCCGTCACACCGCCCCGTCACACCGCGGCCTTCGTCACCTCCACGGAGAGGTCGTTGTCGACTGTGTAGTAGGGACGCAGGACGGCACCATCGACCCTGGCCGCCGGGTAGACGAACACCTCCTTGCGGTCCGCCACGTCGTCCAGAAGACGGGCGATCCGGATGGCAGGCGCCCCCGCGCCGGGCCCGACGAAGGCGTCCCAGACGCCGCTCCCGGCGCCCGTCGCCACGGCCAACTCGCCGTGGTCGACCGTGAAGGAGAAGCTTCGGCCGTCCTCTCCGGCCCGCGGTTCCAGGGTGAGGACGGTGCCACTGCCGCCCCGTCGGCGCAGGCGCACTACGGCCCCCTCCTGGAGCGTGGCGCCGTGCAGGCGTGCTCCGACGGTCGTCGACCGGTCGGTGAGGTCGATGGCGCCGACCTCCGCGTGAGCAGGGCGCAGCCAGGCCCGTACGGCGAGATAGCCGTCCTTGGTCGCGTAGGGAATCCGTACGGCCAGTGGGGTCTGCCGGTCGCTCTGGTGTCCGTCGACGAGCGCCCGCAGGTCGCGCAGGCCCGGACGCAGACGCTGTCGCCCGGAACCCGCTTCCCGGAGGAGGTACACGTCCCACCGGCCCTCCGTGAGGGCCGGTTGCGGGCCGAGGACGACGCGTTGGCGCCTGTCGTCGACGGGCTCCAGGTCGAGGACGTGGAGAGTCTCTTCGGGCTGTCCCTTCTTCGGGCGCAGCCGCAGCAGCAACTGCTGCTTCCCTTCGGCCGAGTCCAGCGGCACGTCGAAGGTGATCCGGCCGTCCGTATCCACCACGCAGGCAACGCGTGGGGGCGCAGTGTCCTGCTCCATGCTCACCGCTGTTCCTTCCGTACCATGCGCAGCGCACCGCTGGCCGCGGTGAACGCGGCGTCGCGGGCGGCGAAGCCCTGGCTGACCAGGACACGACCCGCGCCGAGGCGTTCTTGTGCGGCCGGTCGGCCCGCCTGTCGCGCCGCGACCGCCTCTGCGAGGAGCTGTTCGGCCTGCTCGACCACGGGGCCGGGAGCGAACCGCCGCGCGTTCTCGAGGGCCGCGCTGCCCATACGGCGGCGGCGGTCGTCGTCACGGACCAGTTCCAGCAGGGCCGCGCCCAGCGCGTCACGGTCCCCTACGGGTACCAGCCTGCCGTCGACCCCGTCGTCGATGATTTCACCGGGTCCGTAGGGGCAGTCGGTGCTCACCACCGGCAGTCCGCAGCGCATCGCCTCGACGATCGTCATGCCGAACGGCTCGAAGTTGGAGGCGGCCGCGCCGATCGAACCCTTCACCCACTCCGCCTCCATGGGCGCCGCGGCACCCATCAGGAAGACGTTGTTCCACAGACCCAGGTCCACGATGAGCTGTCGCAGCCGATCGTGCTCCTCACCCTTGCCGTAGATGCGCAGCTGCCAGTCCGGGTACTCGGCGGCGACCGCGGCGAAGGCCTCTATGAGCAGGTCGTATCGTTTCACCTGGACCAGCCGGCCGGCCGCGACGACCACCTTCGCGGTGCTGTCCGCGGCCGGGAGCGTGGGATCCGGCACGCTGTTCGGGAGCGCCTCCACCCGTACGCCGGGCAGCCTCATCTTGCGTCGGTAGGCGGCGGCGTCCGCCTCGGTCACGGTGGTGAGTACGTCGAGGCGGCGGTAGGCCCGGCGCAGCGTGTTCCGAAGCCGTGGCGGATGGTTGTCCAGGGTGAGGTGCTCCTGCCCGATGCGTCCGACGTGGCTCGGTGTCTGGAGCGCGAGATGGACGTTGAGCCCCGGTCTGGTGCCTATCACCACGTCGGCGTCGATCGTGGCGAGGCACTCGCCGATCCGCTGGTCGGTCAACTCGCTGTACTGCCCGTACCGGTACTCGGCCCGCGGGAACACCCTCGCCGGTCTCAGGTGTAAGGGATGCTCCTTCTCCTGCCTGAGATCCACCAGGGGCCGCAGCGACACCTTCGGGTCCAGGGTGAAGTTCGGGTGCTCCCGGTGGCGCAGGACGGAGACGATCTCCACCTCGTGCCGCTCGGCCAGTGCGTGCGCCAGGTTGAAGGTGGTGGTGATCGTGCCTCCGATTCCGTAGGCGTTGTGGAGCAGGAAAGAGATCTTCATGGCGGACTAGACCATGCCAACTCCCCTTATGGTTGCGTCCTGTTACCACTTCGTAGTGATCAACGATGCCGCTGGGAGGACATCTGGCGCCCAAGTCGCCGCCGTGGCCTTGAGGCGGCGCGGATCCGTTCGTCGGAGCGCGCCGCCTCCGGGATCAGACCTGCGGGGCCGGGTAGGTGGGGTACTCCACTCCGGAGACGTACTGGACGACTCGGATGACCTGGCAGGAGTAGCCGAACTCGTTGTCGTACCAGAGGTAGAGGATCGCGTTGTCGCCCTCGACCTTGGTGGCGCCGGCGTCGACGATCGACGCGTGGCGCGAGCCGATGAAGTCGCTGGAGACCGCGTCGGGGGCGGTGGTGAAGTCGATCTGGCGCTTGAGCGGCGAGGTCAGGGACACGTCGCGGAGGTGGTCGAGTACCTCTTCGCGGGTCGTTGCGCGAGCGAGCTGGAGGTTGAGGATCGCGATCGAGACGTCCGGCACGGGGACGCGGATCGAGCTGCCGGTGATCGGCGCCTTGAGGTCGGGCAGTGCCTTGGCGACGGCGGAGGCGGCACCGGTCTCGGTGATGACCATGTTGAGCGGCGCCGAGCGGCCTCGGCGGTCGGCCTTGTGGTAGTTGTCCAGCAGGTTCTGGTCGTTGGTGAACGAGTGGACGGTCTCCACGTGGCCGCGCAGGACTCCGTACTCGTCCGCCATCGCCTTCAGCGGCGGAACGATCGCGTTGGTGGTGCAGGAGGCGCAGGAGATGACCTGCTCGTCCGGCTTGATGGTGTCGTGGTTGACGCCGTGCACGATGTTGGGGACGTCGCCCTTGCCCGGCGCGGTCAGGACGACCTTGTCGACGCCGGGGCGCAGGTGCTGCGACAGACCCTCGCGGTCGCGCCACTTGCCGGTGTTGTCGATGAGGATGGCGTCCTTGATGCCGTACGCCGTGTAGTCGACCTCCGACGGGTCGTTGGCGTAGATCACCTTGATCTCGTTGCCGTTGGCGATGATCGCGCTGTTCGCCTCGTCGACGGTGATCGTGCCCTGGAACTGGCCGTGGATGGAGTCACGGCGCAGCAGCGAGGCACGCTTGACGAGATCCTCGGCGGCCCGGCCACCGCCGCGGACGACGATGGCGCGCAGCCTGAGGCCGTTGCCGGAGCCGGACTTCTCGATCAGCAGGCGGGCGACGAGGCGGCCGATGCGGCCGAAGCCGTACAGGACGACGTCGCGCCCCTCACGGCGCTCGATCTTGTTGGCGCCCGTGGCACCGGCGACGGCCTCGGCCGTGAAGGCCTCCACCGACAGGCCGCGGTCGTCGGTCCGGTACGTCGCGGCCAGCATGCCGATGTCGATCTGGGACGGGCCGAGGTCGAGCGTGGTGAGGGCCTGGAGGAACGGCCAAGTCTCGGTGACCGACAGTTCCTCCCCGGCGATCTGCCGGGCGAACCGGTGGGTCTTGAGAATGCTGACCACTGACTTGTTCACCAGGGAACGGCTGTGCAGCAGCACGGTGACGTCCTGCTCCCGGTGCAGCCTCCCGATGATCGGGATCATCGACTCCGCGATCTCCTCGCGGTTCTTCCAGTTGGTGAACGAGTCCTCGTTGACAGTCACAGTTTTCTCTTTCGAGCTAGGTGGCGCTCATATGCTAATACCTCTCTGTTTCGGTCACCGTGGCGGGGTTCCGGTGGTACGTCATGGTCATCGTTGTCGGTGGCGGCGGGTCGCGGGCGAGCCGGTGGGCGTGGCCGATCAGCGGGCAGGCACCGGGGCGGTGGGGGCGGGGCGGGCGATGTGGCGGGGGTGCTGATCGCGGTCCATCACCCCTCGCGGGGACCGTCAAAACGCCCCCATACACGCCCGGGATCACGCCGTGTAACGCAAGCCGCGAGAGATCGCTGCGTCACACTCGCGAAGGCCGGCGCGGGGTGCGCGGTGTGGTTCGGCTCAGGGTGCGCAGTGCCTCGCCCAGTGCCGCCACCCCTTCGGCGGTGGCACCGGGCGGCGCGGCCGCGTAGCCGAGGACGAGGCCGGGGCGGCCGGGGAGCTGGCGGTGCCAGGACAGGGGCTGGCACTTCACGCCCCGGGCGAGCGCGGCGGCGGCCAGTTCGGTGTCGGGTACCTGCGGCTCGTACGTGACGGTCAGGTGAAGGCCGGCCGCGGCGCCGTGCACGGTCGCGCCCGGCAGATGACGGGCGATGGCGTCGATCATCGCGTCGCGGCGGCGTCGGTGGCGGCCGCGCAGCAGGCGCAGGTGGCGTTCCAGGTCGCCGGAGTCCATGAGGCGGGCGAGCACCAGCTGCGGCAGGACGGCGTTGCCCAGGTCCGTGAAGCGTTTCGCTTCGGTCAGCGCGTCGCGATAGCGGGGCGGTGGCACCAGCCAGCCGATCCGCAGGGCGGGTGCGAGGAGTTTGGAGACGCTGCCCGCGTAGCACACGTGGTCGGCGAGCAGGGCACGCAGTGCCGGTACCGGCGGCCGGTCGTAGCGGTGTTCCGCGTCGTAGTCGTCCTCCACGATCAGGCCGCCGTCCTCGGCCCAGCGCAGGAGTTCGCGGCGGCGTTCGCCGCTCATGACCACGCCGGTGGGGAACTGGTGGGCGGGGGTGAGCAGCGCCGCGCGGGCGCCGGTGGCGCGCAGTGCGTCCACGCGGACACCGTCGTCGTCGACCGGTACCGGCGGGGTGGCCAGGGCTCCGTTCAAAAGGTGCTGGCGGGTGCCGAGCGAGCCCGGGTCCTCCACCGCGACGCTGTCGATGCCTGCCGCCCGCAGCACGGGGTGCAGCAGGGTGAGCGCCTGTGCGGTGCCGGCGACGATCAGCACCTCGTCCGGTTCCACGCGGATGCCCCGGCTGCGCGCCAGCCACCGGGCGACGGCGTGGCGCAGCTGCGGGGCGCCGCGGGGGTCGCCGTAGCCGAGGTGCTCGGCGGACAGGTCGGTGAGCACGGCCCGTTCCGCGCGCAGCCAGGCGGTACGGGGGAACGCGGCGAGGTCGGGCTGGCCGGGGGTGAAGTCGACGCGGGCGCGGACGGCACGCAGGGCGTCGAAGACCTCGGGGCCGGGTTCGCCCACGAAGAGCGTGCCCGTGACGGCGTCGTCGACCGCACCGGCGCGGCCGGTGGGGGACGCGGGCGGTGGCACGGCGGGGGCCGCGACCACCACCGTCCCGCCGCGCCGGCGTCCCTCGACATGGCCGTCCTCGGTGAGCCGTCGGTATGCCTCGGTGACCACTCCGCGGGAGACACGCAACTCGCCGGCGAGGACCCGGGTGGGCGGCAGCCTGCTGCCCACCGCGAGGCGGCCGTCGGCTATGGCCTGGCGCAGCCGCCGGGCCAGCCAGTCGGCCTTTCCGGAACCGGAGGCGTCATCGGCGTCGAGCTGGAGGAAGTCGGACCCGTACGCCGGGGAGCCGCCGTCCTCCGGCCCGGCCGGGCCGGAACCCCGAGCAGGAGCGCCGCCGGCCGCCGGCGCGGGCTCGGCGGCGCTCCGTCCGTGCGCTGTCCGGTCCCCCTCGTTCATCGGGCTCATGGTGTCATGCGCCCCTGCGCACCTCGGCCGGAATCTGGTCGCTGAAGACGAACTCCGGCGCGGAGCGGGTGAGGACGGCCGACGCCGTGGTGGTCGGCCAGTGCGCGGCCAGTTCCTCGGCGGCGGTCTTCAGCAGCTCCGGTACGGCCTCCGCACCGCCCTCGTGCATGGCTTCCGTGACCACGAGGATGCGGGTGGTGTGCTCGCCGACCGCGGAGTGGCCGCTCTGGCGGTTGGTCCAACGGCGGGCGTGTGCCCGGCCGGCGGAGTCGGCGAAGGTCACCTCGCCGGGTGCGGGGTGCTCGGTGCCGCCGCCGAAGGTCGTGTAGTGCTCGTCGCCGACGGCGTGGCGCACCTCGAGCAGGGGGCCGCAGATGCGGTCGACGTCGAGGACCGCGACCGGTACGCCGTAGGCGACCGAGAGTGCGTTGCACAGGTCGACCACCGGGTGGATGCGGGGCAGTTCGCCCTCCTTGCGCAGCCGCCGCAGCAGCGATTCCGAGGCGCACCGGTACTGCGTCGGCTTGAGCCCCATCCGGGAGAAGGCCCGCCGCCAGGCCAGCACTTCGGGGAACGTGCTCTCGGAGGCGCCGCCCAGCCGGGTCGTGGCGCGGGAGGTGTACTCGGCGACGCGTGGGGCGACGTCGGCGGTGGTGTCGATGCCGGTGGCGTAGAGGGCGCCGGCGGCGAGTTCGGGATAGTCGGACCAGAGGGTGTCCGCGTGCCGGAAGCGCATGCTCACGCCACCGCCAGTCGTGCACTCAGGCCCACGAAGCAGACGGCGAACACCCGGCGGATGCCGGTCATCACCTGGGGCCGGGCCAGCACATGGTGGCGTACGGCCGCGGCGCACAGGCCGTAGGCGGCGAAGACGACGAAGGTGAGGGCCATGAAGACGGTGCCGAGCCGGAGCATCGCGCCGAGGGAGCCGGACTCTCCGGCGGGGACGAACTGCGGAAGGAACGCGACGAAGAACATCGTGAGCTTGGGGTTGAGCAGGTTGAGCAGCACCGCGGAGACGATCACGCGGGACGCCGGTCGTGGCTCGGATGCCGTCTCGACCGTCAGCGCGTCCTTGTCGCGCAGCGTCGCCCACGCCATGTACAGGAGATATCCGACGCCAAGATACTTCACCGTCTCGTAGGCGACGGCGCTGGTGTGCAGCAGTGCGGCGAGGCCGGTGATCGTCGCGATCAGGTGCGGCACGGTGCCGAGGGTGCAGCCGAATGCGGCGATGAGGCTCGCGCGGCGGCCGTGGGACAGTCCGGCGGCGAGGGTGTAGACCACGCCGGTGCCGGGGGTGACCACCACGACGAGGCTGGTCAGTAGGAACGCGATGCTCAAGGAGGGCCTCCGCAGGGTTCGTTGTCGTCTCACCCTGTCGCGGTCATGGCCCGGCCGACAGATCCAAAGCATGCGGGGTCCAGTGGTCCATAAGCGGTTCGGGTGAACACCATGAACGCAAGATCACGGCTGCGGGCCACGCTGAGCCGCGCCGGGCAGGACGATCGCCTGGTGGCCCGCGAGAGCCGACGTTGCGCCGTTCGAGTGGTGCATCGCCGGCCACGGTCGTAGCGTCGAGACAGGTACGGGTGCGGACGGCCGGGAGCGGACATGCACAGACTCGCGGTGACCAAGGCGGCGGCGCTCTGTGCCGCGGTGGCGTTCGTGGCGGCCATGGGCCCGGCCTCCGCCTCTCCCGCGGCGGCGCCGTCGTCGACGGCGCAGGACGTGGCGCGGCCGGTCAGGGCCACCGTGCTCGTCGACTGCTTGTCGCATCCGCAGGTGCGTCCGGCCGACTTCATCCTGGCCTGCGGTGACGGCAACAGTCGCCTGACCTCGCTCCGGTGGGTGCGCTGGGACGCCGCGTCGGCGAAGGCGAAGGGCGTCAACTCGGTGAACGACTGCGATCCGTACTGTGCGGCGGGGACCTTCCACTCGTATCGCGTCGTCGTCCGGCTCGACAAGCCGAAGGCCTGGAAGAAGGATCCGCAGCAGCAGCACTACTCCCGGATGACGCTCACCTTCACCGGCGACAGGCCGGAGCGGATGGCGCGCACGGTGACGTACTCGCTGTGGAACTGAACGGTGCCCCGACCGGACGATCCGCCGGGCTTCACCCGACCTCGTCCGGGCCTCGCCCGATGAGGTCGGCGAGCAACTGGGCGCTGGTCACGGTGGGGTCGTCCTTGTGGGCGTGCCACCGCTCGAAGGTGTCCGCCGCGGCGTCGGCGAAGGAGCCCGGCAGGCCGCTCCCCCGCCACGCCTCGGCGATCTCCCTCATCTCCGGCTCCCAGCGCCAGGCTCTGGCGCCCGCGCTCGCCAGTTGTTCCGGACGGGCCAGTGGGGTGTCCGGCAGCAGGTGCGCGGCGACGTCGAGGAGGTCGTCCAGGACGCCGTGCCCCTCGGCCAGGGCGCAGGCCTCGGCGGCGAGCGCGTACGAGATCTTGTTGTAGGCGGCGAAGGCCAGCTTGAGCGCCGAGGCCCGGCCGACCGGGCCGGGCAGGACGAGCGGGGTCAACAGGGTGTCGTCGAACAAGGTCCGGACCCCTGACACGGCCGTGTCGTCACCCGACAGGTACAGCCGCGTGGTTCCCGACGCACGGGGTGGCGGTCCGGTGATGCCTCCGTCGACCAGTGTCGCCCCGGTGCCCTGCAGCGCCTCGGCGATCTGCGCCATGCGCTGGGGGCTGACCGCGTTGGCATCGACGTAGACGCCGTCGAAACCGGCTGTCGCCGCCTGGCGGGCGACGTCGAGGGCGGCGGCCGGAGGGCACACACTGAGGAGCAGGGTGCACTCGGCGCTCAGCTCCGCCATGCTCGCGGCAGGCCGCAGCCCCAACTCGGCAGCCCGCGCCCGGGTTGCGGCGGACCGCTCCTGCGGCAGCCACCAGACCCTGCTGCCCGCGGCCCTCGCCTGTGCGGCCACCTGCGCACCCATCGCACCCGGGTGCACGATCCCCACGTCGGTATGAACCATGCCGGGACCCTATCGCCGACGGCAGGGCCGCCTCGACACCGCGTGCTTCACATTTCCCCCACATTCCCATCACGTCACGTTCATCGACGGGATAAGCTCCTGGCGCTCCATTCGCACCACAGGGGGATTCCTCATGCGTATACGCCATGTCCTCGCCATGACCGCTGCCGCGGGGTCGATAGCCGCCATGTCGGCCACGCCGGCACAGGCCGCCGAGTACACATCTGCCTTGAAGCTCAAGGGTGTTCAGTACGACGCGCCCGGCTCGGACTCCAACAGCTGCTCCACCGGCAACACCAAGAACGAGTACCTGACGATCAAGAACTACTCGGCCTCGAAGACCGTCAACCTCAAGGGTTACGTCGTCAAGGACGCCACCGGCAACCGCTTCGACTTCACCGCCAACCACTATCTGCAGCCCGGCGACTATGTGAAGCTGCGCGGCGGCAAGGGCACCGACTCGGACGCGAACAACGTCGTCTACCGCCAGAACTGCAACTTCATCTGGAACAACGACAAGGACACGATCTACCTGTACAAGCCGACCGGAAGCCGGGCGGACGTGCACTCGTACACCAAGAGCGGCTCCGACCCCGACCGCAACGGTTACATCAGCTTCCACGGCTGACGAACCGTCACGGCCATCCGGTCACCGGCGGGTGCGCCACTTGCTCAGCAGCCGCTTCGCCTGGGCGCGGCGGCGCGGGTCGGATGCGGCGCGTCGCGCCTGCTCCACGGTGCGGCGCCCCTGAGGACTCCTGGCGTACTGCTTGATGCGCTGGATGACGCTCGGCATGGTCGTCTCTCCTCCGGTCGGCGGGTTTCGCTCCCTCGTCGCTGCGCCTACCCGGTGCCGGACGGTTCAGGCTACGGCTCGGTTCCCGGTCCTGGCAGGACCGGGAACCGGCCTGTTCCGGCAGGCCGGGGCCCGGAGCCCCGGGCAGCGCGCTGCCCGAGCACGGCGAGCGGACCGTGAGCCCGTTCTCCCCCGACCCGACCCCAAGTGACATCGCCCGGGTCGACAACCTGTACCTCAGGGACGGCGTGAAGATCGAGGGAGTCCCGGAGTTTGTGCGGCCTCAGTGGTCACGGCGCAGCAGCGCACAGACGAAGTTCTCCTGGATGGCGCGCATTTGGCGCAAACGGTCGGGGGCCATGGTGCGGTTGATCTGGGTGGTGACGGAGAACGTCAGCGAGCGGCTGCCGTCCGGGGTGGCGGCGATCAGCTGTGTGTAGCCGGGGAAGTTGCCGGTGTGCCCGAGCACGACACCGCAGCGCGTCGCGTAGCGGAAGATTCCGAGGCCCGCGGTGTTCCGTCCCGGTCCCGCGGGTTCGGACGCGCCGGCGATCCAGCGCCGCTGCTCCCGTACGACGCCCTTGCCGTAGAGCGCGCCGCCGGCGTAGCCGCGGATGAAGCGGGTCATGTCCGCGGGCGTGGACACGATGCCTCCGGACGCCCATACGCCGGAGGCGCTGAGGATCTCGCTGACGTCCTCCGGGGGCCCGGGCGGCGTCACGTCGTACCCGTGCAGGTAGGGCTCGGGGAACCGGTAGCCCTGCGGAAGGCTGGTGTCGCGCAGGCCCAGCGGCTCGTAGACCAGCTCGCGCAGCAGTCGTTCGTACGGCGTACCGGTGACGGCTTCCGCCATCAGGGCCACGGCGATGTTGTCGGAGTTGGAGTAGTGGTACCGGGTGCCCGGCCGGAACCGCAGAGGCTCGTCCGCCACGTAGTCGAGGAGGCGGCGGGAGTCGAAGCGGTGCCGCGGGTCGGCGCGCAGCTCCTCGAGGAAGGCAGGGTCCTCCGTGTAGTCCGGCAGGCCGCTGGTGTGGTTCAGGAGCTGCCGCAGCGTCACGGAGCCCCAGGCGCCGGGGAGCCGGGGCAGGCGTTTGCGGAGGGTGTCGTCCAGGCGCAGGGCGCGGCGGTCGACCAGGGTGAGCGCCACCGCCCCGCTGAAGGCCTTGGCCGTGCTCGCGATGCGCATGTGATCGTGCGGGCGGGGCGGGCGGCCCGTGGCGAGGTCGGCGACGCCGGCCCGGAGGATGTGCTTCCCGTGGCCGCGGCGGAGGACTGCGATGATGCCGGGCGGGCCGCCCGGGGTACGTACGAACTGGTCGAGCTGATGTTGCAGCGTGCGGTCGTCCGGCGGACGCGGGGTGGCGTCGGCGGCGGTGCTGACTGCGGCCGGAACCAGTCCGGCGAGACAGACGGCGATGACGGACACCGCCCGCAGACGTGAGCGGCGGACGGTGGCGCGGCGCGGCAGCGCGGGGCGCAGAGACATGGCGGCTCCTGAGGGTGAGCTTTGGTGCGGATCCAGCCTGTCCGGGAGCGGAGACCGCCTGCTCCTCGTGCTGCTGCATACGGCCCAAGGGAACGGCGGCCGGGCGGCCCCCGGGGGCTTCCCTCGGGTCCGGTGTCGCCCGCGCGCCCGTGCGCGCGGTGAATGATGTTCATGTGATCCCCCGTTGTGGTCCGGTGGTACCCGTCGCGGAACCCGGACGTGGACGGGCCGGCGGTCAGCCGCCGGGGCGTTCGCGGTACAGCACGAGGTGTTCGTGGTGGAGCACGCCGTCGCGGACGTCGCCCGTGGCGGTGAAGCCGGTGTCGTCGACGTAGTCGATGTGGCTGCCCGTGACGGCGTACCGGCCGGTGTACGCATGGGCGCGCCGGCCGCGGGCCTCGTCGTAGCGGCCGTCCGCGCGTAGTTCCTGACGGATGTGTCCATCGGCGGTGACCCACATGCCGGTGACGTCGATGGGCTCGGTTTCCGTCGAATCCGCGGTCATGGCAAACCTCTCAGCGCTCGGTCTCGTCGTACGGGATCGAGTCTGGGCGGTGTCGGTGGGTGTCACCAGGACGTGATCCTCCTGGGTGTGGCACTCCCTGTCGTCGTGCGGTGGACCCCCGCGGGCCGGTGGCGGATGCAGTGGCTTGCCGGCCGTGCCGCTCAGCCCCGGTCGGCCACGAACCGGTCGAGTGCCGAGGTGAGTTCCGCGGGCTTCTCCACCGGGAGTTCGTGCCCGGCGTCCAGGATGCGGATGACCGCGTCCGGGTAGGCCTTCGCCATGCGCAGCATCTGGGCGACGGGCAGCTGGACGTCGTAGTAGCCGTGCACCAGCAGGGTGGGGGTGCCGATCTCGCCGACGCGGTCGAGGACGTCGAAGGCGCGCATCGCCGAGTAGAGCGTCATCACCACCTCGCGCGGGGTGGCCGCCGAGGCGCCGATGTAGGAGCGGATCTCCTCGCGCGGGTAGCCGGGGGCGAAGGCGCGCTGGATGTTGGCGGCGACGAAGAGCTTGAACGGGACCAGGGTGGAGGCCGCCATCAGCAGGCCTCTCCCTCTGCTGTAGGCCATCTTGCTGATGGAGTTCACCAGCACCATGCGTTCGACCCGGTCGGGGTGGGCGAGGGCGAGGGTCTGGGCGATCATGCCGCCCATCGAGTGGCCGACGGGGATGAACCGGTCGACCTTGAGGTGGTCGAGCAGGGCCAGGACGTCACCGGCCAGGTCGTCGATGGTGCGGGCGCCCGATCCGGTGCTCTCGCCGTGGCCGCGCAGGTCGAGGCGGATCACCCGGCGCCCCGGGGCGAAGTGGGCCATCTGGTGGTCCCAGCGGTGACGGTTGGCCGTCCAGCCGTGGATGAACACCAACGGGGTGGCCTCACCGTCACGGGGGCCCTCGTCGTCGTACGTCAGTGTGGCGGCGTCGAGGGCGAGCTGTGGCATGGGGCCTGGCCTCCTGCGGTGTCGATGGAGTTACTGCCGAGTACGGTAATGGGCGTGGGGGCCGCCGTCACCGTCGCCGCCCGAGGAAATCCAGGATGTGACCGAACACGTCGAGGGCGGCGCCCCGGCCGAGGAACGTGTCGAGGTGGCCGTAGCCGGGGATCTCGGTGTAGGTGACGTCCAGTTGGGGCTGCCGGTGGGCGAGGACGTCGTGGCAGAGCTTCTGGGAGTCCTGCCACAGGCCGTTCTCGCTGCCGGACAGCAGCAGGACGGGCGTGTCGATGCGGGCGGCCGCGTCCAGGGCGTTCTGGGGCAGGGACCGGTAGCGCAGGTCGGTGTCGTGCCAGCGGACCACCGTGCGGGCCAGCTCGATGCGGCGCAGGTGCGGCAGGATCCACAGGGGTGCGGGGCCGAGGAGTTCGGCGAGGCGGTCGTGGGTGGTCGCGGTGAGGTGTTCGTGGACGAAGAGCGAGGCGCCCGTGCCCCAGGCCGAGTTGTGCAGGATCTGGCAGGTCGGGTCGGGGCAGCTCGCCTTGCGGGAGGCCAGCGCGAACAGGGGGGTGTACTTCGACCACAGGCCGACCTTGCGGATGTCGACGGGTATGTGGTCGATGCGGGACTTCAGCAGCTCTCCCGCCAGGCTCATCCGCAGGGAGGTGCGGCCGGCGAGCTTCGGCGTGAGGAACACGCCCTGGGACACGACACCGGCCAGGCCCGGAACCAGGCCGGCCGTCATGCTCAGCGAGAGGGTGAGCGAGCCGATGCAGTGGGCGACGACGAACAGGGGCCGGTCGCCGATGCGGGCGCGGATGTGGGCGACCGCTTCGGGGATGTCGTACAGGGCGACGTCGTCGTAGGTGTACTTCTGGCCGGTCTCGTTGTACGGCAGCCGGCAGCTGCCGCGCCAGTCCAGCAGCCACGGCTCGTAGCCGTCGTCGAGGAGGACGTCGACGAGGTTTCGCGTCTCCGGCAGCAGGAACATGTCCGCGGAGGCGGTGTGGCCGTGCAGGAGCAGCACGGCGGGACGGCCGGCCTCGCCGCTGTCGACGCGGGTCAGGCCGAGGCGGACGCCGTCGGCCGCGCGGAAGGGGATCTCCTCGACCCTCGCCGGTTCGAGGCGGTGGCGGAGCGGGCGCAGGGCCGTGGTGGTGCGGACCTTGCGGAGCGCGGGCCTGGTCCTGGGGCTGGTCGCCTTGAACATCATCGGTTGTGCTCCGTGGGGGTCTGGGTGCGGCGCAGGTCGAGCAGGTCGGCGGCGGCCCGGGCGAAGGGACCGAGCAGGCCGCGGCCCATCTCCAGGCCGAACCAGGCCAGCCAGGTCAGCTTGGCGGCCCGCTTCTCCTGGCCGGTCAGGCGCGGGTCGACCTTGATGCCGTCGATCTGGTCGCGTACGTAGCTGTCGGCGGGGACGACGATCTCGCCCGCCAGGTGGGCCGCCTCGCCCTCCCGGCCGATCTCGACGCTCAGGGCTCGGGTCTGGCGCCACACGTCGCGGCGGGCGCGGGCGTACTTGCGGCCCTCCAGCCACCAGCGGACGCCGTCGGTGTCCCGCAACCGCATCCGGTAGCACAGGAGTTGGTGGCGCATGCCGTGCTGGTGCGGGATGCCCTCCTCGGGGCGGATCCAGATGTCGCCGCGTTCCACGACGAGCGGTTCGGGGTGCATGGCGGTGCAGCGGATCTCGCCTCGCACGTCCACCCGGCGCTCGGTGACCAGTTGGTGCATGCTCGCGATGGAGAGGGTGAGCGCCGTCGAGCAGGGGGTGGCGGGCGCCGACGTGCCGATGGGGCGTACGGCGCCCTCGGCCGTCTCCTTGAACCACAGGTAGGGCTGGTCGTCCTTGTGCGGCAGCCGGGCCAGGCCGTCGCCGGCGAGCCGTTCGAACGTCTTCAGCTGGGCCCGTGCGTCGTAGCGGGCGGCGGGTGCGAGCCCGAGTGCCTCGACGAGGTCGGCGGTGCGGTCCATGGTGGCGGCCGGGCCCGTGAGGGTCGCCTCGCACAGTTTGAGAGCGGTGGGGCTCTGCAACACCCTTGTCAGGAAGGTCAGTTCGGGCACGGGGTCGGCCTGGAGGTGGGCGAGGGTGTCCGTGCGCCATTCCTCCCAGTCCTGGACGCGTACGTGCATACCGCCGAGGGCCATGTCTCTCACGACGTCGTCGAGGGTGTTGGGGACACCGGTCAGGTTGTAGTCGTAGCCCCAGGCGTCGGGTTCGCAGACGGCCGCGACCGCGGCGCGGCTCACCCAGTCCACCGGGGCGGCGTTCAGGTGGCGGAAGGCCGGTACGGTCCGGAAGCGGGCGAAGGCCGAGAACAGGCCGCTGCTGAGGTCCTGCGGGTTGTAGGCGCCGGTCTTCGTGTGGCCGCCGATGCCGCCGGGGCGCAGGGCGGTGACGACCAGACCGTGGTCGCGGGCGCGGCGCAGGGCGACCTCGGCGGCCCACTTCGTCTGGTCGTAGCCCGCGATCAGACGGTCGACGTGGGCGAGCGGGTCGTCCTCCCCCATTGCGGTGATGCCGACCTCGTTGAAGACGGCGATGGAGGAGATGTGGTGCAGCGGCTTGGGGCGGCCGGTCGTGGCGAGTTCGGCCAGGGTCAGGGTGCCGAGGACGTTGCTCTGCCGCAGTGACTGGTAGCCGCGCAGGAAGTCTACGGCGGCGGCAACGCCCACGACGCTGTCCAGTTCGTGGGCGAGGGTGTTCCAGAGGTCGTCGGACAGGCCCAGGTGCGGGCGGCGGATGTCGCCTGGCAGCACGGTGATCCGGCGGCGCACCTCCGAGGACCAGGGCAGGTGGTAGCTCCTGAGCGCCTCGCCGAGCCGGGTGACTGCCGCGTCCTCGTCGGCCGCGCGGACCAGGCAGTAGACGTGTGCGTCGCTGTGGCGCAGCAGATCGAGCAGCATGTGGCTGCCGAGGAAGCCGGTCGCGCCGGTCAGGAGGATGCGGCGGGGCGGCAGCGGCTCGGGGGAACCGGTGAAGGGCAGGCGGTCGGCGAGGGCGAGGTCGGCAAGGATCTGGTCGAGGTCCTCGCGGCGGGCGGTGGGGTGGGGGGCGTGGGCGGCGGGGGGCATTACTTCGACGGGTGCGCAGGCCGGGACCGGTGCCGTACCGATCGTGGTGACGGTGGTGGGTGGTGCGGGCGCTGCCGGGGGTGTACGGAGGGGCTCTGGCGTCGTGGGTATGCGGAGGCCCGCTGCGGGGGCCGCCCTGAGCCAGCGCTGGGCGAGGCTGCGCGGGCGGGCGTCCGCGAACACCTCGTCCAGGTCGATCTCCAGGCCCAGCTGGTCCTCCAACTCCGCGACGAGTTCCACGGCGTTCACGGAGCTGCCGCCGGCGTCGAAGAAGTCGGCGTCGGCAGAGAGGTGTCCACCGGGCAGGTGCCGGCCGGCGGCGGTGGCGATGTGGGCGGCCAGGGCGTCGACGTCCGAGGGCGGGTCGGCGGGGCGCGGGGCGGCGGTCTCGGGCTCGAGGGCCGTGACGGCGGCGGGCGGTCCGGCAGCGGACTGCGGGTCGGTCGATACCGCCTCAGACACCCCAGCAGGCGGCTCACCGCCCGACCCCGAGTCGGTCCCTACCGCATCAGACACCCCAGCAGGCAGCTCACCGCCCGACCCCGAGTCGGTCCGCACCGCCTCAGACACCC
>NZ_LGDG01000051.1 GCF_001279775.1 Streptomyces sp. MMG1533 | reverse complement strand
GCCCCCGCCCCCACCTCGGCCCCTGGCTGCCCTGGCCGGGCGACCCCAGGGCCCGCCTCGTGGCCCTCGGCCAGATCACGGCCGGCCTCCCGCTCACCGCGTGGGGCGTACGGCGCCGCAGCGCCGGCTGGATCACTGCGGGCACCCTGCTCCTGGCCCACGGAGCCCTGAGCCTCATGTACGAGCTGGCCCATCCACGCGACTGACGACCACCCAGACGCGACCGCCGCACACGAAGAAGGGGCGCCCGAAGGCGCCCCGTCCGCATGCCCTACTTGTCCGCATGCCCTACTCGTCGTCGTCCTCGTCGTCGAGCCGCGCCAGCCACGTGGCCAGCCGCTCCACCGGCACTTCGAAGTCCGGATTCAGATCGACGAACGTCCGCAGCTGCTCGGCAAGCCACTCGAAGGTGACCTCCTCCTCGCCGCGCCGCTTCTCCAGTTCTTCGATGCCTCGGTCGGTGAAGTACACGGGTGTTCTCCTGGGGCTGGGCCTGCGGCCTCCGGTCGTACGCCACAAGGGTATGCGGCAGGTGTGTGGCGTGGGACCGGCCCCGAGCCGCAAGGACTCGGGGCCGGTCTCGGATGCCGTACGGCTTACGCCTCGAACACCTCACGCACCAGCTGCTCCTGCTCGGCCTGGTGCCGCTTCGCGGACCCGACCGCCGGCGAGGAGCCGTGCGGGCGGGAGATGCGCCGCAGGCGCTCCCCGTGGGGGACGTCCGCGCCGACCGCCAGGTCGAGGTGGTCGATGAGGTTCAGGGCGATGAACGGCCAGGCGCCCTGGTTGGCCGGCTCCTCCTGGGCCCAGAGGTACTTCTCGGCGTTCGGGTACTTGGCGATCTCGGCTTGGACCTCCGCACCCGGGATGGGGTACAGACGCTCGAGGCGGATGATCGCCGTGTCCGTGACGCCGCGCTTCTGACGCTCGCCCTCTAGGTCGTAGTAGACCTTGCCGGCGCAGAAGACGACCTTCTTGACCGCGGCCGGGTCGACCGACGCGTCGCCGATGACCGGGCGGAACTGGCCCGTCGTGAACTCCTCCGCCTTCGAGGCGGCGGCCTTCAGGCGCAGCATCGACTTCGGGGTGAAGACGACCAGCGGCTTGTGGTGCGGGTTGTGCACCTGCCACCGCAGGAGGTGGAAGTAGTTCGACGGGAGCGTGGGCATCGCGACCGTCATGTTGTTCTGGGCGCAGAGCTGGAGGAAGCGCTCGACGCGGGCCGAGGAGTGGTCCGGGCCCTGGCCCTCGTAGCCGTGGGGGAGGAGGAGCGTCACGCCGCTCGTCTGGCCCCACTTCTGCTCGGCCGCCGAGATGTACTCGTCGACCACCGTCTGCGCGCCGTTGACGAAGTCGCCGAACTGCGCCTCCCACATCACGAGCGCGTCGGGGCGGGCCAGCGAGTAGCCGTACTCGAAGCCCATGACCGCGTACTCGGACAGGAGGGAGTTGTAGACGTTGTAGCGCGCCTGCTCCTCGGCGAGGTACTGGAGCGGGGTGTGCTCCTCGCCCGTCTCGCGGTTGATGAGGACCGCGTGGCGCTGGCCGAAGGTGCCTCGCTGGGAGTCCTGGCCGGACAGGCGGACCGGGGTGCCCTCCAGGAGGAGGGAGCCGACCGCGAGGGTCTCGCCCATGCCCCAGTCGATGGTGCCGTCCTCGACCATCGAGGCCCTGCGCTGCAGCTGCGGCAGCAGACGCGGGTGTACGTGGAAGGAGTCGGGGATGTTGACCTGGGACTCGGCGATCCGCTTCACGACCTCCGTGGAGATCGCGGTGTTCACGGCGACCGGGAACTCCGCCTGCGGGTCCGACACCGGTCCCGCACTCGGCTGGGCGGTGACGGCCTCACGGACCTCCGTGAAGACCTTCTCCAGCTGACCCTGGTAGTCCTGCAGGGCCTGCTCGGCCTCTTCCAGGGTGATGTCGCCGCGACCGATCAGGGACTCGGTGTACAGCTTGCGCACCGAGCGCTTCTTGTCGATCAGGTCGTACATCAGCGGCTGCGTGAACGCCGGGTTGTCCGACTCGTTGTGACCGCGGCGGCGGTAGCAGATGAGGTCGATCACCACGTCCTTGTTGAACGCCTGGCGGAACTCGAAGGCAAGGCGTGCGACGCGCACGACGGCCTCGGGGTCGTCGCCGTTCACGTGGAAGATCGGGGCCTCGATCATGCGGGCCACGTCCGTGGCGTACATCGAGGACCGCGACGACTCGGGAGCCGCCGTGAAGCCGACCTGGTTGTTGATGACGATGTGGACCGTGCCGCCCGTGCGGTAGCCGCGCAGCTGCGACATGTTCAGGGTCTCGGCCACCACGCCCTGGCCCGCGAAGGCCGCGTCGCCGTGCAGGGCGACCGGGAGGACCGTGAAGTCCGTGCCGCCCTTGTTGATGATGTCCTGCTTGGCCCGGGCGATGCCCTCGATGACCGGGTCGACCGTCTCCAGGTGGGACGGGTTCGCGGCCAGCGAGACCTTGATCTGCTCGCCGTCCAGGCCCGTGAAGGTGCCCTCGGCGCCCAGGTGGTACTTCACGTCGCCGGAGCCGTGCATCGACTTCGGGTCGAGGTTGCCCTCGAACTCGCGGAAGATCTGCGCGTACGACTTGCCGACGATGTTGGCGAGGACGTTGAGGCGGCCGCGGTGGGCCATGCCGATGACGACCTCGTCGAGGCGGGACTCCGCCGCCGAGTCCAGGACCGCGTCCAGCAGCGGGATGACGGACTCGCCGCCCTCCAGGCTGAAGCGCTTCTGGCCGACGTACTTCGTCTGCAGGAAGGTCTCGAAGGCCTCCGCGGCGTTCAGCCGGCGCAGGATGCGCAGCTGCTCCTCGCGCTCCGGCTTGGTGTGCGCGCGCTCAATGCGGTCCTGGATCCACTTGCGCTGCTTCGGGTCCTGGATGTGCATGAACTCGACGCCGGTGGTGCGGCAGTACGAGTCACGCAGCACACCGAGGATGTCGCGCAGCTTCATCAGGGACTTGCCGGCGAAGCCGCCGACCGCGAACTCGCGCTCCAGGTCCCACAGGGTGAGCCCGTGCTCGGTGATGTCCAGGTCGGGGTGCTTGCGCTGGCGGTACTCCAGCGGGTCGGTGTCGGCCATGACGTGGCCGCGGACCCGGTAGGAGTGGATCAGCTCGAAGACGCGGGCGGCCTTGGTGACGTCGTCGTCGTGGCTGGCGTCGATGTCCTTGAGCCAGCGGACCGGCTCGTAGGGGATGCGCAGCGCCTCGAAGATCTCGTCGTAGAAGCCGTTCTCGCCGAGCAGGAGGTTCGCGACGATCCGCAGGAACTCGCCGGACGCGGCACCCTGGATCACCCGGTGGTCGTAGGTCGACGTGAGCGTCATGACCTTCGAGATGCCGAGCTTGTTCAGGGTGTCCTGGGAGGTGCCCTGGAACTCCGCCGGGTAGTCCATGGAGCCGACGCCCATGATGACCGACTGGCCGGGCATCAGACGCGGGACGGAGTGGACGGTGCCGAGGCCGCCGGGGTTGGTCAGGGAGACCGTGACACCGGAGAAGTCGTCCATCGTCAGCTTGCCGTCACGGGCGCGGCGGACGATGTCCTCGTAGGCCTGCCAGAACTCGAAGAAGTTCAGCGTCTCGGCCTTCTTGATGCCCGCGACGACCAGCTGGCGGTCGCCGTTGGGCTTCACCAGGTCGATGGCGAGGCCGAAGTTGACGTGCTCAGGCTTGACCAGGGTCGGCTTGCCGTCCTTCTCCACGAAGGAGTAGTTCATGGACGGCATGGCCTTGATGGCCTGCACCATCGCGTAGCCGATGAGGTGGGTGAAGGAGATCTTCCCGCCCCGGGCACGCTTCAGGTGGTTGTTGATGACGATGCGGTTGTCGAAGAGCAGCTTCACCGGGACCGCGCGCACGGACGTGGCCGTGGGGACCTCGATGGAGGCGTTCATGTTCTTCGCGACCGCGGCGGAGGGGCCGCGCAGCGTCACGAACTCCGGGCCCTCGGGGGACGCGGCGGCGGGCGCTGCCTTCGGGGGCGCGGCGGCCGGCTTCGCGGCCGGAGCCTTGGCCGGCGCGGCGGCCTGTGCGGGCGCCTGAGCGGCTGCCGCGGGCTTCGGGGCCGCGGGAGCCGGGGCGGCCGGAGCAGGAGCCGGGGCGGGCGCCTGGGCCTGCGCAGGCGGGGCGGCAGGCGCGGGCCTGGCCGTGGTGGTCGCTGCGGCCCCCGTGGCCGCAGTACCCGCCGGAGCCGAGGCGGCAGCCGCCCCCGGCTTGTAGTCGGCAAAGAAGTCCCACCAGGCTCGGTCTACCGAATTCGGGTCCTGGAGGTACTGCTGATAGATCTCGTCGACGAGCCACTCGTTGGGACCGAAGGCCGCTGCGGGATTCTTGCCCGCTTGGTCTGCGTCGGTCGAGATGCTCGAGTTACTGGGGGACTGTGGCGACACGGCGGCAACCGCCCTCTTCCGCTTCACAAGGTGATGGACAGCGGGAATAAAGGCTACGCCTCCAAGACCGGGAAGGTCAGGCCGGGCCCGTCCATCGTCGTGTAAGTCACATCAAACAGCGTGTTTCAGGGGTGGAAATGGCGGGAAACAAGCGAGGTTCCGCTTCATCCGGGATGAGCTGAGAGGGCCTCAGCGCGACAACGGCGCGGGCCTGTGCCTGATCACACGTGTCCGTCAGTGCGGACGCCCGTGGATCTTGTGGCTCCGCTTCGAACTTTACGTCAACTTGGCAGAGATGGAAGTCCCGGAAGGGTGACAAGAATCCGGCAGCCCCGCTCGGATTCGGCCACTCCGATCCGGCCGCCGTGCAGATCCACCGCCCAGCGGGCGATCGCGAGCCCGAGGCCCGTGCCACCGTCGCTGCCGGGCCCGTGCGGCCGGTTGACGTTGCCGCGGTTGAACCGCTCGAAGACCCGGTGCCACTCCGACCGGGGTATGCCGGGGCCCTCGTCGAGAACCTCCAGCTCGAGCGACTCGGGCCAGGCCCCGCGGCGCGCCTTGACCGTGACCCGGCCGTGCGCCGGACTGTGCTTGACCGCGTTGTCGATGAGATTCGCCACGACCTGGTGGATCCGCTCCGGGTCCGCGTGTGCGGTCAGCTCCGGCGGGGACACGTCGAGGTGCAGATGGACGTCCGTACGTGTGTGGCTGCCGGATCCGGAAGCAATGCCCGCGCGCGCCGAGGCGACCATGTTGGCCTCCTTCAGCACGCCCGACAGGTACGGCCACACCTCGAACCGCCGCCTGCGCAGCGGTACGACCCCGTTGTCCAGCCGGGACAGGTCGAGGAGCGTCTCCACGAGACGTCCCAGCCGCTCCGTCTGCTTCAGGGCCGTCCGCATCGTCTCGGGGTCGGCCTCCGTGACGCCGTCGACGATGTTCTCCAGGACCGCACGCAGGCCCGCGATGGGTGTGCGCAGCTCGTGGGAGACATTCGCCACGAGCTCCTTGCGCTGCCGCTCCTGGGCCTCCAGGTCGTCAGCCATGTGGTTGATCGTCTGGGCCAGGTCGCCCAGCTCGTCCCGACGGTTCTCCCGCACCCGGCGGGTGTAGTCGCCGTGCGAGATCGAACGGGCCACCGCGTTCATCTCGTCCAGCGGCGCGGTGAGCGAATGCGCCACGAACTGCGTGATCAACAGTGTGGCGATCATCGAGAAGACCGTGATGAAGCGGAGCTCCGTCTTGGTGTGCACCGCGATCATCAGCAGACCCGTGGTGATCAGCACCGAGATGACGACCAGGGCGCCCAGCTTGGTCTTGATCGAGAACGGACTTACGCCGCCCCAGGGTTCCCCGGGGCGTCTTGGTGCGGCCGGCCCGTCGCTCATGGCGTCGGCGTCTCCAGGGCGTAGCCCACGCCGTGCACCGTGCGGATCCGCTCGGCGCCGATCTTCCGCCGCAGTGCCTTGATGTGGCTGTCGACGGTCCGGGTGCCGGAGGCGTCCGCCCAGTCCCACACCTCGGCCAGCAGCTGCTCACGGGAGAGCACGGCACGCGGGGTGTTGGCCAGGCAGACCAGGAGGTCGAACTCCGTGGGCGTCAGGTGGACATCCTCGGAGCGCACCCGCACCCGGCGCTGCGCGTGGTCGATCTCCAGCTCGCCGAGCCGCAGGATGCCGCTGCGCGGGGTCGACGCCGCGATCGCGGCCCGCTCCACCCGGCGCAGCAGGACGTGCACCCGCGCGGCCAGCTCCCGCATGGAGAACGGCTTGGTCATGTAGTCGTCGGCGCCGACGCCGAGCCCGACCAGCATGTCGGTCTCGTCGTCCCGCGCGGTGAGCATCAGCACCGGCACCGGACGGGCGGCCTGCACACGACGGCAGACCTCCAGACCGTCGAAGCCGGGCAGCATGATGTCGAGGATCAGCAGATCGGGCTGCCAGGCCTCGGCGGTGTCTACCGCGGACGGACCGTCGCCCGCCGTTTGCACGAGGAATCCCTCGGCGCGCAGGCGGGTCGCGATGGCGTCCACGATCGTCGGATCGTCTTCGACGACAAGCACCCGGCGCTGCGCACCCTGGGTCGTCGCCGTGCCGTTGTGGGAGGTGTGTGTCTGCTCCATCGCCCGCCCCTGAGGTGTGCAATTCCGGAACCAGTGGGGTGATCCCTTGTCTGCGCATGACTGCGCTTGACGCTTGAATGATCGGCGTCAGGGAAGCAGAGTACGGGGAGTCACCGCGGCTTTGCTATCCAGGTCGGACGGCAATGTGCACGACGTCCGGAACGCCCCGGGCAACGGGGATCTCTTCGGTACGCACCCGCTGGAACCCGGCATTCCATAGGGATCCTTCAAATTCCGGCGAGGGCTGGGCGGACCACACGGACAGTACCCCTCCTGGCCTCAACGCCCTTGCGCAGCTTGCCAGTCCGGCCGCGGAGTACAGCCCGTGGTTGCCCTCGGTGACCGTCCAGTCGGGGCCGTTGTCGATGTCCAGGCACAGCGCGTCGAACGTGTCGCATGTCTCATTGACGAATGCGACAAGATCCGTTTCCACAATTTCTGCGCGCCGGTCGGCCAGGGCCTGCGCCGACAACTCGGCCAACGGCCCTTCACGGTGCCAGTCGATGATGGCGCGTTCCCGCTCGACCACCGTGATCCGGCCCCAGCGGGGGTCGGCCGCGGCGTGTGCCAGGGAGAAGCCGACGCCGAGGCCGCCGATGAGCACGCTCGGCTCCCCGCGACCGTCGAGCGCCTCCAACGCGGCGTCCACGAGCCGCCGCTCCGAGCGGCCGTCGGAAGTGTCCATCAGGAAGCAGCCGTTGGCGATGATCTGCAGCAACTCGCCGTGCCGTCGCAGCACGACCTCGCCGTGCGGACCCTCGCGCCGGTCCAGGACCTGGGGAATGTCGTACGAGGTGGGCATCGGTCCATCTTGGCAGGCGGGAGCGGATGGGCCGAGCGAATTTCCTCAGACGGTGAGCCCGTGGCCGTACGGAAACACCAGGTCCTCCGTGTCGTTCGGGACGTCCGGCCTCCACCGCCGCCATGGAGCGCGGCAGTTCGAACGGAAGCCGTCCTTGCGGGCGGGCCCGGCCGGCCGCCGTCATGGACGGCCTCCAACTCCAGTGGGTCCTCGACCCGCAGGGCTTCGACATGGTCGGCCGCTTCCGCCAGTACGCGGACCGGCTGCTGCGGTCCGTCACGGCCGCGGGGACCGGGCTTCCCGCGGACGCCTGAGGTTTCTTGAGAAGTGGATGTGAATCGGCGCCCGGGTGGCGCCGGTCACAGACAGCGTCCCCGCGGGGCGCGGAGGCTGGGGTGGAACGGAAGGAGCGCCTCACCGTGGAACGGACTGCGGCGGAGGGTACGACGGGTTCGTCGGCGCCCGTGAGCGACGGGGCCGCGAATGGGTCCCCGCCGCACGATGCGCACCCTCCGCGTTACGACGCCTGCCTGCCCGACGTCTCCGGCCTGCTGGACGGGATGCCGCGCCAGCGAGGGCCGGTGCCGGACCTGCCCGCCCCGGCGCCCGCGGTCGAGCCCTCCGAAGCCCGCTCCCGCCTGCGTGTCCGCCCCTGGCGGCTGCTGCCCACCCCCACCGGGACACCGTTCACCTTCGGCTACGGCGCCGTCCTCGCGCTCACCTCGCTCGTCACCGAGTACGCCGACCCCGCCCTCGTGCACCACCTCCACCAGGCCTCCAGCACCGATGTGGCACACCTCGTGCAGACGCCCGTACCGGTGCTGCTGGCCAGCGCGCTGTGGATCGCGGGCGGGATCCTCTCGCCGTACGCGATCGGTCTCGTCCTCGTCCTCACCGCGCTGGAGCGCCGGATAGGCGGACTGCGCACGGCGGGCGTCTTCCTGCTCGGGCATGTCCTCGCCACCCTCGCGACCGAGGTCCCGGTGGGGCTCGCGGTGCTGGCCGGCCATCTGCCCGACAGCTCGCTGCACCGCCTCGACTACGGCGTCAGCTTCGGCGTCGCCGCCGGAGTGGGTGCCCTGGCCGGGCTCCTCACCCCGTGGCTGCGCTGGCCGCTGCTGGCCGCGTTCGGCGCGATGCTGGTCCAGGACCTGCTCGCGTTCGCGGACCCGATGACCAACTGGGGGCATCTGATGGCGTTCGCGATCGGCATCGCGACCTGGCCGGTGACGCGGGGGTGGCACCGGGCGCGGACCGCTCGGGAGCGCTCTGCTGTCGCAGCCTAGGACCCTGCCCGCCGGGCCGCGGCCAACTCCCGTGCGAGCGCCGGGATGCCCAGGCGGCGCTCCTGTTCCTCGCTCGCCCCGTGCAGCCGGTTCGTGAGCTGGTAGGGGTCGGCGCGCAGGTCGTAGTACTCCCGGAAGACGACCTCGCCGCTGCCCTTGGGGCGGCCGGCGGTGTCGAGGCGGCCTCGGTAGTACTCCGTGTACTGCTCGGACTTGCCGATGTACGACGCCCATGTGTGGATCGGCTTCTTGTCCTGGCGGTTCCACCACCACTCGGCGAGCAGATGGTCCCGGTCGTTGCCGGGGTCGAGCAGCGAGTGGCCGTCGTGCGCGGGGTCCGGGGCGATTCCGGCGGCCCGGAGGAAGGTCGGCGCGATGTCGACAAGGCCGGTGAGACGGTCGTCGGCTCCTGCGGTCAGACCGGCGGCCGGCCAGGAGAGGTGGAACGGCACCTCCAGACTCGGGCGGTAGGGCACCGACTTGCGCAGCCAGCCGTGGTCCCCCCAGCACAGGCCGTGGTCACTGGTGAACAACACCAGCGTGTTCTCCAGCTGGCCGAGCGCGCGCAGCTTGTCGCGGAAGTCGCGCATCGCGTCGTCCACGGACAGCAGCGTGCGCAACTGGCGTTCGCGCAGCGCCTGCCCCTGCGCGAAGGACTGCTTCGCCGTGCGCAGGAACGGCGGCTTGTCGGCCTTGCCGGTCTCGAAGACGGAGGGCCGGCCGTCCCAGTCGGGCACGCGCGTGCGTGCGTACTTCTTCTCCGGGATGTTCACCTCGTGCGCCGAGCGCGTGGCGACGTACGCGAACCAGGGCCGGTCGTCGGTGCGGGAGTCGTCGATGAAGGCGAGCGCGCGGTCCTTGATGACCGTGGTGTTGTAGCCGGGGATGTTCCGGACGGTCCCGTTGTCGTTGTAGTGGCCGTTGTAGTACGCCACCGGTTCCTGGAGCAGCCACTCGTCGAAGTACGGCGGCTTCTCGCCGGTGGGCCAGAAGTTGAGGTACTTGCCGAACAGGCCCGTGCGGTAGCCCGCCTCTTGCAACCGGCGCTGCACGGTGGTGCGTTGGTCCAGGCGGGCGGGGTGGCGGGTGTCCAGGAGGCCGTGGTTGTGGGCGTACCGGCCGGACATGATCGAAGCACGGGAGGGGGCGCACAGCGGGGTGTTGGCGTGTGCGCGTGCGAAGGTGACGCCCTGTCCGCCGAGCCAGTCGAGGGTCTGGGGCAGCGCCCAGTCCGTGTCCTTGGGCTGGTCGTCGGTGAGGACGAGGAGGATGTTGGGCCGGTCGTCGGAGCGGGGGCGGCGGCCGGGGGCGGGAGAGGCGGGGGGGGCGGGGGGTCCGCCCGGCGCCGGGGGGGCCCTGGGCGGGGGGCGCGCCGGAGGCTTTCCGTCGTCGCCCCCCCCCCTCTCCGCCCCAGGGGAGGCCCCCCCCCTCGCC
>NZ_LGDG01000050.1 GCF_001279775.1 Streptomyces sp. MMG1533 | reverse complement strand
GTTCCGCCCGCTGTTCCGCCCGCCCGTGGGGACACCGAGGCCGATGCGCGGGGCGTCGACGACGAGCGGGACGGGCTGCGGGACGGGTCTGCCGGAGAGGGTGCCGTCGCCGATCCGCCCGCCGGTGCCGAGCGGGAGCGCGCCCCTTGGGAGCCGCCCCTCGCCACCGAGTCGGCCCCGCCGCAGGACGCCCCCCTCGCCTCGTCAGCCGCCGATCCGCCCACCGCGGCCCACGCCGGGAACGCCGGCCCGGGCACATCTCCCGAAGGGACCCCGCCGAGCCCCCGTACCCCCACCCGAGTCGACCTCCCCGTCCCGTCGCTCAAGCCCGTCGGCCACGTCGGCTCCGGGCCACCCACCTACGAAGCCGAACCCACCGCGCTGCCCCCGGCGGACCCGGACGACCTCGACGACCTGGTCGCGGACACCGTGTTGGACGGGGCTCGGTACGGGGCCTCCACTCTGCGGGCGGCCTCCGTGCGGGGGGACTCCGCGCGGTTCCGGGGCGAGCCGCGGCGGGATTCCCTGCTCACCGCCCGCTTCGGGACCGGCGAGCACGCGCTCGTCCTCGTCGCGATGGCGACCGGTGCGCGCGCCACACCCGGTGCGCACCGGGCGGCCGCCGAGGCGTGCCACTGGATCGGACGGGCCGTGGGCCGTAGCCACGCCAGGCTCGCCGAGGACATGAGGGCGGGCCGGCGCGGCGACCTGAAATCGGGTCTGCACCGTCTCACCGACCGCAGCCTCGGGAAGCTGCGCGCCAGCGCCGCCGAGCAGGGCATCGAACCGGAGGAGTACGCAGCCGCCCTGCGCTGTCTGCTGCTGCCCGCCGACCCCGAGTGCCGTACGCGCGTCTTCTTCGGCGTCGGCGCGGGCGGACTGTTCCGGCTGCGCGACGGCGAATGGCAGGACATCGAACCGCGGGTCTTCGACGTCCCCGGCGAGCCGGTCGTCGGCTTCGGCTCACTGCCCGCCGAGACCCCCGAGGGCGACCGGCTCACCATGGACCTCGGCATCCCGACGCCCCCGAGCCCGTACGAACCCGCCCCCGAGCCGCCCCGCGAACCCTTCCGCTTCCGCGCCTCCGTAGCCCGACCGGGTGACACGCTCCTGATGTGCACCGGCGGCCTCGCAGAGCCGCTGCGCGGCGAACCCGAGCTGTGCGGATATCTCACCGGCCGGTGGTCCGGCCCCACCGCGCCCGGTCTCGCCGAGTTCCTCGCCGACACCCAGGTCAGGGTCAAGGGGTACGCGGACGACCGTACGGCCGCCGCCGTTTGGGAGGCGTGACGGCGTCCGCTGTGCATCCATGGAACCCGGAAGGTTCCGAATGACAAGGATCCGAACCGACTGACCGACTGACCGAATGGCCGAATGACCGAAGGATCCGAATGACCGGGAAACCGGGAAACCCGGAGACCGGAAGTGCGGGGAGACCGAAGGGGCACGCTGAGCCATGGCCAAGCAGAACGTCGCCGAACAGTTCGTCGACATCCTCGTCCGCGCCGGAGTGAAACGCCTGTACGGCGTCGTCGGCGACAGCCTCAACCCGGTCGTGGACGCGGTCCGCCGCAACTCCGCCATCGACTGGGTGCACGTACGGCACGAGGAGACCGCCGCCTTCGCCGCGGGCGCCGAGGCCCAGATCACCGGGAAGCTCACCGCCTGCGCCGGTTCCTGCGGGCCCGGCAACCTGCACCTGATCAACGGCCTGTACGACGCCCACCGCTCCATGGCCCCCGTCCTCGCCCTCGCCTCGCACATCCCCTCCAGCGAGATCGGCCTGGGCTACTTCCAGGAGACCCACCCCGACCAGCTGTTCCGCGAGTGCAGCCACTACAGCGAGCTCATCTCCAGCCCGAAGCAGATGCCCCGGCTGCTGCAGACCGCCATTCAGAACGCGGTCGGGAGGTCCGGTGTCAGCGTCGTGTCCCTCCCCGGTGACATCGCCGACCAGCCCGCCCCCGACAAGGCCGTCGAGACCGCCCTCGTCACCTCCCGGCCCAGCGTCCGCCCCGGCGACGCAGAGATCGACCGGTTCGTCGAGATGATCGACGAGGCCGAGAAGATCACCCTGTTCTGCGGCAGCGGCACGGCGGGCGCCCACGCCGAGGTCATGGAGTTCGCCGAGAAGGTCAAGTCCCCGGTGGGGCACGCCCTGCGGGGCAAGGAGTGGATCCAGTACGACAACCCCTTCGACGTCGGCATGAGCGGTCTCGTCGGCTACGGCGCCGCCTACGAGGCCACCCACGAGTGCGACCTGCTGATCCTGCTCGGCACCGACTTCCCGTACAACGCGTTCCTCCCGGACGACGTCAAGATCGTCCAAGTCGACGTACGTCCCGAGCACTTGGGCCGCCGATCCAAGCTCGACCTGGCCGTCTGGGGCGACGTGAAGGAGACTCTGCGCTGTCTCACGCCCCGGGTGCGGGCCAAGGACAACCGGCGGTTCCTCGACAAGATGCTGAAGAAGCACGCCGACGCCCTGGAGGGGGTCGTCAAGGCGTACACCCGCAAGGTCGAGAAGCACGTCCCGATCCACCCCGAGTACGTGGCGTCCGTCCTCGACGAACTCGCCGACGAGGACGCGATCTTCACGGTCGACACCGGCATGTGCAATGTGTGGGCCGCGCGCTACATCTCACCCAACGGCCGCCGCCGCGTCATCGGCTCCTTCTCCCACGGATCGATGGCGAACGCGCTGCCGATGGCGATCGGCGCCCAGTTCACGGACCGGAGGCGGCAGGTGGTCTCCATGTCCGGCGACGGCGGATTCTCCATGCTGATGGGCGACTTCCTCACCCTCGTCCAGTACGACCTGCCGGTGAAGGTCGTCCTCTTCAACAACTCCTCCCTCGGCATGGTCGAGTTGGAGATGCTGGTCGCCGGACTCCCCTCCTACGGCACCACGAACAAGAACCCCGATTTCGCGGCCGTCGCCCGCGCCTGCGGTGCCCACGGAGTGCGCGTCGAGAAGCCCGGGCAACTCGCCGGCGCCCTCAAGGACGCCTTCAAGCACAAGGGCCCGGCCCTCGTCGACATCGTCACCGACCCCAACGCCCTGTCCATCCCGCCGAAGATCAGCACCGAGATGGTGACCGGCTTCGCCCTGTCCGCCTCGAAGATCGTGCTGGACGGGGGAGTCGGGCGGATGCTCCAGATGGCCCGCTCCAACCTCCGGAACATGCCTCGCCCTTAGCTCTCGGACGCCCACCTGCGCCCGGACGTGTCGTACGAGTACCGGGGCAGCCCGTTGATCCCGCTCGTGCGGAACGGGCGGCCGTCGTCATCGATGCGGACCGTGCCGGTGCGGCCCTGGGAGGACCAGTCCAGTTCCAGGTACCAGCCGCAGTCGCAGGTCTCGGTCTGCGCGGTGACCAGCAACACCTCGGGGTCCTCGGCGGAGACGCGGTAGGGCATCCGGACGGCCGGGATGGTGTTCTCGCCGTCGAAGCCGGATTCCGAGTGGGCGACGGGCCGGTCGGCGTCGAGGTTGACGGAGAAGTAGCGCGGGGTGAGTGCTCCGCCGCAGCCCTGGTTCATGGAGTAGGAGTTGCCCCGGGCTGGGGCCGCGCGCGTGACGACGCGGACGCGGAGCGCCTCCAGGACGACCGCCGTGGAGCTCCGCCCCTGCACCGAGATCTGCACGTTGGTGTCGCGGCCGTGCAGGGCGCCCTGGGTCGCCGCCCACGGCGCGGCGTCCTGCGCGGCCGGAGGCGGCGGTACCTGGGCCGGCGGTTTGTCGATGACGTAGTCGTGGCCGCAGCCTGCGTTCCAGACGTGGGAGTTGACGGTCCAGGTGAGGGGGACGGCGGGGGTGCCGGACCCGTCCTGCTCGTGGCCGCCGGAGGGGCTGCGGCTCTCCAAGGGTTTCCCGGAGGGCTTCGCCGTGCCGCCGGTGCCGGTGCCGGTGCCGGCGGCGCTCTCGGCAGCGGGGGATCCGGTGGTGCCGGAGGGGCTCGGTGACTTGGCCGAGGGGTGACGCGAGGCGCCACCCTGCGTGTTCGTACCGGACGGGCCGGCCGGAGGGCGGGCGGAGTCGTCCCTCCCGGACGAACCGGACGGCAGGGCCGAGAGGCTGCCCAGCGTCACGACGAGCACCGCCGCCACGGCCGCGGACACCAGGAGGCGGCGACGGCGGTACCAGGGGCGGGGCGGGGGAGCGGGGGCTCCGCCCGGCGGAGGCATGGGCTCACTGTCTGCGCCGTCCGCGCCGTCTGCGCCGTACGAGCTGTCCGCCTGCTCCTGCGCCGGGCGCGACGAGTCACCGTCCGCCGGCGCAGCCTCAGCCGGCGCCGGCCCCACCGCCGTGGTCTCCGCCGTCCGCGGTCGCTGCCGGGCCGCCACCGCCAGGAGCCACAGCCGGTGCAACTCCAGCCGCTCCTCCGCGGAGGCCCCGCACAGCGCCGCGAACCGTTCCACGGGGGCGAAGTCCTGGGGGACCGCCTCGCCGGCGCAGTAGCGGTGCAGCGTGGAGGTGTTCATGTTCAGGCGGCGGGCCAGCGAACCGTAACTGCGGTCCGTCCGCTCCTTCAGCCGCGTCAGCAGTGCCGCGAACTCCCCGACGTCGTCCCTTGGTGCCGACACCGTTCCCCCGTCCGTCTCGGACCCGTATCCCAGGCACTCCATATACCTGCACGTCAGAAGGGCTGGGACGGTTCCACCGTGGCGGATCGGCCGTCTCCTGTTGCGCCCGTCTGCTGTGACCGCTGATGCTCTTGGTGTCGCACCGACGACCGCCGGACCGACCATCCGGCGTTACGGCGGCATCCCGCACCCTGCACTCGTTCACGGGGGACACCCATGCCCAAGCGCATCCGAGCAGGCGCGCTCACCGTACTGGCTATCACGGGCGTCACGCTCGGCGCCGCACTCTCCGTACAGGCCGACGCCCGACCGGCGCCGGCCGCCGCGACGAAGACCGCGGCAATGAAGGCCACGGCAACGAAGGCCGCCGCCTCGCCCAGGTTTCTCGCCGCCGCCGAACTCCCGCCGCACCCCACGTCCTCGTGGACCGCCGGCAAGGTCACCGACGGCGTCCCGGACGAGCTGCGGCTCTGCCTGGAGGAGGCGCTCCTCGCCTACGACTCCCGGTACCGCGCGTTCCACACCGACCTCGACACGAGCGCCCGGCAGCTCACGGTGGTCGTCGGCAGCACCGTCAAGGCCAAGGCGCTCGCGACGCGTCTGAACAAGGAGATCCGCTCCTGTGCGACGCGCATCGAGAAGGCCGACCCGGAGACCGAGGCCGAGTACAAGGGCTACGGCACCCTGCCCGTCGAAGAAGGCGCCCGTGTCCACGGCCTGCACACCCACACCTCGTGGGGTGCCTCGGACATCCGGCTCCTCTCCGTCGGACGGGACGGCCGGACCGTCACCGTCGTGGAATGGGCGCAGTTGGGCGACTTCGGTGACGCGCCTGTGAAGGCATTCAAGAAGACGACCACCACGGCCGTGAACAAGCTCTACTGACCGCACGACCGCCGCAGAGACCGGGCCGCCCTCCCGTACGGGGGTCGGGCGGGCGGCCCCAGGCGTCGGCGGGAAGTGAGAGCGCCTCACGCCGGCCGCATCAGCAGCCGCAGCGTGAGGATCTGGAACGGCCGCAGCTCGAAACCAGGGGGGATTCGTGCAGCGGCCGTTCCAGAAGGTCGGTCGCCCCGGGGCGGGACACGGCGATGCCGGGCGTCAGCTCGGCCCGCGCCCGCCCCGGGACTCGGGCGGCCGTACCACCACATCCCCGCTGCGGTGCTCCGCGAGCTGTTTCTGGGTGAGGGACCAGCGCATTCCGGCCAGTTTCGCGAGCTGTGGGCGGGCGCGGTGGAGCCGGAGGAGTCCGGCCGTGTGATCTCCTCCGCCTCCACGCCCAACTCTTCGGCGAAGAAACGCTTTCCGTGCACGATCTGCCGGGCCGGCGCCTCATCGCCGGGCATGTTCGTCTCCGGCTCCACCCGCATGGAGCCGACGGGAGCCCAAGTGCCTTGCGCCACCGCCTCCTTGATCCGCGGAGACGGAGGCCTTGCGGACCGCCTCGCGCAGCGGCCGCCACCCCGCCGAGTCGATTGTGTGCGGGCCCGGTTGCCGAGGACCCTCGTGCCGCCGGGCCCGGCCCCTGGGCCGTTCGTGCATCAACTCCGACAGCACCTCGACCTCGACGTCGAGAACCAACTGCCACACCCGTTCGTCGAGTACGGCGAGGTCGGCAGACCGGAATCGGTTGACGGGCCCAGCACCGGCGGTCAGGAGGTCGTCGGGTGCGTGGGCTCGAAGCCGAGCAGGACGATCGGGTCGGGGGTTGGCAGCGGGCCTGCGATGCCTGGTCCGCCGGCACCTCGCCCGGCACATTCCATACGGACGGCACCAGCGGCACGCCCGCCGCGTACCGGGCAGGCCGCACCGACCGACGTATGGCACGTTCAGGATTCTTCCACCCGGCCGCCGGGACCACCGCACCTCTGGCGGCGGAGGGCCTCAAGGATGGCCGAACACCTGGTCGTTGACGATTCGACATGACTGCCGCGTGCCCCACGGGGCATGGATCCCCGTGAACGTGTTCGAACAGGAGGGGAACCGACATCGGCACGCGGGCGGGGGTCATGAAGAGGCAGGCACGAGGAGGCGGTCCCACGGCGACAGGGGCCTTCTCGGCGGACACAGTGGAGGACAAGGCCGACAGCGCCATGGAAGAGGCGCCGGCGCCGCAGCTCAAACGCAGACTACGGCGGGCGGACCTGGGGGCGGTGCCCGAGTCGCGCAAAGCACTGCGCGAGCTGTTACGGCACTGGGGAAGGCCCGGACGAGCAGAGGTCGCGGAACTGCTGACCAGCGAACTCGTCACCAACGCGATCATCCACACCGACCACGACGCGCTGCTGACGGCCACCGTCGGACCGCGTGGCCTGAGGGTGGAGGTGCGGGACTTCGTCTCCCGCAGACCCAGACTGCGCGTACCGAACGCCGACGACGGTACGCACGGCCGGGGCCTGGTCCTCGTGCAGTCCCTCGCGGACGCGTGGGGCGTGCGGGTGCACGGGGTGGGGAAGGCGGTGTGGTTCGAGCTGGACGCGGGCGTCGCCTGAACCAGAACGCGAACCGAACGGGGCCTCGAAACGAACGGGACGGGGTGCGGCTCCGATGAGCCGCACCCCGTCCCGTATTGCTTCTAGCCGAACTGCTGCTCAAGGTCCTTGAGTTTGCGCTCCAGGGAGTCGAGACGCGGCAGGGCCATTGTGTCGTCCTCCGCGGTGAGGTCGACGCTGGCGGAGTCGGATCCGCTGCGGACCGGCTGCAGGGAGGGCCGCTGGCGTACGGGCAGCTCCGGCGTCGATATGGCGGGCTCCGCGGTCACCCGTTCCGACGGGCCACGCTCCAGGGTTGCCTGCGCCTCCAACTGCCGGCCGCGGCCGACGAAACCGCGGTGGCCCCGGCTGATCGCCTTGAGCTGCGCGCGCTCCACCCGCTCCTTGTCGCGGCGGCGCAGTCGGGCCGCTTCCTTCTCCCGCTTGTCCTCGCGGACCTCGTCGACCGCCTCGTCCAGGCTGCGCACGCCCTCCAGGAGCATCAGCGACCACGCCCTGTACGTCTCGCGGGGCGCCCGCAGCCAGCGGACGACGCGGATCTGCGGCAGCGGACGCGGCACCAGACCCTGCTCGCGCAGGGCGGCCCGGCGGGTCTGCTTCAGGGCGCGGTCGAACAGCACGGCCGCAGACAGCGACATGCCGGAGAAGAACTGCGGCGCGCCGTCGTGGCCGAAGCCCCTGGGAGCGTGCACCCAGTTGAACCAGGCCGCAGCGCCCGCGAACGTCCACACGAGTATCCGGGAGCCGAGTGCCGCGTCACCGTGGCTGGCCTCGCGCACCGCGAGCACGGAGCAGAACATCGCCGCACCGTCCAGGCCGAACGGGACCAGGTACTCCCAGCCGTTGGAAAGGTTGAGGTTCTGCTGGCCGAAGCCGACCAGGCCATGGAAGGAGAGCGCGGCCGCCACCGCCGCACAGCAGAACAGCAGCACGTAGGAGGCGGTGCCGTATATGGCCTCCTTGCGCCGACGGCGCTCCTCGCTGCGCTCCCACGAGTCGTCCGCGCTCGTGGCCTTCCCCGAGGTGCGCTTGCCACGCGCGAGCACCGCAACCGCCGCCAGCATGCCCAGGAGCAGTACGGCGCCCGGAAGCAACCAGTTCAGCGATATGTCGGTCAGTCTCATCTGGGGTCCCTTGCATTGGGATAGGGCGTAACGCCCGCCATAGTGGCCCAATCCCACCGGCCCTCAGGGGGTTTCGGGGCAAGAGGCCGCCAAGGAAGTGCAAGGGGATGCCCAGGGCGGCGTTCTGCTCGAACTGCCGCGTGAGGGGCGGGAGTTGAGTTCGAATAAGACTACCCGTACGGGTGGTTCCACGGAAAGTTCCTGCGGCGAGTGAGGAAATTGTGAATTGCCTGTAACCGGGAGGACGTCTCAATCTCGGGTGATCTTACGGGACGCGTGATCCCGAGCCGACCTGAGGGTGCCTCAACTCGTCGTGGCCGACGTCAGCTTGGCGACCCGGTCGCCGTCACAGGTGCGCGGGCAGGTGACGCAGGTGTCCTCGGGGTCCAGCGTGTAGAACATGCAGCAGCTCGCCCGGTCCCGGGTGGGCAGTGACTCGCCGTTCGGTCCGGTCAGCAGGCGGAAGCCCGCCGAGCCGACGTACGGCTTGGTCGCCCCCGGCAGCAGCAGCCCCAGCTCGTGCTCGGCCCGCCGCCGCTCGCTCTCGCCGAGCAGCTCGGCGACGTACCAGAGCCCCTCCACGATCTCGTCCGTCACCATGCCCCACAGCGCCCGCCCGCGCCGCCGCATCGGCGGCCCGAATCCGGTCAGCACCGGTTCCATGTGCTCGGCGACCGCCGCCCGCACCTCGGCCCGCAGCGCCTCGTCGTCGGGGACGACCCGGGCGCCGGGCAGCGTCGCCGCCGGGTCGGCCGGCAGGCAGGCGAAGCGGTCGGCGTGGATGGCGAAGGTCATGGGGCCCTGTGTGCGGTCGTACGAGACATGCGTCACCGGCAGGCGCGGCACCCGGCGGAGCAGGAACCACGGCACGGTGATCAGGAGGCAGGCGGGCCAGGCGTACCGGTGCAGGCCGAAGCCGGCGATCACGTCCGGGCGGCCCGGTCGCCCGTGGTCCCGCAGTACCTGTGCGTCGTCCCAGGCCAGGAATCCTTCGAGGCCGGCCCCGCCCTCCGCGAGCTCGGTGGCGGAGACCCAGCCGCCGCCCCGCGGGGCCTGCTCGTCGGGGTTCAGTTCCTTGACCGTCAGCCCCGGGAAGACCTCGGTGACCCGTGCGTAGGCGTCCGCGACGGCAGAGCGGGGTGCGGGCGGCGGGACGGGCATACGGGACCACCGATTCGCGATCGCTTGAAGGTAAGGCTTACCTTACCCAAGGTCCTCGTCATTTGAACTGTCGGGTTATGCCCTAATCTGCTTGACGGACGAGTAACAACCCGCCGTAATGACCCCAAGTACCGACACGTCCGGAGGAGGACCCGTGAAGCAGGGCGCGCAGGGCTCCGCCGAGACGGGTGTCTCCGGTCTTTCCGGCGTTCCGGCGGACGCCGTCCGGGTGCCGGCGCAGCCCAGGCCCGCCGACGTGGACCGGGAGCGGTGCGCCGCCCCCGGAGCCGTCCGCGGTGAGCACACCCACAGCGAACCGCCCATCCCGCGGCCCCGCCCCGCCGTCCAGCGGTCCTCCGTGCGCGGACAGATCCTCGACGCCCTGCGCACCGCGCTGGTCACCGGTGAGCTCAGGCCCGGCGAGGTCTACTCCGCGCCCGCGCTCGGCGATCGCTTCGGGGTCTCCGCGACACCCGTCCGGGAAGCGATGCAGCAGCTCGCGCTGGAGGGTGCCGTCGAGGTCGTACCCAACCGCGGGTTCCGGGTGGTCGAGCGCGGCAGGCGCGAGCTGGCGGAGCTGGCCGAGGTCCGTTCCCTGATCGAGGTCCCGGTGATGCTGCGCCTCGCGCGTACGACGCCGGTCGAACGCTGGGTCGAGCTGCGGCCCCTCGCCGACGCGACCGCCCGCGCCGCGTCCTCCGGCTGCCGGGCGACCTACGCGGAGTCCGACCGTGCCTTCCATCGCGCGGTGCTCGCGCTGTCGGGCAACGAGCAGTTGGTCCAGATCGCCGAGGACCTCCACCGCCGCGCCCAGTGGCCCCTGGTCGGCGGACCCGGCTCGTGGGGGCGGGTCGAGCTGGTGGCGGATGCGGCGGAACATGCGGCGCTGTTGGACGCGTTGATCGCGCGGGACCTGGATGTGGTGCGGTCGCTGGTGGGGGAGCACCTCACGGCGGCTCGCTGAGGGGGCCTGCGCGGGCGGGTGGGGGTTCGCGTTGCGCCTTGTGTTGTGGGGGTTCGGGGCCGTGTCGGGGGGGGGCCGGCCTCGG
>NZ_LGDG01000049.1 GCF_001279775.1 Streptomyces sp. MMG1533 | reverse complement strand
GTTGTACTGGTAGAAGAGGTGGTACTCGCCCTTGTAGTAGACGAGGCCGTTGGGGTCGTTCATCCAGTTCTTCTCCGGCGTGAAGTGGAACTGGGGCCGGTAGGTCTCGGAGTACGGCAGGGTGTCGGCGGCTACGGCCTGGGGGGCGAGCGCGGCTGCGGACAGGGTGCAGACGGTCGCCACCGCCGCCATCATCTGCACGCGGGCATGCCGGGATACACGTCCTGAGCTCATAGTGTCTCCTGTGCTGTGGCCGTCCACTGGGCCGAGCCCGCGGCTCTGGCGTGGACCGACCGAAAGGTGACGCCCTGGTCGGCGTCGTCGTCCACGCCGCCGACCCAGGGGTGTCATCGTTGACTTGTGTCATCGATGACATCGAAGGCCCGATGATGAGCGAAGTGCAGCCGATGCGTCAACAGTTCAGGCGGAATCGACCGGCGAAGCCCGTCCGCCCGTCAGGCGCCACCGGCGGCCGTGAGCTGTGCCAGCTGGTCCTGCCACGGTGGATTGGGACCGGCAACCGAGCAGGTCAGGGCCGCGACCCGAGTGCCGAACCGGCAGGCTTCCGCGACATCACCGAGACCGAGATCGGCCAGCCGGCCACCGAGGAGTCCGCGGGCGCCAAGGTGGTGCAGCAGGCCGGCGGCGAAGGAGTCCCCCGCGCCGACCGTGTCGACGACCCGCGTGGCCACGGCGGGCACCCGCAGCCGTTCGCCGTCGAGTGAGGCCAGGGCGCCGTCGGCGCCCAGCGTGATCACGACGAGCCGTACGCCCGCAGCGTGCCAGGTGTCGCACGCCTGCTCGGGTGGGGTGCCCGGCAGGAGGAGTTCCAGGTCGTCCCCGCTCAGCCGCAGGATGTCGGCGAGACCGCACCACTGCGCCAGCCGGGCGCGGTAGACCTCGGGGTGCACCAGCAGCGGCCGGACGTTGGGATCGATACTGATGGTGGCCCGCGGAGCCGCTGCTGCCAGGAACTCCTCCACCACCAACCCGCCGGGCTCACGGACCAGCGCCAGCGACCCGGTGTGCACACAGGCCGTTTCGGACAGATCCACCCTTGCCAGTTCCCCTGAAGTCCACTGCCAGTCGGCCGTGTTCTGCGCGTGGAACGAGAACGCGGCCTGCCCCGCGGCATCCAACTCCGCCACGGCCAGCGTGCTGGGCTCGGCGGCGGCCACGGCATACGACAGGTCCACGCCGGACGCCTCCAGGTGGGCCCGGAACAGGCGGCCGAACACATCGCCGGACAGCCGCGCCAGGAAGCGGGCCGAGGTGCCCAGTCTGGCCAGAGCCACCGCCGTATTCGCAGGTCCGCCGCCCGGCAGCACCCGCAGAGCGAGTTCGTTCGAGGCGTTTGCCGGTTCGGTGAAGGCGTCCGCGACACACTCCCCCAGAACGGTGATCTGACGCTGGCTCATGGGCTGCTCTCCCTCGGAAAGGCGCGGAAAGACCGGGCAAAAGGGGCCGCGCGACGCACCGGCACCGACCCGCTGCGCGGGGGCCGGCTACGGACGTTGCCAATTTGTGACGCGTGGAAGGCATTGACGTTGCCGGGATGCGGAGTCCATCATCCTCGCCAGGCAGTGTCAACGATGACATAAGTCAACGATGACACCACCGAGCGGCATGCTCTGATCCACACCCCGTGCCGCCCGCTATCCCACAGGAGTCGATCATGTCTCGCACCACTCGCCTGTCCTCCTCCCTCCTCAGAGCCGCCGCAGTCACGGGCGTCGCGGCCCTCACCCTGACGGCCTGCGGTTCCGGCTCCGGTTCCGGCTCATCGAGCTCCGGCTCGGGCGAGGTCAAGGTCGGTCTGATCACCAAGACCGACACCAACCCGTTCTTCGTGAAGATGAAGGAGGGCGCGGAGAAGGCCGCTAAGGAGAACGGCGTGCAACTGTCCACCGCGGCGGGCAAGTTCGACGGGGACAACGCCGGTCAGGTCACCGCCATCGAGAACATGGTCGCCGCCGGTGTGAAGGGCATCCTGATCACTCCGAGCGACTCCAAGGCGATCGTGCCCGCGATCGAGAAGGCCCGCGCCAAGGGCGTTCTGGTCATCGCGCTGGACACCCCGACCGAGCCGGAGAGCGCGGTCGACGCCCTCTTCGCCACCGACAACCTCAAGGCCGGTGAGCTGATCGGCGAGTACGCCAAGGCCGCGATGAAGGGCAAGACGGCGAAGATAGCCGCGCTCGACCTCGCGCCGGGCGTCTCCGTCGGCGTCCAGCGGCACAACGGTTTCCTGAAGGGCTTCGGCGCCACCGACAAGGACGTCGTCTGCGCCCAGGACACCGGCGGCGACCAGGCCAAGGGCCAGACCGCGATGGAGAACTGCCTCCAGAAGTCGCCCGACATCAACGTCGTCTACACCATCAACGAACCGGCGGCTCTGGGCGCGTACACCGCGCTGAAGGCCAAGGGCCGGGAGAAGGACGTGCTGATCGTCTCCGTCGACGGCGGCTGCACCGGCACCCAGGCTGTCAAGGACGGCAAGATCGCCGCGACTTCGCAGCAGTACCCGCTGAAGATGGCCGCCGAGGGCGTCAAGGCCGTCGTGACGTACGCCAAGGACGGCAAGAAGGCGTCCGGTTACACCGACACCGGAGTCACCCTCATCACCGACAAGGCGCAGGCCGGGGTCACCTCGAAGGACACCGCCTACGGCCTGGAGAACTGCTGGGGCTGAGCCCCCTAGGACCGTACGACACCGCCACTCCCCTCAGCGGGGCGGTCGGCCCGCCTCCCCGACCAGGGACGACCGCCCCCCTTGTCCCGGCGGCGGCGCTTCAGCCCTCGTCCTCGGACAAGGACATCTGTCTTCCTACAAGGACTTCGCATGACAGCCATGACCACGCCGTACTCGGAGCTCAAAGCACCGACCACGGCCCGCAGACTGCTCACGGCGCCGACCACCGGGCCCCTGGCCGCCCTCCTCCTGGCCTGCGCCTTCTTCTCCTTCTCGACCGACCAGTTCCTGACCGGCGGGAACTTCTCACTGATCGTGCAGCAGGTCATGGTCGTGGGCACCCTCGCCATCGGGCAGACCCTGATCATCCTCACCGCGGGCATCGACCTGTCGTGCGGGGCGGTAATGGCCTTCGGCAGCATCGTGATCGCCAAGATGGCGGCCGAGGGCTCCGTCCCACCCCTCGTCGCAATCGCGCTGGGCCTGGGCGTCTGCGGCGGCTTCGGGCTGCTCAACGGGCTGTTGGTGCAGAAAATCCCACTCCCGCCGTTCATCGTGACCCTCGGCATGCTCAACGTGGCGTTCGCACTGACCCACATCTACTCCGAGGAGCAGACGGTCACCAGCCTGCCCGGCCCGCTGACGGCCCTCGGAGAGACCTTCCCGCTGGGCCACACGGACATCACCTACGGCTCCCTGGTCACCATCGCCCTGTTCCTCCTCCTCGCCTACACGCTGAGCAGCACCGGCTGGGGCCGGCACGTCTACGCCCTGGGCAACAGCGCCGAAGCGGCCCGGCTCAACGGCATCCGTACCTCCCGCCTCACCATCGGCATCTACACCGTGGCCGGCCTGCTGTACGGCATCGCCGCCCTGCTGCTCATCTCCCGCACCGGAGTCGGTGACCCGCAGGCCGGGCAGACCGACAACCTCGACAGCATCACCGCCGTGGTCCTCGGCGGCACCAGCCTCTTCGGCGGACGCGGCTCGGTCCTGGGCACCTTCATCGGCGTCCTCATCGTCGGAGTATTCCGCAACGGCCTCCAGCTGATGGGCGTCGCATCCATCTACCAGACCCTGATCACCGGCGTTCTGGTGATCCTCGCGGTGACTGTCGATCAGATCTCCCGGAGGAAGGCACGATGACCGCCACCACCGCCCCCACGCCCGTTCTGCAGGCCCGCGGCCTGGTCAAGCGGTACGGCCAGGTCACCGCCATCGACGGCGCCGACTTCGACCTGCTGCCCGGCGAGGTCCTCGCCGTCATCGGCGACAACGGCGCCGGCAAGACCAGCCTGATCAAAGCGCTCACCGGCGCAGTAGTCCCCGATGCCGGTGAAATACGCCTCAACGGCGAGCCCATCACCTTCTCCGGGCCGCAGAGCGCACGCGCCCACGGCATCGAGACGGTCTATCAGGACCTCGCCGTGGCCGCCTCCATGGACATCGCCTCGAACATGTTCCTGGGGCGCGAGCTGCGCCGCCCCGGCGTCCTCGGCAGTGTCTTCCGCATGCTGGACAAGAAGCGCATGCGTCAGGAGGCCGCCGAGCACATGGCCGACCTGAAGATCGGTCTGCGCTCGCTGACCCAGTCGGTGGAGACGCTCTCCGGCGGACAGCGGCAGGCCGTCGCGGTCGCCCGTTCCGTCGCCTGGGCCCGCTCCGTCGTCGTCATGGACGAACCCACCGCCGCCCTCGGCGTCAAGGAGTCCGGCCAGGTCCTGGACCTCATCCGCCGCGTCCGCGACAAGGGCATGCCGGTCGTCCTGATCAGCCACAACATGCCGCACGTCTTCGAGATCGCCGACCGGATCCACGTCCACCGACTGGGCCGGCGCGCCGCCGTGATCAAGCCCTCCGACTACTCGATGGCCGAGGTCGTCGCCATCATGACCGGTGCTCTCACCGTCGATGAGGCCGGAGATACTGTCGTAGCGGATTCGGAGGCCGCGAAGGCCGCCGGAGTCCAGGCCACCTGACAGCACAACCCCGCTCTCGCGGTTTCCGGCCGAGGCCGCGGTCGGAACCGAGAGCCCTCAGGAGACGGTTTCCTCCATGGCAGCGAACCGCCGCCCCACCCTGGCCGATGTCGCCCGAGAAGTCGGCGTCAGCGCCAAGACGGTCTCTCGAGTCCTCAACGAGGACGGACCCGCCTCCGCGCAGACCAGGGAACAGGTACTCGCCGCAGTGGCCAAGCTCGGCTTCCAGCCGAACCTCATGGCCCGCAACATCCGCGTCGGCGGCCCGGACACCACTATCGGCCTGGTCATCCCCGACCTCGCCAACCCCTTCTTCGGAGCCGTGGCCCGCGCCATCGAGGACACCGTCCGCGAACGCGGCCTGACCCTGCTCATGGGCTCCTCCGCGGACGACCCCGAGCGCGAACGCGCCCTGACGGACAAGTTCCTCGCCCGCCGCGTCAGCATCCTGATCGTCGTTCCGTCCGTCGGCGCCGACCACTCCCACCTCAAGTCCCACCGTACGGCGGGACTGCCCGTGATCTTCCTCGACCGACCCGGAGTCGGCCTCGCCACGGACAGCATCGTCAGCTCCAACCGTGCCGGAGCCCACGACGGCGTCGCCCACCTCATCGCCCGCGGACACCGGCGCATCGGCTTCGTCGGCGACCTGCCCCCGAAGTTGTACACCCGCCGTGAACGTCTGGCCGGCTACCGCTCGGCGCTGCAGGAAGCCGACATCCCCTACGACCGCTCGCTCGTCACCAGCGCCCACGACCAGCAGAGCGCCGAGGCCGCGACCGCCCGACTCCTCGAGATGGCCGATCCCCCCACCGCCCTGTTCGCCGGCAACAACATCATGGCGCTGGGCATAGTCGCCGAACTGGCCCGCAGCAAGCGCAAGGACGTCGCCTTCGTCGCCTTCGACGAGGTGGCGCTCGCCGAGGCACTCGAACCGGCCCTGACCGTCGTCGCCCAGGACGCGGAGGAACTCGGCAGGGCGGCCGCGACCACCGCCCTGACCCGACTCGACGGTGACCGCACCCGCGCCCGCACCGTCACCGTTCCCACCCGGTTGATCGTCCGGGGCTCGGGCGAGCTCCCTGCCCCCGCACTGCAGGAAAGGTGACCTGGAGTTGGCCGACTGACATGGCGCTCTTCGGTGCGGCGGCGAAACCGCAGGCAGGTACGTCCTGAACGCCTCGGAAGAGCACCGCCGCACGACCGGCTGCGACACGGCCGTCATCGGTGCTCTCCACGCGAGCGAAGGTAACCCTCCCTTCGCTGCTCCTGCTTGCCGGCCAGGCGCGCGCTCAATTCCCCGACTGCGAGCCGATACATCCGTGCAGGTCAGAGCAGTTCGAACTACCGCTGGCAGCAATGCTGTTGAACTGATGCGCCGCGGATTGCGTCCGTTGGGCCAAAGGTCTGAATCCGTGTCCTTGATGGGACGGTTCCGTAGGTCAGAAGCCTGCACAGTGGGACGGGCGGGACTCGAACTTAACGGCCGACGGATTATGACGTCCAGGTTTTCCCAGTGAAGATCACTTCCAGTGGCGGTTGAGGGCAAGGGCGACGCGGGCTATATCGCCGATACGGCTGGGGCTGAGGGTGACGCGCTTGAGCGTGCGCGGGCGTTCTTGAGTTCGGCAGCGGTGCGCTCACCGAGGGCGCGGAGGTCTCTGACCAGGCAGTTCGTAGTGCGGGTGTCGGCGTCGAGAGCTTGTTCCGACTTCCCCTTCGGGCGGCGGACCGGGACGCGGATGCCGATGCCGGCGCCGATGTATCCCTTGTCGGCCAGGGTGGGCAGGCCGTCTACGGCTGCCTTATACAACGCGCGCAGGACGTGCAGCCGGGCGGCGGTGATGTCCGGGGTGGAACCCGGCTCGACATCGGAGACCCACAGCGGGGTGCCGTCCGGGGCGGACAGGAACTGGACGTTGCCGCCGAACCTCTTGTGTTTCTGGCTGAACCACAGGTCGTTGCCGTTGTCCCGAGTGCCGGCCAGGCGGCCGCTCTCGATGAGCATGCCGTCGAGGATCACGTGACTCATCTCCTCCTCCCGGCAGCGGTCCAACACCTCGTGCAGATCGGGTGCTTGGGCGGCGAGGATGTCGATGCCCTCGTGCAGGTAGCGATAGCTGGTGGCCTGGGAGTGCCGGCGTCCCCGGCCAGGCAGTGCACGCAGCCCCGCTCACGGAACCAGCACAGCACGAGGACCACCTGCCGGAACGTGCCCAGTACCCGCGAGCCCCGCGGGGTGCCCAGACGACGGCGATGCCCGGCAAGCAGCCGGGAGAGGTGCACCACGATGCGGTGCGGAACATCGAGCGTGGCAGCATAGGTGACCAACCTGAAGCCTCTGGTTCAGCGGACGATCTTGTGGTGAGAACCGTCCTGCCAGGGGCTTCACGTCTCTCGACGATCGGGGCCCACCCGCTGCGCGAAGTATGGACCGGAGGTTCCGGTCGGCGGCGGAGACCCAACACTAATGATCACCGGAGTCACCAGGGGGAGCCCGCAGCATGACCGGCACCACGGAGGCCCTTGGCAGGTCGGCTGCAGTCGACAATGCAGCACCAAGTGTCACGCGCCCGTTCTACGTCTACGCCGTGCTCGCCAACACACTGTTCCAGCGCGGCGTATTCGTCCTCTTCTTATATCAGCGCGGCTTCTCCGTCGGGCAAGTGGCCCTACTGCAGACACTGCTCTACCTGGTCAGTGGACTTGCGGAGCTGCCGACGGGAGTCATCGCCGACCGAATCGGCAGGCGTGCCAGCATCGTGATCGGCCAGATACTGATAGCTGGATGTCTGCTCGGCCAGGTGGCGTTCTCCAACTACTGGGTGTTCCTGGCGCTGTTCATCGGACAGGGCGTGGGCATGGCATGCGTGTCCGGTTCGGACACCGCCCTGCTGTACGACCTGCTCGTGCGTCGTGGTGCAACGGCCAGCTACGTCAAGATCAAGTCCCGGTTCACCATGCTCGGGACGGTCACCTCGGGAGCCGCCATCGTCCTCGGCGGCCAACTGCAGCAGATTTCCTGGGGAGTCGTCTACGTCGGTTCGGCGGCGTGCCTCGTCCTGGCCGTGGTGGTGCTGATGTCAGGAGTGCCCGAGATCCGCGGCGCGGACGCGGTGGACGAGCAGGACGGAGCCGAGGAGCACGGCGACGCCACAGCATGGCGGGCGATGCTTCGGGTCGCCACGCCGGCGCTCGTCACGCTTGTCGCGGTGTCCGGATTGATGCATGCGACTTTGACGCCGTACATCATTTTTACGCAGAAGACCCTCTCCGATCAGGGAGCGGGCACCGCATTGGTCAGCGTGGTCATAGCGGCGGGATTCTTCGCCGGCGGGCTCACTCCATTGCTGTCGGACTGCGCGGACCGGCGCATCGGGTATCGGGTCATCGTCCCGGTGTCTCTCCTGACGCTCGCCGTGGCGCTCGGCCTGAGCGGCCTCGGCCTTGTCTGGGTCACCATCGCCGCGTTCCTGGCCCTGGCCGGGATTCCCGAGATCACCGCCGTGATCGTGGACAACGTGTTCAACGAGGCAGTGCCGTCGCGCCACCGGGCGAGCCTGCTGTCGATGATCGCATTCGTGGAGTCGGCGCTCATCGGCATCGGCTATCTCGTCCTCGGCTCGCTCATGGACGGGTTGGGCTCCAGCGTGGGCATGGCCACCTACGCCTCGGTCCCCCTGCTGGCATGTCTCCTGTGGCTCCCGGTGCTCTTCCGAGGGGCACGGGTAACCACCGAGATCGAGAAGCCCGCCGGCCAAAAGGCATCCTGAAAAGACAGCCGCCCAGCGACGCGAACGCGCCCGCGTCCGCAGTGAGAAGGGCATCCGCTGGGGCGGACGACCACTCGCTGCCTGAACGGACCACCCGGTGTTCGCTCCCGATCACATCAGGAGCAGGGCAGGAGCATGACGCAGTTCACAAGGAAAGGGTGACAGGACGTTGTCGTGGGCAGCTGCGACTGTCGACGGCATGACGATCACAGATGAGGACTGCCTCCCCGAGACCCTGGCGTTCAACGCGCAATTTGAGGCTGCCGCCGCGAGCCGTCCAGCTCGCGGGCAGGCGCCGAGCGCAGCCACGCTGGCGCTCCTGCGGCGCAACCGGCTCGGCGGTGACATGCCGCCAGTAAGACTGCCGCACGGCCAGGACCGCGTCGTTGAGGGCGGAGTGAAGGTACGGGTCTTTGTGCCGGACCACGTCGACGGCGTGTACCTGCACCTCCATGGAGGCGGCTGGGTGTTCGGGTCCGCGGACGGACAGGACGAGCGGCTTTGGCGGCTCGCCGAGCAGGCACGGCTGGCCGTGGTGAGCGTGGACTACCGCCTCGCGCCGGAACACCCGTTCCCCGCCGGACCCGACGATTGCGAAGCGGCTGCCCGATGGCTGGTGAAACACGCCGCGGCCGAGTTCGGTACCGAACGGCTGCTGATCGGCGGTGAATCGGCTGGTGCCCACCTCAGCGTCGTGACACTGCTGCGCCTTCGCGACCGGCACGGCATCTCCGGCGCGTTCCGGGCGGCCCACCTGCTCTTCGGCCCCTACGACCTGTCGATGACACCAAGCCAGCGGCGGTTTGGCCCCCGACAACTGCTGAGCAACACCGACACGCTTCGGGCCGGCTATGAGCTGTTCACGCCAGGGATGAGGGAAGAGCAGCGCCGCGATCCCGAGGTGTCGCCCCTGTTCGCGGACCTGGCCGGGTTGCCGTCCGCCCGGATCGTCGTGGGCACCGAGGATCCGCTGCTGGACGACTCGCTGTTCCTGGCCGCACGGTGGCAGGCGGCGGATGCTCCTGTGCAGCTCGGCGTCGTCGCCGGCGCGATGCACGGCTTCACGCTGTTCCCCCTGGCCGTCACCGAGCGGGAACTGCGGCGCGAGCGGGACTTCTTGGCCTCCGCGTGACGGTAGCGTCGGCGGCATGAACCGGACTGCCCGGCTGTACGCGCTGGTGGAAGAGTTGCGCGCGGCGGCGCCGCGACCGCTGACGGTCACGGCGCTCGCCGCGCGGTTCGAGGTCAGCACACGCACGGTGCAGCGCGACCTGCAAACCCTGATGGAGACCGGTGTCCCGGTGCGCTCCATACCCGGGCGAGGCGGCGGCTGGTCGATCGACCCGGAGATGACCCTGCCCCCGATCCACCTCACGGCCGATGAAGCCTCGGCACTGACCGCCGCGCTCGCCGCGGCCGACGCCTCCACCCCCTACGCCAGCGCGGCCCGCACGGCGGCTCAGAAGATCGTGGCCTCGATGACCGGCCCCGTCTCGGAGGCGGCGCAGGAACTCGCCGCACGAATCGTCACCCTGCCGACTCAGGGCGACTCCGAGGTCCGTACCGCGGTGGAGCAGGCCCTTGCCGACAACATGGCGCTGCGGCTGTCCTACACCGACGCGGCAGGGCACGAAAGCAACCGCGTCGTGGAACCGGCCGGATTGCTCACCGCCGACGGCCGCTGGTACCTCATCGCCTGGTGCCGCACACGCAGGGCCGGCCGGGGCTTCCGGCTGGACCGGATCGCAGCAGCGGCGCCAACCGGTGAACAAGCCCATCCCCATGACCTGACGGGACTACTACTCGGCTCGGCCGCCGCCAGTGCGGTGCGGCCCACCGCACTGACCTCGCTTACACCCCGACCATGAGCATCCGAAGACACCGACCCGGCGAACAATTGCGGCCACGGCACCAGACGCTCTCTCAACAGCCAACTGCCGCCATTGAACGCCAGGTGCGCCATCAGCACGCAGGCCGCCGACGCCCCCGGACGACGCGTCGGATCGAGCGACACAAGGGCGACAGTGTCTCCACAGCGCGATGAACAGCCGACGTCGCCCACTTGCGGGTTGCGTCCAGGGAAGTGGTGTACGGGTTCGACCTGATCCGGGGGTTTGCTCCGGCATTGGGGATGGTGCCCGCATAGATGAACGGCCACCGGCTGAT
>NZ_LGDG01000048.1 GCF_001279775.1 Streptomyces sp. MMG1533 | reverse complement strand
CAGCACCGCCACGACGGCGTTCGACCTCGGCGCGGCGGATGTCCCCGCTACGGGGGGTCGGGCAAGGGCGTCGGACATGGCAAGTGCCTCCATCGGGGCGAGGTGGGAGTCAAGGGGGGTGCCGGGGCTGCGCGAGCGGGTGTGAGGTGCAGGGGGCGTGTGGGGCGCACGGGTGGGGCGTGCGCCCGGACGCGGTGTGGTGGTGCCACCGGACCCGGTGCCGGACTGGGGGAGTGTTCCGGCGACCGGGCCCGGTGACCGCGCCGTTCCCCGTCCCCACGGGGCGGCGCGGCGGGGCCGTCTCCGCTCAAGGCGGCCCCGGTCCGGGTGCCCCTGGCCGGGAGGGCCGGGGGCGGCTGGGTCGTGTCAGGTGGTGCGGTGGCCCCATCCGAGCCAGGCGGCAGTGAGGGCCATCACGCCTGCCGCGACCGCGGCGAGGAAGAGGCAGGTCAGGGAGGTGCTCACGGCCGACCGCCCTTCGTCGAGCCGGTCGACAGCGGATGGGCCAGTGCCTGCCAGAGAGGCATGACGAGTCCGGCGGTGCCCGGCGAACGGGTCAGCCCGGGGGTGGCGGTCGCCGGTCGGCCGGTACGGTCTGCTCCGGCCGCCGCGGTGGTGGTGTGCGGCATGGGGCACGCTCCTGCGCGGGGAAGTGGATGCGACCGGCTTCACGACCGGTCACTTCGTTGCTTGACTTAGGCAAACATAGTCGACTTACTTAAGTCAAGCAACCTTCTCCGGAAAAAAGCCCGGCCACGGAGTCCCGGGACTCCGTGACCGGTTGAGTTGCTGCTGGTATTCGTGATGCTCGCGGGTGCCGTCGCGACGGCATCAGGCAGGGACGGGCTCAGGCAGGGACGCTCGCGCCCTGCCCCTTCCGCTCCGTCTCGGCGGCGAGGCGCGCGGAGCGGGTCAGGGGGCCGAAGACGGCCAGGGCGATCGCGCCGATCATCCAGGTGCCGGCGATGAAGTAGAAGACGCTCCGGTAGCCGTGGCCGTTGTAGAGCGCCGCGACGATCAGCGGACCGGCGGCGTTCGACAGCCGGCCGAGGCCGTAGGAGACGCTCGTTCCCAGCGAGCGGCCCCGGGTGTCGAAGAGCTCGGGGGAGTAGGCGTAGGCGAGGGCCGTGTAGCCGCGCTCGAAGAGGTTCACCAGGAAGCCGAACACGATGATGAAGACGGGGTCGAAGGTGAGCCCGTAGAACAGGCCGCACACCGCGATCACCGAACCGAAGGCGACCAGGCACCACTTGCGCTCGAACCGGTCGGTGACCAGGGACGCGAGATAGCAGCCGAGTGGTGCGCCGACCGTGGTCAGCGCCACGTAGAAGACGGACTTCTCCACGCTGAAGCCCTCCTTGGCCAGCAGGGTGGGCGCCCAGCTCGAGTAGCCGAAGAAGCCGATGGTCTGCGTCATCCACAGCACCGTGAGCAGCAGCGTCGGGAACAGGTACTTCTTCTGCAGCAGCAGGCGCAGCGGAGCCCTGGTCGACGGCGTTTCGGTGACGGGGGGCGCGGGCTCGGGCAGGGGGCCCTTCTCCGCGGCGACGCTTGCCTCTATCTCCCGCAGGACGGCGTCCGCCTTGGCGTGCTCGCCCCTGCTTTCGAGCCAGCGGGGTGATTCCCTGAGGTGCCGGGTGAACATGACGAGCAGGACGCCCAGGGAACCCCAGAGGTAGACCAGCCGCCACGACCAGTCGCTGAGCGGTACGACCGCGCTGGCGATGAGGTTGGTGACGGGCGTGCCGCAGATGCCGATGACGATGGCGTACGCCTGGTACTTGCCGCGGATCGCCGACGGGTACATCTCGTTGATGTAGACGACGCCCACGACGGTCATCGCCGACAGGCCCGCCGAGGTCAGGACGCGGAACACGCCCAGGGACACGAGGTCCCAGGAGAACACCGCCGCGAACGAGGAGAGGCCGAAGAACAGCGTCGTCCACAGCAGTGCACGCTTGCGGCCCCACCGGTCGGCGATGCCCCCGGCGGCGATCGCTCCGATGAACATGCCGACGAACGACAAAGAGGTGACGTAGGCGACCTGGTCGACCGTGATGCCCCACAGGTCGATCAGTTTCGGTGCGGTGGTGGCGAAGCTGTTGATGTCCGCGAACTCGAAGAAGTAGGCGAAGGCGACGGCGAGCATCGTGGTTTTGTGGAACCGGGAGACCGGAAGCCGGTCCAGCCTGTTCAACGCGTTGGAGTTCTGCATGAGCGGCCCTTGTCGAAGTCGGGGAGGGGAACGGGGACGGGAGCGCGGATGGGAGCGCGGATGGGGACGGGAACGGGGACGCGGACGGGGGAAGTTCAGCGGTCTTCGCCGGGCCAGTAGAGGCTCATGGGGTTGTCGACGAGCAGCTTGCGCTGCTCCTCGGCGGTGACCGCGACGTGCGGGACGTGGTCGACGAGGAGACCGTCGTCGGGCATGTGGTCGGTGAGGTTGGGGTGCGGCCAGTCGGTGCCCCACAGCACCCGGTCGGGGAACTCCCGCACGACGCGGCGGCCGAAGGGGACGACGTCCGTGTAGGCGCGTTGCTCGCCGTCGAGGGCGGCGGGTCCGGCCACGCTGAGGCGTTCGGGACAGGTCACCTTCACCCACACGTCGTTGTCCTCGACGAAGCGCAGGAACCGGGTGAACTGCGGCCCGTCCACCGGCTGGGTCACGTCCGGCCGGCCCATGTGGTCCACGACCAGCGTTGTGGGCAACGAGCCGAAGAAGCCCTCCAGTTCGGGCAGGTCGGCGCTCTCGAAGTAGAGGACGATGTGCCAGCCCAGCGGGGCGACCTTCTTCGCGATCGTGCTCAGGTCGTCCGCGGGGGAGGCGTCGACCAGTCGCCGTACGAAGTTGAAACGCACTCCGCGTACGCCCGCCGCGTCGAGGTCGAGCAGCTCGCTCTCGCTGATGTCCGGCCGGACGGTCGCGATGCCGCGTGCCCTGCCGTCGGCCGCCCGCACGGCGTCGACCATGGCGGTGTTGTCCGCGCCGTGACAGGTGGCCTGCACGATGACGTTGCGGGCGACGCCCAACCGGTCGCGCAGCGCGAACAGTTCGTCCTTGCCGCCGTCGCAGGGCGTGTACTTCCGCTCCGGCGCGAAGGGGAACTCCGCCTGCGGACCGAAGACGTGGCAGTGGGCGTCGACGGTGCCCGGGGGCAGCCGGAACGTCGGCTCGGACGGGTTCTGGTACCAGTCCAGCCAGCCGGGGGTCTTGGGGGAGAGGGCGCTCATGGGTCCGCTCATGTCGCTCACCGCCCCTGGCGCTTCAGCAGCGCGTCCAGACGGGGGTACACGGCACGGGCGTTGTGCTCCTGGACCGCCGCCAGGTCGTCCGCGGGCAGCTTGGCCGCCTCCGCATAGCGCCGGGTGTCGTCGAAGTGGTGGCCGGTGCACGGGTCGATGTCGCGGACGGCGCCGATCATCTCCGAGGCGAAGAGGATGTTCGCGGCCGGGATGACGTCGTAGAGGAGGTCCGAGCCGGGCTGGTGGTAGACGCACGTGTCGAAGAAGACGTTGCCCAGGACGTGCTCCTCCAGGGGAGGCTTGCCGAGCGCCATCGCGAGCCCGCGGAACCGTCCCCAGTGGTACGGCACCGCTCCGCCGCCGTGCGGGATGACGAAGCGCAGGGTCGGGAAGTCGGCGAACAGGTCACCCTGGACCAGCTGCATGAACGCCGTGGTGTCGGCGTTGAGGTAGTGCGCGCCGGTGGTGTGGAAGGCGGGGTTGACGCTCGTGCTGACGTGGATCATCGCCGGGACGTCGTACTCCACCATCTTTTCGTAGACGGGGTACCACGAGCGGTCCGTCAGCGGCGGGGCGGTCCAGTGCCCGCCCGAGGGGTCGGGGTTGAGGTTCAGCGCGACGGCGCCGAACTCCTCCACACAGCGGGTGAGTTCCGGGATGCAGCCGGCGGGGTCGACGCCGGGTGACTGCGGGAGCATCGCTGCGGGCACGAAGCGCTGCGGGTACAACTCGCTGACGCGGTAGCAGAGTTCGTTGCAGATCGCCGCCCACGCGGCGGAGGTGTCGAAGTCCCCGATGTGATGCGCCATGAAGGACGCGCGGGGCGAGAAGACCGTCACGTCGATGCCGCGCTCGTCCATCAGCCTCAGCTGGTTCGACTCGATGGTCTCGCGCAGCTCGTCGTCGCCGATGTGCAGATCCGCGCGGGAGGGGGCGGCCGAGGGGTCGGTGAGGGATGCGATCTGCCGGTTGCGCCATGCCTCCAGGGCCGGCGGAGCGGTCGTGTAGTGACCGTGACAGTCGATGATCATTGCTGTGTCCTTCTCGGTAGGCGCTCTCGCACCTTGGCTCCGCCCCGCACGGACGGGCGAGAGACCTGAACACAGAACTAACCTCCCCTTAACACTTCGGCGGGGCCCCGGTTCGTGTGGTCTACATTCGGACAGGGGAGTGGCGGAAGGGAGGCGGGCAGGGTGCAGATACTGCTGGCCGAGGACGACGACGGAGTGGCCGCGGCGCTCGTCGAGGTGCTGTACGACCATGGTCATGTCACCAGGCGGGTCCGGTACGGCAGCGAGGTGATGACCTACCACCGCAGCTCCGACCTGCTGCTTCTCGATCTGGGCCTGCCCGACATCGACGGTCTGGACGTGCTGCGCGCGGTGCGGGCGGTGAGCGATCTGTCGGTGGTGGTGCTCACCGCGCGCGGCGACGAGCGTTCGGTCGTCCGCGGGCTGCGGCTCGGGGCCGACGACTACCTCGTCAAGCCGGTACGCCTCGCCGAGCTGCTCGCCCGGATCGAGACCGTCACCCGGCGTACGGCGGCGAAGGGCGTCCCCGCGGTGCGTACGGTCCGTGCCGGTGACGTCGAGGTCGATCTCGACGCGCGCCGGGTCCGGGTCGGCGGAGCGGAGGTCGAGCTGACCACCAAGGAGTTCGACATCCTCGCCGTGCTGGCCGGCAGGTCGGGCACCGCGGTCAGCCGGGAGCGGCTCCTGGACGAGGTGTGGGGCGACGCCCACCACGCCGTGTCCCGCTCCCTCGACGTCCACCTCACCCAGCTGCGCGCCAAACTGCGCCGCCCCGAGCTCCTCACCACGATCCGGGGCTTCGGCTACCGCTTCGGGGACCTCGGGAACTGAGGAACCGACGCGTGCGCACCAGGGTCCAGGCCGCGCTGCTGGTCTTCGCCGTACTCGCGGTGGCCGCGTTCGCCGTACCGCTGCTGCTGTACACCGCGTCCGACCGCACCCAGCAGCTCGTCCTCTCCCGCAGCGCCGATCTCGACCGCTTCGCGTCCCTCATGGACCAGGCCGCGGCCACCGGCGACACCTCCGCGCTGGCCGCCGAGGCGCGGCGCTACACACAGCTGTACGGCGAAGCGCTCGTCGTCACCGACACGCGCCGCAGCCCGGTCGTCGAGACCGGCGGCATGCGGGCCGCCGATCCGGTCGTGGCCCGGCTGCTCGACGCGGCCCTGCGCAACCAGACCGCGCATCCGACGGGCGCGCTGCGTCCCTGGTCGAGCGGGCACCGGATGTTCGCCGAGCCGGCGGGCACCGGGACGCGGGTCTCCGGGGCCGTCGTGCTGCGGGCCTCGGTGGCGACCGCGGCGGAGGACATCACCCGGCTCTGGGCCGCCGTGATCGCCGGAACGGCCCTGGTCGCCATCGCCTGCACGGTCCTCGCCCGGGCGGCGACGCGCTGGGTGGTCAGCCCGTTGCGCCGCCTCGACCGTGCGGTCGGCCAGCTCGCGGCGGGCCTGCCGCCCGAACAGACCCGGACCGGCGGCCCACCGGAACTGCGCCAGCTCGCGACCGGCTTCAACCGTATGGCGCGTACCGTCACGGCGGCCCTGGAACAGCAGCGCAGGCTCGTCGCCGACACCTCGCACCAGATGCGCAACCCCATGGCGGCGCTCCGGCTGCGCGTCGACGCCCTGCACGCCCACCTGCCCGCGTCCGCCGACCGCACGTACACCGGGGTCACCACCGAGCTCGACCGACTGGAGACCCTCCTCGACGATCTGCTGGCGCTCGCCGCCGCGGAACACCGGGCCGGGGAACTCACGGTGACCGACGACGCGGACGCCCACTGCGACGCGGCGGCGGTCGCGGCCGCCCAGTACCGGCTGTGGGAGCCGGTCGCCCGCCGCGCCGGGGCCCGCCTCACCCTGCAGAACGCTCCGGACCCGGTCACGGCCGGCTGCACGGATCGTGAACTCGCCCAGATCACGGACATCCTCCTGGACAACGCCATCAAGTACGCGGGTCCGGGCGCCGAGATCTCGCTCCGCTGCACGACCGAGGGCCCGCTCGCGGTGCTCACCGTGACGGACGACGGCCCGGGCCTGGACGCGGACGAACTCGCCCTGGCCACCACGAGGTTCTGGCGCTCGCGCCGACAGGACCGGACAGCGGGTACGGGGCTGGGGCTGGCCATCGCCGAGCAGTTGCTGGCGGGGCGGGGAGGCCGGCTGGAGCTGGGGGCGGGCAAGCCGCGGGGGCTGCGGGTCAGGGCGGTCGTGCCGCGGGGGCGGGCCGGGGGCGGGAGCGCCGGCGGTGTCGACGGGGGTGCCGTCGGCGGTTTTGACGGGGGTGCGCGGTGAACCGCCGTACCGGCGTGCGTCGGCGCGTCATGGCCGGCCCCGTAGACCGCCGCACCGCGCTGCGTGCCGCCCTCGGCACGGCGGCCGTCGCCGTGCTGGGCGGGGCGCTCACGGGAGATGCCTCCGGGCAGCGCCCGGGGCCGGGCGGTGTGCTGCGGTTCGCGACCGGGGAGCCGACCGCGTTCTACGTGGCCTTCGGCCGTCTCCTCGCCGCCGAGCTCGAAGCGGAGTATCCCGGTCTGAACTGCCGGGTACGCACCACCGCGGGCAGCGTCACCAACATCGAGCTGCTGCGCGACCACCGCGCCGACCTCGCACTCGTCCTCACCGACACCGCACGGGCCGCCCAGGGCACCGCCCTCTTTCCGCGCCCGGTGCCGCTGCGCGCGATCGGCAGGGTGTACGAGACCTACCTCCAGTTCGCCGTACGCGCCGACTCGCCCGTGCGTGCCGTGTCCGACCTGGCCGGACACACCGTCTCGCTCGGCGCGGCCGGATCGGGCGCGGCCGTACTCGGCGAACGCATCCTGCACGCCGCGGGGCTTTCGCCCGGCACCGACGTCCCCGTACGCCATCTGCCGCTGGCCGCCGCGGCCGACGCCATGCGGGCGGGCACCGTCGACGCCCTGCTCGTCGCGGGCGGCGTACCGCTGCCCGTGCTGTCCGAACTCGACGACCGGCCCGGCCTGCGCTTCCTGCCGCTGGCCGGCCTGCTGCCCGGGCTCGGTGACCGCGACGCCCGGGCCGGCTCGGGCCTGGAGGAGGTGTCCCTGCCGCAGGGCGCGTACCGGACGGCGGGCGGCGTCGCCACCATCGGCGTGTCCAACCTGCTGGTCTGCCGCCCCGACCTCTCCCGCACCGTCGCCGACGCGCTCACCCGCCTCCTGGTCCTCCGTGCCACCGCGCTCGTCCCCGAAAACGCCGTCGGCACCCAGTTCCTCGACGTCACAAGCCTGATCGGGACGGGCAGCATCGCCCTGCACCCCGGGGCGGCCGCGGCCTACCGCTCGCTGCACGGCTGAGCACCCGCCGCTGCGGGAGGCGACCGGCGCGGGCCTGCCCGGGGCGGCCGTGGTGGTGACGCCCCCGGCCGACCGCCGTGCGTGTCGTCAGATGCCGAACTCCTGGGTGGACAGGCCGAGTACCGAGCACGCCTCACGCAGGATCTGCTCCTCGGCCGGCGCGACGAACCCGTCCGCACCCGCGACGACGAAGCCGGTCTGTACGACCGCCCTGGCCTCCGTCGGCTTCTTCGCGGTCTTGGCGATCTCCTGCAGAGCCTCGGCCTTGCCCTGCTGGAAGTTGAGCGCCAGCTGGTCGACGTGCTTGTTGAAGCGCTGCCGCAGCTGCTCCGACGGGAAGTTCTGCAGGACGTCGTTGTGCAGGATCAACGACTCCACGTGCTGCCGCTCGGCCGGGTCCACATGCCCGTCGGCGGCGGCGACCAGGGCGCACATGGCCATGCTGGCATCCCGGTAGGCGCCGCTCTTCAGCTCCGTCTTGAGGGAGGTGAGCTGGGACTTGAGGGTGTTCACCAGCTGAGCCCGCGATCCCCCGGCGGACCCTGAACCCGGCCGCCCGTGTCCGCCGCCGGCGCCCCGCGTCCCCTGCGCCTGCTGCTGCAGACCCTTGGCCTGGTCCTTGATCCGATCCCACATCGCCATCCGTGCCACCTCGGCTTCAGCCCGTGTTCGTTCCGGTCGACCGCGTGCGTTCCGCGCGTCCTCCTGCCAACTCCTCCCGGCGCCTCGAAGTTCCATGACCGGCCTCGGCGCCGCGTACCGGCAGTCGGCCATGGCCGACGCTCTGGCCTGGTGACGCGCCGGCCCGGGCCCGTTTCAACGGCCTTCGGTCGCCTGGGAGTTGTTCAGGAACGCCAGCACGGCCAGCACTCGGCGGTGCCCGCTGTCGCTCGGTGGCAGCCTCAGCTTGAGGAAGACGTTGCCGATGTGCTTGCTGACCGAGCGTTCCGTGATGACGAGGGTCTTGGCGATCGTCACGTTGTCGTGGCCCTCGGCCATGAGCGCCAGCACCTCGCGTTCGCGCGGGGTCAGCGAGTCCAGCGGCGAGTCCCGGCGGCGGGTGAGCAGTTCGGTCACCACCTCGGGGTCGAGGGCCGTTCCGCCGGCCGCGACGCGCTCCAGCGCCTCGAGGAACTCGTCCACCCGGCCCACCCGGTCCTTGACCAGGTAGCCGACCCCGCTCGCGCCGCCGCCCAGCAGCTCCGCGGCGTACGACTCCTCGACGTACTGGGAGAGCACCAGCACCGGCAGCCCCGGGATCCGCTGCCGCGCTTCGAGCGCCGCACGCAGCCCCTCGTCGCGGAAACCGGGCGGCATGCGCACGTCGAGCACGGCCGCGTCCGGGCGGTGTTCCAGGAGCGAGGGGAGGACCTCCGGGCCGGTACCGACGACGCCCACCACCTCATGCCCGGCCGAGCTGAGCAACAGGACGAGACCCTGCCGGAGCAGGGCGTTGTCCTCGGCGATCACCACTCTCACGACGACTCCCCGGTTCTGGTCACCACGCGCACGGCAGCTCCACTTCGATCACGGTCGGGCCCCCGGCGGGGCTGGTCACCGTCACCGTCCCGGCCAGCGCGGCGACCCGGCGACGCATCCCCGGCAGCCCCGAGCCGCCTGCCTCGTCCACGCCGCCCCGGCCCTCGTCCCGTACGACGGCCCGCAACCGGGTGCCGACCCGCTCCAGCCGGACCGAGGCCTGCCGGGAGCCGCTGTGCCTGGCGGCGTTCGTCAGCGCCTCGGCCACGACGAAGTACGTGGCCGCCTCGACCGCGGCCGGAACCGGCGGCCCGTCCCCGGTCCCGTCCGCCAGGCCGTCCACGCGCGTGGTGACGTCGAGTCCGCTGTTCGCGGCGAGCGCCCGCACCGCGCCCACCAGCCCCCGGTCGGTGAGGATCGGCGGATGGATGCCGTGCACGATGTGCCGCAGTTCCGCCAGCGCCTCCTCGGCCTGGTGCTGCGCGTCCTCCAGCAGCCGGTGCGCGGCCTCCGGATCGCGGTCGCATGCCCGTTGTGCGAGGCCGATCCGCAGGGACAGCGACACCAGCCGGGCCTGGGTGCCGTCGCGCAGGTCCCGTTCGATGCGGCGCAGTTCGGCGCCGTGCGCCGCGACGGCTCCCGCCCGGACGGCGGCCGGCTCCTCGACCAGGCCCACGGTCTGCCGGCCCGACCGCCTCCGGTCGGTCCCGGCGATCCGGCGGATCCGCACCGTCTCCGGCAGCAGCCGGGCCCCGAACAGCGCGATCGTGCCGGTCGCCGTGATCCACCGGCGCTGGGCGGCTCCGGAGTTCGAGGAGGCTCCGGTGAGGACGGCGGTCCTGGTCACGATCTCGTTCCCTTCGGCACCGGCGGCGACCGCTTGGAGTCGGTGTTCGCGGTGTCTCAGACGTTGGCCTCGGTGACCTTCGCGGCGTCCACCGGGCCGTCGGCGGCCGGCGCCTCCTGGGCGGCGGTGTCCTCGCGCGGGAGGAACGAAGCGACGACGAAGGCGAGGACGGCCGCACCCGCGCCGATGGCCATCACGACCTTGAAGCCGTTCTCGGACGGCAGCGCGCGGCCGCCGAAGTCGGTGGTCATCTGGGCCAGGATGACGCCGGCGATGGCGCTGGCGAACGACGTCCCAATGCACCGCATCAGCGTCTCCTGCCGTGCCGGGCTACTCGTCGAAGGTGACGACGACCTTCTCCGCGGCGCCCGGGGTCAAGGTGAGCTCGAAGGCGTGGCCGGCCTCGGAGAACGGGACGCGGTGGCTGATCAGCTCGGCGAAGCGCTCGTGGTGTTCCGCGAGTTCCGGGGTCACCTCGAAGATCTCGGTCGGGTAGCCCTGGGAGGCGATGAGGGTGAGCTCGCTGCGGAGCATGCCGCCGAGGTCGATGTCCGAGCCCTTCTTCTGCACGGCGACCATGACCATCTTGGCCTTCCACTTCGCGGAGTCGACGGCGGCCTGGAAGACGGCGGGGGCACCGGCGGCGTCGATGTAGATGTCGGTGCCGGCGCGGGGCTGGCCGAGTGCGTTGGCGTCCTGCCCGTGCAACTGGGTCAGGCGCTCGGTGACGTTCTCGGTGGCGGAGTTGATGACGGCGTCCGCGCCGACGGCCAGCGCCGTTTCGAGGCGCTCGGGGATGACGTCGGCGACGACC
>NZ_LGDG01000047.1 GCF_001279775.1 Streptomyces sp. MMG1533 | reverse complement strand
GAGCGCGGTGTTCTGGTTCAGCTCCTGCCAGCTCATCCGCGTGACGTCGTCCTCGGAGGCGTACGGGTTGCCCGTCACGGAATTCGCGACGATCTTCATCGCGCCCTCGACGTACTGATCCGTCTCGTAGTACGTCCCCGCCGAAAGATGCACGCCCTCCGCGAAGTCGTTCCCCTCCGCGACCAGAGCCCGCACGCCCCACTCCCAGCGCTCACAGAACGACGTGAACGCCGACGTCAGTTCGCCGTGCCCCAACTTCCGTCCCGAGAGCTGCAGTTCCGAGAATCCGCGCCCCACCCCGGCGAGACTGTCGATGCCGAGTTCTCTGAGCTCTTCCAAGGTCAGCGTGATGCCCTTGGCGACCTCACCGAGCCCGACAGCCTGCAGGTCCTTGCGGCCGTCCCCGCCCCCGCTTCCTCCCCCGCTCACCGCGAATCCCTCCGGCTCGTCTCCGCATCCACGGCGACTGCGTCCGGCACGATCCCCACAACCGGCGGGAACAGCACGCCGTCGCCCTCGCTCCCCACGTCCAGAGCCACCCCGCAGGGGACGCCCGTCGCCGGGACGGCCGCATCGAGCAGCCTTGCTCCCAGGACCCGGCGATAGGGCCACTCCCGGGAGCCCTCACCCCTTGCGATGGCGAATCGAGCCAGCGCCGACTCGTCCGAGAAGGCGTAGATCCAACGGATCCCGTCGTAGTCCCCGGTCAGCGGGGACCCGTCTTCGGTGACCGGCAGGAGTACGGGGGTACGGCGAAACTCGCCGAGCAGCACGGCGAACTGGCGGCGCCTGCTGGCTGATTCGCCCTGGGATCCCGGGTCGGCAGCACCACCGGTGGGCTGCGCCAAGGGCTTGTCGGGAGTCGGAGACAGCCTCGATTGGTCTGCCTGCGGGGGATCCATCGCCGCGCGACCCTCGGCTCTTGCATACGGCGTCGCCATCTCGGCGTAGTCGGACAGACGGGACCTGGGTACATGCCCGGCTGTCGCGTCGCTTCCCCCTGGATCCGCCACGTCGGGATCATCACACCCGCATCTTGCGGGTCGCAACGCGGACACACTAACGAGTGATCAGGATGGCCGGTAGCCGACCACGGCTGTGGCGGGATGCTGGACTCGGCTGCCGGGCGGGGCAGTTGAGGGGGTCGGTAAGGTGCTTCACCGGCCCGATTGATCACCGACGGAGGCTTTGTGAACACACCGCCGCACCCGCCCCCTTATCAGCAGCAGCCTCCCGCCCCGCACCCGGCGTACGCGCCCCCGATGCCGACGCAGCCCTACCCGTACGCCGGACCGGCACCCATGGGAGCCATGCCCGGGCCCGGCCTCGTGTGTGAGGTGTGCGGAGCCGCACCGGCCGCGGCGGTGACCGTTCGTGGGCATCAGGGCATGGTCGTGATCATGCGGTTCCTGCGCCGGGAGGGGGTCTTCTGTCGGACCTGCGGGACGGCCGTCTTCCGTCAAATGCAGGCGGACACCATGCTGCAGGGCTGGTGGGGGCCGCTGTCGGCGATCATCACGCCGTTCGTCCTGTTGCTGAACCTCGGCGCGCGGTCCACCCTGCGCGGCCTCCCGGAGCCCGCCACAGGGAGTTGGCGGCCGCCGCTCGACCCGGGCAAGCCGGTGATGCGGCGACCGGCCGGCCTCGTCGCCGCCGTGCCGCTGGCCGCGCTCGGCCTGGTCGTGATGGCCATTCCGGTGCTTATGGTCATCGGGATGGTCTTCGGGGACGATCCGCCGCAGACGCTCACGGTCGGTTCGTGTGCTCGCAACGACGGTTCCTGGAGTGCCCAGGACTTGAAGCCGGAGGCTTGCGGTTCGTCCGACGCGGAGTTCCGGGTGACGGATCCCGGGGTGGAGGAGTGCGCGGCCGGGGACTATCTCGCCGACCTGGAGTACAGCGCGGATGGTGCGACGTCGCTGTGCCTGCATCCCCTTGGGCGGTGAAGCGGACCTGGGGCTGACCCAGCGCATCAAACGGCGAATCGCCAAGGATTACGCTGGTGAAGATCGAGAAGCTGTCGAGGAAATTATCGTCGAGCTCGCAAAAGAGCTGAAGGGAGGCGGTGGTGATGAAAGGATCACAGCGGCCACCCTCATTCGCAGCCAGGGGGAAGGTGGACAGGATTCAGATTGCAGTGCAGATCGCCCGTGATGACTCGCGAGGCATCCTGATGAGTTCTGGACTGGAGCATGAAAACTGGCCCGAACGTCTGGATGCAGAGTTCGGCACAGATTCCTGAGGATTTACCCATGTCTTTCGGCCCCCCTCCCGCCAGCTTCGGGTCCCCGATATCGCCTGCCTGGACCGCTCCGACCGAGATCGAGCAGGCGCTGTTCGAAGCCAAGTCGCGTGAGGACTGGGCAGCGTACTTCGATGTGCTCGCACGGAACCGGGTGTACTTCGAGATACGGCGGGACAAAGCGGATGCCACGCCCAGCGGCACCTACGCCGTTTTCGGCCATGACGCGCGAGTGACTGGAGGCCGGATCTGGCCGGTGTACACCGATGGGATGCTTCCCGCTCCGGAGCCGCACCGGGTGTTCGACTGGAACAGACTCAGCTGGTTCGCCAAGGTATGGGTTCCTTCCGATCCGCCGATGATCGTGGTCAATCCCGGCAGTCCGTGCGAGGCATTCCTTCCGTCCGCACCACCGTACTCAGCGACTTGGGCTGCGCATTCCGACCGGGTGGGCGACTTCTCGTACGGGCCGAAGCTGCGCACCCTCCGTGTCGGCGGACCGTTGCAAGGCCCGGTCGCCCATGGGCTGGCCTGCGGCGCTCTTCTCTTCGTGCGTGACGGCTACCCCTGGAACGCCATGGCTTACCACGGCCGAGGCTATCCCGGAGAGCGTAAGACGCTTCAGGAATGGTGGGGCGTCACCAACCCTGTGGAATGGAACAACCAGCAGCGTGGCCTTCTGGCACTCGATGGCGCCAATCCGGTCTGGGAGTTCGCACTCAGCCTGCGTCGCACCATCGCCCGCGAATTCGGCGGCTTTGTGGATACGGCCTATTGGCGGGATGCGGTCGCCAAGGTTCTGCGCCACCGTGATGCCGGCGAAACCGTGATCACTCCGGACGGTGTCACCACGTCCGACCCTCGGCCTGCGGCGGAGACAGAAACGCGCGTCAAAGGCGTGCAGCACCTCATCGGCAGGATCACCCGCTACGAGGCCCGCTTCCGGGCCGACGGAATCCTCGACGAGAACCGGTACGTCACCTCCGTCGACGCCTGGGATCTGGGGCGGGCCTCGGGCATGGCCCGGTGGGGCCTCGGCGCCCGCTACTGCGGCTTGAAGGAGGCCGAATCGGCGGTCGCCGAGGCCGGCCGGGCTGCGGCACGCTCCCATCGTTCCTGGCAGGACTTCTCCGCCGGTTACATCCTCGGGCGGTGTCTGCACTTCGACGACGAGGAGTTCGGGGACTGGTACACCGACGCGCTCGACGCCCACCGGATCCTGATGTCCGACCCCGCCAGCCCGTGGCTCAACATCCCCTTCCGCTAGGCCGTCCGTACGCCGCCGCGCTCGCCCTCGGCAGCGTGGCCCACATCCGCGTCCCGCCGCCGGGTTCTCGGGCCTCGCCGAAGCCCCAAGTCCCGTCGCAGGCACGGCAGACGCAGGCCAGGACGCGGAGCGCTGCGCGACGGCGGGTGTCGCAGGCGGTGGCGAGGTGGGGTTGGGTGTGGCGGGGGTGGCTGTCGTAGGCGATCAGGCGGAGGGTGGAGGAGCGGTAGCGGAGGGAGAGGTAGAAGGTCGGGGACTCCGTGAACTGGGCTGCGGTTGCCGTGAGTTCACCGACTGCTTGTAGAGCCGGATCCAGCATGTCCTGCAGGTCGTGCGCTTTGAGGATCTCCCTCGTCGCGGCTCTCGCCAGGGCGGGGCTCGCCAGCGCCGAAGGCAACGTAAAGCTGTAGGACAGGGTTTCGGGGACGGGGGCGGTGGGGTCGGCCGCGAAGGTGGGGGCCACGGGGCAGCGGGACATGGGCATGGGGGCTCCTTGGAATGTGTCGAGTGGTGACGGCGATCGGTGGCTTGTCTCCCTGACGCGGGCCCACCCCTCCCAGGGGAGGAGGTTGCGGGCAGGCTCGCGCGATGCGCTTCCGGTTGCCGGGTGTAGCTGACGCGCTACTCAATGTACCGAAGGTGGGGGCTATTTTGTTCCCTGGCAGTGAAATATGGATCCTTCCGCGCTTCCCTCGTGCGGTCAGGCGGCACACTGCTTACGACCGCACGGGGAAGGATCTGCATGGCAGCGAGGACGTCACCGACGGAGCGTCAGAAGCGACTTGGCGCCGAGCTGCGCAGAATGCGCATGTCGGCGGGCATGACTGCGGAGTACGCGGCCGGACTGCTCGGAGTGGACCGGGCCAAGATCTCCAACATCGAGACGGGAATCCGCGGCATCAGCGCGGAGCGCGTGCGCACCCTCGCCTGCAACTGCGACTGCCAGGACGAGCGGTACGTAGACGCACTGGTGGAGATGGCACGCACGGGCCAGCGAGGCTGGTGGGACAAGTACCGCGGAGCTCTTCCCCAAGGGTTGCTGGACATCGCCGAGTTGGAGGCGAATGCCGTCCGGATGCGAGCCGCGTACTCCGTGCACATCCCGGGGCTGTTGCAGACCTCCGACCATGCGCTGGCCATCTTCCGGGTGGTCATTCCGGAGCTGCCGCACCACGAGGTCGCCCTGCGTCTTGCCCACCGCGTGGAACGGCAGCAGGTGCTGGACGGCGACAACCCGCCCGACTTCGTCGCCATCGTGCACGAGGCCGCGCTCCGGATGCGGTTCGGTGGACAGGAGGTCGCCAGGGCCCAACTCGAGGATCTGCTGAAGAAGTCCGAGCAGGACAACGTGACGCTCCTGGTCATCCCTTTCGAGGCGGGTGCATTTCCCGGGGCCGGGCAGACCGTGCTGTACGCGGAAGGACCAGTGCCGCAGCTCGACACCGTTCAGATCGACAACTCTCACGGGCCCGATTTCCTGTACGCGGAGGCCCAGTTGGCGAAGTACCGTGCCCACCTGGACTGGATGGAGGGCATCGCCCTGTCGTCGGCGGCATCGCGCGACTTCATCCGGGGTATCGCCAACGACCTGTGAGGAGAAGCCCGATGATCGAGATCACTTGGGAGGAGCCGTTCTGCGGGGAGGGTAACTCCTGCTTCCGCCTCGGCACCGACCCCGAAGGCAACGCCTACATCGCCATATCCGGCGCCGAAGACGCCTACCTCACCGACTCCCGCGAAGCCCTCCGCACGATGATCCTCGACATCAAGGCAGGGAAGGCCGACCACCTCCTCTGACCCCGCCCCCTCCCCCACCCCCCGACGGCGACCTACCCCATCGGCCGGTAATACCCCAGCACCGCCGGCAGTTGCCCGAACCACTCCCTCAGCAGCTCCCTCGGCTTCGCGTCCACGACGCACTCGTACACCGTGCCGTCGAGGTGGACGATCGCCATCATGAGGGACTTGCCCGAGGGGCTCGCCTTGTAGTGGACGCTGCGGATTTCGGGCCAGGGGAACTCGGCCTCGTGGCCGTTGATCTCGAAGATGACGCCCGACGTGTCGACCACGATCGAGCTGTGGCGGTCCACCGCGAGGAATTCCGGTCCCGTGGCGGCAGGCTGGGGTGGCGCGAACGCGTACTGCGGCGGCGGTGGGCCGAAGCCCGGTGGCACGGGTGGGGGCGGCGGCTGGGTGCCATCCGGCGGCTGCGGGCCGTACGCCGCATGGTTCATGGTCCGTCTGCTCCTCGCGCCTCACCGATGGGTCGAACGCAACCTACCCGCCCGTCCCCCGACAGACCCTCGCACCCGCGTCGCAAAGCCGCCGTGAAACATTTCCGGGGGCCCACCGCGTCAATGAGTTGAGGGCGGAGAGCAGAGTCGGGGCACGGCGCAGGGGGAGCACATGAGGAAGGTCCTGGCGGATCAGTACGCGGAGTTCGCCGCGGCGCGCGCTGCTCATCTGTACCGGTCCGCGTGTCTGCTCACCGCGGGGGACACGCATCTCGCCGAGGACCTGGTGCAGGAGACCCTGGGCCGGCTGTACATCAGCTGGCACCGGGTGGCCCGCGTCGGCAACCCCGCCGGGTACGCGCAGACCGTCCTCACCCGGACCTTCCTCACCCACCAGCGCCGCCGCAGCAGTACCGAGCGGGCCACCGACGTGCTGCCCGACCGGGCCGACGGGCACCACGGCGACGTCTCGCTGCGGCTGACGCTGTTGGAGGCGCTGGCGCGGCTGCCCGCCAAGGACCGGGCTGTGGTCGTCCTGCGGTACTGGGAGGACCGGTCCATCGAGGAGACCGCCGACGCGATGAACGTCAGCTCGGCCGCCGTACGCACCCGCTGCATCCGGGCTCTGGGGAGACTGCGCGAGCTCCTGGGCGAGGACCTCACCGAGTACGTCAGTCCCTGACAGCCCGTTCCCGTTCCACTACGTCCGACACCTTCCATCACGCCGAAACGGTGGTTTGCCATGCCCGTTGAACAGCACAGCGACCCCTTCGAGGACCGGCTCGGCGCCGCGCTGCGCCAGGCCGGACACACCTTCCACCCCGACGGTGCCGCGCTCGCCGCAGCCGGGCACGCGCGCGGGCGCCGACTGCGGCTGCGCCGCCGGGCCGCGGTCGTGGGCGGGGCGGCGGGTCTCGCGCTCGTGGGGGTGGGCGGGGTGATGATCCTGCCGGGTGACGGCTCCCAGGAGCAGGAACAGCGCTCCGCGGCCGCGGGGCCGACCGCCAAGGCGAGTCCGACGCCCGCGCCCCGGCCCCTGTCCCGGTTCGAGATGATCCGTACGCTCCAGGAGCTGCTCCCCGAGGGCAAGGTCAGCGATACGGATGCGCGGGGCACGAACGAGGAGCTGCCGCCGTACGCGCGTGTCGTGTTCGACGACGGCAAGGGTGCCGCGAGCTTGTCCATGAGCCTCGACCGGATCGCGCCGGGGAGCGATCGGGCCCGGGAGATCGCCGAGTGCCCGGACAAGGTGCTGACGCCGTACGACAGTTGCAGCACCAGCAGGCTGGCGGACGGGTCGCTGCTCAAGATCTTCCAGGGGTACGAGTATCCCGACCGGCGCGTCGACACCAAGCTGTGGACCGCCGATCTCGTCACGCCGGACGGGCAGTACGTCACCGTGAGCGAGTGGAACGCGGCGGCGGAGAAGGACGCGCCGATCAGCAGGCCGAACCCGCCGCTGTCCAAGGCGCAGTTGAAGGAGCTGGTGTCGGCCGGGGTGTGGCGGCAGGCCGTCGACGCGATGCCCGAGGACACCGGGCAGCCCGACCCCTCGGTGACGGACACCGCCGCGCCCGGAGCCGACGGCGACGCCATCAGGCGGACCCTCACCGATCTGCTTCCCAAGGGCGTCGAGGCGGTCGCCAAGGGTGGTCAGGAGACCGAGTACGCCTACCTCGTCGTCGATGACGGCAAGGGCAGGAGCTTCGTCCAGATCAACGTCCAGCCCGACATGCGGGACGTCGCGGGCGACCTCTACGGCTCCGGCTCCGAGACACTGCCGAACGGCACGCGCGTGACCATCCGGCAGGGGCCCGGCGAGAAGGCAGGCTCGGGGGTCGTCATGTGGACCGCCGACACGATGAGGGCGGACGGCATGCGGGTCGTGATCAGCGCCCTCAACGCCGGTGACCAGAGCAGCGACGCGACCCGCGCGACGCCCGCCCTCACCATTGAGCAGCTTCGGGAGATCGCCCTCAGTCCGAAGTGGGACGAACTCGCGTAACTCCTAGAAGAACTCCGACCACGGCTGGTCCCAGATCTGCTTCACGCACAGGATCAGGAACAGCAGGCCCGCGATCGCCAGCATCGCGTTGCTCACGGGGCCGTTGCGCCACTCCCGCGGGGTACGGGCGGAGTTCAGCAGCCATATAAGCGTGCCGGCCAGGAAGGGGAGGAAGGCGGCGCCGAGCACGCCGTAGAGGATGATCAGCCGGAACGGCTGGCCCTGGAAGAGCAGCACGATCGGCGGGAAGGTCAGCCAGAGCAGGTACAGGCGGAAGGGCCATGACCGCTCCCGCTCGCCGGACGCGACCTTCTCTCCGGAAGCCGGCGCCGAGGCGGATGCGGATGCCGATCCCGAGGCGGATGCGGATGCCGATGCCGCCCTGTCCGCGCGGTAGCGGGCCACGAAGTCCGCGAACATCAGGCTCACGCCGTGCCAGACGCCGATCAGCGAGGTGAAGGAGGTGGCGAAGAAGCCGATCAGGAAGAACTTGGCGGTCGCCGTGCCGTACTTGTCCTCCAGGATGTCGCTGAGCTGGATCAGGCCCTTGTCGCCGCTGGCGATGGCGACATCGGCCGAGTGCAGGAGCTCCGCTCCCACGAAGAGCATCGAGACGACGAAGATGCCGGTGGTGGCGTAGGCGACGCGGTTGTCCAGGCGCATCACCTTCATCCAGCCCGTGTTGGTCCAGCCCTTGGCGTTGACCCAGTAGCCGTACGCGGCCAGCGTGATGGTGCCGCCGACGCCGCCGATCAGGCCGAGGGTGTTGAGGATGGAGTCCTTCTCGTCGGGGAGGACGGGGAGGAGGCCCGCGAAGGCCTCGCCCAGGTTCGGGGTGACGCGGATCGCCAGGTAGACCGTCACCACGAACATGACGCCCACCAGGACCGTCATGACCTTCTCGAAGACCTCGTACTTGTTGAACCAGACGAAGACCAGGCCGACCAGACCGCACGCGACGCCCCACCACTTGAGGTCCATCACGTCAGGGAACAGCGCCTGGAGTGGCAGCGCGCTGGACGACATCGCGGCCGCGCCGTAGACGAAGCCCCAGATCACGACGTAGACGACGAAGAACCACGTCGTCCAGCGGCCCAGGCTCGCCCAGCCGTCGAAGAGGGTGCGGCCGGTGGACAGGTGCCAGCGGCCCGCCGCCTCGGCGAGGGAGATCTTGACGAGGCAGCCGATGACGGCGGCCCACAGGAGGGTGTAGCCGAAGTTGCTGCCCGCGATGAGGGTGGCGACGAGGTCGCCGGCGCCGACGCCGGTGGCGGCGACGACGATTCCGGGGCCGATGTACTTCCAACTGGACTTCCGGGGTGCCGGGGTGGCTGCCGTCCCTGTCGCTGTGTTGTCCGTGGTGTCCGCCATGCCGATCAAGAAAGCGTAAAGCGGACGAGGGCACAAGAGGGCGTGCGGTGAAGGAAAACGGCGGTTGCGGACGGGCCCCGGAGGCTGGGCGTGCCGCCGGGGCCCGGGCTGTGGCTCCGGCGGTGGGCAGCCCGGCACGGTCGTCCCGGGCGTCCGGAACTCTCGGGTGCTACGGCTGTCGCCGACCGCAGCCGTCGGACCCGCACGTGCCGAGCTCGAACCAGACGGTCTTGCCCGGCCCGTCCTGGTGACAGCCCCAGCGCAGCGCGAGCGCATCCACCAGGAACATCCCTCGGCCGCTCTCCGAGGCGCCCGCGGCGAGCACCTGGGGAGTACGGCGGCCAAAGTCCGCGACCTCGCAGCGCAGCACCCCGTGGGCGGCGGTCAGGGTGAGCCGGAAGCGGCTCGCCGAGTGCAGCAGGGCGTTGGTCGCCAGCTCGCTGACCAGGAGCTCCGTCGTGTCCAGCACTTCCTCCAGGTCCGCCAGACCCCATCCCTCCAGCTGCCTGCGGACCTCGGCGCGGGCCTCGCGGACCGCGGAGGGGCGGGGGTCGTACTCGACGCTCAGATGTCCTGCTCCCAGGGGAGGTTGGGGGTAGGCGCCGTATCTGGGGCCGGGGTCCGGGAGGGCTTCCCCGGAGAGTTGCAGCATGTTCTCAGGGTGGCCTCCCCGGCCGGTCGGGACACGGGGAGGACTACCCGATTCCGTACCTGTACGGCTGTTGTGGCTACGCGTACTGGAGGCGGACCGTCGACCCGGCGCCGTCGTCGCGGACGTCGACGTACGCGCACACCTGGCGGGCGAACCACAGTCCCTGGGCGGGTTCGAGGTCGTCGGTGGGCGGCGGGACGAAGCCGGCGAGGGGGTCGTCGACGCGGCGGGCGGTGCGCAGTTCGCAGACGCAGGACGGGGCCTCGCCCCACAGGAGGGTGGAGGTGACCGGGCCGACGGAGGCCGCCGTCGCGGTGACCGACTCGGCGAACAGCTCCGCGTCCGCGACGGCCAGTCCACGCGCCCGCGCCCGCCGCCGTACCCCTTCGGCGTCCGGCCGTGCGAGCGGTTGCGCGTCGGCCGGGGGTGGTGGCAGTGGTACGGCGTCCAGCTCGGCGGCGATGCGTGCCGGGTCCTCGTACACGCCGGTGTCCGGGTGGGTGCGGCGGGCCGCGTCGATGACGGCGGGGCCCGCGGTGCGGGCGTCGTAGACGCACATGGCGGTGGTCGCGAACGGGGCGAAGAGGAGGTTGGCGAGGGCCTCGTAACGGATCCACTCGGCGGTCTCGCGCGGGGAGCGGCCGGCGCGGCCGTTCCACACGGGTTCCATGAGGAGGTGGACGCGGCCGGCGGGGCCGGCGTGGGCGGCGAGGTAACCGGCGCCTTGCGCGATCGCGTTGGCGGCCGAGCCCGTGTACCAGTCGGTGTGCGGGATGAGGCCTACGTTCTTGGCGTCGGGGCCGAGGGCGTTGTGGAGGAGGTCCAGTTTGTCGGGGGCGGTGATGGCTACGGGTGGGGGCTCGTCCGGGGCGGTGAGACCTTCCGTGAGGAAGGGGAGGGCGGTGGCGAGGAATTCGTCGTCGGCGCCGAAGACTGTCATGCGGTGGTCGAAGGTGCCTGGGGTGGGGG
>NZ_LGDG01000046.1 GCF_001279775.1 Streptomyces sp. MMG1533 | reverse complement strand
CGAAGGCGGAGAGCTGGTCGACCATCGTGTTGATGGTGTTCTTGAGTTCGAGGATCTCGCCGCGGGCGTCGACGGTGATCTTCTGGGAGAGGTCGCCCTGGGCCACCGCCGTCGTCACCTGGGCGACGTTGCGGACCTGGGCGGTGAGGTTGCCCGCCATCAGGTTCACCGAGTCGGTGAGGTCCCGCCAGACGCCGGCGACCCCGGGCACCTGGGCCTGCCCGCCGAGCCGCCCCTCGCTGCCGACCTCGCGCGCCACACGAGTCACCTCGTCGGCGAAGGCGGAGAGCTGGTCGACCATCGTGTTGACGGTCTCCTTCAGCTGGAGGATCTCGCCCCGCGCGGGCACGTCGATCTTCTGGGAGAGGTCGCCCTTCGCCACCGCCGTGGCCACCTGCGCGATGTCGCGCACCTGGGTCGTCAGGTTGCCCGCCATGGCGTTGACGGAGTCCGTCAGGTCGGCCCAGGTGCCGGAGACGCCCGGTACCTCCGCCTGTCCGCCGAGCGTTCCCTCGGTGCCGACCTCGCGGGCCACGCGGGTGACCTCGGAGGTGAACACGGACAACTGGTCGACCATGCCGTTGAACACGGTGGCGATGTCGCCCAGGAGGCCCTGCCCGTCGTCCGGCAGGCGGGTGCCGAAGTCCCCGTCCCGCACCGCCGTCAGCCCCGCCAGGAGTTGTCTCAACTCGTGGTCCCCCGGGACCGCATCGGTGACCTCGATGGTGTTGCTGGTCATGCGTACCCTCGTTCCGCTCCCCAAGAGTCCCCGCGAACGAGGACTCGGAACCAAGTCGGGCCGGGCGGCCCTCGCAAGTCGTGCGTGCATTTCCGCAGTTCACGGATCTGCGTGATGAGAAAGACGACGCAGGCTAACCCAGCTGCCGAGCGCCGGACAAAGCCTCGCGACAACTTCTGCCCCGGGTGCGGAAAACAGGTGTGGAGCGTGCATGCCCCAACTCGGCAGGGGTACTGGGGACGGTTTCTTCCGCGGCCCGCGCGAGTGCTCGGCCGTTGTGGCGCGATGTTCAGAATGCGAACGCCGCGGGCGGGTAACTGCTGGTGTGGAGCAGGCGGGCGCAACTGCGTCCGCGGGCTCATGACTCGGCGTCGGTACGGGGAGGAAGGAGCGGTGTGGCCATCGACAGGATCTGGTCGTACGCACCGGAAAGCGGTCATGTGGAGGGGCAGGAGCTCACGGGCTACACCGTGGCGGCGACGGACGGCACGATCGGCCATGTGGACCGGCAGGCCGATCACTTCGGGATGCGGCATCTCGTCGTCGACACGGGCGTCTGGGTCTTCGGCCGGAGCGTCCTGGTTCCGGTCGGCGTGATGAAGGGCGTCGACAGCGACGGCCGGAAGATAACGCTGTCGTGCACGAGGGGCGAGGTGAAGGCGGCGCCCCGGTTCCGCACGGACAGCGAAACCATGGACCGGGCATATCTGGCGAGCGTGGGCGAGTACTACCACCGGCTGCCGCCGCGCGAGGCGACCACCGCCTGAGCGGTGATCCGCGGCGCGCGTCAACACCGAGCGTTGGCCGCCGAACCGGGCGCGACCGCCGACTCCCTGGTCGCCGTCGCCGAACCGGCCGGCGGCGGCCACGCGGACTCCGCCGTGTGCAGCGGGCCCCCACAGACTTCCGGCCTCCTGCGCGAGGGCCGGTTGCCGGTGGCGGGACGGGCAACGAAAGACGTGGAAAGGCTGGTTGAGGTGACAGGAACGGCGGGGATCTTCGTCCTGGTCGATGCCGTCGGAGTCGCGACGGAGGCGCCCGGGGCAGTGACGGAGTCGTGAGGGCGGCGGAGCATACGGACCATACGGAGGGGACCCGGGCGGCGCCCCCGGTGACGACCGCGGCGGCGGCACGCGCGTATGCCCGGTCGGTGGTGCGCGAGGTCTGGAGCCCGGAATCCCGCACCGTGCGGGATGAAGACGTCATCGACCTGCTGCTCGTGGTCTCGGAACTGGTCACCAACGCCATCCGGCATGGTGCCGGACTGGCCGGGTTCGACGTCCTGCCCGCGCCTCAGGGGATCCGGCTCGCCGTCCACGACAACAGTCAGGTCGTGCCCGACGTCGCGTACGGACCGGGTGTCCTGCCCGTCGGGCACCACGGCAACGGGTACGGCTGGCCGCTGATCATTCGCCTCGCCCGCGAGATCGCCATAGAGCTGCGTCCCGGAGGCGGCAAGACGATCAGCGTGTTCGTGCCGTTGCGCGAGGCGTCCGCCTGAGGCTCCGCTCGCGTCCCACCGGTCTCACCAGCCGGTCTCACCAGGGCAGGAAGACGTGTATCTCCTTGCCGCTCTCGCCGGTGACCACGCTGACCTGGTCGCACAACGTGTGGATCAGGTGCCAGCCGATACCGCCGCCACCCCGGTTGGGGTGGAAGGGCCGGGGCGCAGGTGGCGTGGGGTTGGTGTCTTGCATGACCACGTGTACGCCGTCGAACGTCCGGCGCATGCGCAGTTCGAAAGGACCCGGAGCGTACTGGACCGCGTTGGCGGCCAGCTCCGTGACGACCAGGAGAATGTCGTCCCAGTACTCCGGCGTGGCCGGGGGCGAGGTGCGTGCCAGGTCAGCGAGAAATGTCTCCGCTTCAAGGCGCGCACCCGTGACATTGCGCAGCTCACCCGAGAAGCGGGTGCTGCGGCTCGGGATGTCCTTGGAAGCCAGTGTGTCGTCCCTACGCGGCTCAGCTGCCATCTCGCCTTCCCGGCCCGGCGTCAGCAGGGCTGTAGTGCTTTCCCTTGCGCCCCCTCCGTCTGCGAGTTCCCAGGCGGACAGAGCCTACGCGCCCGCACGCGATCAGACCGGCGGACCGTGCGGCGGCCCGGTGTCTGTTGCCGCGGATCCGGGGCAGAGGGACTTCGTAGAAGGATACGAACGGAGGGTGACTCGTGCTCGCCATAGCTGCGGCAGTACTGCTTTTCATCGCGTTCTTGATCAACGCCGCCGAGATCTCGACCAACGACGTTTTCACGTCGACGAACGTCATGCTGCTCGGCCTGACGGTGCTGGCACTGCATCTCGCCGGCGTGGGCAGCTCCTGGGCGGCTCGCGGCCGTCGGCGCTGACGGTTCGACAAGCGGAATTCGGAATTTCGGAATTGCCCTGACGTCACGTCAATTAGTCGGTATGTGTGGTGTATTGGAGGGAACTCGCCGGATATCCAAGCCCCCGACACCGGGAGAATGTGATGACGAGTTACGGCGGTTCCTCTGCCGCGTCCTCCAGGTCGCGCACCAATGGTCTGGCCATCGCGAGCCTCATCTGCGGAATCATCGGACTGATCTTCTTCAACGTGGTTCTCGGTCCGATGGCGATAGTGCTGGGCGCCGTGGGAATGCGCCAGGCACCGGCCAAGGGCGGGGCCGGAATGGCCAAGGCCGGTATCGTCCTCGGCGTCGTCGATCTGGTCATCTTCGCGGTGCTGCTCGCGGTGGCCGCGGCGAACGGCGGCTCCACCTGGTACATCGGCGGCTGACCGAAGCCCCCGACCAGGCTCGAAAGGGCGCATGCGCACCATGGCATGCGCCCTTCGGCATGCGCCGCGCAGGGCGGCCGGTCGCCGCCCCGGACGCACACCGTCACCGGAACACGTTGTCCGCGTCGTCCCAGGTCGCCGACTCGTCCGGCAAGACCTGCCGCCCGCCGCGCGAGCGCGCCTGGTACATGGCGTCGATCTCGAACGCGTACGTCCGCACGATCAGGTCCCGGCGCAGCTTCATCGACGGCGTCAGCAGCCCGCTGGCCAGGTCGAAAGGCTCGGGAATCACGCGGAACACCCGGACGGACTCCGAGCGTGACACGGCACTGTTGGCCGCCGCCACGGCCCGGGTGATCTCCTCCCGCAGCGCGTTCTCCTCCCGCGCCTCCCGGTTCGGCGCGTCGCTCTGCCACGCGAAGCCCGCCCGCCAGTGGGCGAGGAACTCCGGGTCAAGGGTGATCAGCGCCCCCACACAGGGCCGGTTGTCACCGACGATCACCGCCTGATGGATCAGCGGGTGCATCCGCAGCCGGTGCTCCAAGGCGGCGGGGGCGACGCTCTTGCCGCTGTTGGTGATGATGACGTCCTTCTTGCGCCCGGTGATCGTCAGATAGCCCTCAGGATCCAGCCGCCCGATGTCTCCCGTGGCCAGCCAGCCGCCGTGCAGCAGGGCGGCCCGGGTCGCCGACTCGTCGCTCACGTAGCCCTGGAACACCGACGGCCCGCGGACCAGGATCTCCCCGTCGTCGGCCACCCGGATGTCCGTGCCCGGCAGGGCCTGTCCGACGGTGCCGGACTTCTCACGCCCCAGCGGCTGCATCGTGATCCCGCCGCTGGTCTCCGTGAGCCCGTACCCGTCGTGGACGTAGATGCCTATGCCCTCGTAGAAGAGGCAGAGGTCGCGGTTGAGCGGCGAGCCGCCCGACGTGGCGCGCCGGGCTCTGCCGCCGAGGGCGCCCCGCAGCTTGCGGTACACCGTGCGTTCGTACAGGGCGTGCTGCAGGCGCAGATCGAAGCCGGGGCCGGGCCCCTCGCCCAGCCGCTGCCGCTCGCACGCCGCGGCGTAGTCCCGTGCCGTCTCGGCCGCCCGCTCGAACAGCGCGCCGCGACCCGTCTGCTGGGCGGTGCGCAGGAACGTCTTGTAGATCTTCTCGAAGACCGAGGGCACGGCGTAGAAGTAGGTGGGGCGGAAGGAGCGCAGCGCCGACGTGAGCGACTCCGAGCTCAGGTCGGGCTCATGGGCCATGAGCAGACCGCCGCGCACGCACATGCCCTGGATCATGAGGCCGTAGACATGGGAGAACGGCAGGAAGGCGAGGACGGACGCCTGTTCCCCGGGCGGCGCGGCCGTGTGCCCCCAGCCCGCCAGCAGGGTGTCGCAGGGGCTCGCGAGGCTGCGGTGGCTCAGCGCGCAGCCGAGCGCCTGCCCGGTCGTGCCGGAGGTGTAGGCGACGACGGCGGTGGAGTCCGGAAGCACGATGCGGCGCAGCGAGTCGACGGTGGCGAGCGGGATGAACTCGCCCCGCTCCACCAGCTCCCGAAGGGCCCCCGCGTCCAGCTGCCAGACGTGGCGCAGCCGAGGCAGCGCCGCACACACGGAACCGACCGTCATCACGCTCTGCTCGTCCTCGACGGCCACGGCCACACAGCCGGCGTCCCGCAGGATCCACTCGACCTGGTCGCGCGACGACGTCGGATGGATCGGCACGACCTCGGCGCCCACCGTCCACAGCGCGTAGCCCAGGACCGTCCACTCGTACCGGGTACGCGCCATGATCGCCACCCGGTGACCCGGCGAGATCCCGGAGGCGACCAGTCCCTTGGCCAGGTCCACCACCTCGTCCCGCAGCTCCACTGCGGTCACCTCCTCCCACACGGAGGAGGCGGCGTCCGAGCGGCGGGCCAGCATCGGCAGGGCGGGGTTGTCGGCCGCAGTCTCGAAGAGACTGTCGGCGAGCCCGCCGGTCAGGTGCGAGGTGGCCGGGGGAGCGAGGGCGAAGTCGCGCATGCACTGCTCCTGATGTGTACGGGGTGTAACTCCGCCGATGAGCACGGTTATCTGCGGTGCTCGAATCTAGCTCAGGTGAGGGCGCGCGGTGCCCGTGAACGGAGAACTGGCCGGCCGTCGATGATCTCGGCATATTCGGGGGACTGGTGTACGCCGTCGTTCTCATGGTGTGAGAGCAGTCCGGCGTGCGGCCGTCTCACCTCTGCGTGATGCGCACGCACTCGGTGACCACGTCCCTGAGGCTCCCGGTCCGTGTCATCAGCGCGCGCTGTACCCCGGCGCCGCTGCCGGTGCGCAGCAGCTCTTCGCAGGTCTCGCGGGCACGGTCGAGGTCGCCGGTCTCGGCGAGGGCGTCCCCGACGTGGTCCAGCAGAGCCCGTACGACCGTCGCCGCCGGCATGCGCCGCATGGTCGCGGGGTGCAGCAGTTCCTCGGTCAGTCCCGACCGGGCGGCACGCCAGGCGGCCAGCCGCAGCAGGCTCACGCTGTGCCCCAGCGGCTCCCGGCCGGCCCGCCATTCACGCGCGGCGGTCTCCACGAGGCCGCGGGCGAGGGTGGCGACGAGCACGGCGGTGCCGGAATGCAGACAGACGTCCGAGACCCGGATCTCCACGGTCGGGTAGCGCCGGGACAGCCGGGCGTCGAAGTAGATCATCCCCTCGTCGAGGATCACACCGGTGGCCACCATGTCCGCGACCCTGCGGTGGTAGCGCTCGGCCGAACGGAGGGGCTCGGTCGGACCGGCCGACGGCCAGCGCTGCCACACCCGGCTGCGATAGCTGCTGTAGAGGGTGTCCTTGCCCTGCCAGAAAGGGGAGTTGGCGCTCAGCGCGGACAGCACCGACAGCCAGGGCTGGATCCGGTCGATGACGGCGACGCCCTCCTCGTCGGACTCCACGGAAACATGCACATGGCAGCCCAGGACGAGTTGTTCCTGAGTGGCGATCCCGTACTGCTCCGCCATCCACTGGTAGCGGCGGCCCACGCCCACGGCGGGCCTGACGGGCAGCGGCGAGGTGGCGAGCGCGGCGACCGTGCAGCCGCTCTCCCCGGCGTGCCGGGCGGCCTCCTTGCGGATGCGGACGATCTCCGCCCGCAGATCCTCCATTCCCGACTGCGGATGCGTCGCGAACTCGAGCATCTGGTTGTGCAGTTCCTTCTCGAAGACGTCCTGATCGGCGTCGTCCTGTGCGGCACGGGCGAGGACCGCGGCGGACAGTGCCTGCGGCTCACCCGTCTCCGGGTCGACCAGGAGGAGTTCCTCCTCCACTCCGACGGTGCGCACCTGATGCAGCCTTTCTGTGGCCCCTCTGCGGCGACGAGGAATGCTCGCTCGTGTACGACCCCGACTGCCCCTCCGGGGCCGTTCGAACACCTGTCGTCGCCGCGAGGCCTCAGCCGGGTAGCGGTACCAGCCACACCGTCGCGAGCGGCGGCAGCGTCAGCCGGAGGGCCCCGTCCTCCGGCTTGACCGGGTCGGGCGAGGTGAGGTCGCTGCCGCCGTAGCGCGCCGCGTCGGTGTTGAGGGCTTCCTGCCAGGCGGGGACGTCGTCGGGTACGCCGAGGCGGTAGTCGTGGCGGACGACGGGGGAGAAGTTGGAGACCGCGAGGAGAGGGGTGCCCTCGGCGTCGTACCTGAGGAACGCGAAGACGTTGTCCTCCGCCGCGTCCCCGATCACCCACCGGAACCCGCCGGGGTCGGTGTCGCGCTGCCACAGGGCGGGGGAGGCGCGGTAGACGGTGTTGAGATCGCGGACCAGGTCACGCACGCCCCGGTGGTCCGGCTCCGCACTGTAGGCGGGGTCGAGGAGCCACCAGTCGGGGCCGTGGGGCTCGGACCACTCGGCGCCCTGAGCGAACTCCTGGCCCATGAAGAGGAGCTGCTTTCCGGGGTGGGCCCACATGAACCCCAGATAGGCGCGGTGGTTGGCGCGTTGTTGCCACCAGTCGCCCGGCATCTTCGACACCAGGGCCTGCTTGCCGTGCACGACCTCGTCGTGGGAGATCGGCAGCACGTAGTTCTCGCTGTACGCGTACACCATCGAGAAGGTCATCTCGTTGTGGTGGTACTTGCGGTGGACCGGCTCGTGGCTGATGTAGCCGAGCGAGTCGTGCATCCAGCCCATGTTCCACTTCAGGCCGAAGCCGAGGCCGCCGCCGTCGGTGGGGCGGGTCACGCCGTCCCAGGCCGTCGACTCCTCGGCGATCGTCACCACACCCGGGGCCCGCCGGTACACGGTCGCGTTCATCTCCTGCAGGAACGCCATCGCGTCCAGGTCCTCGCGGCCCCCGAACGCGTTGGGCGCCCACTGGCCGGAGTCGCGGGAGTAGTCGAGGTAGAGCATGGAGGCGACGGCGTCCACGCGCAGGCCGTCGATGTGGAACTCCTCGCACCAGTACACGGCATTGGCGACCAGGAAGTTGCGCACCTCGATGCGCCCGAAGTCGAACTCGTACGTCCCCCAGTCCGGGTGCTCCGCCCGCCGGTCGTCTCCCGGCTCGTACAGCGGGTCCCCGTCGAAGCGGGCCAGCGCCCAGTCGTCCTTCGGGAAGTGGGCCGGCACCCAGTCCATGATCACGCCGATGCCGGCCCGGTGCAGGGCGTCGATCAGGTACCGGAAGTCGTCCGGTGTGCCGAGCCGTGCCATCGGCGCGTAGAAGCCGGTGACCTGGTAGCCCCAGGAACCGCTGAAGGGGTGCTGCGCGACCGGCATCAGCTCGACATGGGTGAAGCCCAGGTCCTTCACGTACGACGGCAGCTCCTCGGCAAGCTGCCGATACGTCAGGCCCTTTCGCCAGGAGGGCAGATGGACCTCGTAGACCGAGAACGGAGCCTCGTGCACCGGCACGTCCCCGCGCCGGGTCATCCACTCCCGGTCGCCCCACTCGTACTGCGAGGAGGTCACGATGGACGCCGTGTCCGGCGGCACCTCGGAGCGGCGGGCCATCGGGTCGGCCTTGAGGAACCGGCCGCCGTAGCGGGAAGTGATCTCGAACTTGTAGTGCGTGCCCTCACCGATGCCCGGCAGGAACAGCTCCCACACACCCGACGAACCGAGCGAGCGCATCGGGAAGGCCCGACCGTCCCAGAAGGTGAACTCCCCGGCGACCCGCACCCCTTGGGCGTTGGGCGCCCACACCGTGAAGCGGGTGCCGGGCACGCCCTGGTGGGTCATCGGCTCGGCGCCGAGCGCCTTCCACAACTGCTCGTGCCGGCCCTCGCGGATGAGGTGCAGGTCCGTTTCGCCGAGGGCGGGCAGGAAGCGGTACGGGTCGTGCACCTCCTGCTCCCCATCCGCGTACGCCACCAGCAGCGTGTACGCGGGGATCGCGTCGAGCGGCAGGACGCCGGAGAAGAGCCCGTCGCCCTCCGAGGCCAGCCGTCTGCGCTCGCCGTCGACCACGACGCTCACCGAACGGGCGAACGGGCGCAGCGCCCGGAACACGATCCCGTCGGGCACCGGGTGGGCGCCCAGCAAGGCGTGCGGGTCGTGGTGGGTGCCCGACAGCAGGCGGTCACGTTCGACGGGATCGATGGGAGGGGCCGTACCGCACCGGGCAGGTCCGGACGGCTCGGGCAGCGAAGGATCGTCGCGCAGGGCCACGGGTCAGTCTCCTCTCACGGCGAGACGCTCGATCGCCGCCATGGGTACGGGGAGCCAGTCCGGGCGGTGTCTGGCTTCGTAAAGGACTTCGTACACGGCCCGGTCCGTCTCGTAGGCATGCAACAGACCGTGCTTCTTGCGCGGGTCCCATCCGGCGCGGGACGCGTAGCCCGCGCAGAAGGCCTCCCGGCAGCAGCGCGCCCACTCCGGACGCCACGGGCGGCGTTGCCGGGCGGCGTAGTCGAAGGAGCGCAGCATGCCGGCGATGTCCCGCACCGGCGAGTGGGCGCTGCGCCGCTCGTTGAGCGGACGGGACGGCTCGCCCTCGAAGTCGATGACGAACCACTCCCGGCCCGCCCACAACACCTGCCCCAGATGCAGGTCGCCGTGGATGCGTTGGGCCGGCGGCCCGGCGTCGCAGGTGGCGAGCGCGCCGAAGGCGGCCCGCAGACCGGGCACGAACGGCTTGAGCGCCGGCACGCAGTGCGCCGCGGAGTCCAGCCGCTCGGTCATCGCCTCCGCCGTACGGCCGCTCTCGCCGTGCGTATCGGCAGGGAAGGCCGCGGCCAGCGCGAGGTGCACCTCTGCCGTGGCCTGCCCCAGCTCGTGCGCCTGCGCGGTGAAGTCGTCACCGGTGGCGAGCGCGCGCAGCGCCAGCGTCCAGCCGTCCGACGCGTTGCGCAGATACGGCTGGAGCACGCCCAGCGTCGCCTCCTGCGGCTGCGTCGTCCGGAACCAGGCCACGGGCGCGGGCACCCGGCGACAGCCCTGCCCCGCCAGCGCGCCCGGAACCTCCAGGTCCGGGTTGACGCCGGGCTGGATGCGCCGGAAGAGCTTCAGGATGAACTCGTCGCCGTACACCAGCGAGGAGTTGGACTGCTCGGCGTCCAAAAGTCGCGGCGGCAGCCCGGCGGGCACCGGCACGGACGGGTCGCACTCGAACCGCAGGGGACCGGCCGAGCCCGGATGCCGCAGCCGCTCCAGGAGCAGCTGCGCCGACCGGGGGTCGTGCAGCGCGTCGTACACCGTCATCCCGGCGAACGGGCCCTCTTCCGCACGGCCGATGAGCGCCCGGCCCAGACGCGGCGACAGATGCTGCCGTACGCCGAGCAGCAGCTGGTAGCAGTCACCGGCCGGTGCGCCGCCTCCGGGGGCCGGCACGGGCGCGTGGCTGGTCTGCACCAGTAGGTGCAGACAGCCCGGGAACAGCTCCGTCATCGACAGCAGAGTGAGGTCGGTGACGGGCCGGTCCTTGCCCGCGAACCAGCGCTGCCTGGGCAGCCAGTCGCGCAACAGGCCGTCGAGCGAGACCATCGGGTCGGCGACGACCGTACGTCTGGGGCGGCGGAATGCGGTCTTCGGCATGGTGACGCGTCCTTTCGTCGGCACACGCTCAAAGTCGTCGACCGATGCGGGATGCGACTCGGGAGAGCCGGAACCAGTAGAAGCCGTGCCCACCGAGGGTCAGCAGATACGGCAGTTCACCGATGGCCGGGAAACGGACCCCGCCGAACAGCTCGACCGGGTATCGCCCCTCGAACTCACGCAGATCGAGCTCCGTGGGCTGCGCGAACCGGGCGAAGTTGTTCACGCACAGCACGAGGTCGTCCTCGTACTCCCGCAGGAACGCCAGCACCGCCGGGTTGGAGGACTGGAGCTCGGTGAAGGACCCGAGGCCGAACGCGGGGTTCTGCTTGCGGATCTCGATCATGCGGCGGGTCCAGTGCAGCAGCGAGGAGGGCGACGCCATGGACGCCTCGACGTTGGTGACCTGGTGGCCGTAGACCGGGTCCATGATGGTCGGCAGGAACAGGCGGCCGGGATCGGCCGTGGAGAAGCCGGCGTTGCGGTCCGGGGTCCACTGCATCGGCGTGCGGACGGCGTCCCGGTCGCCCAGCCAGATGTTGTCGCCCATGCCGATCTCGTCGCCGTAGTAGAGGATCGGCGAGCCGGGGAGGGACAGCAGCAGGGCGGTGAACAGCTCGATCGTGTCACGGTCGTTGTCGAGGAGGGGTGCCAGGCGGCGGCGGATGCCGATGTTGGCGCGCATGCGGGGGTCCTTGGCGTACTCCGCCCACATGTAGTCGCGTTCCTCGTCGGTCATTTCGAGCGTCAGCTCGTCGTGGTTGCGCAGGAAGATGCCCCACTGGCAGTTCGAGGGAATGGCGGGGGTCTTGGCGAGGATTTCCGAGACCGGATAGCGCGATTCCCTCCTGACCGCCATGAAAATGCGGGGCATGACCGGGAAATGGAACGCCATGTGGCATTCGTCGCCGCCGGCCCGGTAGTCGCCGAAATAGTCGACGACGTCCTCCGGCCACTGGTTGGCCTCCGCCAGCAGCACCGTGTCCGGGTACATCACGTCGATCTCGCGGCGTACCCGCCTCAGGAACTCGTGCGTGGCGGGCAGATTCTCGCAGTTGGTGCCCTCCTCCGCGTACAGGTAGGGCACGGCGTCGAGGCGGAAGCCGTCGATGCCGAGGTCCAGCCAGAAGCGGAGGGCGGCCAGGATCTCCTCCTGGACGGCCTGGTTCTCGTAGTTGAGGTCCGGCTGGTGGGAGAAGAACCGGTGGAAGAAGTACTGCTCCCGGACCGGGTCGAAGGTCCAGTTGGAGGCCTCGGTGTCGACGAAGATGATCCGGGCGTCCTGGTACTGCTTGTCGTCGTCGGCCCACATGTAGTAGTCGCCGTAGGGGCCGTCCGGGTTCTTGCGCGACTCCTGGAACCACGGGTGCTGGTCGCTGGTGTGGTTCATGACGAAGTCGATGATGATGCGCATGCCGCGCTGGTGGGCGGCGTCGACGAACTCCACGAAGTCGGCGAGGTCGCCGAACTCGGGCAGGACGGCGGTGTAGTCCGAGACGTCGTAGCC
>NZ_LGDG01000045.1 GCF_001279775.1 Streptomyces sp. MMG1533 | reverse complement strand
TCCCTTCGGTCTTGCGTTTCCGACTCTATCAGACCTTTTCCGATCTGATTTCCTCGGTGCTTTCCAGGTTCCCGCTCTCGCGTTTCCCTTTCCGGCGCTCCCAACATTATCAGAACTTTTGAGCCGGTCTGACCGGCCATCCGTTTCCGATTCATCGGGAAGGGGCTTCTTTGAAATCAATATTTCCAGAAGCAGACAGACACTCACTGTCGCCGAACCAGATGATTGCTGGGCTCCAGGCAACTGTTCGAATCTACCTCCCCTCAAGCTCCGTGTCAACGGCTCTCTTGGGGCGAAGGAGACAGTAGCAGCTCAGCGGGGGTGCATGCACATCAGGCGGCCGTCGGAACGGTCGCGCTTCGCTCGGCTGCCTCGACATCGCCGGTGTCTCCGGCTCGGACTGCACGGGCGCCCAGGACGTAGACGTACGTAAGGAATGCCGCCTCGGCCGCGATGCCGATACCGATGCGGGCCCAGGTGGGCAGGCCGGACGGGGTGACGAAGCCTTCGATGGCGCCGGAGACGAAGAGGACGAGTGCGAGGCCTATCGCCATGCCTACGGCGGCTCGGCCCTCCTCCGCCAGGGCTGAGCGTCGGGAGCGCGGGCCGGGGTCGATCACCGTCCAGCCGAGGCGCAGGCCTGTGCCGGCCGCGACGAAGACGGCGGTGAGTTCGAGCAGGCCGTGCGGGAGGATGAGGCCGAGGAAGGTGTCCAGCCGGCCGGCCGAGGACATCAGGCCGAAGCCGACCCCGAGGTTGAGCATGTTCTGGAAGAGGATCCAGAGGACCGGTAGGCCCAGGAAGACACCCAGAACCAGGCACATGGCTGCGGCCTGGGCGTTGTTCGTCCAGACCTGGGCGGCGAAGGAGGCTGCGGGGTGGGTCGAGTAGTACGACTCGTACTGGCCGCCGGGGCGGGTCAGCTCGCGCAGTTCGGTCGGGGCCGCGATGGATGCCTGTACTTCGGGGTGAGTGCCGATCCACCAGCCCAGGAGGGCCGCCACGACCGTGGAAAGGAGCGCTGTGGGCACCCACCAGTGGCGCGACCTGTAGACCGCGGCCGGGAAGCCGTACGCCAGGAAGCGTGTGACGTCGCGCCAGGAGGCGCGACGGGTGCCTGTCACCGCACTGCGCGCGCGTGCCACGAGTTGGCTGAGTCGGCCGGTCAGCTGCGGGTCGGGGGCGCTGGACTGGATCAGGGACAGATGGGTGGCGGTGCGTTGGTAGAGGACGACGAGTTCGTCGGTCTCGGCGCCCGTGAGGCGGCGCTGGCGCCGGAGCAGCGCGTCGAGGCGGTCCCATTCGGCTCGGTGGGCGGTGACGAAGACGTCGAGGTCCATCTGTCTGCCTGCTCCTCGGCTGGTCGTCGGCGGTTCGTCGTGGCGGTCAGCTTGTCGTACTGCGACGCGATGCGCCCTCAGCTTGGCAGACTGACTGTTCTCGGGGCAGGTCAGGGGAAGGACGGCGGACAGACGTGAGTGATCTGGTGACGGGCGAGGCGGTGGCGCTGGAGTTGCGCCCCGCGAAACTGCCCAGCAGGGCGTTGGCCGTACTGATCGATCTGGCCGTGGCCGTGACCGCCTACATCGTCGTCACCCTCGTGCTGGTGGCTTCCACGGCTTCGCTGGACGAGGCGGCACAGGTCGCGTTGTCGATCTCGGCGTTCCTTCTCGTGCTGGTGGGGGCCCCGATCGCGGTCGAGACGCTCAGCCATGGGCGTTCGCTCGGGAAGCTGGCATGCGGACTGCGGGTGGTACGGGACGACGGCGGGCCGATCCGGTTCAGGCATTCGCTGGTGCGGGGAGCGGTCGGTGCGGTCGAGATTCTCATGACGTTCGGAGTCGTCGCCTGCATCGCCTCCCTCGTCTCGGAGCGTGGTCGTCGGCTCGGTGACGTGTTCGCGGGGACTCTGGTCGTACGGGAACGGGTGCCGGCCGCGCGGACTGGTTTCGTGCCTCCGCCTCCGCCCTGGCTGGCCGGACGCTTTTCGGCGCTTGACCTGTCGGCGGTCCCGGACGGCTTGTGGCTTGCGATCCGCCAGTATCTGACGCGGATGCAGCAGTTGGATCCGCAGGTCGGTTGGGCCATGGCGGAGCGGCTCGCCGCTGATCTCACGGCTCGTACCGGAGCTCCGGCCCCGCAGGACGTGCCGCCGGCCGCATATCTGGCGGCGGTCGTGCAGGAGCGGCAGGCGCGGGAGGCTCGCCGAGCCTTCGGCGCTGGAGCGGTGGGCGGGGCACCGGTCGGTGCGGCATACGCCGGTGGCCGGCCGGGCGGTGGTGGTGTGCCGGGTGCCGGCAGCGCGCCGCATGCTGCCGCTGCACCGGGTATGTACGGGCCTCCCGTAGTGCCGCCTGCGGCGTCCGCTGCTCAGCCCGCCGCGCACAGTGCGTGGACCACTCCGTCAGGAGGCGGGGAGGCGGTGGCTTCGACGGCCGGTCAGGCGGAGGGCCGCGTCGGCGGTGAGCCCGGGATGCCGGGGCAGCCGAGTCGGCCTGCGGCGACGCCACGAGAGGCGACGGCTGCCGATCGTCCCGCCACCGGGTTCGTGCCGCCTGCCTGATGTGTGGGATGGCCGCAGGGGGCCGGCCGTATGCGGTCGCCAGGCTCCCTGCCTCCACTCGTGTAGCTCGCGTCCGCGCTCAGGCGAATGCCGACGGCGGGGATTCGAGGTCTTCCAGCTCGATTCCGGGTGCCGCGAGCACCACGTCGCCGGCGATGTGAACGGTGTGCTGCTCCCCCGTGTCCAGGGCTGTGACCTGGTATTCGTCCACGGTCAGAGGGCCGTTGTCAGTGGCGTGTGCTTCTCTTTTCAGCAGGGCCCAGGACTGGTCAACGGTGCGCGGTGCGAGGACCGGATCCGTGAAGGCGACCAGGCGTACGCGGGTTGCCGTTGCAGAGGGGGTGAGGCGGAGGAGCCGGGTGGTGGCGACGAGGAATGCGGGGGATGTGCCGGTGAAGGCGTGGGCGGGGACGTTGCCTTCCGTGGCTTGGGTGCCGGTGGGGTCCGTGCGGACCCAGGTGACGCCGTCGAGGGCGGCGCCGCGCACCTGCCAGTTCGCGGCGTGCAGTTCGAGGCGGATGGGACGGCCGAGTTCGTCGAGGGTGAGGTCGACGGAGCCGCTGTGGCCGCCCGAGGGGGTGGTCAGTTGAGCGACGTAGCGCCAGCCGGAAGGGCCGGGGGCGCAGTGGAAGTGTTCTTCTGCGAGGGGGGTGTGATCGTGCGGATCATGGAGCGAATAGCGGCCGCGGGGCATGGGGGTCCTGGTCCTGGGGCTTGACGGGCTGGTCCGGCCGCAGCGGCCAAAGGGGCAGGCCCCCGGCACGGGGGTGCGGGGGCCTGCCTCTGAGGACCTGCTGTTGCGGGAGCGCGTCAGTGCACGGACGTGCTCGTCGCGAGCCGAGGTGCGGGCTCAGTAACGGTAGTGGTCCGACTTGTACGGGCCGTCGACCTCGACTCCGATGTACGACGCCTGCTCCGGGCGGAGCGTGGTCAGCTTCACGCCGAGCGCGTCCAGGTGGAGGCGGGCGACCTTCTCGTCGAGGTGCTTGGGCAGCGTGTAGACGCCGATCGGGTACTCGGACTGCTTGGTGAACAGCTCGATCTGGGCCAGCGTCTGGTCCGCGAAGGAGTTGGACATCACGAAGGACGGGTGGCCCGTGGCGTTGCCCAGGTTCAGCAGGCGGCCCTCGGAGAGGACGATGAGCACCTTGCCGTCGGGGAACTTCCAGGTGTGGACCTGCGGCTTGACCTCGTCCTTGACGATGCCGGGGATCTGGGCGAGGCCGGCCATGTCGATCTCGTTGTCGAAGTGGCCGATGTTGCCGACGATCGCCTGGTGCTTCATCTTGGCCATGTCCGAGGCCATGATGATGTCCTTGTTGCCGGTCGTGGTGATGAAGATGTCGGCCTTGTCGATGACCTCGTCGAGGGTCGTGACCTGGTAGCCGTCCATCGCCGCCTGGAGCGCGCAGATCGGGTCGATCTCGGTGACGATGACGCGGGCGCCCTGTCCGCGCAGGGACTCCGCGCAGCCCTTGCCCACGTCGCCGTAGCCGCAGACGACCGCGGTCTTGCCACCGATGAGGACGTCGGTGGCGCGGTTGATGCCGTCGATCAGGGAGTGGCGGCAGCCGTACTTGTTGTCGAACTTCGACTTGGTCACGGCGTCGTTGACGTTGATCGCCGGGAACAGGAGGACGCCGTCGCGCTGCATCTCGTACAGGCGGTGGACGCCGGTCGTGGTCTCCTCGGTCACGCCGCGGATCTCGGAGGCGAGCTGGGTCCACTTCTGCGAGCCGTCCGTGATGGTGCGGTGCAGGAGTTCGAGGACGACGCGGTGCTCGTCGGACTCGGCGGTGTCGACGGACGGGACCTTGCCGTCCTTCTCGTACTCGACGCCCTTGTGGACGAGGAGGGTGGCGTCACCGCCGTCGTCGAGGATCATGTTCGGGCCACCGGTGGGGGTGTTCGGCCAGGTCAGCGCCTGCTCCGTGCACCACCAGTACTCCTCCAGGGTCTCGCCCTTCCAGGCGAAGACCGGGATGCCCTGCGGGTTGTCGGGCGTGCCGTTCGGACCGACGGCGATGGCGGCGGCCGCGTGGTCCTGGGTGGAGAAGATGTTGCAGGAGGCCCAGCGGACCTCGGCGCCCAGCGCGACCAGGGTCTCGATGAGTACCGCGGTCTGGACGGTCATGTGCAGGGAGCCGGTGACACGGGCGCCGGCCAGGGGCTGCGTCTCGGCGTATTCCTTGCGGATCGACATCAGGCCGGGCATCTCGTGCTCGGCGAGGGTGATCTCCTTGCGGCCGAACTCGGCCAGGGAGAGGTCGGCGACCTTGAAGTCCTGTCGGTTGTCGACAGTCGTCATTCGAGCTGCTCCTCGGGATTGGGTCGAGGTGGGTACGGCTGGCCTGCGCGGCGGCGGACACAGGGGTGCCCCGAAGGAGGACACAGGCATGCCCACGTGCGCGCAGCGCAGTCCGTCGGAGGCCCTCTCTCCCTCGGTCGGTCCGCGGTGGGACCGCCCGACCGCCATCAGCAGCGACGTCTGGCTCCGACCCAAGCTACACCGGTGGACCCGGCCGTCCCCAGTCCGCCTCCGAAGACATCGCACCGATTGCGGAGTGTCGTCGGCGTCGGTGGTGGGCGGTCGTACAGCGATAACAGGACACCTACGAACGGGAGGACAGGACGCAACAGACCAGGGCAGGAAGGGACTTTCGCGCCTTTGAGCGTGGGTGCGGGTGTTGCAGGATGCGAAAGGATCGGAACCTCTGATCGATCCTGCGGGGCGTCCGGGGCGGCGTTCCGCGTGACAAAGGCGTTAGGAGATCGACGTGACAAGTCCGGCCGGCCCTCCCCCCACGGGCAGCGGCGATGGCGAGCGCAGGCGGTTGAAGCTGCTCGCGGTGACCGCGTGTCCGACCGGCATCGCGCACACGTACATGGCGGCGGAGAAACTCGCGCAGGCCGCCGAGAGCCGCGGTGTCGACATGAAGGTGGAGACACAAGGGTCCATCGGGGCCGAAAACGTGCTGGATGACAACGATGTCAGTACCGCGGACGGCGTCATCGTCGCCGCGGACAAGGACGTGGACCTGAGCCGTTTCGTGGGCAAGCGCGTCCTCACCGTCGGCGTGGCGGAGGGCATTCATCACCCCGAGCGGCTGATCGAGCAGGTGCAGTCGGCGCCCGTACACACCGAGAAAGGCTCGATCAAGCCCGCTGCCGACGGCGGCAAGGAGCGGAGCGTCGCGTACAAGGCGCTGATGAACGGGGTCAGTTACATGATTCCGTTCGTGGTGGTCGGCGGGTTGCTGATCGCCGTCTCGCTGTCGCTCGGCGGGCACACCGACCCCTCCGGGGGACTCGTCATCCCGAAGGACTCCTTCTGGATGGACGTGAACAACATCGGCGTCATCGGCTTCACGCTGATGGTGCCGATCCTGTCCGGATACATCGCCTACGCCATCGGGGACCGGCCCGCACTCGTGCCGGGCATGATCGGTGGGTGGATCGCCAACACCGGGTCCCTCTACGACTCGAAGGCGGGCGCCGGCTTCATCGGGGCGATCGTGACCGGGTTCCTCGCCGGGTATCTGGTGCTGTGGATCAAGAAGGTCAGGGTCCCGAAGTTCGTGCGGCCGATCATGCCGATCATCGTGATCCCGATCGTGGCGACCACGGCGCTCGGGCTGTTCTTCATCCATGTCATCGGGAAGCCGATCTCCTGGGTCTTCGAGCACCTGACCGACTGGCTCAGCGGGATGACGGGCACCAGCGCCATCCTGCTGGGCGCGATTCTCGGGCTCATGATCGCGTTCGACATGGGCGGGCCGGTCAACAAGACGGCGTTCCTCTTCGGTGCCGGGCTCATCGCGACGGGCAACCAGACGGTCATGGGCATGTGCGCGGCCGCGATCCCGGTCATGCCGCTGGGCCAGGGCCTGGCCACGCTGATACGGAAGCGGCTGTACACCGAGCAGGAGCGGGAGACCGGCCTCGCCTCGCTGTTCATGGGCTGTTTCGGCATCTCCGAGGGCGCGATCCCGTTCGCCGCGGCGCGGCCGGCGCAGGTCATCCCGGCCAACATGCTGGGCGGTGCCGTCGCCGGTGCGGTCGCCGGGGTCGCCGGCGTGGAGGACGCGGTGCCGCACGGCGGGCCGATCGTGGCGGTGCTGGGCGCGGTGAGTGGCGTGCCGATGTTCTTCGTGGCCGTGGTGATCGGGACGGCGGTCACCGCGCTGACGACGGTAACTCTGGTCGACATCAGTGAGCGGAAGCGGCGGGGTGCGCCGGTCGTCGGCGGGGGCGTCCCGGGGGCCGAGCCTGCGCTGGTCGGAGTGGGCGCCGGGGCCGTCGTAGCACCACAGGCCGTGGCTGGGGCCGCGGTGGCGGGCGGGAGCGCTTCCGCCACGGAGACAGCAAAGACAACGAAGACAGCGAAGACCGCGTCGGCCGAACCCGACGACGCCGACGGCTCCCACAGCACCGATGGCACCGATGGCACCGACGTGGTCCTCTCCGGCTACCTCACCGGGCAGACCGTGAAGGTCGCGCTCGACGCGCGTGACAAGGAGGCCGCCATCCGGGAGATGGCGGGGCTGCTCGCGCGGAGCGGCAAGGTGGCGGACGGGGCCGAGCTGGTGCGGACGGCGTTGCGGCGCGAGGAGCTGGGCACGACCGGGCTCGGCGAGGAGATCGCGATTCCGCATGCCAAGACGGACGCGGTGACCGCGCCCGTGGTCGGATTCGCGCGGTCCGTGGAGGGGGTCGAGTGGGGTTCCCTGGACGGGACGAAGGCCAAGTTGGTCTTCATGATCGCCGTGCCGGAGGCGGCCGCGGGTGACGAGCATCTGCGGATTCTGGCGCTGTTGTCGCGGAAGTTGATGGACGCCGGGTTCCGGGAGCGGCTGGCAACCGCCGAGGACGAGGACGCCGTGCTCGGCGTGCTGAGCGAGATCCGGTAAGCACACAAGGGGGTCCACCGAGCGACTCGGTGGACCCCGTTGCCGTACGAGACGGCCGCACCAGACGGCCGTATCAGACGGCCGCACCAGAGGGACGTACGAGACAGACGTACGAGATCAGTGGCCGGCGCCGTGCGATGTCGGGCCGCCGGGGGTGGCCTCGCGGTCGGGGCCCTTGGCGGCCTCGGCCTCGCTGTAGATGTCCGGTTCGAGGTAGATGACTCGGGCGATCGGGACGGCCTCGCGGATGCGGGACTCGGCGGCGTTGATGGCTGTGGCGACTTCGGTGGCCGTGTCGTCGTGCTGGACGGCGATCTTGGCGGCGACCAGGAGTTCCTCGGGGCCGAGGTGGAGCGTGCGCATGTGGATGATGCCGGTGACGGTGTTGCCGTCGACGATGGCGGCCTCGATCTTGCGGACCTCCTCGATGCCCGCGGACTCACCGAGCAACAGGGATTTGGTCTCGGCGGCCAGGACGAGCGCGATGAGGATGAGCAGGATGCCGATGCAGAGGGTGCCGATGCCGTCCCAGATGCCGTCGCCGGTCGCCAGGGCCAGGCCCACCCCGCCGAGGGCCAGGATCAGGCCGACGAGCGCGCCGAGGTCCTCCAGGAGGACGACGGGCAGTTCAGGAGCCTTGGCATGCCGGACGAATTCCGTCCAGGACTTCGTGCCGCGCAGGGGGTTGGACTCCTTGATGGCCGTGCGGAAGGAGAAGCTCTCGGCGATGATCGCGAACACCAGGACGCCCACCGGCCAGTACCAGTGCTCGATCTCGTGCGGGTGCTTGATCTTCTCGTAGCCCTCGTAGATCGCGAACATGCCGCCGACCGAGAAGAGGACGATCGAGACGAGGAAGGCGTAGATGTAGCGCTCACGGCCGTAGCCGAAGGGGTGTTGCGGGGTGGCCTCGCGCTGGGCCTTCTTGCCGCCCACGAGCAGCAGGGCCTGGTTGCCGGAGTCCGCGAGCGAGTGCACGGACTCGGCGAGCATCGATGACGAGCCACTGAAGAGGAACGCCACGAACTTCGATGCCGCGATCGCGAGGTTGGCGGCGAGTGCCGCCACGATCGCCTTGGTGCCGCCTGACGCGCTCATGTGTTCGCGTTGTCCCTTCGTACGCCGTCCCGGGCTTTGCCCGTCCTTTGCGGTGGGCCATTGTTGCAGCCCCCGGCACGACAGCAGCGCGCCAGGGCACCGAGTGGTCGCTTCAGACGACGACGGTCGCCCGGAAGACCGTGCCGGTCCCGGACACTTCGGTCTGTTCTCCGGCGGGCACGAAGACCGACTGACCTGGGGCCAGTTCGTGCTCGCCCGCCCGTACGGTGCCTGCCGTGCAGAGCAGGATCTGTGGGGTCGCGCGGGTGAGGTCGTGGGTGGCGCTGCCCTCCGGGAGGACGTACCGGGAGAGGCGGAACTCGTCGATCGGGGTCCCGTAGACCTCCTCGTCGTCGGGGGACGCCTCCGGGCGCAGCACGCCCGGGTCGCCGGCCTCGAAGCGGACGATGCGCAGGAGTTCGGGGACGTCGACGTGCTTGGGGGTCAGGCCGCAGCGCAGGACGTTGTCGGAGTTGGCCATGATCTCGACGCCCAGGCCGTTCAGGTAGGCGTGCGGGATGCCCGCGCCGAGGAACAGGGCCTCGCCGGGCTGGAGTCGGACGTGGTTGAGGAGCATCGCGGCGATGACTCCGGGGTCGCCCGGGTAGTGGTGGGCGATGTCCGCGTAGGGCGCGTAGTCGCCGCCGAGGCGGGCGCAGGCGGCCGCGGCCTCGGCGACCGTGTGGGCCATCTCCTCGCGATCGGCGGTCAGGATCGCCGTCAGGACCTCGCGCAGGGCCGCGTCCTCGGGGTGGGCGTGGAGCAGGTCGACGTAGGGCTTGAGGGAGTCGACGCCGAGGCCGTCGAGGAGGTCGGCGGCCTGCACGGGGGCGCGGAAGCCGCACAGGCCGTCGAACTCGGTGAGCGCGCAGATGAGTTCGGGCTTGTGGTTGGCGTCCTTGTAGTTGCGGTGACCGGCTTCGACCGGGATGTCGCGGCGCTCCTCGTCCTCGTAACCCTCCTTGGCCTGTTCCAGGTTGGGATGCACCTGGAGGGAGAGCGGGGCGCCGGCCGCGAGGATCTTGAGGAGGAAGGGCAGGCGGGGGCCGAACTTGGCGACGGCCTTCTCGCCCAGTTCCCGCTCCGGGTCTGCCTCGATGACGTCGACGAGCGTGCCGCGGTCGGTGCGCGAAGGTGCGCCCGGGTGGGCACCCATCCACATCTCCGCCTGCGGTTCGCCGGTCGGCTCGGTGCCGAGCAGCGCGGGGATGGCGGTGGTGGATCCCCAGGCGTAGGGGCGGACGGTGTTGTCGAGGCGGTCCATGCGGTTCTCTCTGCCGGTTCTCGGTGCTTACGACGCGTACGACGCCGGTCTTCTTCGGGTACGGCTGGTCCTCTTCGCGTACGAAGGCCCGGGCGTCCTGGGCAAGATCAGGCCCTCGAAGCGAGCGCCAGGTAAACGGCGGCGAAATCCGTGACGGCGATCAGTTCCGCGAGGGTCTCCAGTTCGCCGCCGGACTCCGGCTCCAGTTCGCTGATCGGAGTGTCGTGACTGAGGGCCAGGTCACGGGCGGCGGGGGCGGCGGTGAGGCCGCCGATCGGGCGGTCGCGGAGCAGCACCACGCGCGCGTGCAGGGCGGGCGGCTCCTCGACGCGGTCGCGGAAGAAGTCGTCCGGGTCGGCGTTCGCGGCGAGCGGGCCGGCGAGCAGGGTGATGTGCGCGGCGAGGGCCTCGGGCAGTTCGGCGACGACGGCCGGGCTGCCGGAGAGCTCGGCGAGGGCGGCGGCGAACCGGCGGCCGGCGGGGCCCGCGGAGGTGCCCTCGGTCCAGATGACCGGGAGGGCGTCGGCGAGCTCGGCGGCCAGGGTCTTGGCCGGGTTGCTGTAGGTCGCGATGGCCGGCCCGCAGCGCTCGGCGATCCGGTCGAGGCGGTCGGCGACCTTCTCCAGGGCGTCGGGCGGGGCGGCGAGCAGGCCGGTGCGGTCCAGGAGCGCGAGGAGCGGGGTGAGCAGCGCCCACAGCACGCCGGGGGCGGATGCGGCGAGGGGTTCGTCCTGGTCGTACGGGGCGGTCGCCATCGGTACGAAGAGGCCGTGGGCGCCGTCGGCCGCCTCGGCGAGCGGGGAGTCGGACGGGGCCACGGCGACGACGCTGCAGCCGCGGCGGTAGGCCTGTTCGGCGAGCAGTGACAGGCCCGGCTCGCTGCCGTCGGGGGTCGCGATCAGCAGCAGGTCCACGGAGCCGGCCCAGCCGGGCAGCTCCCAGCGCATGGCGCCCGCTGCGGGGGCGACGCCGGTGGGGGCCAGGCGGGTGACCGGGCTGCCCGCGCCGGCGAGCGTGCCGAGGAGGTCGGCGGCGTGGGTGGCGGCGGCTCCGGGGCCCGCGATGAGGACGGCGCGGGGGCGGCCGTCGGGTTTGAGGTCGCCCACGCCGGCCTCGGCGGCGTGGCGGGCGGCGGTGCGGACGCGGGCGCCTGCCTCGGCGGCGCCGCGGAGCAGGCCGCGGTGGTCGGCCTCCGAGAGTGCCTCGGGGTTGTCGAGCAGCGATTCGTCGAGCATGGGCGGGCAGCCTCCGGTCGCCGGGTCGTCGGTTTCGCGGGTGTCCGGGTCGCCAAGTCGTCGCTTACGCGGGGCGGCGGGCCTCGTCGACGAGGAGGACGGGGATGCCGTCGCGGACGGGGTACGCCAGGCCGCAGTCCTGGCCGGTGCAGATCAGCTCGGTGTCCTGCTCCTTGAGGGGGGCGTGGCAGGCCGGGCAGGCGAGGATCTCCAGGAGGCCGGCTTCGAGCGGCATGGGGTGTCCCTTCGGGGCGGGCGTTCGCGTGTACGCGTGCCTGTGCGGATGTGCCTGGTCAGGGTACCGCCGGTGGGGGTGGGGGG
>NZ_LGDG01000044.1 GCF_001279775.1 Streptomyces sp. MMG1533 | reverse complement strand
GCCGGAGCAGCCCTCCTCGCCTTCCTCATCGCCACCCTCATCCCCAAGCCCCGCACCCCCCAGACCACACCCACCACCGACACCCCCACCGACACCACCACAGCCAAGGTGTGAGCGCACCTGCCGGAACCGAGGCGGCCACCCCCCGACGACGGGGGCGGCCGCCTCGTGTGTCCGCCCGCTACTTGATGATCGCGTTCGCCAGCACGACGACCACGCCGAGAAGCGCGTCCACCGCTCCGATGAGGACCGCGACGGCCCACGAGCGGTGCGACCACCTGGCCGTGACCAGGCCCAGCGTGAACAGCAGCGCGATGTTCAGCGTGAACGCCGGGTACTCCACCCCGTCGGCCGGCCACCAGCCCCAGCCCGCCCCCGCGAGGACGAGGACGGTCGGCAGCACGGCCGCGACCAGGGGCCACTCGTCCACCAGGGTGCGCAGGACGTCCCAGCGGTGGTGCGGGGGGCGGTCGGCGACAAAGTGGGCGTAGCCGTGAGCCAGGGCGGAGGCGAGTGCGGTCACCAGGAGCCACAGGGCGTCGTAGCGGCGGCTGTCCTGGGAGGTGTGGCCGTACCGGGTGAGCGCGGCGACCATGGAGGACGCCAGGACGGCACCGTATACACCGCCGAACAGGACTGCCTCGCGCGTGTCGCGCCGGTGCGGCTCGGGGGCGGCCGCCAGGGTGTCCGCCATGCCCCAATGATCACCCGGGCCCGGTGGCGCCGCGCCCCGCGCACGCCCGACGAAGTGTCGTTCCACCTGGGCCGATCCCGCACACCCTGTCGACAGCCGGGGAACTTCCCGCCTGGTTAGGGTCGGCCCATGACGCACAGCTTCGCTCTCCACATCCCCGATGCCGAGCTCGAACCCGAGCCCCTCGACCCGGAGCAGATCGTCTCCGGGACGCCCGAGGTCACCGGGAGGGTCGTCTGGGAGTCGGAGGACGGCCGGCAGATCCGCGGGATCTGGCAGATCACGCCCGGCGTGGTCACCGACACCGAGGCGGACGAGCTGTTCGTCGTGGTCAGCGGGTCGGCCACCGTGGAGGTCGAGGGCGGGCCGACGCTGACGGTCGGGCCCGGGGACATGGCCGTACTGCGCGCGGGCGACCGTACGACATGGACGGTGCACGAGACGCTGCGGAAGGCGTACGCGATCAATCTCTGAGCGGCGGGGCCGCGGTGGTGCCGCGGATCTCCAGGGCGGGTGCGGCCAGGTGGAGACGCCCCGCTCCCCCGGCGCCCTCGAAGCGGTCGAGGAGGCAGCGGGCGGCACGGCGGCCGACCTCGTGGCCGGCGTTGTCGACGGTGGTGAGCCACAGGTGGCGCAGCCGGGAGATGCTCGTGTCGTCGTAGCCGGTGACCGACACGTCGTGCGGCACGCGCAGGCCCAGTTCCGCGGCCGCCGAGAGCACGCCGACGGCGGTGATGTCGTTGACGGCGACGACGGCGGTGGGCCGTCCCGGGCGGCCGAGCAGCCGCACGGCGGCCCGGAAGCCGCCCTCTTCCGTCAGGTCGCCCGGCTCGACGAGTGCCGTGTCCGCGAGGCCGTGGGCCCGCATGACCGACTCGAAGCTGGCGCGGCGCAGCTCGCCCACGGCCCCGTAGCCCGCGATGTGGGCGATGCGGCGGTGGCCGAGGCCGATGAGGTGCTCGGTGACCAGCCGGGCGCCCCGCTCGTCGTCGCCGGCGACGACGTCGACACCGGGTGGGACCGGCTCGCGGGCGCCCGCGACGACGACCGGGATCCGCTCGGCGACGGCCTCGAGCGCGGCCGGGTCGGGCAGGGTGCCGACCACGACCAGGCCGTCCGCCTGGAGGTCCAGGAAGGGCCGGGCGAGGTCCTGCCCGGTGCGGCGGTTGAGGCGGGCGTCGCCGAGCAGCATGTGCAGGCCGTGCTCGTGCAGGAGCGGGTTCAGGCCGTCGAGGAGGTCGACGAACCAGGGGTTGCGCAGGTCGTTGAGGAGGACGCCGACCGTGCGGGTGCGCTGCTCGCTGAGGCTGCGGGCGGCGGCGTTCGGCCGGTAGCCGAGCTCCCGTACCGCGCGCAGCACGGCGTCCCGCTTCTCGGGCCGCACCTGCTCCGAGCCGCGCAGCACGAGCGAGACCAGCGACTTGGAGACGCCGGCCCGGTCGGCCACGTCGCGGATCGTCGGCGGTCTCATGGGATGGACCGTTCCATGTGTCCGGCAGGACTGTCAAAGGGTTGACACCGGCATGAACCCCGCTCAGGGTGGCCTGGACAGATTGTGGACCGGTCCAAAGAGGGGCTGTCATGGTGGATGCGTTCGGGGTCGCCGTCGTCGGGTTCGGGTGGATGGGCCGGGTGCACACCCAGGCGTACGCCCGTGTCCTGCACCACTACCCGACGCTCCCCCTGCGTCCGGAGCTGGTGACCGTCGCCGAGGAGGTGCCGGGCCGGGCCGAGGAGGCCGCCGCGCAGTTCGGGTTCGTCTCGACGACCCGCGACTGGCGCGAGGTGGCCGCCGACCCGCGGGTGAAGGCGGTCAGCATCACCGCGCCGAACTTCCTGCACCGTGAGATCGGTGTCGCGATGGCCGAGGCCGGCAAGCACATCTGGATCGAGAAGCCGGTGGGCCTGACCGCGGCGGACGCCCGGACGGTGGCCGGCGCGGCCGCCAAGGCAGGCGTGCACAGCGCCGTCGGCTTCAACTACCGCAACGCGCCCGCCGTGGAGGCGGCCCGCGAACTGATCGCCTCCGGCGGCATCGGCACGGTCACCCATGTCCGCGTCCGCCTCTTCAGCGACTACGCGGCCCACCCCGAGGGCGCCCTGACCTGGCGGTACGAGCGGGAGCGCGGCGGCAGCGGGGTGCTGGGCGACCTGGCCTCGCACGGCGCCGACCTGGCCCGGTACCTGCTCGGCGACATCGCCTCCCTGACCGCCGACACCGCGATCTTCGTCCCGGAGCGGGCCCGCCCCACCGGCGCGACAGCCGGTCACAGCCGCGCCTCGGGCGGCGAGCTCGGCCCGGTCGAGAACGAGGACTACGTCAGCTGCCTGCTGCGCTTCGCCTCCGGCGCCCGCGGCGTCCTGGAGGCGTGCCGGGTCTCGGTCGGCGAGCAGAACAACTACGGCTTCGAGGTGCACGGCACCAAGGGGGCGGTGTTCTGGGACTTCCGCCGGATGAACGAGCTCGGCGTCAGCCGCGGCACGACCTACCAGGACCAGCCGGTCGGCACGGTGTACGTCGGGCCGGGCGACGGCGAGTTCGGCGCGTTCCAGCCGGGCGCGGCGAACGCCATGGGCTACGACGACCTCAAGGTGATCGAGGCGTACCGCTTCCTTCGCTCGATCAGCGAGGGCAGCACGCACGGGGCCACCCTCGCGGACGCCGTGCGCAGTGCGGCCGTACTGGACGCGATGGTGCGGTCCGCGGAGAGCGGCGCGTGGGTCAGCCCGGAAGCGTCGTAGGCATGTTGTAGGGCGTCACCACCTGGATGGCGGACGGCAGCGTCGGGCCCGCGGGCGGCAGGGCGCCGTGGGCGCGCATCACGAGGTGGCAGGCCTCGCGCAGGTCCTGGCGCAGGTCGTGGTGGAGCACCGCGGACAGCCGGTGCTCGCGCAGCAGCCGGGTGTTGTCGTGGTCGAGGTCGTGGGCGACGAACACCGCGCACTCCCGGCCCAGGTCCTCGAAGGCGCGCAGGGTCGCGATGTTGCCGCCGCCGATCGAGTACACCGCCAGGATGTCCGGGTCGCGTTCCAGCGCGGCCCGGACCAGGTCGTACTGGGTGGCGTCCAGGCCCTGCCCCTCGGCGATCTCGACGAGGGTGCGGTCCGGGTGGCGGGTGCGCATGGCGCTGCGGAAGCCCATCTCGCGCTCCTCCTCGTTGCGGAAGAAGCCGCTGCTGAGGCTGGTGAGCACATTGCCGGGGCGGTCGCCGAGCCACTGGCCCGTGAGGTACGCGGCGGTCGCGCCGGCCGCCCGGTTGTCGCTGCCCACGTAGCCGAGGCGGGCGGTGGCGGGCAGGTCGGTGACCAGGGTGACGACGGGTATGCCGGCCTCCGCGAGCCGGCCCACGGCCGCGGTCACCTCGGGGACGTCCGGGGCCTTGAGGACCACGCCCTGGGAGCCGCGCCGGGCGATCCGGTCCAGGGTCCGGGTGAGCTCCTGGACCGGGCCGGTCTCGCGGAAGTGGAACCGTGAGCGCACGACCGCCGGGTGCAGGGACGGCAGCTCGGCCTCCAGGGCGGCGCGTACGGCGGTGGAGAACCGCTCCGGGGCCTGCATCACGATGTCGATCATGAAGGTGCGGCCGACCAGACGGACCTGGGTGCGCTGCCGGTCGAGGTCGGCGATGGCCTGCCGGACCTCCCGGGCGGTGCTCTCGCGGACGCCGCCCCGGCCGTTGAGCACCCGGTCGACGGTGGCCTCGCTCAGGCCCGCCTGACGCGCGATCTCCCGGATCGGGAAGGGGTGGCCCACGGGAGACTCCTTGAGGGGTTTTTGATGGCTCACTGCCGGTTGTTCGAGGGGTTTGTACTGACAAGAATGACAGCGCCGGGTCGCCCCTGTCACCGAGTCGCCCACCTGATCGAGAGGACGACGATGTCCTTCAGCTCCGTACAACACCGTGCCTGGCTGTCCGAGCAGGACTGCGACCTCGCCGACCTGCGCGCGCTCGTCGAGCGCTCGACGGATCTCGCCGACCACCCGTACGCCGCTTCCGTGGAGCGGAACGTCCTGATCTACGACAGTGCGCGGCTGCGCGCCGCCGAGGACCGGCGTGCGGTCCAGGCGGAACTGGTCCGCGCTCTCACCGACGGCCCCGGCATCGTGGTCTTCCGGGGCGCCTTCCCGGACCCGGCGGTGGTCGACCGGCTCTCCGCCGTGTTCGACGCGCTGATCGCCGAGCAGCACGCCTCGGGCGCCACGGCAGGCGACCACTTCGCCAAGCCCGGCGCCAACGACCGGATCTGGAACGCCCTGGAGAAGGCGGCCCTGCACGACCCGGAGGCGTTCGCCGACTACTACGCCAACGACATCCTCGCCCTGGTCTCGGCCGCCTGGCTGGGTCCCGGTTACCAGGTCACCTCACAGGTCAACGTCGTCAACCCGGGCGGCGCCGCGCAGACCGTGCACCGCGACTACCACCTGGGCTTCCTGTCCGACGAGGTCGCGGCCGCCTACCCCGCGCACGTGCATCTCCTCTCCCCCGTGCTCACCCTCCAGGGCGCGGTCGCGCACTGCGACATGCCCGTCGAGTCCGGACCGACGATGTACCTGCCGTACTCGCAGACCTACGAGCCGGGCTATCTGGCATGGCGACTGCCGGAGTTCCGGGCGTACTTCGAGGAGCGGTACGTCCAACTCCCGCTGGCCAAGGGCGACGCGGCCTTCTTCAACCCCGCGCTGTTCCACGCCGCCGGCACCAACCGCTGCGCGGACATCCGGCGCACGGCCAACCTCCTCCAGGTGTCCTCGGCGTTCGGACGGGCAATGGAGACGGTGGACCGCGAGGCGGTCGCGAACGCCGTGTTCCCCGTGCTGCTCGAGCGCCGTACCGAGGGCGCGGACGAGGAGTGGCTGGAGAACGTGATCGCCGCGAGCGCGGAGGGCTACCCCTTCCCCACCAACCTCGACAGCGATCCGCCGGTCGCGGGCCTGGCCCCGCCGTCGCAGGCGGACGCGGTACGGCGGGCGCTGCGCGAGACGTGGACGCCCGAGGAACTGCGGAACGAACTGCGGGCCGGCGCCGAGCGCCGCGCGAGCTGAAAGGACCTGGAACCCATGGGACTTCTCGACGACAAGGTCGTCCTGGTCAACGGCGGAAGCCAGGGGGTGGGCGCCGCCATCGCGCGCGCCGCCGTCCGTGAGGGCGCGGTGGTCGCCGTCACCGGCCGGCGCCCGGAACCCGGCGAGGCCCTGGTGGCGGAACTGGCCGCGGCCGGCGGCAAGGCCATGTTCGTACGGGCCGACCTGGCGGACGCCGAGCAGGCCAAGGCGTCCGTGGGGCAGGTCGTCGCGGCGTACGGCCGGGTCGACTGCCTGGTGAACTCGGCCGGTCTGACCTCGCGGGGCACGCTCCTCGACACCACGCCCGAGCTGTTCGACCAGCACATCGCGATCAACCTCAAGGCGCCCTTCTTCGCCATGCAGGCCGCCGTCGCCGACATGGTCGGCCGCAAGGCGCCCGGCACGGTCGTCAACATCATCACGTCCTCGGCGCACGGCGGACAGCCGTTCCTCGCCCCGTACGTCGCCGCGAAGGCCGGCCTGATCGGGCTGACCCGCAACGCGGCGCACGCGCACCGCTTCGACCGGGTCCGCATCAACGGCCTGAACATCGGCTGGACCGCGACGGAGGGCGAGGACGCGACGCAGAAGGCCTTCCACGGCGCCGGCGACGACTGGCGCGAGCAGGCCGCCACCCGTCTGCCGATGGGCAAGCTCGGCCAGCCGGACGAAATCGCCGACTTCGTCGTCTTCCTGCTGTCCGACCGGTCCGGGGTGGTCACCGGATCGGTGATCGACTGGGACCAGAACGTTCTCGGCGGCCTCGACTGACCTTCCCTCCCCCGCCTTCTCCACCTCCGCTCGTAGATCCCCGCACCCGCTCGTAGGACCCCGCACTCAAGGAGCACGCCCCCATGCGCATCGGAATCCTCGGCCTCGGCCGCATCGGCGCCTTCCACGCCGAGACCCTCTCCGGACTCGACGCGGTCGACTCGCTCGTCGTCGCCGACCCGTTCGCGGACGCCGCCAAGGCCGCCGCCGAGCGGTTCGGCGCCGAGGTCGCGGACTCCCCCGAGGCCGTGCTGGCCGCCGGGGTGGACGGCATCGTCGTCGCGGCGGCGACCGACGCCCACCCCGCGCTGATCCGCGCTGCGGTGGAAGCGGGCGTCCCCGTGTTCTGCGAGAAGCCCGTCGCCCGCACCATGCGGGAGGGCGTCGAGGTCCTCAAGTCCGTCCAGGGCAGCACCGTCCCGATCCAGATCGGCTACAACCGGCGCTTCGACGCCGGGTTCGTCGCCGCGCGGGCCGCCGTGCAGGGCGGCGAGCTGGGCAAGCTGCACACCGTCCGGTCGACCACGCTGGACCCGGCGCCGCCGCCGGCCGCGTACATCGCCGCCTCCGGTGGCATCTTCCGGGACTGTTCGGTGCACGACTTCGACATCATCCGCTGGGTGACCGGCCGCGAAGTGACCGAGGTGTACGCGGTCGGCGGCAACCGGGGCGCCGACTTCATCAAGGAGGCGGGCGACGCCGACACCACCGGCGCGATCCTCACCCTGGACGACGGCACGATCGCCGTGGTCTCCAACTCCCGCCACAACGCCCGCGGTTACGACGTCCGCATGGAGATCCACGGCTTCGAGGACTCCATCGCCGTGGGCCTGGAGGACAAGCTGCCGCTGCGCTCGGTCGAGCCCGGCGTGACCTTCCCGGCCGGCACCCCGCACGACTTCTTCATGGACCGCTTCACCGAGGCCTACCGCGCCGAACTCACCGCGTTCACCGAGGTCGTGGCGGGCACCCGCACCTCCCCGTGCACGATCGAGGACGCCCTGGAGGCCGGCTGGATCGCCGATGCGTGCACACTGTCGCTGGGCGAGCACCGTCCCGTGACGATCGAGGAGGTACGGCAGGCATGAGCGGACCGGGCCGGGAACCACTGCGCATCGGAGTACTGGGCGCCGCACGCATCACCGAACGCTCCCTCGTGGACCCGGCCCGGGCGACCGGCCACCGCCTCGTCGCGGTGGCCGCCCGCGACCGTTCCCGCGCCGAGGCCTTCGCGGCGGCGCACGGCGTGGAGCAGGTGGCGGACTCGTACGCCGACCTGATCGCGGATCCCGAGGTCGAAGCCGTCTACAACCCCCTCGCCAACGGCCTGCACGGGCCCTGGAACCTCGCCGCCCTGGCGGCGGGCAAGCACGTCCTGACGGAGAAGCCGTCGGCGAGCAACGCCGAGGAGGCCGCCGAGGTACGGAAGGCGGCGGCCAAGGCCGGGACGGTCTTCATGGAGGGCTTCCACTACCTGTTCCACCCGGTCACCCGGCGCCTGCACGAGCTGCTGCGCAGCGGTGAACTCGGCGAGCTGCGACGGGTGGAGACGCTGGTCGCCATCCCCGCCCCGGACGACTGCGACCCGCGCTGGTCGCTGCCGCTGGCCGGCGGGGCCGTGATGGACCTGGGCTGCTACAGCCTGCACGCCGTACGGATGCTCGCGCCCTGGGCGGGCGGCGCGCCGCGACTCGTCTCCGCGCGGGGCGGGGAGCGTGCGGGTGCGCCCGGGGTCGACGAGTGGCTGGACGCCGAGCTGGAGTACCCGGACGGGGCCACCGCGTCGGCCCGCTGCCACATGGCGTACGACGAGCTGGAGATGAGCTGCCGGATCGTCGGCACGCGTGGTGAGGCGAGCGCCCCGAACTTCGTTCTTCCGCACCTGGACGACCGGATCGTGGTGCGTACGGCGGAGGGCGAGCGGACGGAGCGGCTCGGGACGCGGTCGTCGTACGCCTATCAGTTGGAGGCGTTCGCGGACCGGGTCCGGGACGGTGCTGCGGTGCCGTTGGACGCGGATGACGCGGTGGCGACGATGGCTCTGATCGACGAGTGCTATCGGGCGGCGGGGTTCGAGGCGCGCCCGCGCATCACGGCAGGGGGCTGATGCCCGGGCCGTGCGACTGCCGGCTCACTCCCCTGTGTGTTCCGGGCCGCCGAAGTCCGGGCTGGTGTAGTCAGGTGTACTGAAGCTCGGGCGTGGACCGGGGGCGGTGTCGTCCGGGCTTCTGAAGCCCGGACGGTCGTAGCCGAGGTGTGGCATGCGGCCGGCCGGCTCCGGCGGTGCCGTACCCGGCAGGGACGTGCCCGCCAGGTCGGCCAGCGCATCCCGTAGGAACGGCAGGATGCCACGCTCCACCAGGGCCTCGTGCCAGTCCTGCCTGGCGCGGTCCACCTCCGCACTCAGCTCGCCGTACGAACCGGCTTCGAGCGAGGACGACCGGTTGCGCACGGCGGTGATCAACAGCCCCGCCAAGGCGACGAGGAGCGAGGCCGCGGTCACGCCGCCGAGCACCCATCCGGTGGTGAGCATGGTCCGGGCGAACGCCGGTTCGGGGTCGAGCATCTTCAGGACGTAGCCCACGAGCAGGAAGAGCACCGTGCCGGTTCCGGCGAGGAGGGGTGTCAGCACCGCGGCCACGGCGCCCACACCCGCGGTGCTGGTCCCGGCCTCTTCCAGCCTGGCGGCCAGCCCCATCGAGTCCGGCTCCCTGGAGTCCCGTTCGGGTGTGGACGGCGCCGGGTGGCGCAGTTCCTCGCGGACCTCCACATAGTGCTGGTACTCGGTCACCGCGGCCGTCGTGATGAGTGCGGTGGCGTTCAGCGCCATGGTGCGCAGCTGTTCGGGGTAGAGCCGCTGACCGACAGCGGCCAGTTCAGGACGGTGTGGGGCGGAGCGCAGCACCTCGTCGAGGATCCGCTCGTATTCCTGGCGGTCCTCGCTCAGCAGAAAGGAGGGCCCCGAGGCGCGGCCTGCGGGAACCGTGTGCCACGTGTCCCGCCGAGGTGCCGGCGACGGCCTCGGCACCGGTTCGGGGGTGTGCTCCGGGTAGTCGACGCGGGCTGTCCGCTGCGGCACGGTCCGCGGCGGGGCCGGGGCTGGTGCCGGGGCCGGGCGCTCTTCCGCGGCGGCCGTCGAGGACACGTCAGGCGCGGGCGGACGTACCCGAATCCCCAGCAGTGAGGCCAGAATACGACGCCGCACCGGAAGGCGACGCTGCTGCTCGGCGGTGGGCGGCCTGCGTCCCGAGCGGTCGACGCCCAGGAGGCTCGCGGCGATGCGTCGGTGCACGGGGGGTCGCTGCGTCATCTCGCGCCCTCCTCTCCGACGACCGGTCGCTGCGACCGGGGCGGAGCTTCACGGCCGCCGTGCTCCCGGCCCGGGCCGGGAGCCGTGTCCGCCGGTCGGCCGTTCGGGTGCGGATGTGTCGTGTGGGGTGGGTGGCTCGCCTGCCGTACGTCTGCCTGTGTCTGTGTCCCGTCGCCGTCCATGAACACGGTCTGGGCCGCGCGCGGTTCGGGAAGCACGGTCGGAGCAGGGGCGGGCTGCCCGGCGTTGACGGCCGTCGGCTGCGCGGTGAGCGGTTCGGCCGCCGCCACGGGTTCGGGCGTCTGTTGCTCGGCGGTCGGCTGTGCCGGCACCGGGGCGGTCAGAGCGTCGTTCACCGACTGGACGCGACTCAACTGGGTCAGGATCCCCGGCGCCGACATTCCCACGACGAGCGCCGCGTACGCGCCACTGATCTGCCCCGTGGTGCCGAAGAGCACCGCGGCGGCGGCGCCCATGCCGCTGTGCACCACGGCCGCGACAGGGTCGCCGACAGGGTCGAAGTGCCTCCGGAACCGCGGTGGTTGACCCTGCTGTTCCGGCGGTAACAGCCGGTGGGCGCGCCGGTCCGCCTGCCAGTCCAGGAACCTGGTGTAGACGTCCAGCAGTCCGCGCAGTGCGCCGCCCGCCGCTCCCAGCAGGACCAGCGTCGCTGCCTCCACGGCTTCCCCCGGTGCTGCGAACGGCGGGTCCCGGCCCTCGGAACCCGCCCCACGAGCGTAGAGCCAGGCGCGGATCGAACGAAAGGGTTCAGGAATCCCGGGCAAGCCGGTCGCGGTCATCGGTACAGCGCGGGCTTCTCCACGAGGTCGACCTCCACCCGACCGCCGTCCGCCAGCGCCCGCACCCCCGCCTCGCAGACCGCCGCCGCCGCATAGCCGTCCCAGACGCTCGGGCCGACCGCCTCGCCGCGGCGGGTGGCGTCGACCCAGGCCTGGATCTCGCGGTCGTAGGCGTCGGCGAAACGCACGGTCCAGTCCTGGTCGATGGTGCCGCCCCAGCGGCCCGCCATGTTGGTGACCATGGCATGGCCGTCGCCGACGCGGGCGGTGCCGCGTTCGCAGACCACCTCGGCCTGGACCTGGTAGCCGAAGCCGCAGTTGACGAAGATCTCGACGTCGGACACCGCGCCGCCGTCGGTCTCGAACACGACGAACTGCGGGTCCTGAAGGGCGTCCGGCGCGCTCGCGGACGGGGTCGGGCGCAGCACCGTGACGGCCGTGATCTCGTGGCCGAGCAGCCAGCGGGTCACGTCGGTCTCGTGCGCCACGGAGTCGCTGATGAGCATGTCGCTGGTGAAGCCGGGCGGGCTGGCCACGTTGCGGTGCCGGTTGTGCAGCAGCAGGGGGCGGCCCAACTGCCCGGTTTCCAGCAGGGACTTGAGTCTGACGTACTCGGCGTCGTAGCGCCGCATGAAGCCGACCTGGACCAGCCGCCGGCCCAGCTTCCGCTCGGCCTCCAGCACCCGCAGTGCGGAGGCGGCGTCGGGGGTGAGCGGCTTCTCGCACAGCACCGGAAGGCCGTGTTCGAAGGCGGTCAGCAGGGCGGCCTCGTGGGCGGGGCCCGGGGAGGCGATCAGCACCGCGTCGACATCGGCCGCCGCCATCGCGGAGGCCGGGTCGGTGTGGGCGGTGCAGCCGTCGACGCGGGCCGCGACCGTCTTGGCGCGCTCCGCGTCGACGTCCACGACGGCGGTCACCCGTGCTCCGCTGGTGACCTGTTGGATACGGCGGACGTGGTCGGCACCCATCCGGCCGGTGCCGATCACGGCGACGCCCAGTTCTTCGCTCGTGCCACGGGTGGTCATGACCGTCCCTTCAGGCGCCGCAGGACCTCAGGAACTTGCGGGTACGCACTGCGATCGGCAGCGGCTTGTCCGGCTCGCAGGGGTACATGTCCTGCTCGACGATCGCGAACAGCTCGACGCCGAGCTTCTGCGCGGCCACCAGGACCGGCTCCAACTCCGGTACGCCGGAGGGTGGTTCGCACATCACTCCGCGCTGTACGGCGGGACCGAACGGGACCTCGTTCTTGACGACGTCGGCGAGGATCTCCGGGTCGACCTGCTTGAGGTGGAGGTAGCCGATGCGTTCGCCGTACGTCTCGATGAGCTTGACGCTGTCGCCGCCGCAGTAGGCGTAATGCCCCGTGTCCAGGCAGAGGTTGACCAGTTCGGAGTCGGTCGAGTCGAGGAACCGCTCCACGTGGTCCTCGGTGTCGATGTGGGTGTCGGCGTGCGGGTGGACGACGATGTCGAGGCCGTACGTCTCCTTGACCTCGTGCCCCAGCCGCTCCATCCCCTTGGTCAGGTGCGCCCACTGCTCGCCGGTCAGCTCCGGCGGCTCCAGGATCTCGGCGGTCTTGTCGTCGCGCCAGAAGGACGGGATGACGACGAGGTGCTGCGCGCCCATCGCCTGGGTGAGGGCGGCGACCTGGCTGACGTGCTCCCAGGTGGACTCCCAGACGGAGGGACCTCGGTGCATGCCGGTGAAGACCGTGCCCGCCGAGACCTGCAGGTCGCGCCTGGCGACCTCGTCCGTCAACCGGGCCGGGTCGGTGGGCAGATAGCCGTACGGTCCCAGCTCGATCCAGGAGTAGCCGGCCTCGGCCACCTCGTCCAGGAAGCGTTCCCAGGGCACCTGCACCGGGTCGTCCGGGAACCAGACGCCCCAGGAGTCGGGGGCCGAGCCGACCCGGATGCGGTCGAGAGAGGAAGCCATGTCAGGACTTCCCTTCGCCGGTGGCCGCCACGGGTGCGGTGAGGTCCCCCTCTTCCGGGAGCTTCTCGACGTCGACGCCGCGGACCTGGGCCAACTCGTGTTTGAGTGCGGCGAGT
>NZ_LGDG01000043.1 GCF_001279775.1 Streptomyces sp. MMG1533 | reverse complement strand
CTCACCGACGCCGGCAACGGCTACTACGAACTCAAGAACGTGGGCAGCGGCCTCAACGCCGGCGTCGCCCAGTCCTCCACCAGCAACGGCGCACCCGTCATCCAGTGGACGGACGTGAACGTCGACGACCAGCTCTGGAAGATCGTCCGAATCAACTGACCCGAGAAAAGGCAGGGGAGACCAATATCCCGCCTGCCGGGCTCGCGGGCCGAGCCGGCCGGCTCGGCAGGCCCTGTCCTGCACTGCGTCCGTTGCCTGCAGCCGTGCCGCTACGACTCCTAATTTTGACGCGTCCAGATCATTGACAGCGGATGTCCGGAGAGTCGGGCAGCACGACTGCGCCAGCTAATTGAATCGATTCAAACCCTCTTGGAAGGTCCCGCGATGCAGCAGATCTCACGTCGGTCCGCCCTGCGTTCCGCCATAGCCGTCGCCCTGGCTCCCACCCTTGGTTCGGTGCTCGTGCCGGGGCTCGCCCACACGACTTCCGCCGCAGTCTCCTGGAACGCGAAGTGGATCTGGGCGGCGACCAGCACGACGAACCAGTGGGTGGCGTTCCGTAAGTCGTTCACCTTGGGGTCCGCGCCGTCGAAGGCTGTGACCCAGATCGCCGTCGACTCGAAGTACTGGCTGTGGGTGAACGGCACGCTGGTGGTCTTCGAGGGCGGGCTCAAGCGCGGCCCGAACCGTACGGACACGTACTACGACGAGATCGACCTCGCCCCGTATCTGACCAGTGGCCGCAACACGGTCGCGTTGCTGGTGTGGCACTTCGGCAAGCAGGGTTTCTCGCACAACAGCAGCGGCAGGGGCGGTCTGCTGTTCCAGTCGGACGTCACGACCGGCTCCACCACCACCCGGATCGTCAGCGACACCGGCTGGAAGCACACCGTGCACCCGGGCTACTCGAACAACACCAGCGGAACCCAGGCAAACTTCCGGCTGCCCGAGTCCAACATCTACTACGACGCCCGCAACGCCACCGTCATGGCGGGCTGGCGGTCTCCCGGCTTCGACGACAGCGCCTGGAGCGCGCCCGACGACTACGGCGCGGCCGGCACCACCCCCTGGAACAACCTGGTCGAGCGGCCGGTCCCACCGTTCCGTTACTCCGGCCTGAAGTCCTACACCAACGCGTCTTCGTTGCCGTCCACCGGACAGGGCTCCACCGCCATCGCCGCCACGCTCCCGTCCAACCTCCAGGTCACGCCGTTCCTGAAGGTGGACGCGCCGGCCGGTGCGGTGATCGGCATCCAGACCGACCACCACGACGACGGCGCCAACCTGACGGGGATCGAGCCCGGGACCGGCTACAACGTCCGCTCCACCTACATCTGCAGCGGCGGAGTCCAGGAGTTCGAGTCGCTGGGCTGGATGAGCGGAACGGCCGTGCGGTACACCATCCCGACCGGTGTCACCATCCTGGAACTGAAGTACCGGGAGTCCGGCTACGACACCGACTTCGCCGGATCGTTCAGCAGCAGCGACGCCTTCATGGACACGTTGTGGACCAAGGCCGCCCGCACGATGTACGTCAACATGCGGGACAACTACATGGACTGCCCCACCCGCGAACGTGCCCAGTGGTGGGGGGATGTGGTCAACCAGCTCAAGGAGGGCTTCTACACCTTCGACACCCGCTCCCACGCGCTCGGGGCGAAAGCCATCTCCCAGCTGGCGGCCTGGCAGAAGTCCGGCGGGGCGCTTTACTCGCCGGTCCCGTCCGTCATCTGGACCAGCGAACTGCCCGTCCAGATGCTCGCCTCGGTGTGGTCGTTCTGGACGTACTACCTCTACACCGGCAGCGCGAGCGCGGTCACCGGCGCCTACCCGGCGGTGAAGACGTACCTGAACCTGTGGGGCCTGGACAGCGACGGTCTCGTCAACCACCGGGCCGGGGACTGGGACTGGGAGGACTGGGGCAGCAACATCGACGCCCGCGTCCTGGACAACTGCTGGTACTACCTGGCCCTGGACACCGCCGCCAAGCTAGCCGACCTCAGCGGCAACAGCGGGGACGCCGCTGGGTGGAAAGCCAGGCGTGACAGCATCAAGGCCAACTTCGACCGGGTCCTGTGGGACCCCTCAAGGAACGAGTACCGCTCACCGGGCTACACCCGTGACACCGACGACCGGGCCAACGCGCTCGCCGTCGTCGCAGGTCTGGCCCCCGCCAGCCGCTACCGGGCGGTGACCGAGGTGCTGCGTACCCACCTCAACGCCAGTCCCTACATGGAGTTCTACGTCCTGGAGGCGCTGTACCTGATGGGCGCGGCCACGGTCGCCGAGGAGCGGATGCGCAACCGCTTCGCCGCCCAGGTCGCCGACCCCGCCTGCTACACGCTGTGGGAGCTGTGGGACAAGGCGGCCGGCACCGACAACCATGCCTGGAACGGCGGCCCGCTGTACGCGCTGTCCGCCTACGCAGCCGGCGTGCGCCCCACCAAACCCGGCTGGGAGACGTACGAGGTGATCCCGCAGACCGGCACGCTGACGAAGATCAGCACGGTCACGCCCACGGTCAAGGGCGACATCCGCTTCGGAGTCGTGCGCGACGGCACCCAGGTGACGCTGACCCTCACCTCACCGAGCGGGACCACGGCCCGTGTCGGTGTTCCGACCTACGGCGGCTCGGAGGCCGTCATCAAGGCGGGCACCACCACCGTCTACTCGGGCGGCGCCCCCACCGGGAGCGTCAGCGGCCTGAGCTACGCGAGCAAGGACGCCTCCTACGTCTACTTCACCCTGCAACCGGGCAGCTGGACGTTCACGGTCACCGGGGCCGGCCGCCTCGACACCCTCGCCCTCGGCCGGGCCGTCTCCAGCAACAACAGCCTGGAGAACAGCAACTGGGGCCGGAACCGGCTGACCGACGGTGTCCTGACCAGCGTGACCGGTGCCAAGGGCTACACCAGCAACGATTTCTCCTCCGCCGACGTCAGCGCGAGCCCCGTCTGGGTCGAGATCGATCTCGGCGCCGACACCGATCTCGACGCCGTACGCCTCTTCCCCCGCACGGACACCCTGGCCGCCGGCGGCGGCACGGCCGGTTTCCCGGTCGACTTCACCCTCCAGGCCCGCGCGGACGGAGCCACCTCCTACGCCACCGTCCGCACCGTCACCTCCCAACCCAACCCGGGCGGGCTCGTGCAGACCTACGGCTTCAAGACCACCACCGCCCGCTACGTACGTCTGCAGGCCACCAGACTCGGCACACCCGCATCCGACGAGCCCACCAAGTACCGCCTCCAGCTCGCCGAACTCACCGTCCCCACCGCCGCGACCACCGTCACCAGCAACAGCACGCTCGAGAACAGCGACTGGGGCAAGACCCGGGTCCTGGACGGCACCACCACCAGCGTCACCGGAGCCAAGGGTTTCACCAGCATCGACTTCCCGTCCGCCGACGTCAGCGCCACGCCCGTGTGGATCGAGATCGACCTCGGGGCCGACCGGGCGATCGGCTCCGTCACCCTCCACCCGCGCACGGACCTCGGCGCGTCCGGCGGCGGCACGGCGGGCTTCCCGGTCGACTTCACCCTCCAGACCCGGGCCGACGGGGCCACCGCCTACACCACCGTCCGCGCCATCACCGCCGAACCAAACCCCAACGGAGCCGCCCAGACCTACCCCCTCACCTCCGCCACCGGCCGTTACCTCCGTCTGCGCGCCACCAAGCTCGGCAAGCCCGCGTCGGACGAGACCACCAAGTACCGCCTCCAGCTCGCCGAGATGCGCGTCGTATAGCGGGCATCGCTACGCCCGTGCCGTCCGGAGCGCGTCGATCTCTGGACGGCACGGGCCGGTGGGCCGGCAGCGTGGGGCCTGCTGCAGGATTTCGGCGACCTCGCTGAGGCGACAGTGACACCGGCGTGAACGTGATCCCCTCCGAACCTCGTGAGCCGACCGGAGCGCTGCCCGCCCCCCGGACCGACGTGTCGGGGGCCGCCGCCGGAGGTGCGACCCCGCCCGCCTTCCGCATGACCAACGAACGCGCAGTCGGCAGCGGCCGCCGGCTGCGGCGGTCGTCGACATAACACCGCCAGAAGAACCTTCTACTTCACCCCTCAGGAAGTGAGTTTGAAATGACAGGTTTCCCCACTCGCCGGCAGGTGCTGAGCGGGACAGCTGGAGGAGTGCTGGCCTCGTTGGCAGGGATTCCGCAGGCCAATTCCACCTTTGCCGCGACGTACACGGCACCGAATCCGCGTGTACGCATCGATCTCAACCAGGGGTGGCGATTCGTCAGGGCAGACGTCACAGGCGCTGAAAGGCCTGGATTCGACGACTCCGGATGGACGCCGGTCAACACGCCCCACACGTGGAACGCCGTCGACGGTGCCGACGGCGGCAACAACTACTACCGCGGAGTGGGCTGGTACCGCCGCCATTACACCGCGCCGTCCGAACTGGCCGGGAAGAGGCTGTACCTGCAGTTCGCCGGGGTCGATCAGGTCGCCGACGTATGGGTCAACGGCACGTATCTCGGACAGCACAAAGGTGGATACTCCCGGTTCAGGTTCGGCGTCACCGCCGTGCTCGTCCCGGGCGGGGACAACGTGATCGCGGTAAGAGTGACCAACGCCCAGGACACCGGTATCGCGCCGGTGAGCGCGGACTACACCTTCGAGGGCGGCATCTACCGCAATGTGAGCCTGTGGGCCACCGACAACCTGCATGTGCGGCTGGAGGACTACGCGGGTCCCGGCATCTACCTGCGGCAGAGCAATGTGACCGCGGCGTCGGCCACGGTGACCGTGACCACGAAGCTGTGGAACGACAGCAACACCACCAGATCGGTGGTCGTCCGCAGCGTCATCGCCGACAAGAGCGGGACCATCGTCGCGGAGGCCCGCAGCACCGCACAGACCGTCGCCGCGGCCACCGGCGCCGAGATCAGGCAGACCGTCGGCATCGACAGCCCACACCTGTGGAACGGCCTTGCCGATCCCTACCTCTACAACGCGAGCGTCGAGATCCATGACGTCACCGCAGGCGCGGACAGGATCACGGATGTGGTGACCGAACGCCTGGGCCTTCGCTCCGTCGCCGTAAACCCGGACACCGGCTTCCACCTCAATGGCAGCCGCCTCGGCCTGCACGGCGTGAACCTGCACCACGAACGGGCCGGCAAGGGCTGGGCGTTGACCGACCCCGAACACATACAGGACTACGATCTCATCCGGGAGCTCGGCGCCAACGCCGTCCGGATGGCGCACTACCAGCACGACCAGAAGGAATACGAGCTCGCCGACGAACGCGGGCTGATCGTGTGGGCGGAGATCCCGCTGGTCAACTCTGTGACAAACTCGACGGCTTTCACCGCCGGCACCCAGAACCAACTGCGTGAGCTGATCCGGCAGAACTACAACCACCCGTCGATCGTCTTCTGGGGCATCGGCAACGAGCAGACCGATTACAACGGCACCGCCACGAACACGCTGCTCGCGTCACTGGCCGGCATCGTCGAATCCGAGGACCCGGACCGGCTCTCCACCTACGCGGTGCGCAGCGAAGACCCCGACAACGCGCAGGCAGGACTGCACACGCAGACCACCGGCTTCAACAAGTACCTCGGCTGGTACTACGGCTCCAAGGACGGCGAGCTCGGCGCGTGGGCCGACAACCTGCACGCGAACTCCCCGTCCCGCATGATCGGCATCTCGGAGTACGGCGCCGGCGCCAACACCACCCAGCACGCCCTCAACCCGCCAAGGCCCACACCGGGCGGATCCTGGCACCCCGAGGAGTACCAGTCGCTCTTCCACGAAGCGGCCTGGAAGCAGCTCGCCAGCCGGCCGTACATCTGGGGCACGTTCGTCTGGGCCATGTTCGACTTCGCCTCCGACGGCCGCAACGAAGGAAGCCGGCCCGGAATCAACGACAAGGGCCTGGTCACCCGCGACCGGCAGATCCGCAAGGACGCCTTCTACTGGTACAAGGCCAACTGGGCGAGCACTCCCACCCTTCACATCACCAGCCGTCGCTGGACCCAGCGAACCGATGCCACCACCGAAGTGAAGGTCTACTCCAACGCGGGCCAGGTCACCGCCACCCTCAACGGCACCTCGCTGGGCACCCTGAGCAGCAGCGACCACATCTTCAGGTGGGCCAACGTCACACTGAGGCCGGGGCAGAACACCGTGACAGTCACCGCGACCATCAACGGCTCCACGTACACCGACAGCGTCGACTGGACTCTCGGCTGAAAACCTCAACCTTCGGTGGCACCTGCCGTTCAACAACCGTTCCGTGCCCTCACTATCCGGACCTCGCATGGCCGTAGCGTTACCGCGCGGCCTGGCCGCGGACGTCGCTGACTCGACGCGGTCACCCGAAGCGATACAGCGCGCGCCCCTCGATCGCCCACGCCACCGAGAACAAAAACGCTTAACGCCAAGCCGCCGCACACCCAACTCGCCGACTGTGCGCACTCCCCGACACCAGGGGGACTCCACCATCCCCACAATCGGATGACCCTATCCAGTTTCGATGCTAAGCTGACCGAGCGAACCGGATGGGCCTATCCGGTTCACGAACTGGATAAGCCTATCCAAGTGGGCGGTCGTGCGGCACGCAGTTCGATGGCGCGCAGAAAGTCGCGCCGTGGCATGCCGCCGACGTCCATCTGCAGGATCTGGCGGGTGTGACCGAGCAGCCCGTACAGGTGGAGGATGCGGTCGGCGATCTCGTCGGGGCTGCCGACGAAGACCATGCCGTCGGGGCCGTAGGCCTCGGCACCGTCGGCGCGCGACGGGGCGGGACGGCCCGGTTCGGCGCTGCTCTCGGCCACCATGCGGTGTTCGTACTCCAGGTAGGTCGACCGGGCCTGGGTGCCGGACTCGGCGACGAACCCGTGCACGGCGACCGCGATGTCCGCCCGCTCGGCGGGGTGGCCGGCCTGAGCCCAGGCGGTGCGGTAGGCGTGTCCGTACTGCACCCAGTGCTCGGGGGTGCCGCCGAGGATGCCGAGGAACTTCGGCAGCCCCCACTCGACGGCACGGTGCACCGAGCCGTCGCGTGGGGGCTGCCGAAGTAGACGCCGAGTTCGAAGGTCATGGCGGTGGTGCTGGCCTCAGTTGCTGATGGCGGGCATGGCCCGCCGGTGGCGGGTGTCGGTGAGCTGGGAGACGAGGAACGCGGCGATGTCGGCACGGCTCATGGCTGAACCGACCCGGTCGTGGCCGAGGAACCCGGAGCGGATGCGGCCGGTGGCGGACTTGTCCGTCGGGTTGGTGATGCGGGCGATCGTGTAGTCGAGGCCGGAGCCGGTGACGGCCTCGGTCATGCCCCTCAGCTCGGCCAGCGCGTTGGGGAACATCAGCCCGGCCATGACGGGCAGCACCTTGTGCTTCCAATGCGGCTTGTCCTGCGGATCGGCCAGTGAGGGTGTGGCCAGGCCGATGAAGCGGGCCACTTTCCGCGCCTCCATGGCCTGCACGATGGTGCGGGTCCCGTCGGTCACCTGGGTGCCGGTCGTGGACCGTTTCAGGGAGGGACCGAGCGCGCTGATCACCGCGTCGGCGCCACTGACGGCCTGCTCGACGGCGTCCCGGTCGGACAACTGGCCGGTGACGACCGTGAGATGGGAGTGGGTGAGGGCGAGCTTGGCGGGGGTGCGGACCAGGGCGTTGACCTGGTGGCCGTCGTCCAGGAGCTGCTGGACGACAAGGCGGCCGATGGCGCCGGTCGCGCCGAAGACGGTGACACGCATCAGGGGTGGTTCCTCGCGGTGGCGGTCGGAAGGCAGGGATCAGATGGGAGGGGATCAGATGGAGGGGGTCAGAAGCTGTAGGGGCCGAAGCGGCCCCAGGCCACCAGGGCCGCCAGGACCAGCACAACGGCGTTGAAGGCGATCGCGCCGGGTTCCTTGCGGCGGGCGTGGGTGATCGCGGCCAGGACCATCACCGCGACCAGGCCGGTCGCGGCCAGCGGGGTCAGCACGGGGGCGATGCCAGTCGCAGCAGGAAGGATCAGGCCGAGGGCGGCGGCGAACTCCACGATGCCGATGAAGCGGACGGTGGCCTGCGAGAAGTCGGCCGTCCAGGGCAGCCGGCCTACCAGCTTGTCCTTGGGCTGGGTGGACTTCATGACGCCGGCCATGGCAAACATGGCGGCCAGCACGGCCTGCACTGTCCACAAGAAGAAGTTCACGTACGGATTCCTTTCCAGGAGGGCGACGGGACAGGGAGGGAGCGGATGCCCCCTCCCGGGAGCGGGGTGGCCCGCCGGTCAGGCGTTGAATACGGCCTCGGAGCGGTCACGGTTTTCGTGCAGGTCCCAGTACAGGGGGGCGATCTGCTCGGGCGTGGCCGTCGGGAAGCCCTCCGGTCCGCCCCCGCCGATCCACACGTTGATGGCCACGTGGGCGGCGTGCACACCGCTGCCGGCCAGCTCCTTGTCCAGGTTGAGCACCCAGTTGCGCAGGGCTGCCGCGGGGGCGTTGACGTTGCCGAGCATGGGGATGGGGTCCACCGAGCCGCCGCCGGTGGTGAACAGCAGGGTGCCGGCGCCCGCCTCGCGCATCGCGGGCAGCACCGTGCGGGCGGCGGCGACGGCGCCGTAGAAGATGTACTCGATCTGCGGCTGCAGATCGTCCACCGTGGATTCCGAGGGGGTGGCCAGGGTGAGGCCGGGCACCGGGGAGTGCGGCGCCGGGGAGTACTCCAGTACGTCGATGCCGCCGAAGCGGGCCTTCACGGCGTCCAGGGCGGCGGTCAGGGAGGGCCGGTCCAGGACGTCGGCGGTGAACGCCTTGGCGGTGATGCCTTCCTGGCCCAGCTGGTCGACCAGCGTCTGAAGCTTCTCCTTGGTGCGGGAGATCAGGGCGACGTCGAAGCCGCGGCCGCCGAAGGTGCGGGCGATGGCCAGTCCCATACCGGGGCCGGCGCCGATGATGGCAATGGTGGGCACGGTCGTCATCTCTTCCGTTGGACGTGTGTCAGGAGCAGGAGACGGCGATCTTGCCCGGGGTGCCGGCACTGAAGGCGGCCAACGCCTCGGCTGCCTGCTCCAGCGGGTAGGTGGCCGTGACCGGCACACGCAGCGCACCAGAGGCGACCTGCTCGGCCAGGGAGGTCAGGATCTGGGCGTCGGGGTTGGCCATGATCGTGTGGACGGTGACGTCCTTCCCTTTGACGTCGTCCTGGGTCAAGCCAGTGGTGGAGGCGATCTGACCGCCCGGCCGCAGCAGAGCGGCCAGCTGGGCGCCGTCGCCCGCCAGGTGCAGCACCGCGTCCACACCCTCCGGGACGATCGCGCGGACCTGCCCCTCCAGGTCACCGGTGAAGTCGACCACGTGGACCTCCACGCCGGTCAGGCCGGTGACGAAGTCGGTCTGCACGCCGGGGCGGGCGGTCGCGATCACCTTCACGCCACGGGCGGTGGCGAGCTGCACCGCCAGCGAACCCACCCCGCCGGAGGCCCCGGAGATCAGCAGCGTCTCGCCCTCGGCCAGGGCCACCGCGTCCAGGCTCACCAGGGCAGTGGCCCCGGCCACGCCCAGCGCGCCCGCGTCCCCCGCCTTCGGGCCCGCGGGAATGCGGGCGACTCCGTGTCCGGCGGGCACGGTGACGTACTGGGCCAGCGACCCGGCGCCCAGGTACGGCTTCAGCACGACACCGAAGACCGCGTCGCCGACCGCGAAGCCCTCCACGCCCTCGCCGAGCGCCTCGACGGTGCCCGCGAAGTCCTGGCCGAGGACCAGCGGGAACCGGTGCTCCATAAACGCTTGCGTATAGCCGGCGGCGGTGGCGATGTCGATGCCGTTCAACGAGGCGGCGGCCACCTTGACCAGCAATTCCCCGGCCTCCGGGCGAGGAGTGTGCACGTCGGTCACGGCCGGGGCCGAGGGGACGGATTCGAGCGTTACAGCGCGCATGACAATACCTCCCGATAAGTGGTACGGGCTTCCCGATTCCACTGCCGCCCACCGTACAGCAGAAGTGGCCCATCCGTTCCACTTAGGTAGAGTGGGCGCATGACCTCCGCACCTTCCGACCAGACTCCGGACCAGCAGCCGGAAGCGGGACTGCGCGCCGACGCCGAGCGCAACCGCTGCCGCATCCTGGCCGCCGCCCGCCGCCTCTTCGCCGCCGAAGGGCTCGGCGTCTCCATGGCCTCCGTCGCACGTGAGGCAGGCGTCGGCAAAGCCACGCTCGGACGGCGCTTCGCCACCCGGGACGAACTCGTCAACGCGGTCTTCGCCGACCGTATGGACGCCTACGCCGACGCCGTCACCGAAGCACTCGCCGACCCCGACCCCTGGCACGGCTTCACCGGCTACCTCCACGCCGTCTGCGCCATGCAGGCCGCCGACCGCGGCTTCGCCGACGTCCTGACCATGACCTTCCCCGCCGCCAAGGCACTGGAAGCCCGCCGCGCCGAGGCGTACAACGGCTTTCTCGAACTCATCGCCCGCGCCAAGAACAGCGGGCACCTGCGCGAGGACTTCGTCTCGGAGGACCTCGTCATCCTGCTCATGGCCAACGCCGGCGTCATCGCCGCCGCGGGCGACGCCGCGCCCGACGCCTGGCGCCGCCTCGTCGGTCACATGTTCCGCTCGTACGCCGCCCCGGGCGCCGACATCCCGCCACTGCCCAAGGCCCCGGCGCCCACAGCTCTCTACCGCGCCATGGTCCGCCTCTCACGAACCGGCCCGGGCACCGCCTAGTGCCGCATCAGCAAACCCTCGCCCCGTCGGAGCAGGCCTTCGGTTCGGATGCAGGTCCGGTGTGCAACAGAGCAGTCACCGGCCGCGTGTCCTTCCGGCTCCAAGACCGTGTGCAGGCCACCCGGAGGGGCCTTTACCTTCCGGGGCATGGATCTTCGCGAAGAACTTCCGAGTGACAGACAGGCCGTGGGGGTTGTTCACCAGGTAGGCGAGGTCGGCCAGGATGGGACGCCCTGGTGCTCGCAGATGCGGATGATCCGGTGGGTGCGGGCCGCGGCCAGGTCGTGAGATCGGCCCGGCAAGGCGGGTGAGAGCCACAGCAACCGGCCGCTCGGATCGGTGACCACCCGTACGTTCACCCTCGGCGCGTCCGTCGCCCCGGTCGCACTCGGCGAGTACGCTTCCCGGTCTGCCTCCGAGAGGGACCGTGACGCCGCCCAACCGGCCGGACTCGTCAACACCGTCGCGGAACGGCTGGAATCAGGGGCGGATGTATCGCTCGGCTTCTACCTCGAACGCCCCACATACCTGGCCCTGGCCGTGGTGACGTGCTCCCCCAACCGCTCGATGCCGGAACTGGCCTGCCCTGTGGCGTAGTCGAAGCGTCAAAGAAGCGTTGGCCGGCGAGCCGGAAGTGGCCTTGAGGACCCTGCAACATTCCAGTACCGCCCCCTGCCCGCCCCTACATACCGTCCTCTCCATGGGCTTTTCCGAACGGGGAGGATGTATGAGGATCCACGGACGTACCCTGCGCGGTGCGGCGATCGCACTGAGCCTCGCGGCGGCAGGCACACTGGCCATGGGTACCGGCCCTGCTTCAGCGAAGGTCTCGGACGGCTGGGTGCGCGGGTACGACACCTGGACCGACGACTGGAACGACGAAGGCGTCCTGTCCCAGTACAACTACTCGGCTTCCAACGCCGTCGGCCTGTGGCAGCGGATCCTGGTCGCCGAAGGCGCCAAGCTGGACAACGGAAGCAACTTCGTGGTCAACAACATCGACTGCTATTTCGGGGACAAGACGCACCAGGCGACGATGAACCTCCAGAAGCGGTGGGGCCTGACGGCGGACGGGAAGGTCGGATCCGGCACGTTCGGCAGGGCCAACAAGAACCTGTTCAAGAACTTCGGCAGCACAGTCCGGGGCGAGACGCTGCACCTCACCTACAAGGCCGGTGACGGAACAATCGAGCACTTCAGCCGGAACACGGAAGGAAAGTACCGCTTCCTGGACATGCAGAACAATGAACGACAGGCCGGGTACACCTACCGGACGTGCAGGACCTGACCCGACAGCCGGAGCGGGACGGGCTCCTCCGGGACGCAGGTCGAGACACAGCCCGCTCCCGGCACCCCGCCGACAGCCGTGTGCGCATCCAGGAGGAGGCGGGCCTGGCCGTACGACAGCCGGGCGAACCCGGTGTCCCGGCAGACCTCGAGTGGGCTGACGACCCTGCCAGGGCCCGGCTTGCGACGGGTGACGAACACTGGGCTTCTTCAGCGTTGCCGCTCCAGGGTTCCACGAGCGCACGGGGCAGGTCGAGTGCGGCAGGACAGATGACCAACGAGGCCCCCGAGCAGCGTGGTTGAGACGTCAGACATCTCGATCAACAGCTCAGGGGCCTCCCACGCGGGGCCCGGCAGGTGCGCCGCCAAGGACGATGCCGGGCGAGGAGGACGTCGCATCCTGCGCGTGCCAACCACGGCGAAGGTACAGACAGCCGGCTTGGTGACCGGTCACCACCGTCGCGCACCTGCCCGACTGCGGCCGACTGCAACCGCCGCTGCCGGCCGGGCACGCTGCTCATCCGACGGCATCACCGGCATCGAACGACACAGAGCCCCCTGGCACACGGGTCACCATGCGACCCTGCGCTGGCAGGAGGCTCTGCGAAACGGGCCAGTAGCCGGTCAGTTGATTCGGACGATCTTCCAGAGCTGGTCGTCGACGTTCACGTCCGTCCACTGGACGACGGGTGCGCCGTTGCTGGTGGAGGACTGGGCGACGCCGGCGTTGAGGCCGCTGCCCACGTTCTTGAGTTCGTAGTAGCCGTTGCCGGCGTCGGTGAG
>NZ_LGDG01000042.1 GCF_001279775.1 Streptomyces sp. MMG1533 | reverse complement strand
CTCCAGGATGTCCTTGAAACGGGGGCCGAGCGGGCTCAGCAGCGCCCACGCCCAGAAGTTCACGGCGAACCCGACCGTGGCCAGGGCCAGCATCAGCCACGCCCGACCGGACACCGCCGCACCCGACGGTGAGCTGTCTCCCTTCGACCTCAACAGCCCGACCATGTTGTCCGTCCCTTCCTTCTCACGGTAGTACTGCGACTCGGGGAGCACCGGAACCACAGGCCCCTTGCCTGCGGAGCAGCGCCCCGCCACCACTGTCCGCGTCCGGCGACCCCCGCGGCATGGGCCAACAGTCCCTGCCGCCGGGCAGACGGGCCCCAGGTTCGGATCCGGCCGTCCCTTGCCACCGTCCCCTGCACCCGGTCGCCCGCGCGGGCCCTGCGATACGAAGGCTTGCGGCCCGGCCTCATGGGCCCGCCGAAGAGGGCCCATCGGCCCTACCCGCTCGCGGCGCCCGCACGGACGATGGACCGATGTTCCAAGACGACGCCTCTCGCGCACTCGACCGACAGGAGTGCCTGCACCTGCTGGGCAAGGTGCCGGTCGGCCGCGTGGTGTACACCCGGCAGGCCCTGGCCGCCGTCCTCCCGGTCAACTTCTCCCTGGACACGGACGCCTCCGTCGTCCTGTGCACCTCGGCCGCCTCCGACCTCGTGCTCGCCATCGACGGAGCCGTCGTCGCCTTCGAGGCCGACGAGTTCACCGCGGCGACCCATTCCGGCTGGAGCGTGGTCGTCACCGGACGCGCCACCGTGGTCACCGACCCCGCCGAACACGAGCGCCTGACGCTGACCGGCCCCGACTCGTGGATGCCCCTGCAGGACGGGGTCTTCGTACGGATCGAATCCGAAGTGGTCACCGGACGCGAGCTCAAGGGAACCCGTGTCATGCACTGACGGACACCTTGCGGCCGCCGCGTCGGCCGCCCGCCGACGCTGGGTAGTTCCGTGCCCTGCGCATCGCGGGCCGGGCCCCGCGGAACCCGGGTGCCCTGCGCCGCGTGATGCACATGCGCCGCGTATCCGCCGCCCCCGCGCCCACCCGGGCTCCGTCAGCCCGCTCGCCGCTGCCGCCCCGTCCAAGCCCTGAGGAGACACCCGCATGTCCGCCACCGTCATCACGGACCTGGCCGCGGAACTGCCGCTGCCCGATGACGGCACCCTCAGCCGCGTCCTTGTACCGCGACGACCGGCTGCGTGTGGTCGGCTTCGCGTTCGCCGCCGGCCCCGCGACGCTTCGGCGGCCCGGGACCCTCGGCTCGGCAACAGGGCCGAACGGCCCCGGCACCGCGGCCCTGTGGGCTCTGCCCCGACAGATCGCGGATCCGTCACCGTACGGGGGTGAAGCCGATGCCCATCGCGCACGGAGGGACACACGCATGCTGAAACGGGGTGGCAGGGTCTTGCTCTGGCGCTGGCGGCGCAACCCCCTCAGGAGGCGCTCCGACGTCGCCGAAGCGTGGATCGGTGTGGCAGTGGCGGCGACGCTGCTGCTCACGGTCCCGACGGTGGGCCTGGCGACAGCTGCCGCCGGCGAGCGCTCCGCCCTCGACCAGGCCCGGGGACTGCACCGCACCACCGCGCAACTCGTCGAGGACGTCCCCGCGGCGGCGGGGCGGTTCTCCGGAGCGTCGACCGAGGACGACGTGAATGCGACCGTGCGGTGGACCACGCCCGGCGGCACCTCCAGGTCCGGCACGGCCCCGGTGGCAGCCGGCAGCAAGGCGGGCTCGTCCACCACGGTGTGGCTCGACGATGCGGGCCGTATTCGTCCCGCGCCGCCCACCCCGATCCAGGCCAGGTCTCAGGGCACCGCGGTCGGGGCGGCAGCCGGGGCAGGTGTGTGCGTGCTGGTGCTGGGCGGTTGGTGGGTCGCACGGGAACGGCTGGACACCCGGCGCAGGGCGCAGTGGGACCGCGCCTGGGCCGAGTTCGACGCACACCGGGGCCACCGGCACGCGTGAGACACCGGGCGGGAGGCGGGTGGACACGCCGCTGACCGGTGTCCCGGAGCGCTTGCCGTCGGCTCCCGGGACGAGCGGGGCAGCGCACGCTCCGCCCGCTCTCTTACTGCCGTACCGAGGGAGCGCGTACTGCCGTACCGAGGGAGCGCGCTCGTTGCCGCACCCTCGCCCGGCGCACTGCTGCCCGCCCTGGGGGCGTGGGGCGGGCCGGATACGCTGGCGGGATGATCGAGAATCTTCCTCCCTGTCCGAAGTGCTCGTGTGAGTACACCTACGAGATGAACGCCTTGGTGGTGTGCCCGGAGTGCGGGCACGAATGGGTGCCCGCCGAGAGCGGCACGGATTCCGGCGTCGCAGCGGAGCGAGTCGTCAAGGACTCCGTCGGCAACGTGCTGCGGGACGGCGACACCGTGGTCGTCGTGAAGGCGCTCAAGGTGAAGGGGAGCCCGTCGGGGATCAAGGCCGGTACCAAGGTGCGCAACATCCGGCTGGTCGACGGGGTCGACGGTCACGACATCGACTGCAAGATCGACGGTTTCGGGGCGATGCAGCTCAAGTCGAGCGTGGTCAAGAAGGGCTGACCCGCCCCCCCCCACCCGCCGGGGCGGCCCGGCAGCAACCTGATGCTGAATTGCAAAATTTAGCAATTCGTTAGATGCTGTGTTTACTGTGCACGCAGGTAGCCGTGGGTACAGCGTTCGCTCGCCCCGGGTGGGGCACTGTCGGGGAAGCCGAGGGGTCGTGTCCGTTCCGCTGTACCAGGCCAAGGCCGAGTTCTTCCGGATGCTGGGGCATCCCGTACGGATACGCGTACTGGAGCTGCTGCAGGACGGGCCGATGTCGGTGCGGGAGCTGCTGGCCGCGATCGAGGTCGAGCCCTCCAGCCTGTCGCAGCAGCTGGCGATGTTGCGCCGGCCGGGCATCGTCACGTCGACGCGGGAGGGCTCGACCGTCGTCTACGAGCTGGCCGGCGGAGACGTCGCCGACCTGATGAAGGCCGCTCGCCGGATCCTGACCGAGATGCTGGCCGGGCGGAACGAGCTGCTGGCCGAGCTGCGGGAGACCGAGGTCACCACGCCATGAGGATCTCGTTCCGCCGAGTCCGGGCCCAGCTCACCCCGCTGCTGCCGGGCCGTACCGATCTGGCGGAGATACGCCGTGACCCGCGCCGGGATCTCCTGGCCGGCCTCACCGTGGCGATCGTGGCGCTGCCGCTCGCGCTCGGCTTCGGCGTCTCCTCCGGCCTCGGCGCCGAGGCCGGGCTGGCGACCGCGGTCATCGCCGGTGCGCTGGCCGCGGTGTTCGGCGGTTCGAATCTGCAGGTGTCGGGGCCGACGGGCGCGATGACCGTCGTCCTCGTGCCGATCGTCGCCCGGCACGGGCCGGCCGGGGTGCTCACCGTGGGACTGATGGCGGGCGGGATGCTCGTCGCGCTCGCCCTGCTCAGGGCCGGCAAGTACATGCAGTACGTGCCCGCGCCGGTGGTGGAGGGCTTCACGCTCGGCATCGCCTGCGTGATCGGTCTGCAGCAGATCCCGAACGCCCTGGGGGTGCCCAAGCCCGAGGGCGACCGCGTCCTCGTGGTGACCTGGCGCGCCCTGGCGGAGTTCGCGAAGCACCCGAACTGGACCGCCGTCGCCGTCGCCCTGGCCGTCGCCGCCGTCATGCTGATCGGCGCTCGTCTGCGGCCCACGATCCCCTTCTCCATCCTCGCGGTGATCGCGGCCACCCTCGTGGCGCAGGTGGCCGGCCTCGACGCGGCAAAGCCGATCGGCGAGCTGCCGTCCGGACTGCCCGCACCTTCCCTGTCGTTCCTGGACCCGGGGGCACTCGGCTCCCTGCTCGCCCCGGCGGTCGCGGTGGCGGCGCTGGCCGCCCTGGAGTCACTGCTGTCGGCCTCGGTCGCCGACGGCATGTCGGTCGGCCAGAAGCACGACCCGGACCGTGAACTGTTCGGTCAGGGCCTGGCCAACATCGCCGCCCCGCTGTTCGGGGGCGTCCCCGCGACCGGCGCGATCGCCCGCACCGCTGTCAACGTCCGTGGCGGCGCCTGCTCCCGGCTGGCGTCCCTCACCCACGCCGCGGTCCTCGCGGCGATCGTCTTCGCGGCCGCGCCCCTCGTCTCCAAAATCCCGCTCGCCGCGCTCGCGGGCGTGCTCCTGGCCACGGCGATCCGCATGGTCGAGGTCGGCTCGCTCCGGGCCATGGCCAAGGCCACCCGCTCGGACGCCCTGATCCTCGTCCTCACCGCCGTCGCGACCCTGGCCCTCGACCTGGTGTACGCCGTGATCATCGGCCTGGTGGTCGCGGGCGCGCTCGCTCTGCGCGCGGTGGCGAAGGAGGTCCGTCTGGACCAGGTCCCCCTCGACCGTGGGGACCACAGCGTGGAGGAACATGCGCTGCTCGCCGAGCACATCGTCGCCTACCGCATCGACGGGCCGCTGTTCTTTGCCGCCGCCCACCGGTTCCTGCTGGAGCTGGCCGAGGTCGCCGACGTACGCGTCGTCATCCTGCGCATGTCCCGCGTGACGACCATCGACGCCACCGGCGCCCTGGTCCTGAAGGACGTGGTGGAGAAGCTCGACCGGCGCGGCATCGTCGTCATGACCTCCGGGATCCGTCCCGGCCAGCGCCAGGTCCTGGACTCGGTCGGCGCGTTGGAGCTGCTGCGTCAGGAAGGGCGCGAGTACGCCACCACGCCGGAGGCGATCCAGGGCGCGCACCTCTACCTGGAGTGCGCCGGCGTCCTGCCGGCTGTGCCCGCCCAGACGTCCCGGCCCGTCAGCGAGGAAACAGAGGAAACCGTCGGATGAGCGCTCCGCCCGCACCCCTGCGCATGGTCGAGTTCTCCGGAGCCGAGTCCTTGTGTCTGCTGGAGGTCGGCACGCCGGGGCGGCTGGTGTACGCGCAGCGGGACCTGACCGTCGTCCGGCCCGGCAGGTACACACGGGAGTTCGGGCGGCCGGTGGTGCGCACGCCCGCCCCGACCGCCGCGGCCCCCGCGGTCGACGTGATTACCGGTCCCCAGGAGGCCGCCCTCCCCCATTGTTTCAAGGGCATGGGAGATGCCTCGATCCAACGCACCCTCGCAGGCTGGGCCCATGGGCGCCACGACCCGCTGACGTGCCTCCGGCCCAAGACGGTGAGCGGATTCCGCCTCACCCGTGCGGAGGCGTGATGAGTACCCGGCTCGAAGCCCTGCCTCACCGGCATGTGCTGACGCTGCCCGCGATGCCGTCCGCGGTCCGGACGGCCCGGGAGACCGCGGAGCAGACCCTGGCCGAGTGGGGCATAAGTCCGCGCCATCCGGCCGTCGGTCCGGCCCTGCTGATCCTCGGCGAGCTGGTCACCAACAGCGTCCGGCACGCTGCGGTGCTCTCCCCGCAGGTGACCGTCATCTACGCGGCGAGCGAGGACTGCCTTGCCTTCGCCGTGCACGACCGCCACCCCTATCAGCCCCCGTTGAACGCGTTGGTCACCGGCACCGGGACGGATGGTCTGGCCACCGTCATGGAGCTCACCCTCGCCCTGGGCGGCACCGCGGTGGTCCGGGCCGACGCCGACGCCAAGGGCAAGAGCATCTGGATCACCCTCCCACTCTGACCGAACAGGCTGACCGCGCAAGGAAGTTGACGATCATGACCATCGAGTGGCGCTACACCGTCGAGCAGGACCTCGGCATCCTGTCCGTGGCCGGATTCCTGGGCCCGGACGCCGTTCACCGCTTCGCGGGTGCTGTCGGCTGGGTGGTGGGACGCGGGACCGGTCCGGTCATCGTCGACCTGACCGGACTGCGCGGCTGGTCGGCCCAGGGGCAGTTGGCGATCACTGACGCCGCGCGGCGTCTTGTCGAAGCGGGCCGCGGACTGGAACTGGCCGCGATCCCTGCGGACGGATCCCTCGTCCCCGGCGGGGACTGCCCGCCCATCCCCGTGCATGCCGACCTGCCTGGCGCACTCGCGGCACACGAGACGCGGCACGGCGAGCCGCCGGAGGGCCGCCACGAGTGGCGCACGACTGGGTGGCGGGCCGGAGACGGCTCGGACGGGTGAGCCCGCCGGTTTCAGTGGCGGGCGAGTGCGCCGTCGGGATCCCTTACGGCTACGACGGTTTCGGGATCCCTCACGGCTACAACGGTTTCCGGATCCCTCACGGCTACGACGGTGCAGATGTCCTGACGGTGCAGATGCCCTCCTCCGTGGCAGTGGCTGTCCTCCTCCGTGGCGGTGGTCCCGTCCTCGGCGAAGCCGGTCGCGGCCGGCTCCCGTCCGGAGACACGGGCGGCGACCGCGAAGGTGAGATCGGCAGTGCCCTCCACCACCCGCATGCCCGGCGGTGAGGCCTCCATGGCCCCACGCCCCTGCTGCGGATCTGTGTGCCGTGTGCCGGTCAGCTCCGGTCGCCGTCCGACGCCGACGCCACGGCCCGGCCGCCGAAGGAAAGTTTGAGCATGCGCGAGTGTCCGCACCGCGGGCACCAGCCGTCCGCGCCGACGGCGGTGGGGCGGCACTTCAGGCGGCAGGCCGGGCACTTGAACCAGACGACACCCGCGCCACGCAGTGGAATGATTCTCACGCAAGCCTCCCTCACAGAACATATGGACTTGCTAATCTTAGCAATTGCCTAGGTCGTAATCGCCGATCGCGGGCGGCTCGGTTCCCGTGTGCGGATTCGGCTTGGCCGCTGCCACACGCGAGGATGGGCCGCATGTGTGTGACGAGTGGGTGGATGCGATGCGCCGAGGACCGGCCGATACGGCCGTACTGCTCCGCCGGGGAGGGAACGGCACGATGACTGCCCCGCTGTACCAACTGAAGGCCGAGTTCTTCAAGACGCTCGGCCACCCGGCCCGCATCCGGGTCCTCGAGCTGCTGAGCGAGCGCGAGCACGCGGTGGCGGAGATGCTGCCCGAGGTGGGGATCGAGCCGGCGCATCTGTCACAGCAGCTGGCGGTGCTGCGCCGGGCGAACCTGGTGGTGACCCGCAAAGAGGGCTCCACCGTGTACTACTCGCTGACCAGCCCGCAGATCGCCGAGCTGCTCAGGGTCGCCCGCACCATCCTGTCCGGCGTGCTGGCCGGGCAGGCCGAACTGCTCGCCGATCTGCAGGCCGCCCAGACACAGGCGAAACCTCCGTCATAACGACGGCCCTCAATCGGCGGCCGTCTCCCGGGAGTTGACAGCGCTCTGCGGCATCGGGAGGCGGCCGCCTTCACCCCCGAGTGCCGCAACTCCGGTCGTCCGGAGATGAACGGCCCTGCTTCACGCTTCCCGGTCACTTGTGCGCGTGCTCGCCCAGGTAGAACAGCAGCCACACGAACCCGGCGAACAGATGGGTGCCGAAGATGTAGAAGCCCACCCGGATCGCGACACCACGCTCGATCCGCCACTCCCGGTCCTTGACGTCCTTGACCTTCCGTTCGCTCCGCCCGCCCGCCGGCCCGCTGGATGCCTGGTCTGTCACCACGTTGTCTCCTTGTCCGACGAAGGCATGGTTCCTACGACGGCATGCGGAACCGGACGAGAACGACCTTGCCGTCATGGTCGATGGCCGGTTCCGCGCTGACGTCGCCGTCGTACTCGGCGGCCAGTTCGGCCACCAGCTTCAGTCCCGCCCCCGTCGCGCCCGGCTCCAAGTCGGGCAGACGTGGTTCGGCGTCCGCGACGCTGATGACCAGCCGGCCCGCCCCGACCGTCAGCCCCACATCCGCGGCCGAGGAGCGCGGCGCGTGCCGCAGCACATTCACGACCAACTCGCTGACCACCAGGAGCACCGCGTCGGCGAACGCGGAACCCGGCGCGACACCGACCTCGGCGAAGCGTCCGGCCACCGCCTCACGGGCCCTGCGCACCGCCTCCGGCCCGACCGGTACCGAAACGATGTGGCGCCGCACCGGCGACGGCACATGCTCCATCGCCGCCGCGGGCCGGCCTCGGCGCCACGGCGGCCGGAACGGCTGCCCGCCCATCACCGCGCCGACTCCGTGGCACGCAACTCGTCCAGCAGCTCCTGACGATCAGCCAGCAGAACGGACAGGATCCGGCGCGCCGCGGCAAGCAACTCGGCAACGTCCCCGCCCGCCAGCTCGTACACCACGGTGGAGCCGGTGCGGGTGGCGGTGACGATCCCGGAGCGGCGCAGCACCGCCAACTGCTGCGACAGGTTGGACGGCTCGACCTCGATGGCGGCCAGCAGGTCACGCACCGGCTTCGGACCGTCCTGCAGCAGCTCCAGCACCCTTATCCGCACCGGATGCCCGAGCATGCGGAAGAACTCCGCCTTCGCCTCGTACAGCGGAACCGGCATGCCCATCACTCCTCGTTCGCCCCGCCGACCTCGACGTCGAGCCCGTGCCTGCGGGCGAAGCGCACGGCGTCGTCCAGCTCGTCCTGGGCCACCGCCGCGGCATACGGGTCCTCGGCCGCCACAGCGGCCGCCAGGCCGAGCCGAGCCGCCCGCACCCGCGCCAGCAGCGCCTCGGCGACCTCACCCACCCCGACCTCCACACCTTGGATCATTTGTCGACCACCGCAACTAGTCAATTGAAGAACTCTTCAATTATAGGGCCGCGACCGCCGGACCGCTGCTGTCGGCTCAGCGGGAGCCTGGCGGCAATGCCGTGCGGACCGTCAGGCCCCGTCGTGCTTGAGCCGCTCCTGAACCTGGGTGGCGATGACCGCGGCCTGGATGCGCCGCTCCACGCCGAGCTTGGCCAGCAGCCGGGAGATGTGGTTCTTGACGGTCTTCTCGGCGAGGTAGAGCCGCTGGCCGATCTGGCGGTTGGTCAGCCCCTCGCCGATCAGGACAAGGATCTCCTGCTCCCGGCTGGTCAGGCCGGGCAGCGCGTCGGGCTCCTCTTCCTTCTGCTGGTCGTTGCGCAGGCGGGCCATCAGCTTCGTGGTGGCGCTCGGGTCGAGCAGGGACTGGCCCGCGGCGACCGTGCGGACGGCGGAGACCAGGTCCGATCCCTTGATCTGCTTCAGCACGTAGCCAGAGGCTCCGGCCATGATCGAGTCGAGCAGGGCCTCCTCGTCGTCGAACGAGGTCAGCATCAGACAGGCCAGGTCGGGCATCCTCGAGCGCAGTTCCCGGCACACGGTGATGCCGTCGCCGTCGGGCAGGCGGACGTCGAGCACGGCGACGTCAGGGCGCAGGGCGGGGGCGCGCACCAGGGCCTGTTCGGCGGTGGCGGCCTCGCCGACCACGGTGATGTCCGGCTGGTCGTCCAGCAGGTCGTGCACCCCTCGCCGTACGACCTCGTGGTCGTCCAGCAGGAAGACCCGGATCGGGGTCTTGGGGGTGGGCTGGTCGCTGTCCGTCATCGACGGCTCCTGTCCTGCGTCGTCTGTCTCGTGCACCGGAGTCCGCCTGGCGGGCGGACCGGTCCTTCCCTCTGGAAGATCCTGCGTGATTGCGGGCCGAACGGCCAGGGCCGATCGGCACTTTCCCCTCCGGCGTTGCCGAACCCCGTGCGGGCGGGTCCTTGACGACAAGGCCGAGCGGGCCGGATCGGGACCATCGGCCCCTGGAGTCGCGTCCGCCCTGTCGTGAAGCTCGGGACGAGGCCGACGCAATCGTCCGCGGCCCGGTGGTCCCTTCTCCGACTCGGCTCCGTCGGCCGGCATGTGCTCGCCCGGGCGCGGGGGCCGGTGGTCATGGTGCGGGGTCACGGTGCGGGCCGAGACGCGCTCGGCCGTCAGGCACGACGGTGGGGAGGTCGTGCGTCCGGGCTCCATCTCGCCCGCGCGTCCGGCGCCGTACTGCACCACGCCGCCGCCCCGGTCGCGGTCGTCCCGCACGGCTGCGAGCCGGTTTCCGCGCGGCCTGAGGGCCGAGCGGCCCCATAGGCGGGGACTTCCAGGACCTGCCACCTCTTCGGGGGCCGGTCGAAGCTGGAACCGCAGCGAACAGACAGACCCGAGGAGCATCGAAATGAAGGCAGCAGTCGTCCGGTCCTTCGGCCAGCCGCTGGTGATCGAGGACCGCCCGGACCCGGAGCCCGGCCCCGGCCAGGTCCTGATCCGCCTGGAAGCGTCCGGGCTGTGCCACACCGACATCCACGCCGCGCACGGCGACTGGCCGGTCAAGCCCACGCCGCCGTTCGTCCCCGGCCACGAGGGCGTCGGCATCGTCGAGGTGCTCGGTGACGGGGTGACCCATCTGGAGGTCGGGCAACGGGTGGCCGTGCCCTGGCTGGGCTGGGCGTGCGGGCGGTGCGAGCACTGCCTGTCCGGCTGGGAGACCTGTGACGGCGGGTACGCCGAGAAGATGCTCGCCTCGGCCGACTTCGCCGCCGTGGTCCCCGACGGCATCGACCCGCGCGACGCCGCCCCGCTGACCTGTGCCGGCGTGACCACGTACAAGGCGCTGAAGGTCGCAGGCGTCCGGCCGACCCAGCTGGTGGCGATCTCCGGTGTCGGCGGCCTCGGTCACCTGGCCGTGCAGTACGCGAAGATCGCCGGGGCGACCGTCGCCGCGATCGACGTCACCGACGAGAAGCTCGAACTCGCCCGGCAGCTGGGCGCGGACATCCTCATCGACGCCCGCAAGGAAGACCCGGCCGAGGTGCTCAAGCAGCACGGCGGCGCCCACGCCGCGATCGCGCTGGCCGTCAACGAGCAGGCGTTCGCCTCCGTCTACGGCGGTCTGCGGCGCGGCGGCAAGCTGATCATGGTCGCCCTGCCCGCGGGCGGCACCATCCAGGTCCCGATCTTCGACACCGTCCTGAACGGCACCTCCGTCATCGGCTCGATCGTCGGCACCCGCCAGGACCTCGACGAGGTCTTCCGGCTGCACGCCGCCGGCCGCACCAAGGTGATCTACGAGACCCGGCCGCTGGAGACCGTCAACGAGTCCATCGCCGCAGTCCTGAACGGTCAGATCACGGCACGCATCGTCTTCGAGATGTGAAACACAGGCACCGGGCCGGCACGCAGGTACACCGCGTGCCGGCCCAGCTGTGCGGTCACGCCCGGTAGGCGACGTTCGTCATCATCCCGGCCTCGCCGTGGTAGGCGTTGTGGCAGTGCAGCATCCACTGGCCGGGGTTGTCGGCGTCGAAGAAGACGGACAGCTTCTTCTTGGGAAGCACGATGGCGGTGTCCTTGCGGGGGCCGGCGTCGCCGAGTTGGTAGGTGTGCCCGTGCAGGTGCATCGGGTGCCACATGGTGGTGTCGTTGACGAAGTCGAGCCGGACCCGCGCGCCTTCCTCGATCAGGATCGGGTTGGCGTCCGGGGTGGCCATGTCGAACGGTTTGCCGTTGATGGCCCAGTTGTAGTGCATCATGCCGCCGGTGAGCCTGACCTGGTGCGTGACATCGGTCTTGGCGGCGGTCAGCCGCACGTCGTCGGCCGCGCGGAGCCGGGAGGCCGTCAGGACCGTGCCGTCGAGCTCCTTCGGCCGTACGGTGGCCGAGGGGGCGCTGCCCGAGGCCGTGCGTACGAGGGCCAGGCCGCCCGCGTTCTTTCCTTCGGCCAGGGCGACCAGGGGGAAGACGCCGTCGCCGAGGGTGACCAGTACGTCGTAGCGCTCGCCCATGGCGATGAGGAGTGCGTCCGTCTGTCGGTGTCGGACGGGGAAGCCGTCGGTGTGGGTGACGGTCAGCCGGTGGCCTCCGAGTGCGACGCGGTAGGCGGTGTCGCTGCCCGCGTTGATGATCCGCAGGCGCACCTTGGTGCCGGGCTTGCCGGTGTGGACGTCGGGGTCGGCCGGTACACGGCCGTTGATCAGGTGGTGGGGGTACTTCACGTCGCCCGCGTCACCGCCGAGCAGGTCGCTCTCGGCGCCCATGAGCATGAACTTCCCTGACATCCCGCCCGACGAGGCGGAGGCGGACGGGGATGCGTCACCGCTCATGTCCCCCATGTCGTGCATGTCGTGGCCCTCCGCGCCGGAGCCGGAGTCGCCGCCCATGCCCATGCCGCCCATGCCCTGACCGAGTTCGGCGAAGACTTCGTCGGGGGTGCCGGTGACGCCGTCGACCCAGTCGTCCAGGACGACGACCCATTCGTCGTCGTACACCAGTGGCTCGCGCGGGTCCTCGACGATCAGCGGGGCGTACAGGCCGCGGTCGAGCTGGACGCCGACGTGCGGGTGGAAGAAGTACGTGCCGGGGACGTCGGCGATGAACCGGTAGGTGAAGGTGCTCCCGGCGCGCACGGCGGTCTGGGTGGCCGGGGGTGCGCCGTCCATGTCGTTGCGCAGGGCGATGCCGTGCCAGTGGATCGAGGTGGCGGTCCTGCCCGGCAACTGGTTCGCGAGTTCGGCGGCCAGGGTGTCTCCGGCGGAGATCCGCACCTCCTTGCCGGGCGTGCGGCCGTCGAAGGTCCAGGTCTTGGCCTTGATGCCACCGCCGAGGTCGACCGTGGCGGGCGATGCGGTGAGTGCGATCTTGTGCTGCCTGCCGGCGCCGGCCCGCTTCTTCTCCGCGGCGGCCACGGCGGAACCGGAGGGGCTGACCAGAGTGGGACTGTCGGCGGAGTCGGTGCAGGCGGCGAGCGCGCCCGCGCCGGCGGCGCCGAGTCCGGCGAGCAGGACGGAGCGGCGGTTGATGCTGTTCACGATGTGAGTCCTCTTGTTCGAGCCGGCATGGGGTCGCGGCGGAGACGGCACACGGGTGCCGTGGGCGCGGCCTAGATGCGCAGCTGGGAGAGGACCGACAGGTCGGGTGGCGCGCGGCTGATCGTCCCGGCGGGCGACCGTCCGGGCTTGGCCTGGTAGGGGTTCGCCGCCGGCCGGCCATGGTGCCGCGGCGGCGGCGCGAGCTTGACCGTGTCGACACCCGCGGTGGTGCAGTGCTGCATGCCGGGATCGGCGCAGGCGCTGCCGTCGACGCCGTGCGCGGGGGCAGGCGCGTCGAGTGTGTCCGTCTGGTCGGCTGCGGGGCCCTGCGGGACGGCGGCAGCGGACGAGGACGCCGTGCCGGGCATGGCGTGCCCGGCGTACATGGCGTGCCCGACGTGCATGGAATGTATGGCGTGTTGCACCGGGGTGACGGTGCCCGCCGCCGTCTCGTGGTGGATCAGCACGGCCAGCGCGGCGAGCAGGACGATGACGGCGCTGCGTGAGCGGCGGACGGAAATGGTGCGGCCTGTCGCCATCGCCGTCGCCTCCGCCCGGGCTTGCCTTCCGTGAGCCCGGTCGGCGGGGCTCGCCGTCCGCTCAATGTACCCCCGCGGGGTTCTGTCGGCCCGCCCGGTACCCCCACCCGGTAAGGGCTGGACGGCCCACCCGGTCGGGACCGTTCGGCCCCGGGCCGCGACACCCGGACCGAGGCACCATGCAAGTAAGGACAAAACGGATCCCCAAAGGCGCCGGACCACTGCGTCCGCGCCCGATCGCCCGACACAGCCGAAGCAGGTGAATGGCGATGTTCTGGTACGACCACGACCTCAGCGGATGGGGCTGGTTCGCAATGTCGGCCGGCATGATCCTCTTCTGGGCACTGATCATCACCGCGGCCCTCCTGCTCTTCCGCGTGGTGAACCGGCCCCAGGAGCACACCCACACCCCCGCCGTGCCCACACCCAAGGAGATCCTCGCGAACCGGCTCGCCCGCGGGGAGATCGACGAAGACGAGTACCGGCGCCGTCTGAACGCCCTGCACGCCGGACCCCTCACCAAACCCTGAACCACCGGCCGCACCCGATTGCCGCCGATGCCCTCTGATGAGCCCGCCCGTCAGCCCAGGGCCGGTCATGACCACGACGGGACCCACGGCCCTTCTGCCGGGCCCGATCGGCCCTGTGGCCCCGGTCGTCGGCGGCGAAAGGCTGGAGCCGGCACAAACCCAGAACGAGAAGGAGTGGTCGGCATGACTGGCAGGGACGCTGGAGCCCGCGACACCGCCGCTGTTGTCCGGGTACGGGCCGAAGGCAAGGTCAGTGAGGAGGCCCTCGCATACGCCCGTTCCAAGATCGACGCTGTTCTGAACCGGCCGGGGCTGCCGGCGGTCACCGGCGAGGTGAGGATCGCCAAGGCGGCGGCCCACCACGCCGAGCACCCGTGGTCGGCCGTTGCCGACCTCCACGTGGACGGCATCGCCGTGATCGTTCACGCGCAGGAGGCCACCAGCCAGGAAGTCACCGACCGGCTGCAGGACCGGATGCGCCGTCAGGTGGAGCGAACCGTCCACGGGGGCAACGCCGCCCACCGGCCGGTCGCCCCGCCCTGGCGGGGCGGGCAACCGGCCGAAGGCCCCGCGGGCCGCGACGCGGTACAGCAGGACACACGCTCGGCGTGACCCGCCCGGGTCCAGCCTGGCCGCCCGGGTCCGGCCGGACCGAGCCGTGGCCTTTCTGGCCTTCCTGGCCTTCCTGGCCTTCCTGGCCTTCTGTGCGGCGGTTCCGTAACCGGACCGGATGCGGCCGAGGAGAGGGCGGTTCGGCCCGGGGACTCGGGACCGGTCGGCCCCTGCGCCGGGCGGCCGGTGCGCGGGAGGCTGAAGAGGCATCGGGGGGCCGGCTGCCCGGGACGGTCCAACGGGACATCAGCGGCCGAACCGGCCGCCCTCACCCGCGAGTTCCGGCCCCCGGTGCCCACGCCAGGAGCGCGACGCCCGGCGTGGATCCGGGTCGGCCCGCAGCGGCCGTGCGCAATGAAGACCGGTTGCGCTCCGCAGACACCAGTGGAGAAGGGAACTGCCGTGAAGACCTCAAAGGTCGGCGAGGTGATGACCTCCGAGGTCATCGAGGCGCGCCGGGAGACGCCGTTCAAGGACGTGGCACAGCTGCTGGCCCTGCACCGGATCAGCGGCCTGCCGGTCGTGGACGCCGACGACAAGGTCCTCGGCGTGATCTCCGAGACCGACCTGATACGCCGGCAGGCGGCTCAGGCCGAACAGAACCATCAGGAACGCCGCTTCCGGCTGCCGGTACTGCGCCGGAAGGTGCGTATCGCGGCCGCCAAGGCCCGTGCCATGACCGCCGGGCAGCTGATGTCGACACCCGCGATCACCGTGCACCCGGAACAGGGCGTCGCGGACGCCGCACGGGTGATGGAGCGGCACCACATCGAGCGGCTTCCCGTGGTGGACGAGGAGGACCGTCTGATCGGCATCGCCACCCGCCGTGACCTGCTGCGGGTCTTCCTGCGCACCGACGAGGAGATCCGTCAGGAGATCATCGACGAGGTTCTGACCCGCGCCATGTGCCTGCCGTCCCACACCGTCATCGTCTCGGTCCACGACGGCATGGCCACGCTGGAGGGACGCCTGGAACGCCGCAGCGACATCCCGCTCGTGGTCCAGCTGGCTTGGCGGGTGGACGGCGTGGTGGGCGTGATGAACAGCCTCACCTTCCGCATCGACGACACCCGCCCTCCCGAGACGCACGCCTCACGCCGGATCGCCCACCACTGGCTCCCCGAGAGGTAGTCCGCGGCGCCGCTGCGGCGGCGCACAGGGGGCAGGGCCACCACGGCCGCCGCCACCGCCCCGGCTGGCGGAAGCGAGGACAAGTCCGTACCCGACGAGCAGCACGCCACGTCGGAGGAAGCACCCTGACCCGCACCAGTGGAGCCGCCACGGGAAACCGCGGCGGCTCCACTGGCATTTCCGAGCACCCGCGCCGACAGCGCGACCACCTTCGCCCAGGCGCGGTGAACCCGCCATCCGGCCGCTCGCGCAGGTCCCGGACAGTTCGCTCATACGGCGTTCGGGGGCTCCGAGCCCGTCCTGCTGTTCTCCGGATGGACAGCTGTCCCTCTCCCGCCGTGATCCAGCGCCCGGCGATGACAGGGAGTTCGATGACGGGGGGATCGATGACGGAGATCGATGACGGGGGGCATCCCTGCGCACGCCTACAGGCCGCGCTGCCCGCCGCGCAGGGCGTCGGGTGCGGCCCGGAGCGTGTCGTGTCTGCCGTTCAGAACGTGGTCAGGCCCCGCTCCCGGAACTGGTCCCGGACCCGCCGGACCAGTTCGGGCGTCGGGCTCGGGGTGTCGCGCAGCGGGAAGGGAATGCCGAGGGCGTCGTACTTGTGGGCGCCGAGCTTGTGGAAGGGCAGGACCTCCACACGGTCGACGTTGCCGAGGCCGGCCAGGAAGCGGGCGAGGCCGTCGACCGCTTCGGGGTCGTCGGTCCAGCCGGGGACCAGGACGTAGCGGATCCACATCCTGTTGCCGAGGCGGTCCAGGCGGGTGGCGAAGTTCAAGGTGGGTGTGAGTTCGCCGCCGGTCAACTTGCGGTACGTGGTGACGTCGAAGGACTTGATGTCCAGCAGCACCAGATCGGTGTCGGCGAGGAGTTCGTCGGTGGCGCGGGCGCCGAGGAAGCCGGAGGTGTCGAGCGCTGTGTGCAGTCCGGCCTCCTTGCAGCGGCGCAGAACCGAGGCGGTGAAGACGGGTTGGAGCAGTGGCTCGCCACCCGTGATGGTCACCCCTCCGCCTGCGGTGCTGATGAAGCCCCGGTACTTCTCGATCTCCGCCGTCACCTCGTCGACCGTGGCCTCCCGCCCGTCACGCATGTGCCAGGTGTCGGGGTTGGCGCAGTACAGGCAGCGCAGCGGGCAGCCGTTGACGAAGAGCACGAACCGGGTCCCGGGACCGTCCACTCCCGTGGACAGGTCCCAGGAGTGGATCCGGCCCGTCACCGGCTCGGTCGTGGCGCTCACAGCGATCCGTGGAAGGTGCGGCTGATCACGTCGAGCTGCTGCTCGCGGGTCAGGCGGACGAAGTTGACCGCGTAGCCGGAGACCCGGATCGTCAGCTCCGGGTACTTCTCCGGGTGCTCCATGGCGTCCTCCAGGGTCGCCCGGTCCAGGACGTTGACGTTCATGTGGAAGCCGCCGGAGGCCATGTAGGCGTCGAGGATGCCGACCAGGTGGCCCGGCCGGTCTTCCGGGTTGTGTCCCAGCCCCTCGGGGGTGATCGTCGTGGTCAGCGAGATGCCGTCGCGGGCCTCCTCGTACGGCAGCTTGGCGACCGACAGCGCCGAGGCGGCCACCCCGTGCCGGTCGCGGCCGTTCATGGGGTTGGCGCCCGGCGCGAAGGGCTCGCCGGCGCGCCGGCCGTCGGGGGTGTTGCCGGTGTGCTTGCCGTAGACCACGTTGGAGGTGATGGTCAGCACCGACTGGGTGTGCTCGGCGTTCCGGTAGGTGGGGTGCCTGCGCACCTTGGACATGAACGACTTCACGAGGTCCGCCGCGATGGAGTCGACACGGTCGTCGTTGTTGCCGTACGCCGGGAAGTCGCCCTCGATCTCGTAGTCGACGGCCAGGCCGGTGGCGTCCCGGATGACCTTCACCCGGGCGTGCTTGACGGCCGAGAGGCTGTCTGCGGCCACCGACAGTCCGGCAATGCCGCAGGCCATGAAGCGGTACACCGGGTGGTTGTGCAGCGCCATCTCGATGCGCTCGTAGGCGTACTTGTCGTGCATGTAGTGGATGACGTTGAGCGTGTTGACGTACGTCTGCGCCAGCCAGTCCAGCATGCGGTCGTACGCGGCAGACAGCTCGTAGTACTCCAGGTACTCGCCGGTCAGGGCGGGCGCCTCGGGCGCGATCTGCTCACCGGTCATCTCGTCCCGGCCGCCGTTGATCGCGTACAGCATGGCCTTGGCGAGGTTCACCCGCGCCCCGAAGAACTGCATCTGCCGGCCCACCGCCATCGCCGACACACAGCAGGCGATCGCGGTGTCGTCGCCGGTGCGCGGCCGCATCAGGTCGTCGGACTCGTACTGCACGGCGCTGGTGTCGATGGACACCCGGGCGCAGAACTCCTTGAACCCGGAAGGCAGTTGAGGCGACCACAGCACGGTCAGGTTGGGCTCCGGGGCCGGGCCGAGGTTGTAGAGCGTCTGCAGGAAGCGGAAGGACGTGCGGGTGACCAGCGTGCGCCCGTCGCCACCCATGCCACCGATGGACTCCGTCACCCAGGTCGGGTCGCCGGAGAACAGCGCGTCGTACTCCGGAGTGCGCAGGAACCGCACGATCCGCAGCTTGATCACGAAGTCGTCGATCAGCTCCTGGGCCCGGATCTCGTCGATCAGGCCCTCCTCCAGATCCCGCTGCACGTAGACGTCCAGGAACGTGGAGGTGCGGCCCAGCGACATCGCGGCGCCGTTCTGCTCCTTCACGGCGGCCAGGAAACCGAGGTAGAGCCACTGGACGGCCTCGTGGGCGGTGGCCGCAGGGCGGGAGACGTCACAGCCGTACGAGGCCGCCATCTCCGCAAGTTCACCCAACGCCCGTATCTGCTCGGCCAGTTCCTCACGATCCCGGATGACGTCCGGGCTCGAGGGCCGCGCGTCCAGCAGGGCGCGCTCGGCCCGCTTGGCCTCGATGAGCCGGTCGGTGCCGTACAGCGCGACCCGCCGGTAGTCGCCGATGATCCGGCCGCGGCCGTAGGCGTCCGGCAGGCCGGTGATGATGCCTGCCTTGCGGGCGGCGCGCATCTCGGGGGTGTACGCGTCGAAGACGCCGTCGTTGTGGGTCTTGCGGTAGGTGCCGAAGACGCGCGTGACGAAGGGATCCGCCTTGTAGCCGTATGCCTTCAGGCTGTTCTCGACCATCCGCAGCCCGCCGTTCGGCATGATCGCCCGCCGGAGCGGGGCGTCGGTCTGCAGGCCGACGATCAGCTCCCGATCGCGGTCGATGAAGCCCGGCCGGTGCGAGGTGATGGTGGACGGGGTGCCCGGGTCGACGTCAAGGATTCCCTTGCGCCGCTCCTCGGGGAAGTGCGCGCTGACCTTGTGCCAGACGGTGAGGGTGCGCTCGGTCGGACCGACCAGGAACACCGAGTCGCCCTCGTACGGCGTGTAGTTGGCCTGGATGAAGTCGCGTACGTCGATGCGGTCGCGCCAGCTTGTCCCGGCGAAGCCACTCCATGCCTCGGCCCTGCGGCTGCCAGCTGTCACCGTTGTGGTCATCGCCGGATGTCCTCTCCCTGTTGGCAAACGTGCGTCTCTCACTGCCGATACTCGTCTTCCGCCATGCTCGCGGGCAGTGCCGGACAGGGTCTGCGATCGGTGCCGTCAGTCCCCGGGCCATGGGGCCGTTCGGCCCACCGGTCCCGCCCTGGCGGACTTCAGCCGATGGACAGATCGGGGCGGACGAGCGTCCCCGACCTCCCGTGGAGGATCTCGTACGCCGCGTCGAGGGAACCGATCGCGGCAAGGCCGCCGGTGCGTTCGACGAACCGGGCTGCGGCCTCGGTCTTGGGTCCCATCGTGCCGTCGGGAAAGCCGCCACGGCGCAGGTCGTCCGGAGTGGCGTCCAGGACGGGATGCTGGTCGGGGGTGCCGTAGTCGGTGTAGACGTTGGGCACGTCGGTGAGGATGAGCAGGAAGTCGGCCTTGAGTTCCTCGGCGAGCAGGGCCGCGGTGAGGTCCTTGTCGATGACCGCGTCCACTCCGTGCAGTGCCCCGGTGTCGCTGTCCGCGATGACGGGAACGCCTCCGCCGCCGGCGCAGATGACCAGCGCGCCGCACGTGAGCAGGTCATGGATCGTCTCGGTCTCGACGATCGCCTCGGGCGCGGGTGAGGCGACGACCTGGCGCCACCCGGTGGCGTCCTTGGCGATGTGCCAGCCGCGCCTTCGCGCGAGGGCGCGGGCGACGTCCCTGGGGTACACGGGGCCGACGCGCTTCGTGGGCCGTGTGAAGGCCGGATCGTCCGCCCGTACCAGCGTGTGCGTGACGAGTGCGGCGATCTTGCGGCCGGGCAGCGTGTCGTGCAGGGTCCGGACCAGCAGCGAGCCGATCAGCCCCTCCGTCTGGGCGCCGAGCAGGTCCAGCGGATAGGGGGCGGTCAGGACCGGGTCGGCCGCGCTCTCCATGGCGAGCAGGCCGATCTGCGGCTCGTTGCCATGGGTGATGACGATCTCGTGTTCCAGGGCGAGGCCGGCGACCGCGGTGGCCACCCGGTCGATGTTCGCCTGCTGCACAGCCGCGTCGGGGCAGTCGCCCCGGCGCAGCAGGGCGTTGCCGCCGAGGGCGATGACGATGCGCACAGTTCAGTCCTCCGGGGTGGCGACCAGCAGGGCGTTGAGGTGTGCAACCGGTTCTCCGCCTCGTCGAAGACGGTGTGGGCGGGTGCGGTGGTCGTGAGGCGGTGGGCGGGTGCGGTGATCGTGAAGCGGTGATCGTGAAGCGGTGATCGTGAAGCGGTGATCGTGAAGCGCCGGCAGGTGCCGGGAGCCGACGGGAGCACCTGGAGAGCCGGTTCAGGCATGCGGTACGACGGCGACGGGGCAGCCGACATGGTGCAGCGCCGCGTGCGTCACGGGCCCGATGTGCGTGCCGAGGCGGCCGTCCCGTGTCCGGCGCCCCACCACAACGAGGGAGGCTCCCGATGCCGCGCGCACCAGTGCGGTGGCCGCCCTGCCTTCGGAGACGGTCTCGGTCACGGAGATCCCGGGGAACTTCTCGCACCACGGACGCAGTGCCGCGACGAGTGCACGTTCCTGTGCCGCGAGGAGCTCCGGCCCGGCCCCTGTGACCGCGTGCAGGTCGGCGCCCTCGGCCGACGGAACGCCGAAGGCGTGGATCACGTGCAGTGCGGCGCCGTAGCGGCGGGCGGCCTCGAAGGCGAACTCGATCAGTTCGTCGCAGGGGCGTCGGATGTCCAGCCCGAGGACGACATCGCGGTACGGGATCTCGGGGATCTCGTCCGGCGAGACGCCGTCGGGCGCCGGAAGATGCTCGTCTGCGGAGGACTCGCCCGCGCGGACGAGCACCACAGGGCGCGGGGACCTGGCGACGACCCGCTGGGACACGGAGCCGACCATGAACCCCGCGACACCGCCGAGCCCGCGGGAGCCGAGCACCAACAGCTCCGCATCCTCGGCTGCCGCGATCAGGGCGGCGACCGCGGAGTCGGCCACCAGCTCGTCGACGATCCGCAGCCCGGGGCGCGCGGCACGGACGCTGCCGACCGCTCGGTCCAGGGTCTGCTGGGCCCACTCGCGCTCGCTGAGATCCGCCGGTACGGAGGAGGCCGGGCGAGGATGCCATTTCCAGGCGTGTACCAGCTTCAACGAGGCTCCGCGACGCAGAGCTTCCCGGGCCGCCCAGTGCGCGGCCGCAAGACTCTCGGTGGAACCGTCGACTCCAGCGGTGACGTACCGAAGCATGTTGTCTACCTCCTCCGTCCGAGCCTGTTCGGCCTTCTGGTTCGAGCGTTGTCCATGAAGTGCTTTGTGCGCAGGGGCCGTACAGCCCCTTCATGGCACCTTTCGGCCCCACTCCAGCCCCGCAAAGGGCCGGCGGGCGGGCTTCGCTCCACTTCCGTGGCTCAGTGGCGGACCAGGGCCTTGTCGGGTCGACGCGGCCCCCCGGTCGTCCGCGTGGCCGCCGGCCGGCGACGGATGCGGCGGCGCTGCGCCCGTATCGCCCTCAGCGCCAGCGCGTCGAGCGCGGCGCTGAGCACGAAGGTGACCGCCATGGAGATCACCAGGAGGATGGCGAACAGCCTCCAGAACTCCGGCGTCAGTGACGTACCCACGATGCACACCCCCTTCCAGCGGGTTTGCTTCTCGTCTCCATCGAACCGCCGGGGCCGTCCCGGCGCAGGGGGCCCAAGGGCTCTTACGGGGTACCGGGCGGCCCGGCGATGGGGCCGGGTGGCCCATGGCTGGGCACGGGGCACGGGCTCCACGCTGGACTCGGCAGGTACATACGCCCTGATCGGAGGCACCTCATGAACGCTCCCGCCACGGCCAGCATGCTGCGGGCGCTGCCCGCCGAGCACCGGCATCGGCTGATGCGCTTCGCCCGGGAGGTGTCGTTCCCCCAGGGCGCCCGTCTCTTCGAGGAGGGGGACCGCGCCGACCGGTTCTGGATCATCCGCACCGGCACCGTCGCCCTGGACATGCACGTGCCCGGCCGCCGCGCCGCCGTCATCGAGACCCTCGGACACAACGAACTCATCGGCTGGTCCTGGCTGTTCGCCCCACACGCCTGGCACCTGGGTGCCGAGGCGACCAGTCCGGTGCGCGCCTACGAGTTCGACGCCACCACCATCCGTTCGATGTGCCAGGACGACGCCGCACTCGGTCAGAGCGTCGCCCTGTGGGTGGGCGGCATCCTCGCCCACCGCCTGTGCTCGGCTCGCACCCGGCTGCTCGACCTGTACGCCCCCTACGGCAGCGGCAGCCTCCGGTGACCACCCCTGAGAGTCGGCGCGACAGCGACCAAGGAGACATCATGCACGGCACGCCGCACATCGTGAGCGACGTGATGAGCCAGACCGTCGCCGCCATCGGCCGCGAGGCCGCCTTCAAGGAGATCGTGCGGATGATGCGGGACTGGAAGGTCAGCGCCCTGCCCGTCCTGGAGGGCGAGGGCCGCGTCGTCGGCGTCGTCTCCGAGGCCGACCTGCTGCCCAAGGAGGAGTTCCGCGACAGCGACCCCGACCGGTACACCCAGCTGCGGCGCCTGTCCGACCTGGCGAAGGCGGGCGCGGTGACGGCCGGCGAGTTGATGACCTCGCCGGCCCTCACCGTCCGTGCGGACGCGACGCTCGCCCAGGCCGCGCGGACCATGGCACGCGCCAAGGTCAAGCGGCTTCCGGTCGTCGACGAACTGGGCATGCTGCAGGGCATCGTCAGCCGCGCCGACCTGCTGAAGGTGTTCCTGCGCGACGACGAGGAGATCGCCGAGGAGGTCCGGCGGGAGGTGGTGTCGTACCTCTTCCCCACTCCGGCGCCAGCCGTTCGCGTGGCCGTACGGGACGGTGTCGTGACGCTCAGCGGCCGCATCCGGGACACGTCCCTGGTACCTGTGGCCGCACGTCTGGTCCGGGCCGTCGAGGGCGTCGTGAACGTGGAGTTCGATCTCTCCGCGTCATGACCCGCCGCGAGTGCACCAGCCGCAGGCACGCCGGACGCGTGATCGCATGACCGCCGGCGTGTCCGCGCGCGGACCTTGCGCTGGCTGCGCCGTGCTGCGGCGCGCAGCCCCCTGCCGGTCAGTACGGTGCTGCCCTGCCGTTGGACCTTGTGCCTGGAGACTCGGTCGAGTCATCGAGCGGTGGAGGCGGCATGGCGGGCAAGAAGGCGGAGAAGGTGCCGCGCAAGACGTACGAGGAGGAACTGCTGCGCCTGCAGACGGAGTTGGTGAAGCTGCAG